>CAWBRP010000010.1:0-90949 GCA_963791275.1 uncultured Actinomycetota bacterium
GCTCCTCGCGGCGGGCCTGGTCGTCGGTGCCGAGGCTGCGCACGTACGCCGCGAACTCGGGCAGCACCTCGCCGTGCAGCGCGCAGTCCAGCAGCGTCGCCGACAGCAGCGTGGTCCGCGCGAAGGACCCCCGAACCGAGGCCGCCACCTCGGCGCCGACGCGGTCGGCCCCGTGCTGGACCGCGAGCCAGCCGCACAGCACGTCGTCGGCGTACGGCGTGAGCCCGTCGCCGAGCCCGACGTCGGCGACGAGCGCGTCGACGTCGCCGAGGTCCCCGTCCACCGCGACCCGCAGCGGCGGGATCCGGACGTCGACGAGTCGGGACACCCGCAGGGTGATGCTCCCCAGCCGGACCGCACCGCCCTCGAGGGCCGGGTCGGCCAGGTCCAGCGACCGCAGGTCGGGCAGCGCCAGCCGCAGGGCGTTGGGGACCGCCGCGCTCCGGGCGCCGACGACCCCGAGGCACCACGGGTCGGCGCCGGGGCGCTCGACCGCGAGGTAGACGGCGCGGGGGCCGGTGTGGAGCACCGACAGCGGCCCGTCGGGCGTGTGCCGGAGCAGGTCTTGCAACCGGGGGGCGGCCGCGGCGGACAGGGTTCCGCTGAAGGGCCTCATCCCCCCACCGTAGTCAGCGCTGACTACGGTGAGCGATGTGGCGTCCTGCCAACGAACCTCCCGGAGAGGCGCAGGTGTTGACAACGGTGACCCAGCGGCCGCCCTCGCGAGGGTCGACGCGCTGCACACGGCCCTGACCCAGTCGGTCCTCGAGGGCGGCGACCTCGACCGGATCGCCGCCGAGGTGGCCGGCGTGCTGGGCGTCGGCATCCTCGTGACCTCCACCGACGGTCGCGAGCGCGCGGCCGGCGGGATGTCTCCGGACCTGCGCGCCGCGCTGGGCACGGCCGGGCTGGTCGACGCCACCGGCCGGTTGCGCGTCGAGCGCGCGACCGCCGGGATCCCGCTCGGCTCGGGCGAGCTGCGGGTCCTCCGGATCGTGGCCGGCGGCGCGGACCTGGCCCGGCTGGTATGCGCGCGCCGCCGCCGCCCGTCGGTCCCGACGACGTGCACGCCCTGGAGCGGGCGGCCACCGTGGCCGCCCTGGTGATCACCCGCGAGCAGGCCGTCGCGGCGGTCGAGGACAAGTACCGCGGCGACTTCCTCCGCGACGTGTTCCTGGGCCGCGCGGGAGACCCGGCGTACGTCGCTCGAGCACGCCGTGGGCTTCGGCTGGGACCTGGACCGGACCGGTGGTCGTCGTCTGCGCCGAGCTCGACCCGCCCGGTCCTGAGGAGCCGCCGGTGACGCAGCACCGGCGCCGCGAGTGGCAGGAGCGGTTCTCGCTCGCCTGGCGGCAGGTGACGCGCGACCTCGGCGCGGGCATCCCGAGCGCCGACTTCTCCTCCGAGGTGGTCACGCCTGCTGCTCGCCGACGGGGAGGACCTGGTGCCGCGCGCCGTGACGGGGATCGCCGGCGACCGCGGCGGCGGTCGGCGCCCGTTCTCGGTCGGGGTGAGCCGGCCGGCGGCGGCGCTGACCGACCTGCCGGCGGCGTACGCGCAGGCCCGCCGCACCGTGGAGATCGGCCGGCGGGTGCACGGGCCGGAGTCGACGACGTACTTCGACCAGCTCGGGGTGCACCGCCTGCTGGCGCTCGTCCCGGACCCCGCGAGGTCGGCGCGTTCGCCCGCGGCGTGCTCGGCCCGCTGGCCGAGGACACCGACGGAGGCGGCCGACCTGCGCGCCACGCTGCAGGTGCTGCTGGACCCCAACGTCAACGTCGCCGAGGCCGCCCGGCTCCAGTTCTTCCACTCAACACGATGCGCTACCGCGTGGGCAAGCTCGAGCGACTCCTCGGGCCGCTGTCGTCGGACCCGAACCTGCGCCTGGACGTGGCGGTGAGCCTGCGCGCCCTCGGGGTGAGCGGCCACTAACTTGTGGCCGAGCGCAGTCCCGTCACCGCACAGGAGGGTCAAGCCGATGTCGATGTTCAAGTGGGAAGTCGTCGATCCGGCGCCGGGTGAGGCAGTCGCCCCGCACCAGCGGCTGCGCGTGGGGCAAGACGATCGGGCTGGGGGCCCAGCACGTCGTCGCGATGTTCGGGGCGACCTTCGTCTTCCCACTGGTCATGGGTCTGGATCCCAACCTGGCGATCCTGTTCTCCGGCATCTGCACGATCCTGTTCCTGCTGATCTCCAGCAACAAGGTGCCGAGCTACCTCGGCACCAGCGCCTCGTTCGTGGCCTGCGTCGCGGCGATCCGGGCCCAGGGCGGCGACTCGGCGGACGTCACCGGCGCGATCCTGGTCGGTGGGCTGGTGCTCGCCGTCGTCGGCCTGCTGGTCCACTTCACCGGCGGCGCGGTGATCCACCGGCTCCTGCCGCCGGCCGTGACCGGCGCGGTCGTCATGCTGATCGGCTTCAACCTGGCCCCGGTGGTGGCCGCGATCTACTGGCCGCAGGACCAGTGGATCGCCCTGCTGACCGCCGCGTTCATGGTGTTCGCCGCGGTCGTGCTGCCCGGCTTCTGGTCCCGGATCGCGGTGCTGCTGGCGCTGATCTTCGGCTACGTGCTGTCGTTCCTGGCCGACAAGATCTTCGGCCCGATCACCTCCGTGCTCGGCGGCGCCACCGAGGCGACCGAGCACGACCGGGTCAGCTGGGCCAACGTCCAGGGCGCGGACTGGATCGGGTGGCCCGAGCGGCGATCCTGGGTGACGGCGTCGACGTCGTGCACGGTCCGAGCTTCTCGCTCACCTTCGTCCTCCTGGTCCTGCCCGGCGTGATCGCGCTGGTCGCGGAGAACACCGGCCACGTCAAGGCGGTCGCCGAGATGACCGGCGAGGACCTCGACCCCTACATGGGCCGCGCGCTCGGTGCGGACGGCCTGGCCACCGCGCTGTCCTCGGCCTTCGGCGGCTCGCCGACCACGACGTACGCCGAGAACATCGGGGTCATGAGCGCCACCCGGGTCTACTCGACCGCGGCCTACTACGTCGCGGCCGCGGTGGCGATCATGCTCGGCCTGTGCCCGAAGTTCGGCGCGATCGTCGAACGCGACCCCCGGCGGTGTGCTCGGCGGCATCACCGTCGTGCTCTACGGCATGATCGGCCTGGTGGGAGCCAAGATCTGGGTCGAGAACCGCGTCGACTTCGGCGACCCCGTCAACATGGTCGGCCTGGCCGCCGGCATCATCGCCGGCATCGGCGGGGTCACCCTCGAGATCACCGACGACTTCTCGCTGTCGCGGCATCGCGCTCGGCACGATCATGGTCATCGTCTTCTTCCACATGGTCAACGGCCGCGGCAGCCACGGCAGCGGGCACGCCACCAGAGCGCTGTCCCACGAGGAGTAACGCGTGAAGCCAGCACCGTTCGCCTACCGTCGGCCCGGCTCGCTGACCGACGCGGTCCGGGACCTGGCCGGCACGCCGGGCGCGAAGGTGCTGGCCGGCGGGCAGTCGCTGGTGCCCCTGCTGTCGATGCGGCTCGCGGCGCCGCCGATGCTCGTCGACATCAACGCCGTCGTCCGACCTCGCCTACGTCCGCATCGACGACAGCGGGGTCCGGATCGGTGCCCTGGCCCGGCACGCCGACGTGCTCGCCGACCCCGAGGTGCGCCGGGTGCAGCCGCTGGTGTCGCTCGCCCTCGAGCACGTCGCGCACCCGACGATCCGCAACCGGGGCACGACCGTCGGCTCGCTCGTGCACGCGGACGCGGCGGCCGAGATGCCGATGGTGCTCCGGCTGCTCGGCGGCAGCGTCGACGTGGTCGGGCCGGGCGGGCGGCGGACGATCGCCGCGGACGACCTCGTACCTCGGCCCGCTGGAGTCGTCGGTGCGGCCGGACGAGATCGCGGTCGAGGCGTTCTTCCCGGCCCTCGCCGACGGCGCGGGCGTGGCCTTCGAGGAGATCGCCCGCCGGCACGGCGACTACGCGATGGCCGGGGTCGCCGCCCTGGTGCACGGCGACCGGGTGACGGCGGGCTACCTCTCGGTCAGCGACGTCCCGACGGTCGTGGACCTGACCGGCGTCCCCGACGACGAGCTGGGCGACGCGGCGCTGACGCACCTCGACCCGGCCGAGGACATCCACGCGTCGGCGGACTACCGGGCGCACCTGGTGCGGGTGCTCACCGCCCGGGTGGTCGCGTCCGCGCGAGAGGCGGCGCGCGCATGAGCGAGGAGGTGCACGACGTCGTCCTGCACGTGAACGGCGCGTCCCACGCGGTGGCGGTGCCGGCCAGGCGGCTGCTGTCCGACGCGCTTCGCCAGGACTGCGGGCTCACCGGCACCCACGTGGGCTGCGAGCACGGGGTGTGCGGCGCGTGCACCGTGCTGGTCGACGGCCGACCCGTGCGGTCCTGCCTGCATGCTGGCCGTCTCGGCGGTCGACACCGAGATCACCACCGTCGAGGGGCTGACCGAGGCCGACGGCTCGCTCGGCCCGGTCCAGCAGGCCTTCGCCGACTGCCACGGGCTCCAGTGCGGCTTCTGCACGCCCGGCTTCCTGACCACCATCACCGCCGGGCTGCGCGAGAACCCCGACCCGACCCGGGAGCAGGCGCGCGAGATGATCGCCGGCAACCTCTGCCGCTGCACGGGCTACCAGAACATCGTCGCCTCCGTGCTGCGCGCCGCCGAGATCGTGGCGGAGCCGGCATGACCACCAAGCTGTTCGGCACCAAGGTGCCCCGCGTCGAGGACCAGCGGCTGCTGCGCGGACAGGGACGGTACGTCGACGACGTGCTCGCCGGTGCGCACGCCGGCACCCTGCACGCCGCCGTGCTCCGCTCGCCGCACGCCCACGCGCGGATCGTCGACATCGAGGTCGACGAGGTGCTCGACCTCGACGGCGTGCACCTGGTCTGGACCCACGACGACCTGACCGGGCGCGATGGCCGAGCCGTTGCCCCTGCTGATCCCGCACCCGACGCTCACCCACGGCCGCACCCAGCACGCGCTGGCCGTCGCGACGAGGTCAACTACGTCGGTGAGGCCGTCGCCTTCGTGGTCGCCGACGACCGCTACGTCGCCGAGGACGCGCTCGACCGGATCCGGGTCGACTACGAGCCGCTGCCCCCGGTCGTCGGCATCGACGCCGCCCGCGCCGCCGAGCACCTCGTCCACGAGGACGTGCCCGGCAACGTCGGCGGCCGAGATGGTCCAGTCGACCGGCCCCGCCGGCGCAGTGGAGGCCGCCCTCGCCGCCTCTCCGCACCGGCTCACGCTCGACCTGACCATCGAGCGCTCGGCGTGCACGCCGATGGAGGGCCGCGGCGTCGTGGCGCGGTGGGACCCCGACTCGTCGCGGCTGACGGTCTGGTCGTCCACGCAGACCTCGACCGGCGTGCGCGGCTGCGTCGCCGCCAAGCTCGGCCTCGACCTCGGCCAGGTCGACGTGATCACCCCCGACGTGGGCGGCGGCTTCGGGGTCAAGATCAACCACCCGTGGCCCGAGGAGCTGCTCGTGCCGCTGGCGGCCCGCACCCTCGGCCGGCCGGTGCGCTTCACCGAGGACCGGCGCGAGCACTTCATCTCCTCGGCCCACGAGCGCGGCCAGGTGCACCACGTCGAGGTCGGCTTCGACGACGACGGGCGGCTGCTCGCGCTCGACGTGCAGTTCTGGCACGACCACGGCGCCTACTCGCCGTACGGCCTGATCGTGCCGATCATCACCTCCACCCAGCTCCTCGGGCCCTACAAGCCGGAGGTCTACCGGGTCTCCTTCCAGTCGCTCTTCACCAACACCGTGATGGTCACGCCCTACCGCGGCGCCGGGCGCCCGCAGGGCTGCTTCGTGATGGAGCGGACCATGGACGCGATCGCCGCGGAGCTCGGCCTGGACCGCACCGTGGTGCGGGCCACCAACTTCATCCAGCCCGACGAGTTCCCCTTCGACCAGGGGCTGATCTTCCAGGACGGCCGCGAGCTGGAGTACGACTCCGGCGACTACCCGGCGTCCCTGGTCAAGCTCAAGGAGCTGATCGGCTGGGACGAGTTCCCGGCCTTCCGCGCGGAGCTGGCGGCGCAGGGTCGACGGGTCGGCATCGGGCTGGCCTGCTACGTCGAGGGCACCGGGGTCGGACCCTACGAGGGCGCGCACGTGCACATCGAGACCTCCGGCAAGGTGAAGGTCGCGACCGGGCTGACCTCGCAGGGCCAGGGCCACCAGACGGTGTTCGCACAGATCGTCGCCGACGAGCTCGGGGTCCGGTTCGAGGACGTCGAGATCACGACCGGCGACACCCGGCGGATGCCGTACGCCGTGGGCACCTTCGCCTCGCGAGCGGCCGTGATGAGCGGCTCCGCGATCCACCTCGCCGCCCGGCGGGCCAAGGAGAAGGCGCTGCGGATCGCCGCCGAGGCGCTCGAGGCGTCGGTCGACGACCTGGAGATCGTGGACGGGGTCGTGTCGGTCCGCGGCACCGACTCGTCCATCGACCTCGGCACCGTGTCGGTGCTCTCCAACCCGCTGCGCTACGCCTTCGACGAGGCCTCCAAGGCGGCCACCCAGTTCTCCGTCGGGGACCCCGGCAAGCCGCCGGTCGCCGAGGACGACGAGCCCGGGCTCGAGGGCCGCGACTTCTACTCACCCGAGCGCGCGACGTTCGCCTCCGGGATGCATGCGGTGATCGTCGAGACCGACCCGGACACCGCCGAGATCACCATCCTCAAGTACGCCGTCGTCCACGACTGCGGTCACCTGATCAACCCGATGATCGTCGAGGGGCAGATCCACGGGGGAGTGGCCCAGGGGGTCGGCGGCGCGTTGTACGAGCGGATGGCCTACGACGAGTCGGGGCAGCTGCTCAACGCGTCGTTCATGGACTTCCTGATGCCCTACGTCACCGAGGTCCCCGAGCGGATCGAGATCGACCACCTCGAGACACCCTCGCCGCTGAACGAGCTCGGCATCAAGGGCGCGGGCGAGGCGGGGGTGATCCCGTCGGCGGCCGTCTTCGCCGCGGCGATCTCCGACGCCGAGGGCTTCGTGCTCACCTCCATGCCCATCTCGCCGTCGGAGCTCTTCGACCTGCGGCGCCGCCACTCCGAGGAGCCCACGTGAAGATCACCGGCAGCAACACGGTGCCCTACCCCGTCGCGCAGGTCTGGGACGCGCTCCTCGACCCGGCGGTGCTGGTCCGCACCATCCCGGGCTGCGAGCGGCTGGAGGCCACCGGCGAGAACGCCTACGCCATGACCGTCACGGCCGGGGTGGCGGCGATCAAGGGGACCTACGCCGGGTCCTGCACGCTCGCCGACCTCGACCCGCACGAGTCGCTGGTGATGCGGCTCCAGGGCGCGGGTGCCCCAGGCACCATCGACGCGACCGTGCAGGTGTCCTTCACCGAGGCCGACGGCGCGACGACCGATCTCCTACGCCGCGGACGCGGTCGTCGGCGGCATGGTCGGCGGGGTGGGCCAGCGGATGCTCGCCTCGGTGTCGCGCCGGATGGCGGGGGAGTTCTTCGGCAACGTGGCCGCGACGCTCGCCGGCGGTGGCGCCGCGCCGACCGAGCGCGTCGGCATGCCCGACTCCTACGTCGACGCCGTGCCGGGCGTCTTCACCGCTCCCGCCCGCGCGTCGTCCCCGGACGACTTCGTCAAGGGCATCGCCGTCGGCGCCGGGCTGGTGGTCCTCGGCGTCGTCGTCGGCGCGGTGTTCGGCCGGCGTCGGTGACCGACCTGACGGTCGACTCCACCGCTCGCGCGATGGCGCGGGCCGTGGCCCGGCGGGAGATCTCGGCCCGCGAGCTGCTCGACCTGCACCTGGAGCGCATCGACGCGCGCAACCCGGAGCTCAACGCGATCGTCTCCCTCGACGTCGACCGGGCCCACGCGGGGGCCCGGGCCGCCGACGAGCACCAGGCGCGGCGGCGGTGCGCTGGGTCCACTGCACGGGCTGCCGTTCGCGGTGAAGGACACCCACGCCGCGGCCGGGTGGCCGACCACCTTCGGCTCGCGGCTGTACGCCGACCACGTGGCCGACCACGACGACCTGATCGTCGAGCGGATCCGACGCGCCGGCGTCGTGCTGATCGGCAAGACCAACGTGCCGGAGTTCGCGGCCGGGTCGCACACGTTCAACACCGTCTTCGGGACGACCCGCAACCCGCGCGACCCGAGCCGGTCCGCCGGCGGGTCCAGCGGCGGAGCGGCCAGCGCCCTGGGCGCGGGGATGGTGCCGCTCGCCGACGGCTCCGACATGGGGGGCTCGCTGCGCAACCCCGCGTCGTTCTGCGGCGTCGTCGGTCTGCGACCCTCGCTCGGCCGGGTGCCCACCTGGCCCACCACCAACCAGTGGGAGACCACCGGGGTGCCCGGCCCGCTGGCCCGCAACGTCGCCGACCTGGCCCTGCTCCTCTCCGTCATCGCCGGACCCGACCCGCGGGTGCCGCTCGCGCTCGGCGAGCCGGGCTGGTCGTTCGCGTCGCCGCTGCACGGCTCGCTGGGCGGACTGCGGGTGGCATTCTCCGTCGACCTCGGCGGCGCCTTCGAGGTCGACCACGACGTCGCGAGCGTCACCGAGGCAGCCGCCGGGCGGTTCGCTCGAGGGGGCGCGCGGGTGGTCGCGGCGCACCCCGACCTCGGGTTGGCCGAGGACACCTTCCGGACGTTGCGGGCCTGGCACTTCCAGGCGAGCTACGGCGCGCTGCTGGCCGAGCACCCGGACTCGTTCAAGGCCTCCCTGGCCGACAACATCCGGGTCGGCGCCGACCTGACCGGTGCCGACGTCGCCCGCGCCTACGCGCAGCGGACGAGCCTGGCCGAGACGATGCGCGTGTTCTTCGAGGAGCACGACGTCCTCGTGCTGCCGGTCTCCCAGGTGCCGCCCTTTCCGGCCGACCAGGAGTTCCCGACGACGATCAACGGTCGGCCGATGGAGAGCTACCTCGACTGGATGCGGTCGGCGTACTTCATCACCGTCACCGGGTGCCCGGCGATCGCGGTGCCGGCCGGGACCACCCCCGACGGGCTGCCGGTCGGCGTGCAGATCGTCGCACCGCACGGCGCCGAGCGTCGCCTGCTGCAGGTCGCGGCCGCGTTCGAGGCCACCGTCGGGCCCACGTCCTGACGCCGGAGGCTGTGGACAACCGCGCAGGATCTGTGGAGGAACCGGGTCCGGCTGTGGGGGACACGCCGGAACCAGAGGAATGTCGGAGAACTTTGGCGAAACCCCTTGTGGCGTAGGGGCTTTGGGACATAGAACTCTCCCTACGCAGTTCCTCCGGGAGCGGCGGGATCGGTCGGAGAAGAAGATCCATACGACGGTGGACCAGCTTGCTGGAGCACGGTCGCGGTTGGCCAGGTGACGGGGCCGCTGGGGTCGGAGGCGAAGACGGATCGATCGGGAGCGTCACCAGTACCGGTCACCTTGAAGGGCCCTTGTAGCTCATACCTATGAGGGCCCTTCGCCTATTTCGGGCGCCAGTGGTCATCTCGGGGGTCATCTCGGGTCGTCCCGGGTCACCCCGCGCCGGCTCCACAGCCACCCGACCAACCTGTGGAGAGACGGGCCGCACCTGTGGAGGACGAGGGTCTTCCTGTGCACGAGCTGGTGGAACCAGAAGAATGTCGAAGAACTTTGGCGAAACCCCTTGTGGCGTAGGGCCTTTGGGACGTAGAACTCTCCCTACGCAGTTCCTTCGGGAGCGGCGGGATCGGTCGGAGAAGAAGATCCATACGACGGTGAGCCAGCTTGCTGGAGCACGGTCGCGGTTGGCCAGGTGACGGGGCCGCTGGGGTCGGAGGCGAAGACGGATCGATCGGGAGCGTCACCAGTACCGGTCACCTTGAAGGGCCCTTGTAGCTCATACCTATGAGGGCCCTTCGCCTATTTCGGCGTCGGCCCTCCGTTCCGACCCCGGGCGTCCCGACCCGGTGCGTCCCAACCCGCTGACCGGTGTCCGACCCGATCGCCGGGCGCGGCACAATGGCCCGGTGCTCTACCAAGTGGTGCACCTCATCGTGCAGCCGATCGTCAAGGCGGTCTGGCGCCCGAAGGTGGTCGGCCTCGACAACGTCCCGCCCACCGGCGGCGTGATCCTGGCGAGCAACCACCTCAGCTTCGTGGACAGCGTCGTCATCCCGATCGTGGTGCCCCGCAAGGTCGTCTTCCTCGCGAAGTCCGACTACTTCACCGGCACCGGCGTCAAGGGCACGCTGACCAGGCTCTGGTTCGAGGGCATCGACATGCTGCCCGTCGACCGCGAGGACACGGCCTCCGCGATGGGCAGCCTGGACACCGCGCTCGGCGTCCTCCGGCAGGGCGACGCGTTCGGCATCTACCCCGAGGGCACCCGGTCGCGCGACGGTCGGCTCTACCGCGGCCGCACCGGCGTCGCCCACCTCGCGCTGACCGCCGGGGTCCCGGTGGTGCCCGTCGGGCTCGCCGGCACCCAGGAGATCCAGCCCGTCGGCTCGCGCTTCCCACGGCTGGCCAAGGTCACCGTGACGATCGGGAAGCCCCTCTCGTTCGTCGGGAGGTACGACGGGGTCCCGCTCGGTCGCGCCCGGCGCGAGGTCACCGACGAGATCATGCGCGCGATCCAGGGCCTCACCGGCCAGGAGGAGGCGGGCGTCTACAACGAGCGCCCACCCGACCTGTGACGTCCGACGAGCCCGACTACCTCCGCCTCAACCGGGCCAACTGGGACGACCGCGCGGTCGCCCACGCCGAGCACGGCGGCTACGACCTGCGCCGCCCCGTCGAGGACCCCTCCTACCTCTCCGACGTCGTGAGCTTCGACCGGCCGCGCCTGGGCGACCTCTCCGGCGTCCGCGGGGTGCACCTGCAGTGCCACCTCGGCACCGACACGCTGTCGCTGTCCCGGCTCGGTGCCGCGATGACCGGCCTGGACCTGTCGGAGAAGTCCGTCCACTACGCCCGGCGGCTCGCGACCGAGGCCGGCGCCGACATCCCCTACGTGTGCTCCGACGTGTACGACGCGGTCGAGGCCCTCGGCGGGCCCGGGCAGTTCGACCTCGTGTACACCGGGATCGGTGCGCTCTGCTGGCTGCCCAGCGTCGACCGCTGGGCCGACGTGGTCGCCGCGCTGCTGCGGCCCGGTGGCCGGCTGTTCATCCGTGAGGGGCACCCGATGCTGTGGTCGATCGACGACCCGAGGGAGGACGGCCTGGTCGCCGTCGAGTTCCCCTACTTCGAGCGGCCCGAGCCGCTGGAGTGGGACGACGACTTCACCTACGTCGACATCGGCGACCACAAGATCGAGCACGGTCGCACCCAGGAGTGGAACCACGGCCTCGCCGAGACCATCACCGCGCTGATGGCGCACGGGCTGACCCTCACCTCGATCGAGGAGCACGACTCGGCGCCCTGGGCGTTTCTCGGCGACCAGTGCGTCGTCCACCCCGACCACCCCGGGGAGTTCCGGCTGGCGGACCGCCCGGCCCGGATCGCCGCGACGTACACCCTCCAGGCTGTCAAGACCGGCTGAGCCCGCCGCGCCGGCTGAGCGGGTTGTGCCCTCGCCGGTCGCTGCCGGGTCCGCTTGAATCGACCCATGATCAGGATCGGCATCGACACCGGCGGCACGTTCACCGACCTGGTGGCCTTCGACGAGTCCACCGGGGCGCTCACCACCACCAAGACGCCGTCCACGCCGCACGACCCCGCCGACGGGTTCATGGCCGGCATCGAGAAGGTCCTGGGTCTCGTCGGCGCGTCGTACGACGACATCGCGGCCGTCTCGCACGGCACCACGGTCGCGACCAACCAGCTCCTCGAGGGCAAGGTCGACGCCCTCGGCTACATCACCAACGTCGGCTACGAGGCGATGCTCGAGATCGCCCGCCAGTCGGTGCCCGACGGCTACGGCAACTCCTACTTCTGGGTGAAGCCGCCCCGGATCGTCCCGCGCCACCTCGTCCGCGGCGTCGAGGGACGGCTCGACTTCACCGGCGCCGAGGTGCGGCCCTTCGACGAGGCGCAGGCGCGGGCGGTGGCCCGGTGGTTCCGCGACGAGGGCATCGACACGCTCGGCGTCTGCTTCCTGCACGCCTACGCCAACCCCGACCACGAGGAGCGGATGCGCGCGATCCTGGGCGAGGAGCACCCCGACGCCGTGGTGTCGATCAGCAGCGAGGTGCTGCGCGAGTACCGCGAGTACGAACGCGCCATGACCACCCTGGTCGACGCGGCCGTCAAGCCGCGGCTGGGCCGCTACGTCCGCAACATCCAGGGCCGGCTGGAGGCGCAGGTCTCGACCGGCGGGAACCCCGACAGGTCGGCGGTGCCTTTCTATGTGATGAAGTCCAACGGCGGGGTGCTGTCGGCCGACGAGGTCGTGCACCAGCCGATCACCACGGTGCTCTCCGGGCCGGCGGCGGGCGCGCTCGGCGCCGCGCTGATCGCCAAGGTGGCCGGCTTCGACCGGGTGCTGACCAGCGACGGCGGCGGCACCTCGACGGACGTCTCGGTGGTCATCCACGGCGAGCCGTCGCTCACCACCGAGGGCAGCGTGGGTGCCTACCCGTCCAAGATCCCGATGATCGACGTCGTCACGGTGGGCGCGGGCGGCGGCTCGATCGCCTGGCTCTCCCCGGAGGGCACCCTCAAGGTCGGACCGCAGTCGGCGGGCGCCGACCCGGGGCCGCTCTGCTACGGCAAGGGTGGCCCCGAGGGTGGAGGGGTCACCATCACTGATGCCCACGTGGTGCTCGGCCGGATCCCGCCGCACCTCCTCGGCGGGGAGATCCCGCTCGACGTGGACGCCGCCCGGGTGGGCGTCGAGGCGCTGGCCGTGGACCTGGGGCTCAGCCCCGAGGCGTGCGCCGCGGGCGTCCTGGAGATCTCGGCCTGGAACCAGGCCAACGCGCTGCGCCAGGTGACGGTCAAGCGCGGCCTCGACGTGCGCGACTTCGCCCTCACCACGTTCGGCGGCTCGGGCTCTCTGCTGCTGTGCCGACTGATGGACATCCTGGGCGTGCCGACCGTGCTGGTGCCGCCGGACCCCGGCAACGTGTCGGCGTTCGGCCTGCTGACCGTCGACGTGAAGAACGACTACGTGCAGACCCACGTCTCGCTGCACGAGGCCCTCGACGCGGTGAGCCTGCAGGCGGCGTACGACGCGCTCACCGGGCAGGCGCGCGCCGCGCTGACCGCGGAGGGCTTCGCCGAGGAGGTCCACGTCTTCCAGCGCACCGCGGACGTGCGCTACTTCGGGCAGGCCTTCGAGGTGCGGGTCACCGTCGACCCCGGCCCGCTCGACCAGGACGCGCTGGATGCGGTGGCCGCGCGCTTCCACGCCGAGCACCGGGCGCTCTACGGCTACGACTTCTCCGCCGACGCCACCCAGCAGGTCGAGTGGGTGAACCTGAGGGTCTCCGGGATCGGGCCGATCCGGCGGCCCGAGATCCGCCCCTCGGTGGTCGAGCCTGTCGAGACCACCCGCCCGGACCGGACGAGGCCGGTCTGCTTCGACGCGGACGCCGGCTACGTCGACACGCCGCTGCTGTGGCGGCCGGACCTGCCTGCGGGGTTCGTCGTCGACGGCCCGGCGATCATCGAGGAGTTCGGCTCCACGGTGCCGCTGCACCCCGGCTTCACCGCCCGCGTGGACGACTACCGCAACATCATCGTGACCCGCGACAAGGAGGCGAGCAACGCATGAGCCGCCGCGCGCCCACCGACTTCCCGTTCGGCAGCCTCACCGACGACGCGGGCGCGAGTGCCGACCCGGTGCTGGTCGAGATCGTCCAGGGCTCGCTGGCCAGCGTGGAGATGGAGGTCGAGACCGCGATCGCGCGCACCAGTCGCAGCCCCATGATCCGCGACGCCCACGACTTCCGCGCCGGCATCCACGACCGGCTCCTGCGCAAGCTCACCGGCCGCTCCTACTCCGCCCTCGTGCACCCGGTCGCCCGCGACTTCCCGATCGCGGAGATGCGGGAGGGCGACGTCTTCTTCCACAACGACGTCTACCGCTCCGAGGGCGGCATCGGGCACCTGCCCGACCTCTGCGTGACCGTGCCGGTGTTCTCCGGCGGGCAGGTGGTCGCGTTCGTCCAGGCCTTCGGCCACCACGACGACATCGGCGGCGCGGTGCCCGGCTCGATGCCCTCGCACGCGACCAGCGTGTTCGAGGAGGGGCTGATGGTCCCGCCGATCAAGCTCTGGGACGCCGGCGTACCCAACCGGGCGGCGCTGGCGATCATGACCCGCAACTCCCGGATGCCCGAGTCGCTCGCCGCCGACCTCGACGCGGAGTGCTCGGCCTGCCTGATGGGCGCGCGCCGGCTCGGCGAGCTCTTCGACCGGTACGGCGTGGCGGTGGTCGAGTCGTGCTTCGACGCGATCATCGACCGCACCACCACGACGTACCGTCGCGAGATCCTCAGCCAGATCCCGGTCGGCACCTGGACCTGGGAGGACTACGCCGAGCACGACGGCGTCGACGAGCCGATGCTGCACACCCAGCGGATCACCCTGACCCGCACGGCGGCCGACGACCCTGACGGCGAGCGGATCATCCTCGACTTCGACGGCACCTCGCCGCAGGCCAAGGGGCCGATCAACCACTGCGGGGACTACTCCGACGGCGTCTTCCTCAAGAAGTGGCTGGCGCCCATCCTGCGGAACCTCGCCGAGTCGCCCGAGCGGATGGCCGAGCTCGACGTCAACGAGGGCGTGGTGCCGCTGATCGAGATGCGCTTCCCGGAGCCGGGCACGCTGCTGACCCCGGTCTTCCCGGCGCCGACCAACGCCCGGACGTTCGTGATCCTGCGGCTGCTGGGGGTGCTGGCGGGGGTGATCGCCAAGGCGGTGGACGGCCGGATGCCCGCCGACCAGGAGACGATCCGCTACACCGGCGTCTACGGCGACGACCGCGAGGGCCGGCCCTACCTGATGCGCGAGGTGCTCGGCGGCGGCTCCGGCGGCCGCTACTACGCCGACGGCGAGGACACCATCCACGTCGTCCCGGACAGTCGCAACCTGCCCAGCGAGTTCACCGAGTCGCGGTTCCCGTTCCTGGTCGAGTCGCTCGGGCTCGCGACGGACTCGGGCGGCGCGGGGGAGTACCGCGGCGGGCTCGGCTACGAGAAGCACATCCGGATGCTGAAGGACGCGCACTTCATGTCGATCGCGGACCGGTCGATCCTGGCCTGCTGGGGCGTCAAGGGTGGCCTGGCCGGGCAGCCGTTCAGCGTCACCATCGACCCCGGCGGGCCGGCCGAGCGCGAGGTCGATGCCCTCGCCGACGCCGAGCCCGTCAAGGCCGGCGAGGTGATCCGGATCCGCACCACCGGCGGCGGCGGCTGGGGCGACCCGCTCGCTCGCGACCCGGCGTCGGTGGTCCGCGACGTCGTCTGGCGCAAGGTCTCCGCGGCGGCCGCGTTCACGTCGTACGGCGTGGTGCTGACCGGAGCGGTCGACGACGGCACGCTCGCCCACGACCCCGAGGCGACCGCGGCCGAGCGCGCGTCCCGGCCCGGCGTCGGGGCGGCGTTCTTCGACCGCGGACCCGGCTACGCCCGCCTGTCGGGGGGTGCCCCGCACGCCGAGGTCGACCTACGCTGAGGCGATGAGGTTCGAGTCGGTCGTGGACGTCGTCGCGGACCCGGCGCGGGCCTGGGAGATCTACGCGGACGTCGAGCGCTGGCCCGAGTGGACCGCCTCGGTGACCAGCGCCGAGCGTCTCGACGCCGGGCCGCTGCACGTCGGCGCCCGGACCCGGGTGCGCCAGCCGCGGCTGCCCGTGGCCACCTGGACCGTGATCGCGCTCGACCCCGGCCGGGAGTTCCGTTGGGAGTCCACCGCACCGGGGCTGCGGACGGTCGGCACCCACCTCGTCGAGCCCCACCCCGGCGGCTGCCGGGTCACCGCGCGCCTGGACCAGCTCGGCCCGATGGGCGGCCTGGTGGGCCGGCTGTCGCGGCGTCTGACCGAGCGCTACCTGGCCCTGGAGACCGCCGGCCTCAAGGCCCGCGCCGAACGGCCCTGACCGCCGACTCGGCGGGGCGGCGGAGGGTAAAGATTTCGCCGGCCAGAAGGGTTCCAGCGGGTCTGGGTTGCGGGTCGCGGACGCGCATTTTTTGCCTTCGTACGCCTGAAACGAAGGATCTTCCCGGACAAATGGGGACAGTGGCGCTGGATTCCCCCCGGGACCCAACGCCACTGGTCGTCAACGATACTCATCGAGTCTTCACACACAGGCGCGGAAAGTGTGTGAAAGTTTCCCCGGGTGTTGAGACCGGGGGGGTGTGAGCACCGTGCGCGATGTGACATCGCAGGGTTCGCCTGCGTCCTTTTCCGAGGCATTGAGGGTGGCGATCGCCCAGCGCGGCGTCAGCCTGGAGTACCTGCGCGGGCGCCTGGCTGACCTCGGCACGCCGCTCAGCGTCGCCACCTTGAGCTACTGGCGCTCGGGGCGGAGCCAGCCCGAGCACCAGACCTCGCTCGAGGCGCTCACCACGCTCGAGGAGCTGCTCTACCTCCCGAGCGGCCACCTGCGCTCCCGACTGCAACCCTCGAAGCGCTCCGGTCCGTTCCGGAGCAGCAAGTCGCTGGCCGACCTGATGGGCGGCTCCGGGGCGGTCCGGGACGCGCTCTCGCAGCTCGGCTACGACCCCGACGACGCCGAGTCCCTCATCGAGACCAGCGTCCAGGTCACCTTCGACGTCGACGACCGCGGCCGGGGCCGGTCCGCGGTCTCGCGCAGCGTCTGGAAGGCCGTGCGTGACGGCGCCCGGGGGCAACCGTTCGTCTTCACGATGGACACCGACAGCTCGGCGGTGCCGGAGTTCGTCGCCCTCAAGGGCTGCTCGATCGGGAAGACGCACAGCGACGTCAAGCGCGGCGTCTTCGGCGTCGAGGTGCTCCTCGAGCGGTCCCTGGCGACGGGGGAGACCGCGATCACCGAGCACCAGGTGCTGGTGCCCCGCGACGCCGACCCGGACCCCTTCTACGAGATCTACCTGACCCGCCGGCTGTCCGAGGCGGTGCTGTGGATCCGGTTCGAGGGCGACAAGCAGCCCGCGTACTGCGAGGCCTACACCGAGGACCTGCGCACGCGGGACCAGCAGGTGCACCAGCTGCGGGGCACGACCTCGGCGCACCACGTGGTGCGCAACTTCGGTCCCGGCAAGCTGGGCATCCGCTGGCAGTGGTGACCGCTGGCCAAGGGTTGCCAGGGTACGACGCGCCGGTTGGCCGAACCTGACGGTGCCGCTCCGGGCGGCAGTCACTAGGTTCGGGGCATGAGGGTGATGCTGGCGCTGGGTGGCAACGCCATGACCAGCCGGGACGGCGGCGCCCGTCCCGAGGACCAGATCGCCGCGGCGCGGGTGGCGATGGCCGCCGTGGCCGACCTGCTGACCCGCCCCGAGCCCGTCGAGGTCGTGCTCACCCACGGCAACGGGCCGCAGGTGGGCAACCTGCTGGTCAAGAACGAGCTGGCCGCGGCCGTCGTACCCCCCGTCCCGCTGGACTGGTGCGGTGCCCAGACCCAGGCGACCCTCGGCAACGTGCTGGTCAACGCGCTCGACGACGCACTGCGCGTCCGCGGCGCCCAGCGGCCGTCCGCCGCCCTGATGACCCGCACGCTCGTGGCGGCCGACGATCCCGGCTTCACCCGCCCGACCAAGCCGATCGGCCGCTTCGTCGGCGAGGCCGAGGCGCAGACGATGATCGAGCACGGGGAGCTCTGGGAGGACCGGGGCGAGAAGGGCTGGCGCCGGATGGTGGCTTCGCCCGAGCCCGTCGAGATCCTGGACGCGCCCGCCGTGCTCGCCCTGATCGAGGCCGGCTTCGTGGTGGTCGCCGCCGGCGGCGGTGGGATCCCCACGGTCCGCGAGGACGAGGGGTACCGCGGCGTGGAGGCGGTCATCGACAAGGACCTCACCGCCGCGCTGCTCGCGCGCACCGTCGCCGCCGACGTGCTGGTGATCGCCACCGACGTCCCGAACGCCGTGCTGCGGTTCGGCACCCCCGAGGCCGAGCCGCTCGGCCGCGTGAGTCTCGCGGAGATGCGCGCGCACGCCGCGGCGGGCCACTTCGCCGGCGGCTCCATGGGCCCGAAGGTCGAGGCGGCCCTGCGGTTCGTCGAGGCCACCGGGAAGACCTCGGTGATCACCGACCTCGACTCCATCATCGACGGGCTGGCCGGCGCGGCCGGCACCATCATCGTCCCCGACTGACACCCGCACCACACCGAGAGGAACCCGCATGCCCAGCGCGATCGAAGTACGCAAGGTCCCGATCCACTCCGTCGCCGACGCCTCCGAGCTCGCGAAGCTGATCGACGACGGGGTGATGGCCGCCGACCGGGTGATCGCCATCATCGGCAAGACCGAGGGCAACGGCGGGGTCAACGACTACACCCGGATCATCTCCGACCGCGCGTTCCGCGAGGTGCTCATCGCCAAGGGGGCACCGGCCGACCAGGTCAAGCAGATCCCCATCGTCTGGTCCGGCGGCACCGACGGCGTGATCTCGCCGCACGCCACCATCTTCGCCACGGTGCCGGAGGGCGACGCCGAGCCGAGCGACGAGCCGCGGCTGACCGTGGGCTTCGCGATGAGCGAGGTGCTGCTGCCCGAGGACATCGGCCGGGTGGCCATGGTGTCGAAGGTCGCCGACGCCGTGCGGGTCGCGATGGAGCGCGCCGGCATCACCGACGTCGCCGACGTCCACTACGTGCAGACCAAGACGCCCCTGCTGACCGTGCACACCATCCGCGACGCCAAGTCCCGCGGCAAGACGGTCTGGACCGAGCACACGCACGAGTCGATGGACCTCTCCAACGGGTGTACGGCGCTCGGCATCGCGGTCGCCCTCGGCGAGATCGAGATGCCGACCGACGCCGACGTCATGCACGACCGCTCGCTCTTCTCGGCGGTCGCCTCCTGCTCGTCCGGGGTCGAGCTCGACCAGGCGCAGGTGGTGGTGGTCGGCAACGCGATCGGCGTCGGCGGGCGCTACCGGGTCGGCCACGCGGTGATGAAGGACGCCCTCGACGCCGACGGCATCTGGGACGCGATCCGCTCGGCCGGCCTCGACCTGCCCGAGCGGCCGCGCACCGCCGACCTCGACGGCCGGCTGGTCAACGTGTTCCTCAAGTGCGAGGTGTCCCAGGACGGCCAGGTGCGGGGCCGGCGCAACGCCATGCTCGACGACTCCGACGTGCACTGGCACCGGCAGATCAAGGCGGCCGTCGGGGGAGTGACGGCGGCGGTCACCGGCGACCCGGCGGTGTTCGTGTCGGTGTCCGCGGCCCACCAGGGCCCCGACGGCGGCGGCCCGGTGGCCGCGATCGTCGACCTGGGCTGACCCGTCCCGCGGCGGGCCTCAGGTCGGCCAGTTGTCGAAGGTGTCGAGGTACTGCTGCCGGACCCGGGTCACCTTGCCGGCCAAGGAACGCGTGGTCCACGTCGAGGTGTCGATCGGCTCGAGGACGGCCACGTCGAGGACGCCGGAGGAGATGAGCATCCCGCGGGGCGCCATCAGCTCGCCGGCGTTGCGGATCACGATCGGCACGATCGGCACACCGGCCTGCATGGCCATGTGGAAGGCGCCCTTCTTGAAGGGCAGCAGCTTCGGGGTCGGGGACCGGGTGCCCTCGGGCGCGATCACCAGCGAGGTGCCGTTGCGCAGCGCGTCGACGGCGGGGGCGAGGGCCGCCCGGGCCTTCGAGGAGTCCGCGCGGTCGACGTACGCCACGTCGGCGAGCCAGCCCATCGGCGCGAACATCGGATCGGTGGCCAGCTCCTTCTTGGCGACCGCGGTGAAGTCGCTGCGCAGCAGGGAGGCCAGCACCGGCACGTCGAGCTGGCTCTGGTGGTTGAAGAGGAACACCGCCGGCCGGGCGCTCCACAGGTTGTCCTGACCGACCACGTTCAGCCGCACGCCGGCCAGGGCCAACGACAGCTCCGAGGCGATCGCGGCGGCCGCCGCCAGCCCGTGCGCCGGTCCCGGTTGAGCAGCCCCAGCCCCAGCCCGGCCGCGACCCCGACGCCGAGCCCGGCCATCGACGCGGCGGTGCGGATCACGGTGGTCGGGGTGAGCCGGTTGACCCGGGTCAGCCGGGCGATCGGCCAGTCCCGCTCCTGGGCCTCGGCGGTGAGGCCGAGGTCGGGGTTGAGCGGGTGCGGTCGGCCCACCTCCTCGAGGTAGGGCACGTCCTCGCGGCCGTTGCCGTAGGCATAGGACTCGGCGAGGTCGAGGCCGCGCGCGGCGGCGAACTCGCGCACGGCCTGGGCCTTGCCGGGCCCCCACAGGATCGGGCCGCGCACCTTGCCGGTGAGGATCCCGTCCTCGTCCTCGATCTCGGTGACCAGCACGTGCTCGATGTCGAGGTCGGCGGCGGCGTCCGCGGCCTGGAAGCGGGTGGCGGACGAGGCGAGCACCACCGTGTGCCGGGCCTTGTGGTGGGCCGCGACGAGGCGGCGTGCGTCGGGGTAGACCTTGCCCGGCGATGCGGGTGCGGAACAGCTCGGCACCGGCGTCGTTGATCTCGGTGAGCTCGCGGCCCGACAGGGACTCCAGCGCGACCGACATCAACCGGGACACGTCGTGGCCGCGCCGGGAGACGTTGAACGACGTCGACCAGGGTGTTGACCAGCTCGGTGGCCCCGACATCCCCGCCGGTGAGCCGCTCGCGGAAGGCGATCACCCCGGAGTAGCCGTCGATGAGGGTGCCGTCGAAGTCGAAGAAGGCCCCGACCTGGGGTCCCTGCGGCCCGGCCGCGATCTCGGCGAGCAGGTCCTCGATGCTCAGGTCGTCGCTCATGCGGGGTCCTCCTTGGCGTTCAGGGCGATCCGTCTGATGACCGCGACGGCCGCCACGGCGGCGCCCAGCTCGGCGGCGAACGCCTCGCGGGCCTGGCGCAGCTCCTCGCCGCCCGGGCCGAGCAGGCCTCGGTTGCCGGCCAGCTTGATCGCGCCGGTCATCAGGTCCTTGGAGATCGACTCGGGGCTGTGCAGGTCGTGCTGGAGCCAGCGCTGCCGGGCCACCCCGAGGCTCTCCAGCACCAGCGCCTCCTCGTCGACCGGAGCCGCGGGCTCGCGGGTCGCCAGCCGGTCCGCCACCACCTGGTAGGACTCCAGGAACGGCCCGACCACGCGGTGCGCGATCAGCAGGTCGGACTCCCGGATCGCCGACGCCAGCTCGCCGGAGGTGAGGTCCCCATCGCGCCACAGCGGACTGGCCCAGGCGACCTCGGCGCGGAGCTCCTCGTCGTACTCGCGCTTGGTGGCGAAGAAGAACTCGTACTTCAACAGGTCGCGCAGGGCGAGGGCGTGCTCCCAGGTGGCGGTGGTGACGTCAACGCCGTCGACCTCGGAGGTCTGCACCGCCGCGACCTCGGCGATGGCCCGGATGATGAAGTAGTGCGTCACGGTGTTGCGGTAGAAGCCGGCCTCGTGGGCGCCGACCGGGGCCGATCGCGTAGACGGGCTCGAGGCCGCCGTCGTACTCCTCGACCACGCCCTCGCGGACCAGGGTGCGCAGCGCCTCGCCTCAGTCCCTCGGGTCGACCGAGGTCCACGTCGGAGGTGAGCGGCAGCCGGCGCTTGCGCACGTAGGTCAGCAGCGGGTCGAGGATGGCCAGCGTCTCCTGCAGCGTCATCGCCCGGCCGTCGTTGTCGAGCAGCCCGAAGGTCACCAGGGCCGACGGCGTGATCGGGGTGGCCGCGTTGATCCGGTGCGCGACCTCGAACGCGACCCGCGGGACCACCTCGGAGGCCTCGCCCGATCCGGCCCGGGTGGTCGCCTCCTCGAGGGCGTCGCGCAGGGAGATCGTGGGGCCGAAGCGCACGTGCGCGCGCCCGCGCCGGCGCGACTGGGCGCGGGCGAACCGCACCACCCAGGTCAGGCTCTCGGGGGTCTTCTTGCCGCCGCCCTCCTCGAGGGAGAGCGCGGAGACCTCGTGCTGCTGGTCGTAGACGATGGCGACCGGCACCAGCAGCACGTCGCCGGCCGAGGCCTCGTTGGCCTGGAACGCGTCGACGAGCCACTTGAGCACGCCCATCTTGGGCGGGCGGAGCTTGCCGGTGCGGGTCCGGCCGCCCTCGAAGTACCACTCCAGGTTCGCGCGTCGACGCAGCAGGTAGCCCAGGTAGAGACGCAGCATCGCCGGGTAGACGGGGTCGTCGCGGGTCGACCGCCGGATGAAGATCAGCCCGGCCCGGCGGCCGAGCTCGGACAGCGGCCAGAGCGCGAGGTTGATCGCCGCCGAGCACGTAGTTGGGCGTGAAGCCGTGGCTGCCCAGGGCGCTGCGCAGCACCAGCGGGTCGAGGTAGGAGCGGTGGTTGGGCAGGAACACGAGCGAGTGCTTGCGGTCCAGCTCGCGCGAGCGCCGGCAGCGCCGGCCCGTCGGCGTCCACGACGTAGGACCTGGTCAGCCACCGGCCCAGGCGGTCCCAGGCGTGGGTGGCCTGCGGGTCGATCGTGGAGGCGAGCTCGTCCAGACAGGCCTCGGCGTCGCGGCGTACGTCGTCGGCAGACCGCCCGGTCTTCTCGACCAGCTCGGCCACCACCTCGGCGAACTGCTGCGAGTCGATCATCGTCGACACCGCTCGGCGCTCGTCCGGTCGCTCACCCTGCACCGCGCCAGCCTAGTGGCCTGGCTCACAGGTGGCGCCCCAGCCGGTGGTCGAGACCTCAGTCGTCCAGCCAGGCGCGGATGGCCTCGCCGTGCTCGTCGAGGAGCGGCGGGGGCGCGTGGTCGGCGCGGCCGCCGGAGAAGGCGTTGTCGTCGAAGCGGAGCGGCGAGCCGCTCAGCCGCAAGGAGCCGTACGCCGGGTGGTCGACGTCGAGGACCAGTCCCTGGGACCGGGTCTGCTCCCACTCGTAGACCTCGTCCATCGCCCGGACCTTGCCGGCGGGGATGCCGGCCGCGAGCAGCACCGTGAGCCAGTGGTCGGCGGAGTCGGTGCCGAGCACCAGCTCGATGGCCCGGACCAGCTCGTCGCGGTGCGCCACCCGCTCCCGGTTGGTCGTGAACCTCGGGTCCAGCGGGTCGATCCCCACCGTGGTAGCGAAGGTGCGCCACAGTCCTTCGGAGCCGACCGCCACCTGGAGCGCGGTCGTGCCGGTCGCGAACAGCCCGTACGGCGCGATCGCCGGGTGGTGGGCGCCGGAGATCCCCGGCACCTCCCCGGCCACCGTCCACCGGGTGCCCTGGAAGGCGTGCACGCCGACCACGCCGGCCAGCAGCGAGGTGCGCACGACCCGGCCCCGACCCGTGCGGTGCCGCTCGTGGAGCGCGGCGGTCACGCCGTACGCGAGGTTCATGCCGGCGAGCAGGTCCGCGATCGGCACCCCGACCTTGGTCGGCTGCTCGGTCCCGGTGACGCTCATCAGGCCGCCCTCGCCCTGCGCGATCTGGTCGTAGCCGGCCCGGTCCGACTCGGGCCCGTCGTGCCCGAAGCCGGTGATCTTGCCGATCACCAGCAGCGGGTTGAGCTCGTGCAGCCGCTCGACGGTGAGGCCGAGCCGGTCGAGCACCCCCGACCGGAAGTTCTCCAGCAGCACGTCCGCGCGGGCGACCAGGCGCTCGAGCACGGCCAGACCGTCGTCGCTCTTGAGGTCGAGGACGATCGACTCCTTGTTCCGGTTCGCGGACAGGAAGTACGTCGAGTCGCGGCGCCCGTCGTTGGTCTCGGGCCCGGCCCAGGGCGGCCCCCAGGCCCGGGTGTCGTCGCCGGTGGCGCTCTCGACCTTGATCACCCGGGCGCCCAGGTCGCCGAGCATCATCGCGGCGTGCGGGCCGGCCAGCGCGCGGGTCAGGTCGATCACGATCACGTCGGCCAAGGGTCCGTCCGTCATGATGGCGACGCTAGTCCACGCGGGTCGGGAGGTCAGGTGTCCATGGGGGAGCTCGGGTCGATGCTGACGCGCCGCACTGTGCTGAGAGGTCTGGCGACCACGGCGGTGGCGATGAGCGCCACCACCCTTGCTGGTTGTGCGACCGGCCCGGTGAGGCCCCGCGTGGCACCGCGGCCGAACTTCCTGCTCGTGATCCTGGACGACCTCGGCCGCGGCGAGGTCGGCGCGTACGGGCAGCAGGTGCTCCGGACCCCGGTGCTGGATGCGCTCGCGGCGGAAGGGATGCGCTTCGACCAGGCGTACGCCACGCCCACGTGCGCGCCCACCCGGTGCGCGCTCCTGACCGGCCTGCACACCGGTCACGCGCGGGTGAAGTCCAACACCGACGCCAGCCGCGGGCTGCTCCCCGAGGACGTGACGGTGGCGGAGGTCCTGCGCGACGCCGGCTACACCACCGGCCTGGTCGGCAAGTGGGGACTCGGTCCCGACAACGGTGACAACCCGAGCCACCCGAACAGCCAGGGCTTCGACTACTTCTTCGGCTACCTCAACCAGGGGCATGCCCAGGACTACTGGCCGACCTACCTGTGGCGCAACGAGCGCCGGGTGAAGTACCCCGAGAACAAGCACGCCGACACCACCTATGTCGGTGACCTGATCACCCAGGAGGCTCTCGGCTTCCTGGACCGGCTCGCTCCGGGGGAGCGGTTCTTCTTGACCGTGGCCCCGACGCTCCCGCACGCGCCCAACGAGATCCCCAGCGACAAGCCCTACTCCAACAAACGCTGGCCCGCGGGGGAGCGCAACCACGCGGCCCAGGTCACGGCTGCCGATGCGCAGGTCGGGGTGGTGCTGGACGGGCTGAGGGCCCGCGGGCTGGCAGACGACACGCTCGTGCTGGTGATCAGCGACAACGGTCCGCACAGCGAGGGCGCGCACTACGGCCGAGTGGGCTCGCGGCGGCCGCACGACGCAGAGTTTTCGACAGCAACGGGATCCTGCGCGGCGAGAAGGGCGAGGTCTACGAGGGCGGGGTCCGGATCCCGATGCTCGCTCTTCCTCCGGCGAGCATGAGGGCGGCGGGAGCCGGGGCAGCGTCCGGCACCGTCGTCGACGTGCCGCTCGCGGTCTGGGACATCCCCTCGACGTTCGCCGAGCTGGCAGGCGTCGGCGTTCCCTCGGCCCGCGACGGGGTGTCCTTCGCGCCTGCGCTGCGCGGTGAGGCCCAGTCGAGGCACGCGCACCTCTACTGGCAGTTCACCGGACGCTCCGGGGGATTCGACGAGGCGGTGCGGTTCGGGGGCTGGAAGGCAGTCCGCCGGAAGAACCACCCGACCGAGCTCTACCGGCTCACCGAGGACCCGGGCGAGACCCGAGACCTGGCGTCGGCCTTCCCCGCTCAGGTGCTGCGCGCCGAGGAGCTCATGGCGGAGGCGCTGGCCTGAGGCCGGAGCGGCACGCCCGGGAGGTCAATACGAAGTAAGACTAGTGAATTAGTCTAGTATCTCTTGACCATGACCGTCACCTCGTCACGTCGTGCCCTTCTCGGGGGTCTTGCCGTCGGCTCGGTCGCCCTGCGGCGTCCCGGCCCGCCACCGGAGCCGCCGCCACTCCCGATCCCGCGGCCTCCCGTCCCGGTCCCGGACCGCCCAACATCCTGCTCTTCGTCGTCGACGACCTCGGCTGGGGAGAGGTCGGCGCCTACGGCCAGCGGACCCTCCAGACGCCGGTGCTCGACGGGTTGGCCGCCGACGGCGTCCGCTTCACCGAGGCCTACGCGACACCGACGTGCGCGCCGACGCAGAGCCTCCCTCCTGACCGGGCTGCACACCGGCCACGCGCGGGTGAAGTCCAACGCCGACGCCGGCCGCGGGCTGCTGCCCGAGGACGTCACGGTGGCGGAGGTCCTGCGCGACGCCGGCTACACCACCGGCCTCGTGGGCAAGTGGGGACTGGGTCCCGACAACGGCGACAACCCGAGCCACCCGAACAGCCAGGGCTTCGACTACTTCTTCGGCTACCTCAACCAGCGGCACGCGCACGACTACTGGCCGACCTACCTGTGGCGCAACGGCGAGCGCGTGGACTACCCCGAGAACGTCGGGGCCGACACGACGTACGCCGCGGACCTGTTCACCGCCGAGGCACTGGGCTTCCTCGACCGGCTCGCCCCGGGCGAGCGGTTCTTCCTCGACGTCTCGCTGACCACGCCCCACGCGCCGAACGAGATCCCGAGCGACGCGCCGTACTCCGACCGGCCGTGGCCCAAGGGCGAGCGCAACCACGCGGCCCAGGTCACCGCCACCGACGCGCAGATCGGGGTGATCCTGGCCGGACTGGCCGCGCGCGGCCTGGCCGAGGACACCGTGGTGCTGGTGGTCAGCGACAACGGCCCGCACAAGGAGGGCGCCAACTACGACGGGGTCGGGTCGCGGCTCCCGCACGACGCCGAGTTCTTCGACAGCAACGGGCCCCTCCGCGGGATCAAGCGGGACGTCTACGAGGGCGGCATCCGGGTGCCGATGATCGCCCGGGTCCCCGAGAGCCTCCGGGCCACCGGCCGGCGTCGCCGCGCCGGGCACGGTCGTGGACACCCCGGTCGCGGTCTGGGACCTGCCGGCCACCTTCGCGGAGCTGGCCGGGACGACGGTGCCCTCCGCCCGCGACAGCGTGTCGCTGGTGCCGTCGCTGCGCGGGGCGACGCAGCCCGGTCACGACCACCTCTACTGGCAGTTCCCCGAGGACGGCTTCGACGAGGCGGTGCGGTTCGGCCAGTGGAAGGCGGTGCGGCACGACCGAGGCCCGCACCGAGCTCTACCAGCTCCACCGCGACCTCGGGGAGACCACGGACGTGGCCCGGCGCTTCCCCTCCGTCGTCCGCCGCGCGGAACGGCTGATGGCCCGGTCGGTGGCCTGACGGTTGGAGCGGCTCGGGATCGGGCACCACGAGGGCATGATCGGACGACTGGAGAAGACCGTCATCGACTGTCCGGACCCTCGCGCCCTCGCTGCCTTCTACGCCGCGGTCCTGGGCATGCGGCTGCTGGAGGACAACCCGGACTGGGTGGTCATCGGGCGCGCGGCGGGGATGCGTGAGCTGGCCTTCCAGCGCGCGGACCCGTGGCACCCGCCGCGCTGGCCCGATCCCGAGCACCCGCAGCAGCTGCACCTCGACATCCACGTCGACGACGTCGAGGTCGCCGAGGACGAGGTGCTTCGGCTCGGGGCGACCCGGCGGCCGGGCGCGCCGGAGACGGGCTACCGGGTGTTCGCCGATCCGGCGGGACATCCGTTCTGCCTGGTCTTCGGGCGTCCCGCGTCCGCGGACCCGCGCTGGCGCTGAGGCCCGGGTGTCGGTTCCGGATGATTGGGTGGAGCCATGACGACCACCCGCCCGGAGCAGCCGACGTACCGCCTCGTGCGGCCCGCGGCGCCGGGCGCCGGGCCCACGTTGGACGCCGACCAGCAGCGTGTGGTCGACCACCCGGGCGGACCGCTGCTGGTGCTCGCCGGCCCCGGCACCGGCAAGACGACGACGCTCGTCGAGGCCATCGCCCGGCGGATCGAGGGCGGCGCCAGCCCCGACAGCGTGCTGGCCCTCACCTTCTCCCGCAAGGCCGCCGAGCAGCTGCGCGACCGGGTGACCGCCCGGGTCGGGCGGACCCTGGCGACCACGCTGGCGTCGACGTTCCACTCCTTCGCCTACGGCCTGATCCGGCAGCACACCCCGGCCGAGCTCTACGAGGGCCCGGTCCGGCTGCTCAGCGCCCCCGAGCAGGACGTCGTCCTCCAGCAGCTCCTCACCGACGCCCCCGAGTCGGTCCGCTGGCCCGACGGGCTGCGCCGGGCCGTAGGCACCCGCGGCTTCGCCACGGAGGTGCACGCCGTCTTGTCCCGGGCCCGCGAGAAGGGGCTCGACGCCGACGACCTGCGCGCGGTGGGGGAGGCGCACGACCTCCCCGAGTTCGTCGCGGCCGGCCTCTTCCTCGAGCAGTACCTCACCGTCCTCGACTCGTTGGGGGCCGTCGACTACGCCGACCTGATCCGGCGTGCGGTGCTCGTCGCCGAGGAGCACCGCACCGCGCTGCGCGAGCGCTACCGGCACGTCTTCGTCGACGAGTACCAGGACACCGACCCCGGTCAGGTCGCGCTGCTGCGGGCCCTCGCGGGCGACGGTCGGGATCTGACCGTCGTGGGCGACCCGCACCAGGCGATCTACGCCTTCCGCGGCGCGGAGGTGCGGGGCATCCTCGACTTCCCGACCGACTTCCCGCGCGCCGACGGCAGCCCGGCCGACGTCGCGGTGCTGGGGACGACGCGCCGGTTCGGCCCGTCCCTGCTGCGGGCGGCCCAGGGAGTGGCCGCCCGGCTGCCCCTGCCGCCGGCCCTGGACGGGCCGACGCGCGAGTCCTTCCTCGCCCCGGCGACCGCGAGCCCGGTGCCCGGTCGAGTCGAGGTGCTCACCTTCGATACCGAGCGGGCCGAGGCCGA
Organism: uncultured Actinomycetota bacterium; assembly: GCA_963791275.1. Classification (GTDB taxonomy): domain Bacteria; phylum Actinomycetota; class Actinomycetes; order Propionibacteriales; family Nocardioidaceae; genus Nocardioides. The sequence goes on from CAWBRP010000010.1 coordinate 28,283, forward strand.
GCACCTGGCCGACCTGTTGCGCCGCGCGCACCTCGAGGACGGCGTGGCCTGGTCGGACATGGCCGTGCTGGTCAGGTCGGGCCGGGCGACCATCCCGGCGCTCCGGCGCGCGCTGCTCGGCGCGGGCGTCCCGGTCGAGGTGGCCGCCGACGAGATCGCTCTGGCCCAGGAGCCCGCCGTCCGCACCCTGGTCGACGCCCTCGGCGCCGTCCTGCACCTCGACGAGACGGACCCCGCGCGGGAGGGGTACGTCGACGCGAGCCGCGCCCACGGGCTGCTGCAGTCCCCGCTCGCCGGCCTCGACGCCTCCGACGTCCGGGTGCTGGCCCGGCTCCTGCGCCGCGAGGAGAAGGCCCGAGCCGAGGTGGAGGGTCGGTCGCCGCGACCCTCGCCCGACCTGTTGCGTGAGGCGGTCGTCGACCCCGGCAGCCTGGGGGTCGCCGTCGACCACGCCGAGCCGGCCGTCCGCAAGGCCGCGGCGCTCGCCGCGCTGCTGCGCTCGGCACGCGACAGCATCGAGGCCAAGGCCGCCGCCGAGGACGTCTTGTGGTCGGTGTGGTCCGGCACCGACTGGCCGGCGCGACTGCTCGCCCTCTCGCGCCGGGAGGGTCCCGCGGCGCGCGCGGCCCATCGGGACCTCGACGCGGTCTGCGCGCTGTTCGACGAGGCGGCCCGCGTCGAGGACCGCCGCGGCCACACGGGCCTGGCCACCTTCCTGGCGACGTTGACGGCCCAGCAGATCCCCGGCGACACCCTGGCGGAGCAGGGCATCCGCGGCGAGGCCGTGCGGATGCTGACCGCGCACCGCGCCAAGGGTCTGGAGTGGCGCCTGGTGGTGGTCGCCCACGCGCAGGAGGAGGGCTGGCCGGACCTGCGCCGCCGCGCCACGCTGCTGCGGGCCGACCGGCTCGGCGCGGACGGGCTCGTCCCGCCGACCACGACCCGGGAGCTGCTCGCCGACGAGCGCCGGCTGTTCTACGTGGCCTGCACCCGCGCCCGCGAGCGGCTGGTGGTCAGCGCGGTCGCCTCCACCGACGACGAGGGTGAGCAGGCGTCCCGCTTCCTCGACGAGCTCGGCGTCGGGGTCCTCCACCGGCAGGGCCGCCCGCCCCGACCGCTCTCCCTGACCGGGCTGGTGGCGGAGCTGCGCCGCACCGCGGCGGACGACCGCGAGCCCGAGCCGCTGCGCCGGGCCGCGGCACACCGGCTGGCCCTGCTGACCCGCGAGCACCGCGAGGGTCGGGTGCGGGTCCCCGCGGCCGACCCCGCGACCTGGTGGGGGACCCGGGCCGCGACGGCGGGCGACGAGCCGCTCCGGCCGCCCGGTGTCCCGGTGCGGCTGACCGCCAGCGCGCTCACCAGCCTGCAGCAGTGCCCGACCCGCTGGTTCCTCGAGGCCGAGGCGGGAGGCGAGCGGGCGTCCACCCAGGCCCAGGGCTTCGGCAACATCGTCCACGCCCTCGCCGACCGGATCGGCCGCGGCCAGCTCGCCGCCGACCCGGCCCTCGTCGACGACCTGATGGGACACGTCGACACGGTGTGGGAGCAGGTGCCGTTCCGCACCCCGTGGTCGAGCCGTCGCGAGCGCGCGGAGGTCCGCGCCGCCCTGACCCGGTTCCTCGACTGGCACCTGCGCCCGGACGCGCGCACGCTGATCGGCACCGAGCGCCGGCTCACCGCGACCGTGGCCCTGCCCGACGGGGAGGCGGTGACGCTGCACGGGTACGCCGACCGGCTCGAGGTCGACGCCCAGGGCCGGGTCGTGGTCATCGACCTCAAGACCAGCAAGTACCCCCCGACCAAGGACGACACCCTGGTCCACCCCCAGCTCGGCCTCTACCAGCTCGCGGTCGAGAACGGCGCGGTCGACGACCTGGTCCCCGGTGCGGAGCCCGGGGGTGCCGAGCTCTGGCAGCTGCGCCACGAGGCCTACCGCAAGCTCAAGGTCCAGCGCCAGGACCCGCAGGAGCCCGACGAGACCGGCCGGCGACCGATCGAGCGCCAGCTGACCGACGCGGTCGGGGCGCTGCGCAGCGAGTCGTTCCCGGCGCGCCCGGGCAGCCACTGCGAGCACTGCGACTTCCAGCGGCTGTGTCCCGCCAAGAACTCCGGGACGGTGCTGTCGTGACGGCCGTCCACCCGGCGACCCGGATCGACTCCCCGGACGCGCTGCGCGCGGTGATGCGCGCCGACTTCACCGTCAGCCCCCAGCAGTGGGAGGCGATCTCGGCGCCGCTCGAGCCGGCCGTGGTGATCGCCGGCGCCGGGTCGGGCAAGACCTCGGTGATGGCGGCCCGGGTCGTCTACCTCGTCGCCACCGGGCAGGTGACCCCCGACCAGGTCCTCGGTCTGACCTTCACCACGAAGGCCGCCCACGAGCTGATGCTGCGCATCCGGGGCGCGCTCGACGCCGCCGGCCACGGCCCGTCCCGCCCCGGGCAGCGCCGACGCCGAGGATGTCCTCGAGCCCCTCGTCGCGACGTACAACGCCTACGCGTCCTCGCTGCTGACCCAGCACGGGCTACGGCTGGGGCACGAGCCCGACACCCGGGTGATGGCCGACGCCTCGCGCTACCAGCTCGCCGCCCGGGTCATCGAGCGGCACACCGGCCGCGTCGACCTGCTCTCCGACAGCCCCAAGCACGTCATCGACTACATCCTCAAGCTCGACGGCGCGCTCGTCGGAGCACCTCGTCTCGCCGGACGACCTCGCCGCGTTCGACGCCGCCGAGTGGGACCGCTTCACGGTGGGCCTGGCCGGCGCCGGCGCGGTGCTCGCCAAGGTCGAGAGCGCCTTCGCCCGCCGCACCGAGGCGATGGCCCTGGTCCGGGAGTACCGCGCACTCAAGGCGGCGTACGGCCTCATGGACTTCTCCGACCAGATCGCGCTCGCCGCGCGGCTGGCCGCCGAGCACCCCGTGGTGGGCGGGCTCGAGCGCGACAAGTACGCCGTCGTGCTCCTCGACGAGTACCAAGACACCTCCGTCGCCCAGGCGCAGATGCTGCAGCTCGCTGTTCGGCGGCGGGCACCCGGTGACCGCCGTCGGCGACCCCAACCAGGCGATCTACGGCTGGCGCGGTGCCTCGGTGTCCAACATCCTGCACTTCGCGCAGCGACTTCCCGGCGCGCCGGCGGGCACGTCGCCGCGCTACGCCCTGACGGTCAACCGACGCTCCGACCGGCGCATCCTCGAGGTCGCCAACGCCCTGGCGGCACCGCTTGTACGACGCCTTCGCGCAGGTGGACCCGCTCGAGCCGGGGACCGACGACGGACGGGTCGGTGGACACGATCGTCCACCACTCCTACGCCGCCGAGCTCCAGTGGCTCGCCGCGCAGGTGCCGGCCACGCACGCCGCGATGGAGACCCCGTCGTGGCGCGAGATCGGCGTCCTGGTCCGCGACAACGCCCACGCCGCCGACGTCTTCGACACCCTGACCGCCGCGGGCGCCCCGGTCGAGATCGTCGGCCTCGCCGGCCTGCTCCGGCTGCCGGAGGTCGCCGAGGTGCTCGCGACCCTCACGCTGGTCGACGACCTCACCGCCAACGCCGAGCTGCTCACCCTCCTGACCGGGCCGCGCTGGGCGATCGGGCCGCGCGACCTGGCGCTGCTCGGGCGGCGGGCCGGCGAGCTGGCCGAGTCCGGGCGCGGCCGCGGGACGACCCTGTCGCTCGACGAGGAGCTGGCTCGCGCGGTGGCCGGCGCGGACCCCACCGAGCTGGTCGCCCTGTCCGACGCGCTGGACGATCCCGGGGACCTGCCGTACTCCCCGGCGGCGCGGCAGCGCTTCGGCCTGCTGGCCTCCGAGCTGCGTTACCTGCGCAGCCACGCCGGCGAGCCGTTGCTCGAGCTGGTCCGGCGCATCATCGACGCGTGCGGGCTCGACGTCGAGCTCGCGTCGTCGGTCAGCGAGGCCGGGCGGGCGCGCCGGGAGAACCTCGACCTGTTCGTCAAGGCGGTCGCCGACTTCCAGGCCGTCGACGGCACGGTCAGCCTGGCGTCCCTGCTCGCGTGGCTCCAGGCCGAGGACGACCTCGGCGAGGGTCTCGACGTCGCGACCCCCAGCGAGGCCGACTCCGTGAAGCTGCTGACCGTCCACCGCGCCAAGGGGCTGGAGTGGGACGCCGTGTTCCTGGTCGGGATGTGCGCCGAGCGGTTCCCGCACACCCGCAGCCGCGGCCTGTGGCCCGAGCGGCTCGACCTGCTGCCCACGCCGCTGCGCGGCGACCGTCGCGACCTGCCGGCGCTCCGCGACCACACCAAGGCGGGGCTGGCCCGGCTGCGGGAGGACACCAAGCAGCACGAGGCCACCGAGGAGCTGCGGCTGGGCTACGTCGCGTTCACCCGGGCCCGGCACCGGCTGGTGGTGTCGTCGTACGTCTGGACCGAGGGCCGGGCCGGTGCGCTGGGGCCGTCGCCGTTCCAGGAGACGGTGCGCGACGCGATCGCGGCATGGGGCGGCGCGCCGCTCGCCTGGGAGGACAAGCCGGAGAAGGGCGTCACCAACCCCCTGTTCGGCCAGCTGGTCGAGTACCCCTGGCCGGTGGCCGAGCGCACCGCCGAGGCGATGCGCCGGGTCGCGGCCGCCGAGCTGGTGGGCGAGGCCATCGACAGGCTGGCGCGCTCACCGGAGGCGCCGGCGGCCGACTCGGGCCTCGACCTGGTCGAGCAGGCCCGGGTGCGGGAGTGGGACGACGAGCTCGCCCACCTCGTGGCCGAGGCCCGTCGCGACCGGTCGCCGGTCATCGAGGTGCCGCTGCCTGCGGCGCTGTCGGCGACGACCCTCCAGCGACTGCGCCAGGACCCCGAGGGCCTCGCCGTCGACCTGGTCCGGCCGATGCCGCGACCCCCGGCGCCGGCGGCCCGCTTCGGCACGCTGTTCCACGAGTGGGTCGAGCAGCGGTTCGGGCAGCAGGCCCTCCTCGAGCCCGAGGAGGTCGCCAACCGTGGCGACCACGACATCGACGACTACGCCGACCTGCGCGAGCTGATCGACACCTTCGAGGCCGGGCCGTTCGCGACCCGGGTGCCGCACGCGGTGGAGGCGCCGTTCGCGCTGGTCCTCGACGGCCAGGTGGTGCGGGGCCGCATCGACGCGGTCTACGCCGAGCCCGACGGCGGCTACCTGCTGGTCGACTGGAAGACCAACCGCACCGCGTCGGCCGACCCGCTCCAGCTCGCGGTCTACCGGGTCGCCTGGTCCGAGCTGACCGGGGTGCCCCTGGAGCGCGTCGGGGCCGCGTTCTACTACGTGCGCACGGGCGCCCTCGTCACCCACGACGACCTGCCCGGCCGCCAGGAGCTCGAGGCGCTGCTCAGGCTGGGGTGAGCGCGGCGGTCAGCGCGATCTCGACCATCGCGCCGAACGTCTCCTGCCGCTCCAGCGCGGTCGTCTCCTCGCCGGTGACGATGTGGTCGGAGACCGTGCAGACCGCGAGCGCCCGGCGCCCGTACTTCGCGGCCAGCGTGTAGAGCTCGGCAGCCTCCATCTCGACGGCCAGCACGCCGTACTCGACCATCGCGCCCATCAGCTCGGGTCGGGAGGCGTAGAAGGAGTCGCCGGAGAAGATCAGCCCGACGTGCACGGCCGCGCCGCCGGCCAGGTCGGCCGAGGCGTCGACCGCCGCTCGGAGCAGCCCGAAGTCGGCGACCGGGGCGTAGTGGATGCCCTGGAACCGGTGGCGGTTCATCGAGGAGTCGGTGCACGCGCCCGAGGCGATGACGACGTCGCGGACGGCGACCCGCTCGATCAGTGCGCCGCACGAGCCGACCCGGACGATCGACTGGACGTCGTACTCCCGGAACAGCTCGTTGACGTAGATCGAGAGCGACGGCTGGCCCATCCCCGACCCCTGCACGGACACGCGGCCGGCCGCGCCAGGTGCCGGTGTAGCCGAGCATCCCGCGCACCTCGCTGTAGCACTTCGCGTCGTCGAGGTACGTCTCGGCGATCCACCTGGCCCGCAGCGGGTCTCCCGGCAGCAGGACGACGGGGGCGATCTGACCCGGCTCGGCGCCGATGTGCGTGCTCATGTCGCGACACCCTAGGTCACCCCCACCCCCGCCGAGTCGGCGCAGATGGCGCGCCCAGTCGGCGCCGGTGGCGTCCCTGCCAACAGGTGCCGAGACCATCTGCGCCGACTCGCGGTTGGGGGTGCTGGGGAGGACCACTAACGTCGGGACCCGTGAGCTTCCCCCACCTCGACCTCGCCGCCAACGCCCATGACCGGGCGGGGGAGCGCCGCCTCGACGAGGAGTGGCTGGCCCGGCGGTGGGCGGACCCGGAGAGCCGGGTCCTGGTCGTCGTCGGCAGCCGGATCCGGCCGGTCGACGGTCGCGTCGAGTGGGTCGCGCCGGCCGACGCCCCCGACGGGCTGCGGGTGCTGCTCGGCGAGCCGGGACGGACGGACCTGGTTCGCGGTCCTGGTCGCCCCCGACGACGCGCCGGGGGAGCGCGGCGACTGGGTCGGACTGCGCGGCGGTCGTCCAGGGCCTGGCCGGCGAGCACACCGCCGACGCGCCGCTGGTGTTCCACGCCGTCGGCCTGGCCGAGTGGCACCTCGCCACCCGCCACTGCGCGCGCTGCGGCGGCGCCCTCGGGCCGCGCGCCGCCGGTCACGAGCTGGTGTGCGCGGCCTGCGGCAAGGCCACCTGGCTGCGCACCGACCCCGCGGTGATCATGACCGTCACCCACGGCGGCCCCCGGCACCGTCGACGAGCGCTGCCTCCTGGGCCGGCAGGCGAGCTGGCCCGAGGGCCGCTTCTCGACCCTGGCCGGCTTCTGCGAGCCGGGGGAGGCGCTCGAGGACGCCGTACGCCGGGAGGTGAAGGAGGAGGTCGGCGTCACCGTCGGTGAGGTGGACTACTTCGGCAACCAGGCCTGGCCGTTCCCGAGCAGCCTGATGTTGGGCTTCCACGCCCGCGCGATCACCACCGAGATCCGCGTCGACGACCACGAGATCGAGGACGCGCGCTGGTTCACCCGCGCGGAGATGCGGGAGCAGGCCGAGGCCGGGACCCTGGTCCTGCCCGGCGGCGTCTCGATCTCCCGCAGCCTGGTCGAGGACTGGTACGGCGCTCCGCTGCCCGGCCAGTGGTGACCCGGCCGGCGGCCCTCAGCTGGGCGAGCTCTCCAGCTCCGCGAGCTCGCCCTTGACCTGCGCCAGGGACGGGTTGGTCATCGCCGAGCCGTCGGAGTAGACGAGCGTCGGGACGGTCTGGTTGCCGTTGTTGACCTTCTCGACGATCTCGCAGCCTCGGGCTGCTGCTCGATGTCGACGACCTCGAAGGCGATGCCTTCCCGGTCGAGCTGGCTCTTCAGCCGGTGGCAGTAGCCGCACCAGGGCGTGCTGTACATCGTGAACGAACCGCTCATCTCGGGTTCTGTCCCCTCTCGCGTCTATGGTCGTCACCGTCCCAACACCGACGATGCGGGAGCTGTTCCCTCCGTGACGCCCACCCCCGACGACCTCCTCGCCGCGCTCGACCCCGAGCAGCGCGCAGGTGGCCGAGGCGCTCCGGGGACCGGTGCGCGTGCTGGCGGGCGCCGGGCACGGGCAAGACCCGGGCGATCACCCACCGGATGGCGTACGGCGTGGCGCACCGGCGTCTACGCGCCGACGGAGGTGCTCGCGGTCACCTTCACCACCCGCGCCGCGGGTGAGATGCGCGACCCGGCTGCGGCACCTCGGCGCCGGCGGGGTGCAGGCGCGCACGTTCCACTCGGCCGCCCTGCGGCAGCTGCGCTACTTCTGGCCGCGCAAGCACGGCGTCGACCTGCCGGTGCTCACCGAGTCCAAGATCGGCATGATCGCAGGCGCCGCCCGCCGGCTCCGGGTCGAGTCCGACCAGGCACTGCTGCGTGACCTGGCCTCCGAGGTCGAGTGGGCGAAGGTCTCCAACGTCGGGCCCGACAACTACCCGCGGTCGCGCCCGGCCGCGGGCGCTCGGTCAGCGGCCAGACCCACGAGACGGTGGGTCGCGTCTTCGAGGGCGTACGAGCAGGTCAAGCGCGACCAGGGCCGGATGGACATGGAGGACGTGCTGCTGCTCACCGCCGGGCTGCTCGCCGAGGACGAGCGGGTCGCCGCGCAGGTGCGGCGGCAGTACAAATGGTTCGTTGTCGACGAGTTCCAAGACGTGTCCCGATCGCAGTCCGCGCTGCTGGACCTGTGGCTCGGCGGCCGGCACGAGCTCTGCGTGGTCGGCGACCCGGCGCAGACGATCTACTCCTTCGCCGGGGCCAACGCGCGCTACCTCCACGACTTCACCGGCAAGCACCCCGGCGCGCGTCAGCCTCGAGCTCGTCCGCAACTACCGCTCCACCCCCGAGGTGGTCGACGACGCGCAACGCCCTGCTCGACGGCACCTCCAGCAAGGGTGTCGACCTGCGCGGCCCAACGACCCTCCGGCCCGCCGGCGACGTTCTCTGCGCACCCCGACGAGGTGGCCGAGGCGTCCGCGGTGGCCGACCGGATCGTGGCACTGCGCGACCAGGCAGCGCCGCGGGCGAGATGGCGGTGCTGTTCCGGATCAACGCCCAGTCGCGAGACCTTCGAGGAGGCCCTCGCCAGCGCGGGGCGTCCGTACGTCGTCCGCGGTGCCGCGCGGTTCTTCGAGCGCCAGGAGGTGCGCCAGGCGGTGACCCTGCTCCGTGGCACGGCCCGCTCCGGCGAGGGCACCGGGGACGTGGCGTCGAGCGTCCGCGACACCCTCTCGGGTCTCGGGATGGTCGGCGACGTCCGCCGACTCCGCGGTCAGACGCGGGACCGGTGGGAGTCGCTGCAGGCGTTGGTCGACCAGGCGATCGAGTTCGCCCGGCCGCAGTCCGGCGCCGACCTCGGTGCCTTCGTCGACGAGCTCGACCGTCGCGCGTCCGAGCAGCACGCGCCTGCCGCGGCCGGGGTCACGCTGGCGACGCTGCACGCCGCCAAGGGTCTGGAGTGGGACGCGGTCTTCCTGGGTGGGCCTGGTCGAGGGCACCCTCCGATCATCTACGCCGAGGGTCCGGCCGCGGTCGAGGAGGAGCGGCGCTGCCTACGTCGGGATGACCCGCGCGCCGGCAGCACCTCGCGCCGTCGTGGGCGCTGGGCCGCAACCCCGGCGGCCGGGGCCCCGCAAGCCCAGCCGAAGTTCCTCGACGGTTCCGGCCCGCCGATGCCACCGTCGCCGCCACCGGGGGCGGCCGGGCGAGCAGCGGCCACCCGGGGCGCGCTCGACCTGCCGCTGAGCTGCGGGCGGCCGCTGAGCAACGGCGCGAGAAGAAGACCGGCCGCTGCGCGGACTCCCGCGTCGTACGACGAGGAGCTGTTCGATCGTCTCCGGGCCTGGCGGCTCGCACGTGGCGGCCGACGACGAGGTGCCGCGTTTGTGGTGTTCACCGACGCCACCTCCAGCTGATCGCCGAGCACAAACCCACGACCGAGGCGGGCCTGCTGGCCATCAGTGGCATCGGCAAGTCCAAGCTCGAGCGGTACGGCGAGCAGGTCCTCAGCGTGGTCGCCGGGCCGTCATGAGAAGTCTTGAGAAATAGCCATTAAATCGTTTGCCCATGACGCGACGGGGCCGGTAGTTTTCTCGGCACGTACCCGTACGCGCATCGAGGACTGACAACCCTTGCGCCCGCTGCACTGAAGGAGGTGGCCTCCATGGCCGACATCACCAACACGATGATCCGCTCTCGTTCCGTCATGCCCATTTCCGGCCACCAGTGCGCCCTGGGTACGACCGACCTCGAGGCGGCCATCGTGCGCGATCGCGTCTTTGGCAGCGGGTCTCGTTCTTGGCACGACCCCGGCATACGCGGGCGTTTTCCGGGTCCCGACGCCTGGAGTCCACCGATCTGAGCTTCACCACTCGCATCGGCAGCCTCCAGGCCGCGGAACCCACACAGGGATCCGCGGCCTTTTTATCCCCCGGTGATTCATCCGATTCGAAGTGGTCCAAAGGAGGTGACTGATATGACCATCGCGTTCTCGACCGAAGTCGAGGAGCCGCCGAGCAGGAGATCTCGCTCGGCAGCCTCCACGATGTCGCCGGCCGGGTTGACGAGGAGCTACTGCCGTGCCGGGCCAACAACCCGGAGCTGTGGTTCGCCGAGTCACCCTCCGACGTGGAGTTCGCCAAGACGCTCTGCCTGGACTGCCCCGTGCGGTCCATGTGCCTCGATGGGGCACTCGAGCGTCGTGAGCCCTGGGGTGTCTGGGGTGGCGAGCTGTTCCTCCAAGGCGTCGTGATCCCGCGGAAGCGTCCGCGGGGCCGGCCCCGGAAGAACCAGCAAGACGACCCGCGCGACCCCATGGCCGCGTAGGCCTCGTCCCGAAGGAAACAACACACGTGAAGACCAACCCGAACGGAAGTACAGCCATGAATCTCATGCAAGAAGAACTCGCGCGCGCACAGATGACCGCGCGCCTGGGAGAGGCGCATCACAGGCGTCAGGGGCACCAGCTGCTCCTCGCTCGCCGACTCGGCCGCAGGGCCGAGGAGGCCGCGCAGCAGGCGCGTCTCGCCCTCGCTCGCTCGCTGTGACACCTGTTGGTGGCACAACGACCGGGCGGTCCGCACCAGGTCCGGCACGACCAGCGGACCGCCTGTGAGCACAGGACAAGGCCGGGTACGACGACACGTCGTACCCGGCCTTGTTGCGTCTGGGAGGTCGTCAGCCTGGACCTCGTGGCCACCGACACCGTCACCTGCGACCTGTGCGGCACGACCAGCGCCGCCACCTCCGCCCTGACCTGGACCGTCGCCGTCGAGCAGGGCCGCCGCAAACGGTTCTGCGACACCTGCTCACGCACCCACCTCCGGGCCATGGAGGGGAAGCTGGACAGCGAGTTCTGGTGAGCCTCACCCGGCGTCGAGCAGGTCGCCCCAGCAGCAGCCGCAGTGCGGGTGCCGGCGCCAGGTCTGCCGGTCCAGGGCCAGCCCGGGTGCCAGGTCGACCGTCGTGGACCACGTCGACGGCGGGTCGCCCGCGACGAAGTCGAGCACGTCTCGCACCGCCCAGGCGATCGCCAGCGTCATCAGCGCCGGGTCGAGCGGCGCCGGGAGGCCGTGCGGGTCCGGCCCCGCCGAGAGGTGCTGGTGCAACACCAGGGCGCGGCGCTCGTCGCGCTCGCCGAGGTGGGCGTCCACGCACCGCAGGCACGCCGTCAGACCGGGCACCACGAACGGACCCACCCGCACCGCCCCGCTGCTCGCGGTCAGCACCAGGTGGGGCCGGCCGGTGCGGAGTGCCTCGTCGAGCGCGTCCCGGTCCGGCTCGCCGTCGCTGAGCACGCACGGCCACGGTCGCCGTCGGGTCGGCCTCGACGACGCGCCCGATCCCGGCCCGGCTGAGGAGGGCCGTCGCGCGTCTCCGTCCAGGTCGTCATCGCCGCGCCCCGGCGCTCGAGCGACACCGTCGACGCGCGACGGGCGGCGAGCCGCTCGGCGGCCGCTGGGCCGTGCTGCGCGAACGCCGCGGTCACCGCGCCCTGCGCGACGAGGTCACCGGGGTCCGCCCCGCCAGCGCCGTGACCACCTCGGCGCGGTCCACGACCAGGCCCCGCGCGGCCAGGCTGCCGACCACCTCGGAGTCGGGGGACAGCGCGGCGAGGCCCGCCCGGGTCTCGGGGGAGTCGGCGAGGAGCAGCCGCCGTCCCGGCTCGAGCCCGACCTGGAGGGTGTCGGCGTCCCGACGCGCCACCCGCAGCCCCGGCCGCAGCATCGGGATCTGGAGCCGGCCCTCGGTCATCGGCCCACGGTGGCACAGCCCCCGCCGTCGCGCGGCTCGCCCTCCACAGGCAGTGACCCCGTCGTTGGTCGAGCCTGTCGAGACCAGTTGCTCGACGTCCGAGAGCGGCGCTTGTTCGTTGGTCGAGCTGCGGGACCTCCGCTGTGGTCGAGTGTGCAGGCTCGACACGGCGGCTCGTGGTCGAGCGCTGTCGAGACCAGCTGCTCGACCAACGAGCGGCGCGTGTTCGTTGGTCGAGCCTGTCGAGACCAGTTGCTCGACCAGCGAGGGAGATGCGAAACGGCGGCGCCCCGAGGGGCGCCGCCGTTGTGCTCTGGGGGTGGAAGCTCAGGCCTTGCCGAGGATCCGGTTGAGGTTCGTGCCACAGACCGGGCAGACGGCCTTCGCCATCCTGGTGCCCTTGTCGTTGACCCTGACCTCGCCCTCCGCCTCGCGCTTCTCCTTGCACTTCACGCAGTAGAACTCGCCGCTCCAGGTCTCCGCCATGACGGCCTCCTTGCCTCATCGTGTTCGGTCGTCGCGACGGGGTCTTTGGGGAAGCCCGCCGGAATCCGGCGGCGACACGCCGCCAGATCGCTCCGAACCCTACGTCACGCGGCGTGAGCCGCACGCAGGCGCACCGCTACGGACCGCCGACGCGCCATGAGCGACACCCTCCCACCTGCGCCTCGACCGGCCCGCCGACGGGGTCGGCGATCCTGCACCCTCGACAACCCCGACCAGCGCAACGCGATGTCCGAGCGAGATGACCGCCGCGTGGGCCGCGGCGGTGGACGAGCCTGGCCGCCGACCGGTCGGTGCGGGTGGTCGTGGTGACCGGCGAGGGCTCGGCGTTCTGCTCCGGCGGCAACACCTCGTGGATCGCCAGCGAGCCCGACGCCACCGTGGACGACCTGCGGACCGGATGCTGCCGTTCTACCGGGCCTGGCTGTCGATCCGGCGCCTGGAGGTGCCGACGATCGCCGCGATCAACGGGCCCGCGATCGGCGCCGGGCTCTGCCTCGCGCTGGCCTGCGACCTGCGGTACGCCGCCGCCGGCGCGCGGATGGGCGTGCCGTTCGTGCAAGCTCGGCATGCACGCCGGGATGGCCGGCGACCTACCTGCTGCCCGAGGTCGTCGGCGCGGCGCACGCGCGGGACCTGCTGCTCACCGGCCGGGTCGTGGACGCCGACGAGGCGCTGCGGATCGGCCTGGTCTCGCGGGTGCTCGACCCCGCGACGGTTCCCGAGGAGGTGCTGGCGACCGCGGTCGGCATCGCGGCGACCGCACCGATCGCGAGCCGGCTGACCAAGCTCGCCCTGGCCGACGGCGGCCACCGCGACCTCGAGACCGGCCTGCAGTGGGAGGCGCTGGCCCAGCCGGTCACGCTGGCGACCGCGGACCTGCAGGAGGGCATCCGCGCGGCGCGGGAGAAGCGGTCGCCGACGTTCACCGGCGCCTGAGTCTTCCTCCACAGCGTCGGACGGCGTCCTGGCTGGTCAGCGCGTCGTACGCCGCCCGCTCTCCACAGGTCACCCGGTCTCGCCCCGACGATTTCCACAGGCGGAACCGCCCTGGGCCCAGTTGTCCCCAGGTTTCTCCCCAGGTTGTCCACAGGCCGCGACCCCGACTGCGCCCGCGGCGTTGACCGGGGCCACCTCGGCCTCCTAGCGTCGGCCGCGTCGAGGCTCCGGCCCGCGTCGTTCGACACTCGCAAGGGGAAGGCAAGTGTCGCGCGGCCGGGCGGAGCCTCTTCGCTCGTCCGCACCGACGCTTGGGCATGATGGGCGCATGAGCGAGGACGCGGCGGTGCTGGGTCCGGTCGCCGCGCTGCGCCGGATCGCCTTCCTGCTGGAGCGGGGCCGCGAGGACACCTACAAGGTGCAAGGCGTTCCGCAAGGCCGCCGCCGCGATCCTGCCGCTGCCCGCCGACGAGGTCGCCCGGCTGGTGGCCGAGGACGGCGCCTCACCGACCTGCCCGGGATCGGCGCCAGCTCGGCGCAAGGTGATCGCGGCGGCCGTGCGCGGCGAGGTGCCCGAGCGGCTCGCGAAGCTCGAGGCGCGAGCACGTCGGTCCGCTGACCCCCGGCGGCCGCGAGCTGCGGGCCGCGCTGCGCGGCGACCTGCACTCCCACTCGGACTGGTCCGACGGCGGCTCGCCGATCGAGGAGATGGCGTTCACCGCCGATCGAGCTCGGCCACGACTACCTCGTGCTCACCGACCACTCGCCGCGGCTGACCGTCGCCCACGGGCTCAGCGCCGAGCGGCTGGCCCGCCAGCTCGACGTCGTCGACGCGGTCAACGAGCCACCTCGGCGGCTCGGCTTCACGCTGCTCAAGGGCATCGAGGTCGACATCCTCGACGACGGCGGCGCTCGACCAGACCGACGAGCTGCTCGGCCGGCTCGACGTCCGGGTCGCCAGCGTGCACTCCAAGCTGAAGATGGACGCCCGCGCGATGACCCGGCGGATGATCGGCGCGATCCGCAACCCGCTCACGAACGTGCTCGGCCACTGCACCGGCCGGCTGGTGACCGGCAACCGCGGCAGTGCGCCCGGGCAGCGCAGTTCGACGCGCGGGCCGTCTTCGAGGCCTGCGTCGAGCACGACGTCGCCGTCGAGATCAACTCCCGGCCCGAGCGCCGCGACCCGCCCACGCGGCTGCTCGAGCTGGCCCGCGACATCGGCTGCCTGTTCTCGATCGACAGCGACGCGCACGCGCCGGGCCAGCTCGACTTGCTCGACTACGGCTGCGAGCGCGCCGAGGAGGCCGGCATCGAGCCCGACCGGATCGTCAACACCTGGCCGCGGGAGCGCCTCCTCGCGTGGGCGGCGAACGGGATAGTTTGGCCGATGGGCACGAGCGACGAGGTGGAGGTACGCCGCTCGAAGCGGCGCCGCCGGACCGTCTCGGCGTACCGCGACGGCGACCGGATCGTCGTGCTGATCCCGGCCTCGCTGAGCCGCAAGCGAGGAGGCCGAGTGGGTCGAGACCATGGTGGCCCGGCTCGAGCGGTCCGAGGCGCGGCGCCGGCCCAGCGACGACGACCTGCTGCGGCGGGCGCCGGAGCTCAGCGACGACTACCTCGGCGGCCTGGCCGCGCCCGAGGTCGGTGCGCTGGGTCGAGAACCAGCGCTCGCGCTGGGGGTCGTGCACGCCCGGTGACCGCTCCATCCGGCTCTCGGCCCGGCTCCAGGGGATGCCCCCGTGGGTGGTCGACTACGTGCTGGTCCACGAGCTCGCGCACCTGCTCGAGGCCGGCCACGACCGAGCGGTTCTGGGCGTGGGTGGACCGCTACCCGCAGGCCGAGCGCGCGCAAGGGCTACCTGCTCGGGCTGGTCGGCCGCGGCCCAGCTCGACGCGCCGCCGGGCGACGACGGGACCGACGGCGCCGTCGAGGTCGACTGACCGCCGGCGCGCGCCAGCGCGATCAGCTCGTGCATCTCCGGCCTCGAGGTCGGGCAGGTCGTCGACCGGCCACCAGCGCACGTCGAGTGGACTCGTCGCTGACCGCGTGCTGCCGCGCCGGCGGGCGCGACCGGCGACGAACCGGACGTCGAGGTGGTGCACGCTCGCCGCGCGGGTCGCAGAAGCCACCGCGTGCTCGTCGAGGTGGACCGGGCACCGGGTCGAGCCGCAGGTCGGCGATGCCCGGACTCCTCGACCGCCTCGCGGCACGCCGCGGCCCGGCCAGCGTGGCGTCGCCGGGCTCGCAGTGGCCGCCGAACGCGAACCACCGCCGGGCCTTGCGGTGCAGGTTCAGCAGCACCCGGTCGCCGTCCGCGGACGAGCACCAGGGTGCCGGCGGTCAGGTGGTCGGGGAAGCAGGCGCGCTCGCATGCCGTCGGGGTGCGCGTGCAGGTGGGCGACGTACGCGGTCGCGCAGCGCGTCCTGCGCCGCGGCGGGCGCGGTCCAGGCCGCCAGCACGGCGAGCGCGTCGGCGTGCAGGCTCACTCGTCCGTCGCGCGGCGGCGTCCGGGCGCGTCGCCGAGCTTGCCGTCGAGCAGGTCGCGCAGGGCGGCGTCGAAGTCCTCCTCGCTGAGCTCGCTCGGGCGCGGCGGCGTCCTCGCGGAAGCCCAGCGGGTCGTCGAGGTCGGCGGCGGTGGGCAGCAGGTCGGGGTGCATCCACACGCCGTCGCGGGCCTCGGCGCCCTGGCGGGTGCGCAGCGAGCCCCACAGCGTCGAGGCGTCGCGCAGCCGGCGCGGCCGCAGCTCGAGGCCCGACGAGCGAGGCGAAGGTCTGCTCGGCCGGACCACCCGCGGCCCGGCGACGGCGGACCGCCTCCTGCAGCTTGGCGGCGGCCGGCATCCGCTCGGCGGTGGCCTGGCCGACGACCTCGTCGACCCAGCCCTCGACCAGGGCGAGGGTGACCTCGAGCCGCTGCAGCGCGGCCTGCCTGGGCGGGGGACTGCTGGCAGGTCGAAGAGGCCGCCCTCGAGCAGCTCCTGCATCGACTCCGGGTTGCTCGGGTCGAGCCCGCGCATCTGCTCCTCGATGCGGTCTGGATGCCCTCGGCGTTGATCTCGATGCCGCGGGCGTAGTCGCGCGACCGCGCCGATCAGGTGCTCGCGCAGCCACGGCACGTGCGCGAACAGCCGCTGGTGGGCCGCCTCGCGCAGGGCGAGGTAGAGCAGCACGTCGTCGTCGGTGACGTCGAGACCCTCGGCGAACGCCGTGACGTTGGTCGGCACCAGCGCGGCCTTGCCCTCGGGCGCCGAGCGGCAGGCCGATGTCGGAGGCGGTGAGCACCTCGCCGGCCAGGGCGCCGAGCCCGGAGCCGACCTGGCTGGCCACCATCGCGCCGATGGCCTTGCCGATGATGCCGAGCAGCGGCCCGGCCATCGCCCGGGCCTCCTCGGGGAGGGCGTCGCCCAGGGCCGACGGAGCCCTGAGCGGCGATCGGCTCGACGAGGACCTTCCAGACGTCGGTCGTGCCGACGATCCACTCGGCGCGCGACCACGCGGCGGTCGAGGAGACGCCGGACGGGAACGCGGTGGTCGTCGTCGAGCCAGTGGTCGGCGAGGCGCACGGCGTCGGCGACCTCGTCCTTCTGCTTCTGGGTGACGCTGGGGTCGGGGGAGGCGGCCGCCTGCTTGCGGGCCATGTCGAGGGCGAGGTCCCAGTTGACCGGGCCGTCGTGCGGCTTCATCAGCGACTGGATCTGGGTGAAGAGCGCGTTGAGGTCGGGCATCCCGCCGGAGCCCGGGCCACCGGTGCCGCCGGCACCGGCCGCGCCGGCACCACCGAAGAGCGCGCCGAGGTCGGGCATCCCGCCGCCGAAGAGCGCCTCGAAGGGCGTGCCCTTGAAGGGGTTCTGGTCCCTCGTCGGGGTTCTCGTCGGGCTCGATGCCCGAGTTGTCGCTCATGGCTCCAAACTACGCGTCCGGCCAACCGGTCGCGCGGGCCGTTAGGGTCGGGCCGTGACGAGTTCCGACGCCGTGCGCCTCACCGGGCTGCGCGAGACACCGCTCGACGTGGCCGAGGTCCTCGGCCGCCCTCGACGACGAGGCCGCCGGCGGGCTCACGCTGTTCGTGGGCCGGGTCCGCGACCACGACGGGGGCCGGGACGTCGACCGGCCTGGAGTACTCCGCGCACCCCAGCGCCGCCGACCGGCTGCGGCGAGGTCTGCGAGCGCATCGCCGAGGAGTACGACGTGCACGGCGTCGCCGCCGTCCACCGGGTCGGCACCCTCGCGATCGGCGACGTCGCCGTCGTGGTGGCCACCACCGCCGCCCACCGCGGCCAGGCCTTCGACGCCTCGCGGGCGCTGATCGACACGCTCAAGGCCGAGGTGCCGATCTGGAAGCACCAGCTCTTCGCCGACGGCACCGAGGAGTGGGTCGGCTCGCCGTAGCCGGGCCGTGGTCTCGACAGTCGACCACGAGTCAGCTTTCGAGCCACGCGTCGGGCAGCTGCGACGTCCGGTGGTCGAGCTTGTCGAGACCACGCGACCTCGGTGGTCGAGCTTGTCGAGACCACGCGACCTCTGGTGGTCGAGCTGTCGAGACCACGCGACCTCTCGGTGGTCGAGCTTGTCGAGACCACGCGACCGCGCGCCTGCCGACGGAGCCGCGTCCGTCTCCCTACCCTGACCGGGTGGAGATCCTGCTCTGGCTCGTGCCCGCCGCGGTGGTGACCGTGCTGGCGATGCTGTGGGTGTCGTGGCTGGGTCGCGACGGCCGCGGCGAGGTCGACCAGGAGGTCGCGGTGCCCCGCCTCGCGGCCGCCCTGGGCCGCGAGCACCCGGGCCGTCGCACGGTCCCGCCGGTGCCCACCCGCGACCGGAGCACCGGCATCGCGGTGCGGCGTACGCGGCGTCCCTCGTAGCCCGGTGAACCTGAGAACTTCCCCGCTACCTGAGAACTTGGCCATGGATGCGAAACTCTTGCCATGACCGAGGGCACGCTTGAATGAGCCAGCGCATGCTGGCCGGCATTCTTGCCGTGCCCTTGATCCTTGCCCTGTGGGTGGCCGCGTTGTGGCTGCCCCTGCCGTACGTCACCTACCAGCCCGGCCTGACCGTCGACGTGCTCGGCCAGGAGCAGGACCAGGAGATCATCCAGGTGACCGGGCACAAGACCTTCCGCGACGACGGTGAGCTGCGGATGACCACGGTCTACGTCAGCCAGCCCGGCGCCCGGATCAACCTCTTCGAGGTGATGAAGGCCTGGCTGAGCAAGGACGACGCGGTCTACCCCTACGACGTCGTCTACCAGCCCGAGGAGACCGCCGCGGACTCCGAGCTCGAGTCGGCCGTGCAGATGACCTCGTCGCAGGACGAGGCGACCGCGGTCGCGCTGCGCGAGCTCGGCTACGACCCGAAGCCGGTCATCAAGATCCAGAACGTCGCGAAGGGCACCCCGGCCGACGGCGGGCTCAAGGTCGGCGACGTGCTGGTCGACGTGGGCGGCACCCCGATCGCCGCGGCCGAGGACGTCGGCACCGCGGTCCGCGCCGCCACGCCCGGCAAGCCGCTGACCTTCACGATCGAGCGCGACGGCAAGCCGCTGGACGTGTCGATCACCCCCGCGCAACGAGGACGGCGTGCCCCGCGTGGGCATCGTCCCGGGCCCGGGCTTCACGTTCCCCTTCGACGTGCACGTCAACATCGACCCCAACATCGGCGGGCCGAGCGCCGGGCTGATGTTCTCGCTGGCGATCTTCGACACCCTCACCCCGGGCTCGCTCACCGGCGACGAGATCGTGGCCGGCACCGGCACCATCCAGGACGACGGCAGCGTCGGGCCGATCGGCGGCATCCAGCAGAAGATCGTCTCGGCCCGCGACGCCGGCGCCAAGCTCTTCCTGGTGCCGCCGGACAACTGCGACGACGCGCTCGGCGCCCCCAACGAGGACATGCGGCTGGTCCGGGCCGACACCATGCACGACGCCGTGACGTCGATCGAGGCCTGGGTGAAGAACCCCGACGCCTCCCTTCCCACGTGTACGCCGTCGGCCGACGCGACCGCCGGAGCGAGCCGGTGATGGACCTCGACCCCGCGCTCGCGGCCGCCGTCCTCGAGATCGAGTCCCACTCCGCCGCCGGCGGCTGGGACCAGCCGGCCCGGCTCTACGCGCTGGTGGACACCCAGCGGCTGGTGGTCCACGAGCCCGCGCTGGCCGCCGCGATGGGGCTGGACGACGCCTCGGCCGAGGGTTCCCTGACCCCGATCGAGCAGGACCAGCTCGGGCCCGGCGACGTGCTCGAGCGGACCCTGGAGACGATCGTGTGGCCCGACAGCGTCAGCGGCTGCGCCGCCGTGGTCGAGCGGCTGGTGCTGCCCCCGGCCGTCGACGGCGAGCTGCCCGACGACGTCGAGGCCGCCCACGAGTTCGCCCGGGACCACCCGGACCGGCAGGACGTGCGGATCGTCGCGGGCGTGACGCGCGCCGGCGCGACGTACTGCGCCCTGCGCCTGCGCGAGCACGACGACGACCTGTCCGTGGTGGCCGGCACCGACCTGGTGCCCGGGCTGCTCGAGCTGTTGCGCACGACCCTGGACGAAGAGAGCACCCCATGAGCGACCTGTTCGACGACGACCCGCGCAACGAGCAGCCGCGCTCGGAGAAGACGCAGCCGGTCGCGGGCGCTGGTCATCACGGCCGTGGTGCTGCTGGTCGGGTTCGTCGGTCTGACCGCGTTCGCGACGTTCTGGACCCAGCGGCTGTGGTTCGCCTCCCTGGGCTACCAGTCCGTCTTCAGCACGCTGCTGTGGACCCGGATCGGCCTGTTCCTGGTCTTCGGGGCGCTGATGGCGCTCGCCGTGGGCGCGAACATGCTCATCGCCTACCGGATGCGGCCGCTCTTCCGTCCGTCCACGCCGGAGCAGAACGGCCTGGACCGCTACCGCGACGTCGTGCAGCCGGTGCGCACCTGGCTGATGGCCGGCACCAGCGTGCTGATCGGCGTCTTCGCCGGCGCGTCGGCGTCCGGCCAGTGGCGCAACTTCCTGATGTGGCGCAACGGCGGGTCCTTCGGCACCGACGACCCCTACTTCGGCCGCGACATCGGCTTCTACGTCTTCGACCTGCCGTGGCTGCACTTCATGGTCGACTTCGTGATGGCGGTCACCGTGGTCGCGCTGATCGCCTCCGCCGCGGTGCACTACCTGTTCGGCGGGATCCGGCTCCAGGCGCCGCACGACCGGCTCTCGCCGGCGGCGCAGGCGCAGTTCTCGGTGCTGCTGGGCGATCTTCGTGCTGGCCAAGGCCGGCGACTACTGGCTGGACCGCTTCGACCTGCTCAACGAGTCCGGCTCGCTGATCACCGGCATGAACTACGCCGACCAGAACGCCGTGCTGCCGGCCCGCGGCATCCTCACCGGCATCGCGATCATCTGCGCGGTGCTGTTCTTCGTCAACGTGTGGCGGCGCACCTGGCTGCTCTCGGCGATGGGCCTGGCGATGCTGGTGCTGTCCTCGATCCTGATCGGGATGATCTGGCCGGGCGTGGTCCAGCAGTTCTCCGTCGACCCGACCGAGGCCGACAAGGAGGCGCCGTACATCGGGGCCAACATCGAGGCGACCCGGGCGGCGTACGACCTCG
Source organism: uncultured Actinomycetota bacterium (assembly GCA_963791275.1). GTDB lineage: Bacteria > Actinomycetota > Actinomycetes > Propionibacteriales > Nocardioidaceae > Nocardioides. The sequence continues at coordinate 49,053 of CAWBRP010000010.1, forward strand.
CCGACATCGAGGTGAAGGACTACACCAGCAGCCCGATCATCAACCCCGACCAGCAGAGCGTGCTCGACGCGGGCACCGCGTCCACGCCGCTGGTGGACCCCAAGCTGGTGCAACCAGAGCTTCCAGCAGGACCAGCAGGTGCGGGCGTACTACTCGGTGGCGAACGTGCTCGACGTCGACCGCTACACGATCAACGACGTCGACCGGGCGCTGGTGCTCGGCGTCCGCGAGCTCGACCAGAGCGGCCTCGACCCGGCCAGCAGCAACTGGTCCAACCTGCACACCGTCTACACGCACGGCAACGGGATGATCGCGGCGTACGCGAACCAGCGGCCCGAGGACAACCTCGCCGCAGGCCACGGACGTGCAGTGGGCCGAGGGTCAGGACGCCGAGGACCGGGCCGCTGACGAACCTGTCGACGGACGACTACGAGACCCGCGTCTACTACGGCGAGAAGAGCCCCGACTACTCGATCGTCGGCAAGGGCACCGGCGGCTCGCGACGTCGAGCTCGACCTGCCGAGCGGCACGCTCGAGGACGCCGGCGAGGCGACCACGACGTACGACGGCGCCGGGGGAGTGGGCATCGGCTCGCTGTTCCGCCAGGTGCTGTACGCCGTGAAGTTCGGCGAGCCCAACCTGGTGCTGTCCGAGCGGGTCAACTCCAACAGCAAGATCCTCTACGACCGCAACCCCGGCGACATGGTCAAGAAGGTCGCGCCCTGGCTGACCGTCGACAGCGACCCCTACCCGGCCGTGGTCGACGGGCAGATCCAGTGGATCCTCGACGGCTACACGACCACCGACCAGTACCCGCCAGGCCCAGCGCGCGTCGTTCGACGACGATGACCGACGACTCGCTGGCCACGAACACCGGCTTCGCAGACGCTGCCGACCGACGAGATCAACTACATGCGCAGCGCGGTCAAGGCGACCGTCGACGCCTACGACGGCACGGTCATGCTCTACGCGTGGGACGAGCAGGACCCGATCCTCAAGGCCTGGCGCTCGGCGTTCCCGGGCGTGGTCAAGGACCGCTCGCGAGATCCCCGAGTCGCTGCTGAGCCACCTGCGCTACCCCGAGGACCTGTTCAAGGTGCAGCGCTACCAGTTCGCGCGCTACCACGTCACCGACGCCAAGGACTTCTACGAGGACAACTCCCGCTGGGAGGTGCCGGCCGGACCCGAACGCGCCCAGCAGCAAGCAGCCGCCGTACCGGCTCTTCGTGAACAAGGCCCCCGAGGAGGAGGACGGCGCGACCACCGCGACCACGCCGCCCGAGCAGGTGTTCTCGCTGACGTCGGTCTACGTGCCGCGCAACAAGAACTCCCTGGCCGCCTACATGTCGGTGGACAGCGACGCGACCGACGAGGAGAACTTCGGCCGGATCCAGGTGTTCCAGCTGCCCAACGAGGCCACCAACGGCCCCCGGCTGGCGGCCAACCAGATCAGCTCGGACCAGGGCGTCCGCGACGAGGTCTTCAAGTTCACCAACGGGTCGATCCAGACGACGTACGGCAACCTGCTGGCGCTGCCGGTGGGCAACGGGCTGATGTACGTCCAGCCGCTGTACGCCGCCCGCGACTCGTCCTCGCCGCTCGCGCTGCAGTTCGTGCTGGTCTCCTACGGCGACCAGGTGGGCATCGGCAAGACCCTCGACGAGGCGATCGTCGACGTGCTCGGCGGGGCGCCCTCTGACACGCCCACCACCCCGACCGACCCGGGAACGCCGACCACCCCCGAGACGCCGTCCGGCACCCTGCCCAAGGAGGCCCGCCGCCTCCTGGGCCTCGCCTCCGACTCCTACGAGAAGGCAGACCGGCTCCAGGCCGCCGGCGACACCGCCGGCTGGGCCGAGGCCCTGGAGGAGGCCCGCACCTACGTCGACCGCGCCCTCCGCCTCCTGGAACGCAAGGCCGGCGGCACCGCGGAACCGTCCTCGACCGAGACGCCGTCGGCCACGGAGACGCCGAGCGGCTGACCGGTTCTTTCGTTGGTCGAGCGGCCTCCTTCGTTGGTCGAGCGGCCTCCTTCGTTGGTCGAGCCTGTCGAGACCATCCCGGTGGCTCACGTTGGTCGAGCCTGTCGAGACCAGGTGCCGGTACGACGACGCCGACCTGCTGACCGGCCCCGTCGCGCTACGATCCGGCGCATGAGTACCGGCATCGACGCCGACCGGATCCTGGCGCAGCCCCTGTTCGCGACGCTGACCCGCCAGGACGCCGAGGAGTTCGCCCCCTTCTGTGAGGCGCGGCACGTGGAGCCCGGCCACCCGGTCTTCAACCAGGGCGGCCTGGCGGCGGCGTTCTTCGTCATCGAGTCCGGTGAGGCCGAGGCGGTCGCCGACGGCCAGGCCCTGCGGGCCATGGGACCCGGCGACTGGTTCGGCGACATCGCCATCGTCGAGCACACGCGCCGCACCGCCACCGTCCGCGCGACGACGCCCCTGACGGTGATCGCGATGACGGACTTCGAGTTCCGCCGGCTCGAGGCCGAGCACCCCGAGATCGCCGCGACGATCACCGCGACGATGGAGCAGCGCCTCGGCGACTGAGGTCCCGGAGCTCGATTGGCCCGCCCCCAGCCGTCGAGTAACGTTGGGTTCACCGACGCGGGGTGGAGCAGTTCGGTAGCTCGCTGGGCTCATAACCCAGAGGTCGCAGGTTCAAATCCTGCCCCCGCTACAATGTGATGTCTCAGGACATCGGCAACAGCCGGACCTGCAACTGGGTCCGGCTGTTTGTCATTTCCGGGTGGGTCCTTTGGGGGCTCCGGTGGGTTGGTAGTCGAGGTGTGGGTTGAGGATCAGGTCGCGGAGGAGTTCGCCGGTGATGGCGTTGACGACCCGGATGTGGAGGTCCTGGACGAGCAGGATGACGCAGGTTCCGGTGTGGGTTCGGCCGATGCCGATGTGGTGCAGCCGGCCGTTGTGGCGCAGGGTGACGGATCCGGCTTTGTCGACGCGGTCGTAGCGGACTCGGTCGTGGGTGTCGGGGTCGCGGGACTCGCCTGGGCAGGGCTTTGGGCAGGGTGTTGTAGCGGGCGGCTGGGGTGGCTCGGTGGGGCAGGGAGCGGTGCGGTCGGCGGTGGTTGTACTCGTCGGCGAAGACCTCGAGGAGGATCTGCAGCTCGGCGATCGTGGCGGGCTGGACGGGTTGGGCGCGCAGCCACTTCTTCATGGTCTGCTGGAATCGTCTCGACCTTGCCGCAGGTGGTGGGGTGGTTGGGGCGGGAGTTCTTCTGGACCACGTGGAGGCGTCGCAGCTCGTTCTCGAAGGTGTTGCGGCCGCCGCGGCCGCCGGCGAGGCGGACGGTGTAGACCATGCCGTTGTCGGTCAGGGTCGAGGCGGGGATCCCATGCTGGGCGAGGGCTTGGCGGAATGTTGCGGTGACGATCGGGCCGGTGACCCGCTGGTGTGCGCTGACGTGGAGGGCGTAGCGGGTGCAGTCGTCGAGCCAGCTGATGATCTCCACGTCGGGTACCGGTGTCGTGAGCCGGTAGTGGGTGAAGTCGGACTGCCAGGTCTGGTTCGGCATGGCGGCTTCGAAGCGGACGTAGGAGGACTTGGGTCGTTTCCTCGGCTCGGGGACGACCAGTCCCGCCCGAGCCAGGTGGCGGCTGATGGTCGATCGGGAGACCACGATCTGGTGGTGCTGGGCGAGATGCCAGGCGATGGTGTCGGGGCCGGCGTCCAGGCCGGCGGTGGTGAGGCTTGCGGCGTAGCTCGAGGATCAGCTGCGACGACCGATTCGTCCAGCGCGGCCGGTGAGGTCTTGGGTCGTCGGGATCGGGGCTCGAAGGCGGCCTCGCCCTCGGCGCGGTAGCGGGCGATCAGCTTGGAGACCCAGCCCTTGGAGACGCCGTAGGTCGCGGCGACCTCGGCCTGGGTGCGGCCCTCGACGATCACGGCGGTGATGACCAGCCTGGCTTTCGACATGACCGAGCATCGAACCGACGACTCGGTTTCCTATGTCTTGAGACATGGGTTTCCTATGTCCTGAACCAGGACACTGCCCCCGCTACAAGTTTCCGCAGGTCAGAGGCACTGTCACAGAGAACCGTGACAGTGCTTTTGTCATCTTCGACCGCAGAATGACCGCAGATCCGGTCAGAGCGATTTTGGGTTATCGCCCCAGAGGTCCGCGTTTACCCCCGGCAGAGACGCTCGTCGCACCCTCCGGGGGACCGCCCTTGTGTCATGGACGGTCTCGCCTGGCGGGAGACCTCGCGGACATTTTCATCGCGTGGTTCTGCTCGGTCGCCCCTTTCGGTCAACAAGGCAGGCCCCGAATAGCCGCGGCGAAGGTCCCGGTGCAGGGGATGCGAGGTCGGAGGACCATCACGGGCCCCGCGGTGACCAGGATCGCGGACAACAACGGGTGCGGTGTCCCTCGCGTGCACCCTGTACCGAGCCGGCCGAGATTGGCGTGGCCGGAGCTACAGGTCGTCCCCGCTGGCGAACTCGGTCCAGATCACCACCAAGGCGCCGTGATCCAACGGAACGGCTCAGAGGTCAGCCCGGATAGGCCCCGTCGTTCTGGACGCGGTCGAGCCGGACCGCCGATCCGTTCCGCCAACCCTCGCCGACGTCGCTGAGCCCGGTGTCACGGAACTCGCAGGACGTGTCTCGGTAGTTCGTCATCTGCAGATCCAGCCCGGGACCGTAGTGACAGACGTCGGCGCCGCCACCGTCGCCATAGAGCCGGTTCCAGTGGTCCCGGGGGGCGTCTTGCTTCGTGGCGGAGGTGCCGCCCCGTCGAGCTCGTCGTTGCCATCTCCGCCTCGGACGACGTCGCGCCCGAGAAGGCCGGGGCAGTGTCAGCGAGCCGGCGCGAACCTCGGCAGGATGTCGTCGGACGTGGTGAGCCGGCGCAGGTGAGTCCCGTCGCGACGCACGGTGTAGACGTTGCGCACGTTGCCCGGGTCGAGCACATCGGTGACAAAGGCGATCCACTTGCCGTTCGGCGAGACCGAGGGGGTGCTGACCCCGGCGTCGCCGAGGTCGATGGCGAGGCGCGCGTCGGTGCCGTCGGCGGCAATCGTCCAGATTCCCGCCCCACCGGTTCGGTCGCTGTAGAGCACGATGCGGCCCTCAGGGGTCCACGCCGGCTGGAAGTCCGTGGCCAGCTGGCACGGGTCGGAACCCGCGATGCACGTACCGGCGGTGATGTTGACCGGCGTGCCCCCGGCCAACGGCACGGTCCAGACGTCACGGTTGCCGCCGTTGTTGCCGGTGAAGACGACGGTGAACCCATCGGGCGAGACCGACGCGCCCACCTCGTTGGCGGGCAAGCTTGTCAGGCGTTGCTGGTCGGAGCCGTCGGCGTCCATCACCCAGATGTCGAGGCCGGTCGATGCGGTCTGCCGCTGGAAGAGGATCCGCTGCCCGTCGGGCGTCCAGGCCGGGTAGTAGTCGGACGACGCGCTGTTGCTCAGGTTCTGCACGCCGCTTCCGTCGGCGGCCATCACGTGGATCTGCATCTGGCCCGAGCGGTCCGAGGCGAAGGCGATCGACCGACGGTCCGGCGACGGGGCCGGCGCGGCGTCGATCTCATGGCCGTTGGTCAGCCGGCGCACGTACGAACCGTCGATGTCCATCACGTAGACGTCGTCGTTGCCGTCGCGCAGCGAGCCGAAGGCGATGGTGTTCGGGCCGAGCGGCTCGGCGCCGGCCACGGCTCCGGCCGTGGGTGGCATGGCCGCCAACAGGCCGGCGCCCAAGGTGGCCAGGGCGGTGAGTGTGACGGTCGTGCGAACGGTCTTGGTGCTCATTGGTTTCCCTCCGTCCGGAACGGCCCGGATGCCGCTCTCGTACGACGAGACTCGGCGCAGCCGGTCACTCCCAGGTCTCGGGGCGGTCACACGTCGAGCGGACGGGTGCCCCGGTCGGACCACGGCCGACTCCTCGGCGGTGAGGTCGCGCGCCGCCGCCGCACAGGCGGCCGCGATCCAGGCGTCGGGCCGGACGTCGAGCTCAGAGACCTGCCCGTCGGAGGTCCGCACGCGCAGTCGGGTCGAGTCGGGCGAGAAGCCGAGGAACCCGGGGGCGCGCTCGTCGAGGAACGGTTCGCCGTAGGGCCGCCAGGCGGCGGTGTCCCACAGCATGGCGTCGCCCTGCGGCCCGAGGGTTGCGGCCGTGTTGCCGTCGGGGCTTACCTCGACGTCGGTCAGCACGCTCGGCGTCACCTGGCGGCGCGGCACGCGAGTTGCCAGGGTGCGGCCGTCGAGGACGGTGAACCAGCCGCCCGTGGTGCCGACAGCGATCTCCGTGCCGTCGGGCGTCCAGGCGGCCGACTGCGCATACTGCGCCGGGTCCGGCTCGACGGTCGCCCGACTGCAGCAACGTCCCGTCGTCGGGATCGACCAGCAGCACCTCAGGGCCCACCAGCAGCGCCGCCGTACCTCCGTCCGGAGCGACCTCGACGAGCGACGTGCCGAAGCCGGACCGGGCCCAAGGGTCGAGCTCCTTGGTGGCGGCCAGCTCGAGGCTGCGGAGGTCGAGGACGCCCCAGCCGCCCGCGCCCAGCACGACGGCGAGGTCTCCAGTAGGTGCGCTGTCCACGGCGTACACGGGCCACGGCGTCTCGACGATCCCGCGTACCTCCCGGGTCGCGGTGTCCCAGGCGACGACGTACCCGCGATCGGGCACCTCGCCGGCGAAGCCCTCGGTGTAGGCCTTGACGCCGGCCAGGGCCAGCGCCCCGTCGGCGGTGAGGTCGGAAGAGGTCGCCTCGCAGAGGCAGCCGTCGAGCCCGGTCAGCGGCGAGGCGCCGGCCGCGACGGTCGCCGTCGCGCATGAGGTACGCCGTGTTGACGGCGACGTCGCTGCGGTCGGTCCAGATTGCCGTATCGGCGTCCGCGGCGACCTCGCCCGCCCATGGAATGTCGGGCGTGGACCGCGTGGCGAGGACCCCGCGGCGCCCGCTGAGGTCGAAGGCGACGGCGGTACCGTCCAGCCCGGCGGTCCAGGCGAGGTCGTGGCGCGTGCCGGCGAAGACGGCTGAGTTGACCATCCCGCTGTGGCCCGGAAGTACGGCTACCGGGGCCGCCGTGCGGCCGTCCCGCACCTCCACCCGCTCGCCCACCCCGATCAGGAGCCGCCGGCCGTCGGGCGAGAACCGAGCGGCCTGCACCGCGCTGCCGAGCGGCCAGGCCGTCGACACCGGCCTGAGGGAGTCGGCGTCGAGCATCACGAGCTCGGACCCGGACTCGGTGGGCCTCATCGCCGCCACCCTGCGGCTGCTCGGGTCGACGGCGACGACGGTCTCCGCGGGCCGGGTCCCTCCCATGCCCGGCGACGGTCCGGTGCTGAAGCGGCCGTCCGGCCAGACGACGAACGTCGAGGTGTCCGCGACGGGCCGTCCCCACGGCTCGCTGCGGGTCGCGCGGCCTCGGCGGTCGACGGTCACCACCGCGACGTCCGTCGCGACGAGCAGCCGGCCCGCGTCGGTCCAGCCGATCGTCTGCCAGAGGGTCGGGTCGTCACCGCCGGTGAAGGCGTTGAGGTCCGTCACGCCGAAGCGGGCTGTCTCCGTGCCGGTGGCCGCGTCGAGGAAGAGGACCACGTCCTCGTCCTCGGTCGCGTCGGGCGTCGTCGGCAGGACCAGCGCGGCCAGCGTGCGCCCGTCCGGTGACATCGCCAGCCAGCTGACCAGTCCACCGGCGTCGTCGCGCCGCCACCGCTCCTCGCCGGTCTCGGCGTCGACGGCGCGGATCTCGGGCGCGAACTCGCCGAGGTAGACGATGCTGCCGTCCGGAGCAGCCGTGGCCGTGACGAAACGGTCCGTCGCGCGGACGCGGGTGACCACGTCGGGCTGGCGGGCCAGCAGCGTCAGCACGGCGCCGTAGGTCTCGGGGCTCGGCTCGAGCCGGGTGGCCTCGACCGCGGTCAGCAGGGCCAGGTCCGGCTGCTCGACCGTGAGCGCCGACGCGGCCAGGCGACGCGCGTCCGCGGTGGTGGCGGCGGCCTCCGCGTTCTCGGCAGCCTGCGCCTCGCGGTCGCGTGACCGGAGCGCCAGCGCACCGGCGGTGGTCGCGACGAGCATCAGCGCGACGGCGGAGACCAGCAGCGCACGGAGGCGGCGGTTCTGCCGCTCCGTCGCCCGGCGGCCGCTCTCGACGGCCTCCTGGCCGGCGTCGAGGAACGCCCGCTCGTCGGCCGTGACCTCGGTGGGTCGGTCGGCTGCCGCCTCGAGTCCTGCCTCGAGCCGGGCGCCGCGCCACAGCAGGGCCGGGTCTCTCTGCTGGTCGCGCCACTCGGTGGTCGCGACCGCCAGCCGGCGCTCGACGTCGCGGGCCGCGCGGTCCTCCACGAGCCACGCTCGCAGCCGCGGCCACTCGCGGAACAGGGCCTCGTGTGCCACCTCGACGTGGGTGTTCGAGACGGTGAGCAGCCGGGCCTGCGCGAGCTGCTCGACGACCGGCGCGGGGTCGTGCGGCAGTGCGGCTAGCTCGGTGCGAGGTACGCGTCGACGGGTCACGGCGTCGCCCTCGCCGGGACCGGCCAGCCGGAGCAGCAGCGAGCGGACGTCGCGCTGGCCGTCGGCGTCGAGGCGCGCGTGCTCCGACTCGGCCAGGTGGGCGATCGCGCCGCGCAGCCCGTCGCTGGCGACGTACGCCGCCAGGGTCAGCCGCCTGCCGTCGCGCTGCTCCCACAGCCTGCGCAGCGACGTCGACAGCAGCGGCAGCAGCCCCGGCTCGGCGCCCGCGTCGGCGACGACCGCGTCGAGGAGGCCGTCGTCGAGGATGAGCCCTGCCCTGGTCGCGGGCGTGGTGACCGCGCGGCGTACGTCGTCAGGAGTCGGCGTCCCGACCAGCACGGTGTTGTCGCGCGCGGCGGCCGCGAGCGTCGGCTGATCGGCGAGGCGGTCGAGGAAGTCGGCACGCACGACGAGGACGAGGACCACCGGCGAAGCAATGTCGACGACCAGGCCCGCAAGCGCGTCGAGAAAGGCGGTGCGCTCGGCCTCGTCGGCGCACGCGGTCCACACCTCCTCGAGCTGGTCGACGACCAGCACCGTGCGGCCGGCGGTGTCGTCGCCGGAGCGGACGAGGCGTTCGAGGACGTCGCCGACGTCGGGACGCCGCGCCCCGAGCACGACGCGAGCCAGCTCGGCGACCGGGTGCGCCCCGGGCCGCAGGGAGAGCAGGTCCCAGCCGGCGCTGCCCGGCAGCAGCCCGTCGGCCAGCCCGGCGAGCAGCCCCGCGTGGACCACCGAGGACTTGCCGCTGCCGGACGAGCCGACCACGGTCACGCAGTGCGCGCCGGCCATCCGCGCCGCGAGCTCGGCGACCAGGCGCTCGCGGCCGGCGAACCACGGCCCGTCGTCCTGGGTGTACGCCGCCAGCCCCGGCCACGGGCAGCGGTCGGGGTCGAGCGGCGTCGCGGTGACCGCACGAAGGTCGAGCACGCCGTCGGCCATGGCGGCGCGCGCATCGTTGAGCGTCGCGGCTGCGGTGTCGGCCGTTGTCGACGCCGTAGCCACTACCGCCGTCGCCCGCTCGCGAACGTAGGAGACGGCCGCGGCGATGGCAGGGCCCGGCCAGCCTCCCGAGACTGCGAAGACGTGGTCGGCGACGTCGTCGGTGGTGGTCTCCGGGAGGACGCTACGGACGAGGGTTGTCGTCTGGTCCCGCGTGAGGGGGTGCAGGTCGAGGGTGATTGCTTGTTGACGGACGGCCGTGTCTGGGCCTGCGAGCATGACTGTGAGGCCTCGGCTGGGGGCGTCTGTCCGGTGGGTTGCTCCACGGGTCATGATGACGAGGCTTGGGCCGCTGCGGATGCCTCCGTGTCCTTCCCCGGTGCCGTGCGGGCCGAGGTAGGCAATTCTTCCCGCCTCATGCGCGACCGCGTCGGCGAACGTGGCGACGAGTCGGTGTGCGCCCGCGCCGACGGGTCCGCGGATGACGATGTCCTCGTGGCTCGTGTGCGCTCGGGCCCACGCCTGGCGGAGGACCGCGAGCTCCCGGTCGCGGCCGACGAGCGGTCCAGGGTCCGGCGTCAGCTCGGTCGGCAGCGTGAGCCGTGGTGGTCGCGCGTCGAGGGCAGGGTCCTGGGTCAGCACGCGTGCCTGCAGGGCGCGCAGCTCCGGCCCGGGGTCGAGCCCGAGGTCGGCCTCAAGCGTTGCGCGGGCCCGTTCGTACGCCGCCAGCGCATCCGCCTGCCGCCCCTGCCGGTAGAGCGCGGTCATCAGCAGGCCCCACAGCCGTTCTCGGGTGGGGTACCGCCCGACCAGCCCCTCCAGCCGCGCGATGGTGCCAGGGCCCGGTGCCTGGTCGAGCTCCTCCTCGACGCGCGCCTCGAGCGCCGCGGCCCTGAGCTCTTCCAGCCGCCGCGCCTCGGCCGCGATGACCGGAGCGGCGTCGAGCCCGTCGTACGCCGGCCCTCTCCACAGTTCCAGCGCCTCCCGCGAGCGCGCCGGCTCGCGACAGGCTCTCGAACTGCTGAGCGTCGACCTGCACTCGGTCGATCGTGAGCCGGTACCCCGTCGGTTCGGTCACCAGCAGGTCGCGCTCTTCCCCAGTGCCTTGCGCACCCGCAGCACGACGTTCTGCAGTGACTTGCCGGCCGTACGCGGCGGGTCGTCCCCCCACAGCCCGTCGATGAGCGCGGAAGTGCTGACCGTTCTCCCGTCGGCGACCACGAGGTGCGCCGCAAGCAGCCGTTCCCGCAGCCCCCGCAGCTTGATCTCACCGTGCGCAGCCCCGGATCCTGAGCGGCCCGAGCACCCCGATCTCCACGGGTTGAGAATATGGCTCCCTCGGCATGTACGTCAGCGTGGTACGTACCGGTCACAGGCCGGTCATGCGGCCTCGGTCACTTCGCGCATATGTAGGGTTCGCCCGACGTACAGGCCTTGGAGGAGGCATCCTCGTGGGCTCCGCATGTACCTGCAGACGGGACAACCCAACTACCAGCCCTGTACGCGCTAGCTGTCTCTGACAAAGAGCCGCAGGTCGGCGGCACGGTCGCAGGAAACCGTGACAGTGCTTTCGGCATCCTCGACTTCATAAGGACCGCAGATATGGTCGACAGAATTGGGCCAAACGCCCCAGAGGTCCGCCCCTTCAGTCGAAGTCAAGCGGTGGACGCGGTAACTCACTCACCTCTTCGGGACTCGTGAGCCAGCTGGTGAGGCCCTCGTTCTCATCACTTGAGACTCGGTGAGCACGGTGGTGGGGCAACTGCGCTCACGCGATCTCGGCGGGTTCAGCGCTCGTCGATCACGGATGTCCGAACGCGTCCACGGCCGCTGCCTGTCCTTTCGGGAGCTGAAGTGGCACCTCCAAAGATGCACAGGAGAAGGACATGGACGCGCTCCTCATCAAGGTCCCCGAAGCCGCAGCCCAGGTTGGGGTCAGCCGCGCCAAGCTCTACGAACTCATCTCTTCCGGGGCGCTCCGGGCAGTCAAGGTCGATGCTGCCGGCGCATCCGCACCAAGGATCTCGAAGAGTTCGTGGCTCGCTTGGATGCGACGACTGCCACGACAATCCGTGCTTGAGGAGGTCTGCCAACCTTGCCCAGCGCAGCGATAGCGATAGCTCGAGTTGGGCCCCAGCGGTGCGGCGTTGCGTCGGCGTTGCGGGCCCGATAGTGGCTTTTCTCTTAGGTGGGCGGGGCTAGCGACGGCAACCGCGCGGCCACCACGCGGTCCAGGACGTCGAGCGGGAGCGCACCGTTGTCGAGGACGGCGGAGTGGAAGGCCCGCACGTCGAAACGGTCGCCCTGCCGCTGCTCGGCCTCGGCGCGGATCCGCTGGATCTCCAGGCGGCCGATCATGTATGACGTGGCCTGACCCGGGTTGCAGACGTAGCGGTCGATCTCCGGGCGGCAGATGCCCTCGGTGAGCGGTGAGTTGGCGACCATGAAGTCGATCGCCCGCCGGCGGCTCCAGCCGAAGGCGTGCAGGCCGGTGTCGACGACGAGCCGGCACGCGCGCAGCGAGTCGGCGCTGAACATGCCCATCCGATCGATTGCGGAGGAGTAGAGGCCCATCTCGTCGGCCAGCCGCTCGGAGTAAAGCCCCCACCCCTCGCAGTACGCCGAGTTGTCGGCATACTTGAGCAGCTTTGGGACCGACGCGGGCAGCTCGTCCGCGATCGCGAGCTGCAGGTGGTGGCCGGGCACGCCCTCGTGGAAGGCCATCGCCTCGAGCTCGAACCGGCCCCACGCTGAGGGGTCGGAGGTGTTGACGAAGAACGTGCCGCCGCGCGACCCGTCGGTGGCCGGCGGGAAGTAGAAGGCGATGGCCCCAACCTCGGTGCCCTCGACGGCGCACGACGCCTGGGGAAGCACCTCAAACCAGTCCTTCATCGCGGCCTCGGCGCGGGCCAGCGCGGTCCGAGCGTTCTCGACCAGCTCCTCGGCGTGTTCGTAGTGCATCTTCGGGTCGGCACGCATCGCCTCGAAGATCGTGTCGAGGTCGTCGGAGCCGACCACTTCGGGGCCCAGGGCGCGGTACTCGTCGGCCAGCTTCGCCAGCTGGGCCAAGCCCATCTCGTGGATCTCCTCGGCGGTCTTGTCGGTGGTCGTGAAGTAGCGGAGGGTCGCGGCGTACGTCTCCTCGCCGCCCTGGAGCCACGAGAGCCCGCATCGCTCCTCGGGCCGTGCCCGGGGGAGCGCGTCGCGCAGCGCGTCGCGGTAGGCCTCGAACCCGGGGCGCACGGAGCGCTCGACGGCGTCGCGCAGCGCGTCGCGCCACGGCGCCGACGTCGGTGCCGTCGGGCAGCTTGACTGCGGCGACGACCGGGTCGTCGGACAGCGGCGTGGCCAGTGCCTTCTCGAGCTGCGCGATCGTCGCGGTGACCAGATACTCGGCGGGCACCCACGCGTGGGCGGCACCCTCGCGCACGCGGTCGGCGGCCTCGCGCAGGTGGACGCCGACCGCGTCGAGCTTGGCGGGCATCTGCTCGGCCACCGTCCGGTCGGGCACCGTCAGCATGCCCATGACCAGCGGCAGGTCGACCTGAATGCCGCCGATCGGGTCGGCGCGGAGGTCACCGAGGTAGGTGGCGGCGAGGTCGGCCGCCGCCGCGCCCCTGGAGACGACCACCGCGCGAGTGACCTCATCCCGCTCGTCGAGCGATCCCTCGGGTATCGCCTCGGCGCGACGGGCCAGGCCTCGCATCGCGTCGGCGTAGCGAGCGTCCGCCGCGCGGCTGGCCTCCTCAAAGCTCCCGACCCGGGAGTAGTCGCCCAGGAGGTGCCGGTACCACGTCGGCTCTCGCGAGGCCGTGACCTCCCAGATGTCCTCGGCCACCTGGTCGAGGTTGTCGCTCATCCGCCGATACTCCTCTCGCGCTCGACGCCTGTCCACGGCCGCGTGCGGCGTCAAGTGCCAAGCGGCTTGGCGGGAGTGGCCCTTGTTGGACGCGGCGTTCGACGTGACCGGCTGCTACAGCGCAGCCAGCGGGTGAAGAGAGGCGACGTGCTGAGGGATCAAGCGAGGTGCTTCGGGTTCGGGACCAGCGCTCCCGTGCCGTTGTCTGCTTCCTTCTGTGCGTATCTAGGCCCGTCTACTGCGTAGCGCGACCGTCCTCGACTACTTCGATGAAGTCCTAGGCACGTTGAGCGTGTGCAGTCGACGACGCCGACACGGGGTCGGAGGGCCTGGACCGCATCGTGGCACATCCCGCTCGTAGCGTCTGAGGAGGTCGTCGAGAGCCTCGACCTAGGGTTGGCGGACGGCTACGCATCGGGGAAATGCTGTCCAAGGACTGGCAGACAGGGTCGCGGCTATGCGTCGCGTGCGCGCTTTGCGGCTGTCGACGACTCGCTGGCCACCACGGGAAAGCGCGGTGGCCAGCGAGCCTGGCAGATGATCAGCGGGAGACGAGCTCGTCGTCCTCCGAGGGCGGTCCCTCGGTCACCGATCGGACGTCGCGGCGAATTCCGCGTTGATGGGGCTGGCTGTCCTGGGCGGCGCCCTCGACGGTCAGGTGCGGCAGGATCCGGTCGAGCCAGCTCGGGAGCCACCAGTTGGCCTTGCCCAGCAGGGCCATCGTCGCCGGCACGAGCACCATGCGGACGAGGGTGGCGTCGACGAGGACCGCGGTGGCGAGCCCGAGGCCGAGCATCTTCAGCGACGGCACCGGGCTGGCGACGAACGCGAGGAAGACGGCGATCATGATCAGGGCGCCCGACGTGATGACCCGGCCGGTCCCGGCCATGCCGCGGGCGACCGCCTCGGTGTTGTCGCCGATCCGGTCGTACTCCTCGCGGATCCGCGAGATGAGGAACACCTCGTAGTCCATGGACAGGCCGAACAGGATCGGGAACATGATCACGATGATCAGCGAGGTGATCGGGGTCGGTCCTTCGAGGCCGATCAGGCTGCTGCCCCATCCCCACTGGAAGACGGCCACCAGGACGCCGTAGGCAGCGCCGATCGAGAGCATGTTCATGACCACCGCCTTCAGCGGGACCACGACGGACCGGAACACCAGCATCAGCAGCAGGAACGACGCGAGCAGCACGGCTCCCATGAAGAGGGGCAGCGTGTCGGAGAGCTGGCCGTTGAGGTCGGTGGTCATCGCGGTGAGCCCGGTGACGGAGACGTTGTCGGGCAGCACGTCACGGACCTCGGCGAGGGCGACGGAGGTCTCCAGATCGGCGGGACCCGTCGTCGGCATCGCCGCGAAGACCACGGTGCTGCCGTCCGCGGAGGTCTGCGGCTCGCTGACCGAGGCGATGCGAGAGACGGAGCGGATGTCGTCCGCCAGCTCGGGCACGTCGCTGGCGCTGACGCCGGGGACGGTCAGGTCGACGACGACCACCAGCGGCCCGTTGATCCCGGGACCGAAGCCTTCGTCCAGCAGGTCGTAGGCCTGTCGGTACGTCGTGTCTCGGGGAGCGTCGCCCGCGGCGGGCCAGGCGGTCTGCATCGCGAAGGCCGGCGCGGCGAGGCCCAGCAGGACGAAGACGACAGCCGACCAGGTAGGGCCAGGGCCGTCCCGAGACGCGGTGGGCGAAGCGCCACCAGCCGGTCTCCTCGGCGCGCTTGGCGGGACGGTGGCGACGCGGCAGCCGGCCGCGGTCGATCCGGTCGCCGAGCAGTCCCAGGAGTGCCGGGCAGCAGGGTGGTGGCGGCCGCGACCGCGCTCAGCACGACGATGGCGGTGGCCAGGCCGATCGAGGTCAGGGCGCCGAGCCCGGTGAGGGCGAGGGACGCCATCGCGATGACGACGGTGCCGCCGGCGAAGACGACCGCCGCTCCGGACGTGGACATCGCGTCGGCCAGGGCGGTGCTGTTGTCCCGACCGGCGCTGCGGTTCTCCCGGTAGCGGGCGACGATGAACAGGGCGTAGTCGATGCCGACGCCCAGGCCGACGATGCCCGCGATCGGGATCGCCGACGGCGAGACGTCCATGGCGCCGGCGAGCACGAAGATGCCGCCGATGCCCGCCGCGACCGCCACGAGGGCGAGGCCGATCGGCACCAGGGCGGCCACCACGGTCCCGAACGCGACGAGCAGCACGAGCAGCGCGATCAGGATGCCGACGCCCTCCAACGGTGACGTCTCGTCGGGAGCGTCGAGGAACACGGCGTCACCACCGAGCTCGACGCGGAGGTCGGCGGTGTTCGACGCGTCGACCAGCTCGGTGAGGGGCACGAAGCCTCCCTTGCCCAGCTCGGCCGGTGTCTCGTCGAGGGTGAGCGTCGCGTACCCGATCCGGCCGTCGTCCGAGATGGTCCCGGACGCGAAGGGGTCGGCAACGGCCACGACGTGGTCGGCCCCGGCCACGTCGGACAGCACGGCGTCGACGGCCTGCTGCTGGTCCTGCAGCGTCGTCTCCGTCGTCGACGGCGAAGACGACGAGGGCCGAGGCCCGGGTCGCCTCGGGGAACTTGTCCTCGAGCAGCCGCAGGGCGCGTTCGCTCTGGCTGCCCTTCGCGCTGAAGGCGTCGATGAAGCCGCCGCCGCCGCTGCCGGCGAGGGCGAACACGGCGCCGAGGACGACGACCCAGGTCGCGATGGTGCGCCAGGGGTGCCTCGCACTCGCCATGGCGATGCTGCGTGTGAACCTGTTCATGGTGGTGCCTTTCGCAGATCGGGTGGATGCCTGATGGACTGCGAAGCTAGGCACCGATGTGGTGAGCGGGCATCACCACACGTGGTGAGCGACCGGGTGAATCAGCGGCTGGTCAGGAGCCGCACACGAAGCCGGTGCAGCTGCGGCATCAGGCCGTAGATCACGATCGGTACGGCGGCCGTGGCCAGGACGAACGTCCGCGGCACGACAGCAAGATCTGCGATCACCTGGCCGAGGCTCAGGTTCAGGACGACGAGGGTCGGGAACACGGCCAGCCAGATCATCAGGGCCAGCTGGTGCTTGGACGGGGGCGGGGCGGAACGGACATGCGGGCTTCTCCTTCGGTTGGGTAGGTGTCAGGCGGGCGAGCGGAAGTCGCGGACCGCTTCGGCCACGTCTTCGTCGACGAGGTCGGCATTGATGGCGATGGCGGCGGTCGAGCCCTCGCCAGCGGCGGTGATGACCTGGGCGCGCGGGTTGGCGACGTTCCCGGCCACCCAGACGCCAGGGACGCTGGTACCGGCCGGTGGCGTCGGCGACGACCCAGCCGTTGTCGTCGATCGCGCAGCCGAGACGTTGCTCAGGGCGTCGTGGTGGGGCACCATCCGGGGCCGCACGAAGACAGCAGCCCGACGGACGACGCGCCCGTCGGCGAGCTCGACAGCGGTGAGAGCGTCGTCTTCGACGAGCAGCCGGGCGACCGGGCCGTCGACGACGCCGATCGCGCGGGCGATCAGCGCCTCGCGGTCTACCGCGGCCAGGTCCGTGTCGTGGGTGAAGAGCACGACGTCGGGGGACCACTGCCGGACGAGGTGTGCGTGAGCGATCGCCTCCGGGGTGCCGCCGATGACGCCCAGCGGCCGGTCACGGACCTCGTAGCCATGGCAGTAGGGGCAGTGGAGGAGGTCGCGACCCCAGCGCTCGCGCACGCCCGGGATGTCGGGGAGCACGTCGCGAAGCCCGGTGGCCACCAGCAGCCGGCGCGCGCTGATCACGTCGCCATCGGCCAGCTGGACGTCGAAGCGGGGAGCATCGTCGCTGGTGGGGCGTACGTCGGAGACCCGTCCGGCGACGATGTCGGCGCCGTACCCGGTGACCTCTTCGCGGGCCAGCCGCAACAGCTCGGCTGGCGGGAACCCGTCGCGGGAGAGGAAGCCGTGCATGTGCTGGGCGGGGGCGTTGCGCGGTTCGCCGGCGTCGACGACCGCGACGCGACGCCGGGCCCGGGCCAGGACCAGCGCCGCTGACAGCCCTGCGGCTCCGCCACCGACCACCACCACGTCGTACTCGTTCATGCAGTGCAGCGTGCGCCACCTCGACCGGGCTGACAACCATGGTTGCCATTCCTGGGAATCCATCGTGGAATGGCGGGTATGTCCGACCACGGCACGATCGCGGCGGCCCTCGACCTCGTCGGCCCGCGGCTCCAGGGGATCCGCAAGCGGCGGGGTGTCACGCTGACCGACCTCGCCGAGCGCACGGGCATCTCCAAGAGCACGCTGTCGCGGCTGGAGAACGGGCAACGGCGCCCCAGCCTCGAGCTTCTGCTGCCGCTGGCGCAGGCCTACCGGGTGCCGCTCGACGACCTGGTGGGCGCACCGGAGGTCGCCGACCCACGGATCCGCCCCAAGCCCCGCCAGGTCAACGGCCGGACCGTTCTCCCGCTCACCCGGCAGCCCAACGGCGTCCAGGCCTGGAAGATCCTGATCCCCGCCCGCCAGACCACGCCCCAGCCTCGCGCCCACGACGGTTACGAGTGGCTCTACGTGCTGTCGGGACGGATGCGCCTGGTCCTCGGCGACCGCGACCTGGTGCTGGATCCCGGCGAGGCCGCCGAGTTCGACACGCAGCTACCCCACTGGTTCGGGTCGACGGGCGAGGGCGCGGCCGAGGTGTTGAGCATCTTCGGTCGGCCGGGGGAGCGGATGCACGTCCGCGCCCGCTCGCGGCGTGAGGAGCCCGCCGGGTGACCAGCGAGCCACTGCTGCAGACCAAGCTCTACCCGCCCCGGGTGACGCGGCAGCTCGTCGACCGACCACGCCTTGCCGAGCGGTGGGCGCACTCGACCAGCGGTGCTGCTCGTGTCCGCTCCGGCAGGCTTCGGGAAGTCCACGCTGCTCGCCCAGCTGCTGCTCGGTGACGCGCACCGGCCGGACGGGCCGGCCGTGGCCTGGCTGTCCCTGGACGCCGGTGACAGCGACCCCTCGTCCTACTGGGCCTACGTGCTCGCCGCGCTCCGCACGGCGTCGCCCGGGCTGGGCACGTCCGCGCAGGCACTCCTGGAGTCGCCCGGCGGTGCGCCCATCACCACCGTGCTGACCAGCGTCATCAACGACCTCGCCGGCTCCGACGAGGACGTCGTGCTCGTGCTCGACGACTACCACGTCGTCCACGCGCCCGAGATCCACGAGGCCATGGCGTTCCTGGTCGACCACCTGCCGCCCCAGCTCCGCCTGGTCATCGCCACGCGGTCCGACCCGCCGCTGCCCCTCGCGCGGCTGCGAGCCCGAGGCGAGCTGGCCGAGGTACGTGCCGCCGACCTGCGCTTCACCGAGCCGGAGACCGCGGCGTACTTCGCCGGGATGGGCCTGCGGCTGTCCGCCGCCGAGGTCAGCACCTTGGAAGGCCGGACGGAGGGCTGGGTCGCCGCACTCCAGCTCGCGGCCCTGTCGCTGCAGGGGCGCGAGGACCTCGTCCGGGTTCATCGACGGTTTCGCCGGCGACGACCGTCATGTCGTCGACTACCTCGTCGAGGAGGTGGTCCACCGGCAGCCCGAGGTCGTGCGGGACTTCCTCCTCCGGACGTCCGTGCTGCCCCGGCTCTCAGGATCGCTGACCGACGCCGTCACGGGACGGACCGACGGACGGGCGATGCTCGAGGCACTCGACCGCGACAACCTCTTCCTCGTCCCGCTCGACGACCAACGACGCTGGTACCGCTATCACCACCTCTTCGCCGACATGCTCCAAGCGCGACTCCTCGACGAGCTGCCCGGCGAGGCGCCCGAGCTGCACCGCCGCGCCAGCGCGTGGTTCGAGCAGGAGGGTGACACCACCGCGGCCGTCGAGCACGCCCTGGCCGCTCATGACGATGATCGTGCGGCCGGACTCGTGGAGGCCGCCCTGCCGGCGATGACCCGAGAACGCCGGGAGGCCCAGCTGCGTCGCTGGATGGAGGCCCTGCCCGACGAGGTCTACGCGCGTCGTCCCGTGCTCGCCAACGGCTACGTCGGGGCGCTGATGTCAACCGGCGAGACCCGCGGTGTGGAGCCGCGCCTGCGCCTCGCCGAGGAGTGGGTGGAGGCGGCCCAGGCGCTGCCCGCAGGGGAGTCGCCGTCGGGACTCCTCGCTGCCCACCTGGTGCAGTGGCAGCGGCTCCCGGGCTGGGTCAGGATCCACCGTGCGGGCCTGTCGTTGATGGCCGGCGACGTGGCCGCCACCATCGAGCGCTGCCGGGAGGCGCTGGCCGTGCTCGCCCCCGACGACAACCTGGGATTCGGTGCCGCCACCGCCCTGATGGGGCTGGCCTCGTGGCGTCAGGGTGACCTCACGACCGCGGAGTCGGCGTACACCGAGACCATCCGCCGGTTCGGGCTCGAGGGCTACGTCGCCGACATCCTGGGCTGCACCGTCACGCTGGCCGACCTGCAGCTGACCATGGGCCGGCTCCGCGATGCGGAGCGCACCTATCGCCACGCTCTGGACCTTGCCGAGCGTCAGCCCGCCGGCCCGCCGCGTGGCACGCCGGACATGCACGTCGGCCTGTGCCTGCTCCATCTCGAGCACGGCGACCTGGGCGCGGCCAAGGAGCAGCTGCGCCTCAGCCACGAGCTCGGTGAGCACCTCGGCCTGCCCAAGCATCCCCACCGCTGGCGCATCGCCGAGGCCGACGTCCGCGAGTCCGAGGGAGACCTGCGACGGCGCGCTCACGATGCTCGACGAGGCCGAGCGGGTCTACGACCTCGACTTCTCACCCGACGTTCGACCCGTCACGGCCATGCGGGCCCGCCTCTGGATCAAGCAGGGCAGGCCCGAGCAAGCGCTCGCGTGGGCAGCGCAGCGAGGGTTGGCGGTGACCGACGAGCCCGACTACCTGCGCGAGTTCGAGCACGTCACGCTGGCGCGAGCCCTCCTCGGTGCTGGCGACCGCACGGCCGCCGGCTTCCTCGAGCGGTTGCTGACCGCGGCCGAGGCCGACGGCCGGCATGGCACCGCCCTGGAGATCCTGGTCCTCCTCGCGCTGGCGCGGCAACGTGAAGGCGACACCGGCGCGGCGCATGGCCGCCCTGTCCCGCGCCCTCGAGCTGGGCGAGCCGGAGGGGTACGTGCGCATCTTCACCGGCGAGGGTCCCGCGATGGCGCCCCTGCTGACCGAGGCGGCCAGGCGGGGCGTCGCCCCCGTCGTACGCCGCCCGGCTGGCGGGCTCGACCGGCGCCGTGCACGCCGGACCGGCGCGACCAGACGCCCTGGTCGACCCGCTCAGCGACCGCGAGCTGGACGTGCTGCGGCTCCTGGCCAGCGAGCTGAGCGGCCCCGACATCGCCCGGCACCTGGTCGTGTCGCTCAACACCGTTCGCACGCACACCAAGAACATCTACGCCAAGCTCGGCGTCGGCAGCCGACGCGAGGCCGTCCGGCGAGCCGACGAGCTGGGGCTGCTGACGCCGCTGAGCAGACCCCGCGAGACCACCACGTCGTTCACCACATGTGGTGATCCACGCTCCCCAGGTCGGCTCCTACGTTCCGGAGCATGAGCGAGACCGAAACCTACGAGA
Source organism: uncultured Actinomycetota bacterium (assembly GCA_963791275.1). Classification (GTDB taxonomy): domain Bacteria; phylum Actinomycetota; class Actinomycetes; order Propionibacteriales; family Nocardioidaceae; genus Nocardioides. The sequence continues at coordinate 69,864 of CAWBRP010000010.1, forward strand.
TCCGCATCCAGGGTCGTCTGGCAGAGCGCTGGTCCTCCTGGTTCGACGGCATGGAGATCACCGCCGCCGACGACGGCAGCACGCTCATCCGTGGCGCAGGTCGCCGACCAGGCAGCCCTGCACGGCCTGATCCAGAAGGTGCGCGACCTCGGGCTGCCACTGCTCTCCGTCACCAACACCCAGACAGGTCAAACACAGGCAGGAGCGACCTCATGATCACCCTCGACTCGGTCACCCGGAGGTACGGCGACTTCACCGCCGTCGACCACGTCAGCTTCACCGCCCAGCCCGGCCGGGTCACCGGGTTCCTCGGACCCAACGGCGCCGGGAAGTCCACCACGATGCGCATCATCGTCGGGCTCACCCGCCCCACGACCGGCAGCGCGACCGTCTCCGGGCGCCGCTACGTCGACCTGCCGAATCCCGGGCATGCGAGGTCGGCGTGCTGCTCGACGCGTCCGCCCAGCACGCCGGGCGCACCGGCCGGGAGATCCTCACCATCGCCCAGCGGTACATGGGTCTGCCGAAGACCCGGGTCGACGAGATGCTCGACCTGGTCGGCCTGACCCCGAGGAGTCGTCGCGGCGCGTGCGCGACTACTCCCTCGGCATGCGGCAGCGCCTCGGCCTGGCGACGGCACTGATCGGCGACCCGTCCGTGCTGATCCTCGACGAGCCGGCCAACGGGCTCGACCCGGCCGGCATCCGGTGGATGCGTGGGCTGCTCAGGGACTTCGCCGACGGCGGCGGCACCGTGCTGCTCTCCTCACACCTGCTCCACGAGATCGAGGTGATCGCCGACGACCTCGTGGTGATCGGCAACGGCCGGATCGTCGCCCAGGGCGCCAAGTCCGACCTGCTCGCCTCGGCCGGCTCGGTCGTGCGCACGACCGAACCCGACGTCCTGGCCGCTGCCCTCGCCGCCCGCGGGGTCACGTCGTCGTACGTCGGGACCGACGGCCTGCTTGCCCAGGCCGACGCCGACCAGGTCGGGCGCACAGCCTTCGCGGCCGGCGTACCGGTCCTCGAGCTGCGGCCGGCCGACGGCACCGGGCTGGAGGAGATGTTCCTCCAGCTCACCGCAGACACCCAGCGCGACACACCAGCCCGACCACCAGCCCGACCACCAGCCCGAAGGAGCACTGGCATGACCATCGTCCAGCACCGCGTGCGCACCCACACGACCGAGCCCGTCCCTCCGCGCCGGCATCCCGCTCGGCAGGATCACGGCGACCGAGCTGCGCAAGATGCTCGACACCCGGTCCGGCTTCTGGACCATGGCCAGCATCGCGTTGGTCTCGATGGCCACGACCGGCATGGTGATCCTCTTCGCCGACCGCGAGGACCTCACCTACCGGACCTTCACCGCCGCGATCAGCGTTCCGATGTCGCTGATCCTGCCGATCATCGCGATCCTGTCGGTCACCGCGGAGTGGAGCCAGCGCAGCGGCCTGACGACCTTCACCCTGGTCCCGCACCGCTCGCGGGTGATCGCCGGCAAGCTGGTCGCCTCCCTCGCCATCGCCCTGGTCGCCACCCCGGTCGCCTTCGCGATCGGCGCCGTCGGCAACGTGGCCGGAGCGGCCGTCGCCGGAGTGGACCCCGTGTGGGACCTGACGACCGCCAACCTGCTCACCATCGAGCTCGCCAACGTCCTCGGCATGCTGGTCGGTTTCATGCTCGGCGTGCTCGTCCGCAGCTCGTCCGCCGCTCTCGTGGCGTACTTCCTCTACCAGTTCCTGTTGCCGACCCTGGCCCTGATCCTGGCCGCCAAGCAGGACTGGTTCCGCGAGCTCCAGCCGTGGGTGGACTTCGACTTCGCCACGGGTGCCCTGCTCGACGGTCCGCTGTCGTCCCAGCAGTGGGCCCACCTCGCGGTCGACCGGCCTGGTGTGGCTGGTGGTCCCGCTCGCCGTGGGCCTGCGGCTCGTGGTGCGAGCAGAGGTCAAGTAGGCCCCGTCGGATCACCGGACCCTCCTCACGGGCAGGATCGCGGCGGCCCCGAGGAGCGCACAGACCCCGGCGACCGCGTACAGCACCTGGTAGCTGCCCGAGCCGATCGCCAGGACCAAGGGCGCCAACGCCGGGCCGATCGAGAACGGCAACGCGCCGGCGATGTTGAGCACCCCGAGGTCCTTCGCGGCGCTGTCGGGGCTCGGGCAACACGTCGGCGACGAGCGCGAGGTCGACGGCCATGTACAGGCCGAAGCCGAGGCCGGCGACCGCCATCGCGACGAGGAAGCGCGTCGAAGTCGACCGCCACCGCGATCATGAACAACGCCAGGCCGTACACGACCGCCGCGCCCGCCACGAAGGGCTTGCGGCGGCCGGTGCGGTCCGAGAGCCGACCGCCGACCACGGAAGCAACCACCACGACGACCGCCTGGGTGAGGGTGCCCAGGAAGATCTGCTGCGGGACCTCGTCCTCGGGGCTCCCCAGGTGATCGAGGAGGTAGTACGCCTGGTAGGTGACCAGGAACGCGTAGGCCAGGATGAACATGAAGCGGCTGGCGAAGGCCCACGCGAAGTCGGGGTGCCGGCGCGGAGAGACGTAGTAGGTGCCCAGGAGCTGCCTCAGCGACCACGGCGGCTTGTCCGCTGGGGCGAGCCGACGGTCGTCCAGGTACAACGCGAACACGACGATGAAGAACCCGCCGATGGCGCATGGAGCCAGGAACATCGCCAGCTCGTTGCCGGTGAAGACCTTCACCACGTAGGTGCCGCCCACCGACGCGATGGGGAGGCAGACGCCGAGGACGCCGGCAACGGTGCCCCGCTGCTCGACCGGGACCTGGTCGGGCAGCACCGCCACCATCGCGGCCAGCATCGCGTTGAAGAACAGCTGCGCCAGGCACCAGCCGATCAGCACCACCCAGACCCGTCGGGGCCAGGGCGACGACCAGGATGCCGAAGGACCCACCCGCCAGACCGACCATCATCCACGGGCGCCGCATCCCCCACCGTGACGTGGTCCGGTCACTCAAACGCCCGAAGAGGGGGTTCGCCACCAGGGCGACCAGCGACCCGGTCGCCGCGACCAACGACAGGCTGGAGGCGGCCCGGTCGGTGCCCACCAGCGAGTTGACCTTGAGAGCCAGGGTCACGAGCAGGGGAGCGATGAAGACCAGACTCGTGGCGAGATAGGCGGCAGCGTACAAAGCGATGAACACCCAACCCACCCGCCTTGCGGGCTTCTGGTGCGCATCGGACGTGGTGTCGGACGTTCGGCCGCCAGCCATGGACTCTCACCCCCGACGTGAACGCCTCGACAGCTTCAAGACATGCCAGCACCGCGGACCAAACAGCAGGTTACGTGGCCACCCCGCCACGGGCTCCAGACCATCCCGTGAGGTCTCAGGGACCAGTGTGTAGAGCCCGCGAGCATCCAGCTGGCGGCCTGGGGCGAGATCATCGAGGCCGCATGGCGAGGGGTGCGGGGACTGGGCCACGACGCCTCGCCCCGGACGTGGTCCGGGGCGAGGCTGCAGCACGGCTCGGGAGGGTGTTTACGTCATCGAGTCCGTCCTGCTGTCGCCACCGGGACTCGCTGCCGCTCAGGCGCGGGGCCGTTATCGGTGGCGTCGGTCCCGATGGGATCGGCCTGGGGTCCGTCGACGGTGATGCGGGGGAGCAGCCGGTCGAGCCAGCCGGGCAGCCACCAGTTGCGGTCGCCGAGGAGCTCCATGGTGGCCGGGACGAGCACCATCCGGATGAGGGTCGCGTCGATCAGGACGGCTGCTGCCAGGCCGATGCCGAACATCTTGGCCATGACGTCGTGGCCGAGGACGAAGGAGATGAAGACGGTGACCATGATGGCGGCGCCGGCCGTGATGACGCGGGCCGACTTGGCGAGGCCGTCGGCGACGGCGAGCGCGTTGTCGCCGGTGCGGTCGTACTCCTCCTTGATCCTGCGACAGCAGGAACACCTCGTAGTCCATCGAGAGGCCGAACAGGATCGCGAAGATGCCGATGGGCAGCTGGATGGGCACGGGTATCGCTTCGGGAATGCCGACCAGGTCGCCGAGCCAACCGCCGCTGACGGCAAGCGCGAGCACGCCGAACGCTGCGGCGCTGGCCAGCAGGTTCATGACCACGGCCTTCACCGGCACCAGAACGGAGCGGAAGACCATCATGAGCAGCACGAACGAGGTGAGAAGGACACCGCCGAAGAAGAGCCACAGCCTCGATGCGACACCTGCGGTGGTGTCGACGTTGGCTGGCACCACGCCCCCGACACCGACGGTCAGTGCGGTGCCGGCGGTGAGCTGCCGGGATGGCGTCGTCGCGGAGCCGCTGCACGAGGTCCTGGGTCGCCGCGTCCTGGGGTGACGTGTCCGCCGTCAGGGTCAACAGCGCGGTGTCACCCGAGGGGTTCAGCTTCGCGGGGCTCACGTACGCCACGCCGTCAGTCTCGGCCAGTCCTGTACCCACTGCGTCAGCGGACGCAAGCAGGCCGCCGTCAGCCGGGCCCTGGACGGTCACCAGCATGGGTGCGGCGTAGCCCGGACCGAATCCGTCGGCCAGCAGGTCGTAGGCCTGGCGGGTGGTGAGGGTCGGCGAGTCGTTGCCGGCGTCGGGGAACCCGAACCGGATTCCCAGGAACGGCGCCGCCAGGGCGAGCAGCACGGTCAGCGAGCCGATGGCTGCCCACCAGGGGCGGCGCTGGATGAACCGGCTCCAGCGGTACCAGCGGGAGGCGTCGTACGCGCGGACGTCCCTGCTCACGAACGGGACGTGCAGGCGTTCGATGTTGCGGCCGGCGAAGCCGAGGATGGCCGGGAGAAGCGTCATCGTTGCCGCCATCACGACAAGCACGGCGAGGACCACGGTGAACGCGAACCCGTTCATGGCCGGTTGACCCATCAGCAGGATGCCGAGCATGGAGATGACCACGGTCATGCCGGCGAAGAGCACGGCGCGGCCGGCGGTGGAGATCGCGGTCTGCGTGGCTCCGCGCGGGTCCTGGCCGTCGGCCAGGCTGCTGCGGAACCGGGTCACGATCAACAGGGCGTAGTCGATGCCGACGCCGAGGCCGACCATGGCCGCGGTGTACGGCGCCCACTCAGGGACGTCGACGAACGCGCCGCAGCACCTCGCCGAGTGCCATCGCGACGCCGAGGCCGAACAGCGCTGTGATCAGGGGCAGGCCCATGGCGACGACCGAGCCGAAGGTGATCAGCAAGATGATGGCCGCCACGATCAGGCCGAGCCCTTCGGAGCCCGCGGCGACGGTCTGCGACTTGGTCGCGACCGCACCGCCGACCTCGACCTGGAGCGAGCCGTCGGCGGTCGCGAGGATGGGCGCGACCAGCGCCTTGGCCTCGTCGGGGGTGAACTCGTCGGCTGTCATGTCGAGGACCACATCTGCGTACGCCGTGGTGGCGTCGGCCGAGATCTGGTGGGCACCGAGCTGTGTGTAGGGACTGACGACGCTCACGACATGCTGAGCGTCGGCGACGTCGGCGAGGATCGTCTCCACGCGGTTCTCCACCTGGGGCGTGGTCACGCCGGTATCGGCGTGGACGACGACCTGGATCGTGTCGCCCGACCTCTGGGGAAAGCGGTCATCGAGCGTGTTCGAGACCGTTTGTGACTCGGATCCCGGTTGGAGGTAGTCCTGCTTGAACTCTCCTCCGAAGGCGCCGGCCAGGCCGAAGGCCCCGACGAGTGCGGCGACCCAGGCCAGGACGACGAGGCGGCGGTGCCGGAAGCACCGATCAGCGAGACGTAGCAACATCGTGGCTCCTCAGATCGAGCATCGAGACATCTCCGCCGGGTCGAGGACGTCGCCTGTGGTTGTGGCTCTCGACGCTACGAAGTGCGGACCCGTGCGGCGATGGGGCTGGCAGTACGACCACGGGGGCTAGCACCACGAGTCGGGTGTGGGTCAGCACGACCCCGCCGGCGGGTGAGGTGGCCTACTGTCGTAGAGGTGGCACTCCGCCTCGTCGTCGCCGATGACAACTTCTTGGTTCGTGAGGGCCTCGCCGCGCTCCTGGCCGAGGTCGAGGAGATCGAGGTGGTGGCGATGGCGACCGACACGCTCGTCGCTGATCAGCGCGGTGGAGGAGACCTCCCCGGACGCCGTGTTGACCGACATCCGGATGCCGCCGAGCTACACCGACGAAGGCATCAAGGCGGCGAAACGGATCCGCGCGGAGCACCCCGACGTCGGTGTGGTGGTGCTCTCCCAGTACGTCGAGGAGGACTACGCCTTCGCGCTGCTGGTCGACGGCGTGACGGGCCTGGGATACCTCCTCAAGGAGCGGGTCAGTGACGTCGACGAGCTGGTCCGGGCCCTGCGTGAGGTGATCGCGGGGTGGTTCGGTGCTCGACCCCAAGGTCGTCGAGGCACTGGTGGCTCGCAAGGGTGCCGCGCGAGGGGCCGCTCGCCGGCCTCACCGACCGCGAACGCGAGGTCCTTCACGTGATGGCGACCGGGCGCAACAACGCCACCATCGCCTCGACGCTGTTCATGAGCGAGCGGGCCGTGGAGAAGCACATCGGAGCGGTGCTCCAGAAGCTGGGCCTCGTCGATGAACACGTGACCAACCGCCGCGTGATGGCGGTCCTCGCCTACCTCGAAGCGATCGGCCCCAGCCGACCAGACCCGACCCGATGAGACGGCCAGGCTCGTCCCGGAGCGGGACCAGTCGGGCGATCGTCATCGTCGGTCTCGGGGCCTTCGTGCTGGGCGTCTACGTCCTGGTCGTGCTCGGCGGCGGGGCGTTGATCGGGCGCACCGACTCACCCAGTCCCGGTCCTGTCGGTGCTGGCGACCACCGTGGTCGCCCTCGGGTTCGCTCCCGTGCAGCGTGTGCTCGAACGAGCTGTCGCCCGCCACATCGCGACGCCGTACGACGTCTTCACGCGGTTCGCCGAGAACGCGGGCGACGGGGACGGATCCCAGGACCTCCCAGCCCACATGTCGCGACTGCTCGCCCAGGGCACCGGCGCGCAGTGGGCGCAGGTCTGGCTCCAGCTGCCCGACCGCCTGACGGTCGCGGGACGGTGGCCGTTCGACGCCCCCGATGACGGCACGCCACCGGTGCCCGGGAAGCCCGGCGCCACAGCAGCAGGGACGGATGGTGTGCGCACCTCGCCCGTCCGGTACGGCGACCAGGTGCTGGGCGTGCTCCGGCTCCAGGAGCGGCCCGGGGTACCGCTCACAGCGGTGGAGGAGCGGTTGTTCACCGACCTCGCGTCGCAGGCCGGTCTGGTGCTGAGGCTGGTGGGACTGCGGGCCCAGCTGGAGGACCGTCGCCACGAGCTCCGGGCGCGGACCCTCGAGCTCGAGAGCTCACGCACTCGCGTGATCGAGGCCCAGGACGCCGAGCGCCGCCGGCTGGAGCGCGACATCCATGACGGCGCTCAACAACATCTCGTGGCCCTGGCCATGAACCTGCGGCTCGCCCAGGTCCTTGCCGGCCGATCGCCCGACCGGGCCCGCCACGTCCTGGCCGAGCAGGTGAGCGCGGCTCGCCTCGCCATCGAGACCCTCGCGTCGCTGAGCCGCGGGATCTATCCCCAGATGCTGGCGGAGCACGGGCTCGTCGCGGCCCTGCGATCGGGAGTCGGCACCAGCTCGATCCCGGTCTCCGTCGAGGGGGAGGACGTGGTGCGCCCGCCGCCGCTGGTGGAGGCCGCTCTGTACTTCTGCTGCATGGAAGCCGTTCAGAACGCCGCCAAGCACTCCGGAGCGACCCGGGTGACCGTGCGGCTTCGTCACGTCGTCGGTGCGTTGGCGCCTGGACGTCGCCGACGACGGCTCGGGCTTCGACCAGGGGCTGGCGTCCGGCCGCGAGGCGGGCGCCGGGCTGATGAACATGCGCGACCGGCTCGACGCCGTGGGTGGGCGCGTGACGGTCAGCTCCGAGGTGGGCCGCGGGACGACGGTCAGCGCCGTCGGACCCGCGGCGGACCAGGGCGGCTGAGATGCGCCTTCGCGTCGCCTGGGCCGTCGTCGCTGCTGACGACGGTCGCGTTCATCCTGGACACGGTGTTCACCGCGGCGCACCGCCCGCTCCTGAGCGAGGCGACCTGGGCGGACCACGGGTGGCCACTCGCTCCGCTGGCCGGATTGGGCTACGCCGTGATGGGGGCACTCATCATCTCGCGCTATCCACGCCATCGACTCGGCTGGCTGATGCTCGCGGCCAGTCTGCTCTCGGTCACCCTGGCGACCGATGCCTACAGCACGTGGGTGCTCGACGGGGACGGCCCCGGTTCCGCGTACTGGGCTCACGTCGCCGCCTGGGCGGGACCGCTGGTGGGCTGGCCGGCCTTCACGGCCCAGATCATCATCTTCCTCACCGCACCCGACGGTCGCCTGCTGTCGGCTCGCTGGCGCTGGGTCGTGCTCCTTGCCGCGGCGGGTCTCACGCTGCACACCCTCGGGACGCTGACGATCCACCCCAGCGAGGTCGTGGTGGGCGAGGACTTCGGCAACAGGGCCGTGTCCTTGCCGCTCCTCACGGTCGGCTGGATGCTCGTCGCAGCAGCACTGATCGCGTCGGTGGTGTCCTTGGTGCTGCGGCTGCGCCGGGCCAAGGACGACGAGCGGCTGCAGCTGCTCTGGATCGCGTCGGCCGCTGCGCTGCTGGCCCTCGGCGTGGTCTGCATCCTGGCCATCCCTCGCATCCAAGGAGAAGAAGGCACCTGGCTCGCGGCGCTCCCGCTGCGGGTCGCGCAGGTCGCCGTGCCCGTCTGCGTGGCCGTCGCCGTGCTGCGCCACCGGCTGGTCGCGATCGACCTGATCCTCAATCGGGCCCTGATGTTCACGCTGGCGACCGTGGTCGCGGCGGTGGGGTACGTCGGCGTCGTCGTCGCTGGTCGGCCTGGTCGTCGACGGCAGCACCGGAGGCTTCTGGCCGTCGCTGTTGGCCACCGTCGTGGTGGCGCTTGCCTTCCAGCCGCTACGACACCGCGTCATCCAGGTCGCCGACCGGCTTGCCTTCGGGACCGCGGCAGAGCCGTACGAGGCGCTGGCCGACCTCAGCCGCCGACTGGGCGACAGCCCGGACCCGGCGGCGCTACTGCCGGCCGTTGCCGAGGCCGCGGGTCAGGCCGTCAACGCCCTCCACGTCGTGGTGACGCTCGAGGTCGCGGGTGGGACCGACCGGGTGGCCACCTGGCCACCTGGTGGGGAGCCGGTCAGCGGGGATGTGCGTGTCGCCGTGCCGGTGACCGACGGTGGCGAGCGCCTGGGCGGCATCGCCGTCACGATGCCCCGCGGACACGCACTCCGACCCCTCGACAAGCGTCTGCTCGCCGACCTCGCCGAGCAGGCTGCCATGGCCTTCCGCAGTGCGCGCCTGGCAGCGGAGCTCTCCGGCGAGGTGGAGCAGCTGGCCCGTCGGACCGACGACCTCTCCGAGTCCCGCGGGCGGCTCATCAACGCCGGGGACGCCGAGCGCAGCCGACTCGAACGGGCCATCGACCGGCAGGTGGCGCCGCACCTGGCCCCACTTCCGGGACAGCTGCGTCGGCTCTCCGTGGCCCGCCCCGAACCGACGACGCCCGGTGATGCCTCATCGCTGACCGGGATGCTCGTCTCGACCAATGCCGCGCTCGAGGCGCTGCGCGAGATCACCCGGGGCGTGTTCCCGGCGCAGCTCACCCGGGCCGGCCTGGCCCCCGCGCTGGCCTCCCTCGTCGCGCAGAGCCGGCAGCACGGGTCGGCTCGTGGTCGAGGAGTCCGCCGCTGCAAGGCGCTTCTCTCCGCGCGTCGAGGCGGCGGCGTACTTCTGCGCTGCCGAGGCGACCCGCGACCTCGACGACCCCGTCCTCGTGCTGGCCGTGGAGGACGACGTCCTCCGACTGGTCACCACGGGCGCGGATCGCCGTGGCATCGCCCACGACGACATCCGCGACCGGGTGGAGTCGGCCGGGGGGACCGTGGCGATCACGATCGGATCACGGACGCACCGTCATCGAGGCTCAGCTGCCGGACCACACCTCCTCCAGCCGATCCGGTCCGAACGCGGCCTTCGTGACGTAGGCGGCTGCACCGGACTCGGCGACCAAGGACGGGCCGGCCTCCTCGTCGTAGGTAGACACCAGCAGGACCACGGTGGCCGGACGTCGCGCGAGGATCCGCCGGGTGGCCTCGAGCCCGTCGATGCCGGGCAGGTTCACGTCCATCACCACGAGGTCGGGCAGCAGCCTGCCTGCCATCGTCACGGCCTCCTCACCCGACGCGGCGCGACCGATGACCTCGAAGCCCGGGGTCTCCTCCACCAGGGCGGCCATCACGCGCAGCACCGGGGGCTGGTCGTCGACCAACATCACTCGCACCGCCGCCACCTCGCTGCCGTCACTCACACGACCGATGACTCGCGGGCCGCCAGGCCGGACGGCAGGGGGCCAGCCACAGCGCCCAAGGTGGTACCCACCGGCCCTGGCAGGACTGCCCGTCAATCGGATCGATCCCTGAGGGTCAGCGCGCCCCCTGCTCGGGCGCGAATCTGCACTCTTCGGCTTCTGGCCGGAAGAGAGCGCAACCGGTGGGGAAACGACTCGATCCCCTGCAAACCGACCACCCTGGGTCAGCTTTGCGTTCGGGGCCGACCACCTCCGCGTCGGTCGGCGGCCACTAGTCACCCCGGTCCGCGCGTCGGAAAGCGCGAGTCCATGGGAGGCTGCGCGAAGGACCGTCGCGCCAACTCGACGACGACGGCAAGGTAGCCGGCACCTGAGACGACCGCTGAGAGCGCGGTGACCATGGGACCTGCTTGGGCTGCGTCGGCGATCAGTGCGCCGAGGGCACCGGCGACGATCGCGTTGAGGATGTTGACGAACATGGACGTGCTGCCGATCACGTGGCTGATGGCGCTGCGTGGCATGCCCATGGTGTAGGTCGCCATCAGCCCGGCCTGGTCGTCGTGCGGACTGGTGACGAGGTAGTCGGCGATGCCGGGATCGATGGTGAGGTAGGCCGCTCGCAGCCGATTCATGCCCAGGACGATGGCCGCGTCCTCCCTGCTGGCGTTGTGCACCCGCACCCCTGTCAGAGTGCCTAAGGCGAGGATGACGGAGGCCAGTCCGATGGCGAGGACGTGGAAGGCGTCCCCGAATCCTTGGGTCTGGGTGACCAGTGCCAGGACGACCAGTGCAGCCGAAGAGACTGTCAGGTGCACCGTGATCCGGCTCATCACCTCCGACCAGGTCATCCCCCGCGCCGCGAGCAGGCTCCAGTGCTCGGTGGCGAGCAGCTGGGCCCGCACAGGCATGCTCTGCGATGAAGAGGTCGGCTGGAGCTGATCGGCTGCGGTCTGCTGATCCAGAGGCATGGTGTGGAGTTCCGACGGGGTTCGCTGGGTGGCTGTCACGGCGGCCTACACCGACACCGGCAAGCGTGAAGCGTCGGCCGGGCTCGAGCCTGTCTCAGGGTCTCCCTCGACGTTGAGTTCCGGAAGCCAGTTGAGCCACCTCGGGAGGTACCAGTTCCACTCGCCGAGCAGCGCCATGGCTGCGGGTACGACGATCATCCGGATCAGCGTGGCGTCGAGGAGGAGGGCCACGCCGACTCCGAAGCCCATCTGCTGGAACATGACGAGTTGGCCGGCGGCGAAGCCTGCGAAGACGACGACGATGATCAGGGCTGCTCCGGTGATGATGCGACCGGTGGCGGCGATGCCGTGGACGACGGCCTGGTTGGTGTCGCCGGTCTGTGCGTGGCGTTCCTTGATGCGGCTGAGCAGGAACACGTGGTAGTCCATCGAAAGCGCGAACAGCACCGAGAACAAGAAGACCGGCACCCACGCCTCGACGCGCTCGACCTGCTGGAGGCCCAGGAGGTCGGAGGCGACACCGTGTTGGAAGACCAGCACGAGGAGCCCGTAGGCGGCGCCCACGGACAACAGGTTGAGGACGACGGCGGTGGCCGAGATGACCAACGAGCGGAAGACGAGGGTGAGCAGGATGAAGCTCAACCCCAACACGAAGGCGAGCACGATCGGGAGCCATTGGTTGATGACGTCGGAGTAGTCGACGTTCTCGGCGGTGGTACCACCGACCAGCACGGTGGTGTCGGTGCCGTCGAAGGCGGTGGGGATCAGGTCAGTCCGCAGCCGGTCGAGTCCGCGGCGGGCCTGGGTGTGGTCGGGGTCCCCGACCAGGGGGACGGTGATGACCGAGACCTGACCGTTGTCGGCGATCTGTCGTTGTGCCGGCCCGAAGTCGGGGTCGCCTTGGATCGATGTCTCGAATTGTTCGATGGCGTCGGTGACGTCGGAGGAGGCGACGTCACCCGTGACGACCACCTGGGCGGGGTCGGCGGTCGTCGTGCCCGGGAAGCTGCGCTCGAGGGCCAGGGCGCCGGCCTTGGCGAGGGTGTCGTCGGGCAGTGAGTTGACTCCGGCGGTGCCGGTGTGGAGGCCGAGGACGGGGAAGGCCGCGGCCAGCAGGACGAGCAGACCGGCGGCCAGGAAGGCGCCCGGGCGGCGGACCACGACGTTGACGGCCCGGGTCCAGAACGGGCTCTCGGCGGGGTGGTCGCGTCCGACGATCGGGAGACGTAGGGCGTTGACCCGGTCACCGAGGAGTGAGAGCAGCGCGGGTAGCAAGGTGATGGCTGCGGCCATCGTGACCAGGCCGACGATGATCGCGCCGAGCGCCAGGCTGCGCAGGATGGTGTCGGGGACCAGGAGCAGGCCGAGCAGGGCCACGACGAAGGAGCTCCCGGAGAACAGGACGGCCTTGCTGCTGGTGCCGCCGGTGGTGAGGATCGCGTCGATCTTGTCGCGGCCGGCCTGCCGTTCTTCGCGGTAGCGGGAGAGCACGAAGAGGCTGTAGTCGATCCCGAGGGCGAGGCCCATGGCGGTGATCATGTTGACGATGAAGAACGACAGTGAGGTGAACTGGCCCAGGACCGAGGAGATGGCGACGGTCACGATGATGGACAGGATGGCGATGCTCATGGGGATGAAGGCGGCCACCAGGGCGCCGAAGACGAGGACCAGCACGATCATCGCGGCGGGGAGGCCGAACTTGAGCTCGCCGTTGGTGAGGTCGGACTCCGAGAGCTCGGTGAAGTCGTGGTCGAGGGTGTTGGTCCCGGTGATCTCGACCGCGAAGTCGCCTGCGGAGTCGGCCGCCACGACCTCCTCGATCACCTTGGTGATGCCGTCCTCGGGATGTTGTCCGAGCACCAGCGTGACCACGGCGGCGTGACCGTCCTCAGCGATACCGGACTGGTTGGCTGCGTACGGGTCCCGCACGGTCTCGGTGGCGCCGGTCGCCTCGATTGCGGACCGCACCTCTGCGACGAAGGCCTTGAACTCCGGGTCGACGCTGGTGTGGTCGGTCGAGTAGATGATGACGGCGTCGTCGATCCGGTCGGCCTGGGAGAAGTTGTCGGTGATGACCTGGTGGGCCCTGGTCGAGTCGGGGTTGGTGGTGATGCTGCCCTCGGAGGTGAAGGCCGACCCAAGCAGTGTCGCGATGGCGACGACGGATGCGGCCAGGATCAGCCCCCATGCCGCCAAGACGCGCCAGGGGTGGACAGCGGACACCTGGGCCAGGCGCTGGGTGATCGAGGCGCCGCTCGGGTGCGCGAGTCGTTCGTCGCGGTCGTTGCTACGTGGCGTGGACATCGTCATTGTTCCTCTCGTTGGTTCGACGGGTCGGCGTGCGTGCGTTGTGCGGCGATCCAGGCCGCGAGAACGTTGTCGGGGTGGTCGGACAGGTGGTCCCGGACGAGGGCGTCGAGGAGCTCCGCGTCGCCGGCGAGATGAGCGGTCGCAATCGCAACGAGCTGGCGATCCCTGGTCGTGGCGGCGTTCGTGGCTGCCTTGGCCAGGAACCCGGCGGACTCTGTGGGATGTCGGCTCACGAGGGCGGCGGCTACCAGCAGCGCCGGAGACTCGTTCCTGTCGGCGCAGTCGAGGATCTCGCCGGGAGCGGTGACGTCGCCACCGATCAGGCGGCGGAGCAGGACCTCGAAGTCAGGGGGCATGCGCTCACTGTGGTGAGGGCTGCTGACGATCCCCTGACGGCGACCTGACAGGAGTCGTGCCGGTCGGGCTTACGCTCGCCGGGTGCTCACCGTGGCGGTCCTCGGTCCTCTCGAGGTGACCCTCGATGGTCAGCACGTGGCGGTGCCGACCGGGAAGACCTCCGAGCTCGTGGTCCGGCTGGCCCTTGAGGCCGGCATGTCGGTGAGCGCAGACCGGCTCGTCGACGACCTGTGGTCAGCCGATGGGCGTGGCGCGCGGCGCAACACGCTGCAGTCAAAGGTCGCCATGCTGCGACGCGCCTTCGGGGACTCATCAGTGATCGTGAGTGGGAACGGTGGGTATCGGCTGGCCATCGAGCCGCCCGAGGTCGACGCGATCGCCGCCCTGGTCGCGGTGGTCACCGCGTCGGATCTGCTGAAGTCCGGTGATGACCGCGCTGCCGCCGACCTGTGTGCCTCCACGCTGACCCTGTACCGAGGGGATGTTCTGCAGTCCGCCGGAGACGGCGAGTGGGCCGACCCGCACCGAGCCCGGCTCGAAGAGGCTCGCATGAAGCTCCTCGAGACCCAGTTCGACGCCCGGTTGCGGCTGGACGAGGTCGCCGACGTGATCGGCGAGCTCGAGGCCGCGGTGACCGCCTACCCCTTCCAGGAAAGCCTCTGGGAGCTGCTCATCACCGCCCTGTACCGAGCCGGGCGGCAGGCCGATGCCCTCGCTGCCCATCGAAAGGTCAGGCAGTTGCTCGCCGACGAGCTCGGACTCGACCCCAGGCCCCAGCTGCAGGAGCTCGAACAACGGATCCTCGCCCAAGACCCGTCACTCGAGGTCGCCCTCCGTCCTCCGGCACACGCCCAGGCCACGCCGTCGGGCGGAAACCTGCCCTCGCTGACCACCGCGCTCATCGGACGCGCAAAGGACGTCGAGGCAGTCTCCGACCTGCTCGGAGCTGAGCGGCTCGTGGAGATCGTGGGACCACCAGGCATCGGCAAAACCGCGGTCGCGATCGCGGTCGGCCGCCGGCTCGCCTCGTCCACTGATGGCGCCTGGCTGGCCCGGCTCGAGACCGCCGTGACAGCCGACGACGTGGTCGACGTCTTGGTCACCGCGGTCGGCGGTCCGGGCGGCGAACCGGAACTCGCTGAGCGGTTCAAGGCCTACCCCGCCGTGGTGATCCTGGACAACTGCGAACACGTCCGCGAGGCCGCCGCCGCCCTGGCGGTGCGTCTCCTCGACGCCGCACCCAAGCTGCGCATCCTGTGCACCAGCCAAGTCGCGCTCGACCTCGACGGCGAAGTCGTCTTCGAGCTCGCGCCCCTAGCCCTCACCGACGCAGTCGAGCTGTTCACCTACCGCGCGACGGCCCAACGCGCCATGGGCGAGGCGAACGCGGACGCCGAGCGTGTGCTCGACCTGTGTCGCTCACTCGACGGTCTCCCGCTGGCCATCGAGCTGGCCGCCGCGCGGACCAGAACCCTCTCCGTCGCGGAGATCACCCGCCGCCTGGCTGACCGGTTCCTCGTCCTGAGCGACCCGACCAGTCGCCGGCCGGAACGCCGCCGGTCGCTCAGGTCGACCATCCGATGGAGCTACGACCTGCTGTTCCCCGACGACCAGCGGGGATTGTGGGCCTTGGCCACCTTCGCGGGCGGCGCCCCCCTGCCTGCCGTGGAGTCCGTTCTGGAAGCGTTGGACGTGCCGACGTCGGCGTCCATCGACGTGGTGGGCCGCCTGGTGAGCCGCTCGCTGGTGATCGTCGAGGACGACGCAGCATCGGGCTCGGTCCGCTACCGGCTCCTCGACAGCATCCGGGCCTATGCCGTCGAGGCCTTGGCGGAGGCCGCACTTCTCGACCGCGCCCAGGCGGCCCACGCCGCCTGGTTCGCGAAGATTGCCGAAGTCTCCACAGCTGGTGTGCGCAGCGGCCACCAGGCCGAACACCTGGCCTTCGTCCGGACCGAGCGCGCGAACATCGACGCGGCGCTGGCATGGGGCGTGACGAACGACCCGGCGCTCGCCCTCGGCCTCGTGAACGGGTTCGGGTGGGCCTGGGTCGTGGTGGGCGACAGCCGAGGCGCCCAACGGATCCTGACCGCTCTGGAGTCGTCTCCTGACGCACCGCCGGCAGAAGGCCGGGCCAACGCGCTCCTGCTCGCGGCTTGGATCGAGGCGTCCAGCGGTCAACTCGAGCCCGCTCAGCACCACCTCGGGGCCGCGCAGGACCTGGCCCACGAGACCGGCAACCCCGATCTGTGGGCGCGCTGCTTCTACTACCTCGCCTACCTCGTCTCGCACCACGGCGAGTTCCGACGAGCCTTGGAGCTCACCGACCGCAGCCGGGCCGTCTACGACACCCTCGACCGCCCATGGGACCAGGTAGCGAACGAGCTGTTCGCCGCCCGGGCGGCCATGTCGGCCGGCGACCAGACCCGCAGCGCGGAGGCGGCCGACCGGGTCCAGCACTGGCTTCCACACGTGGACGACCCGTGGTTGCACGTCCGCGCCGAAGCGATGCTCGGCGAGCTGGCCCGGTTGCAAGGGCGGTTCGCGGATGCTGTCCAGCACATCGCTCAGGCCGCGCACCGATCGAGACAGCTCGGGTTCCTGCAGACCGAGGCCTATCAGGTCATGAGCCTTGGTCGCGCACAGTGCCAGGCAGGCGACTACGAGACCGGCTCAGACACCTTGCGTCTCGCCATCGAGAAGGCCCAAGCCACCGGGGATGTGCGGCTCGCGGCCCTGGCCAGGGTGAACCTGGGACGGGTCCTGCGCACCATCGGCGACATCCCCGCCTCCCGGAAGGCACTGGAAGCGGCCACTGCCTGGCACCGCGACGCGGGCGGCGGCGAACAGGCCGCCCTCGGCGAGTGCCTGCTGGCTGCCCTCGACGCCGCGGATCGGGTGCCTACCGCCGAGGGGCGCCTCGTCACGATCCTGGAGCAGGCTCGGCGCGCTGGTGACGCTCCCGTCGAGGTGGTGGCCCTCGATGCGCTCGCGCGCCTCGCCGCCGGCGACGGTGACATCAGCACCGCCCGGGACCTTTGCGATACGGCGGACCAACGCATGCAAGCAGCCGCCCACGTCATCACCGACCGCGACCGGACCGACGCGCACCAGGTGAGGCAGCACCTCTGAGCACCACCCCTGGGGAGCTCGACTCCTAACGGGGCTCGGGTGGGGCGACCACCGGGAGCACCACGAGGCCGGATGTGTCGCTCCCCGCGACGACCGCCTCGGCATGGTCCGGGGATCGCCGTGATCTGCTGCCACGCTCGTTCAGCAGCAGGAACCCAAGAAGACCGACCATGACGACCGTGATGCCCGCGACTTGCCGCTGGTCCACGACCTCGCCCAACAGCAAGAACGACCACACAACGGCCAGGGCAGGCTGCGCCACCTGGGCGATACCGATCGTTCCGATCTGGATGGTGCGCTGCGCGAACACCAACAGACCATGGGCGGCGACGCCGGTCAGCAGCGTCAGCACGATGGTGTACGCCCAGCCGGTAACGCTCATCCCGAACATGTCCCCGTTGGCGATGGCCAACGGAAGCACGGCCACGGCCGCGATGGGGCTGACGGTGGCCATGAAGGTGGCGACATCCATCTCGCGCCGGTAGTGGCGCGTGGCCACCACGTAACAGACCCACAGCAGCATCGCCAACACCCCAAAGACGTTCCCCCGAAGCGACGCGTCCCCGTTGGGCGGCGCGTTCAAGAGGACCATCGTCGCACCGCCGAACGCCACAACCGCGAACATCAACGCCCGCGGATGGTTGTACTCACCGAAGAGCTTGGCGCCCAGCGGGACGATGAGGAACGGAGAGAGAGATCCGATCAACGCAGCGTTCGCGACGCTGTTGTTCGTCGCCCCCACGAAGAACGTCGCGAGGTTCACTCCGAAGAACACCCCCGGGATGAACGCCTGCCGCACGTGGCGCCACGTGACCCGTCGGCCCGTGAAGCGGAGGTAGACGTTCCAGACGACGCTGACGATCGTCAACCTCCAGAACGCCACCAGCACACCCGGAGACTCCGCGCTCTTCACCAACGTCGAGCTGAGCGAAAAGGCGATGACCAGCCCGACCACAGCGAGCGCCCCCCACGTCCTCGGACTGAGAGCTCGAGGATGTGTCGTCGAAGGCGGAGGCGTCATGAGGGTTCAGCCGAGCGTACGCCGCCCCGCCATCCGCCCACCGGAAGCGAGGTCAGGAAGGTATCGCTGACACCTCCGCTCACCTGCCGTCAGCGAATCGTCAGGCCAAGCGGCCACGCTGAGTCCATGATCCGATCCGAGCAACAGCAATCCGCCTTCACCCGTACCTGGCTGCTGTGGACAGCCGGTTTCCTGGCCTTCCCGTTGGCTGGGCTTGCCGGCACCGCGGCGGCCGGGAGAGTCGACAGCGTCGCCGCAGCACTCGTCGGAGGCGCAGTCTCCGGGCTCGCCCTCGGTGCGGGGCAAGCACTGGCCAGCCGCCGCCGGCTCGACCCACGCCGGTGGATCCCCGCCACCGGTGCTGGCATGGCCCTCGGGCTCCTCCTCGGTGCCTCAGTCGTCGACTACGGCACCTCCCTCGGACGACCTGGCCTTGATGGGCGCCCTCACCGGTGTCGTCCTCGGCCCAGCCCAGGCGCTGGCGCTGCCACGCACGGTCACGCAGGCGCTGGGCATGGGCCGCCGCCATGCCCGCATTGTGGGCGTTGGGCTGGACGGTCACCACCCTCGGCCAGATCCACGTCGAAGAGCAATTCACCATCTTCGGTGCCTACGGCGCCCTGACCTTCTCCGCCCTGTCCGGACTGCTGCTCCACTCCCTGCTTCCCTACCGTGCCCCGGCCAACCAGGCCACCGAGGCGAGCCCGATCGAGATGAGGGCATGAGCACGCCCGAACACGTCATCTTCGGAACCGGCGGCGTCGGCCTCGCGACGTTCCAGGCACTTCGCCGGCGCGGCGAGAAGGTACGGCTGGTAAACCGCTCCGGCCACGCACCCATCCCCGACGACGTCGAGGTCGTCGGCGGTGACGCCCGCGATCCCGAGTTCGCCACCGCAGCTGCAGAGGGCGCCCGCGTCGTCTACCAGACCCTCAACCCGCCCTACACCGAGTGGACCAACCAGTTCCCCGCCCTCCAAGACGGCGTCCTCGCCGCCGCCCAAGCGACCGGCGCCCGCCTGGTCAGCATGGAGAACGTCTACATGTACGGGCGACCCGCAGGACGCCCCCTCACCGAGGACCGCTCCTACGACGCCCACACTCAGAAGGGCCAGCTGCGGGGACGAATGGCTCGCGACCTCCTTGCCGCCCACCAGGCTGGCCGCGTCGAGGTCGCCATCGGCCGCGCGTCCGACTACTTCGGCCCCGGTGGCGGCGCCCAGTCCAACCTGGGAGACCGGGTGTTCACTGCCGCGCTGGCCGGCAAGACCACCAGCGTCCTCGGCGACCTCGACCAGCCGCACACCTATACGTACATCCCCGACATCGGTGAGGGTCTGGCCCTCCTCGGGGAACATCCTGACGCCCCCGGTGAGGTCTGGCACCTCCCCAACGACCCAGACACCCGCACCACCCGTCAGCTGGTCGACATCGTCTATGCGCACGCCGGTCAGCCCACGACCAGGGTGCGCTCTCTCCCACCGCTGATCCTTCGCGGACTCGGAGTCTTCAACCGCACCGTGCGCGAGCTCCTCGAGATGCAGTACCAGTTCGCCGAACCGTTCATCGTGGAGAGCACCAAGATCACCACCAAGCTCGGGATTCAACCCACTCCCTACGACCAAGCCCTCGGCGAGACGCTTGCGGCGTACCCTCACCTCACCTCATGAACACGCTCATGGCCGGCCGCACCGTCCTTGTCACCGGTGGCACCGGCGGCATCGGCCAAGCGACCGCGCAAGCACTGGCCGCGATGGGCGCCCGCGTCGCCATCACCGGCCGTGACCCCGCTCGCGCGGCTGCCGCCGCACGGGAGATCGAGGCGACCCACGGCGGCCACGCGTTGACTTTCGTGGCCGACCTGTCCTCCCAGGCCGAGGTACGGCGACTCGCCGGCGACGTCAAACACGCACTCCCCAGGCTGGACGTCCTGATCAACAACGTCGGCGGCTACTGGAACACCCGGCACGCCACCGCCGACGGCCTCGAGCAGACCTTCGCCCTCAACCACCTCGCCCCATTCCTGCTCACGAACCTGCTCCTCGGACACCTCAGCCGGAGCGCCCCCGCCCGCGTGGTCACCGTCGCCTCCAACGCGCAGGCGCAGGGCCGCATCGAGTTCGACGACCTGCAAGGCGAACGCTCCTACTCGGGCGCGAGGGCCTACAACCAGTCCAAGCTCGCCAACGTCCTGTTCTCCTACGAGCTGGCCAGACGGCTGGGGACCAGAGGAGTCACGGCGAATGTCCTCCACCCGGGTGTCGTGAACACATCGTTCGGTGGAGCGGACCCGGCCGCCGTACAACGATGGCTCGTACCCTTCGTCCGACCGTTCATGAAGTCCCCGTCTGAAGGTGCGGCCACGTCGGTGTACCTGGCGTCGGCCCCCGAGCTCGAAGGGGTGACGGGTCGTTTCTTCGCGGAACTCAAGCCCAAGAAGTCGTCACCGCGCAGCTACGACGAAACGACGGCCACCCGGCTGTGGCGGGCCAGTGCGGAACTGGTGGGTCTGACCGACACGGTCTAGCTGACCACGACCGTCCAGACCCCCGATCGCAGCAAGCCCTTGCACGCGTCACGAAGCGGTGAAGTTGCGGGCACCCTCGCAAACTACGAGCCGTACTTACTTTCATAGCGGTCAACATCAGAAAATGCACAACTGCAGAGCCAGGAGGTGCGAGGGCGAGTCGAACGCTTGCCTTGCGATTCCGTTCGGATGTACTCGCAGGTCAACGCGGGTATCACGGGTTTTCCCTTGATGTGCGACATACTCCCCTCCATCAAGTCCGAGTATTTGGTCGCCTGTAGTGCCTCTCCAAGCTGCGCAGGGCTGGCTACTTGATCCCAGGTCAGGCGTCGTGCTTCGCCCTTGTCGCCAGATCGATGGTGAGTCCGAGCGCTTGGATCACCATCGTGAGGTGGTGGTCCTCGGGTGGAGTCCCAGCCTCGTTGCCCGCCGCCCCACAGTCGGGCAGTC
>CAWBRP010000011.1:0-152802 GCA_963791275.1 uncultured Actinomycetota bacterium
TGGGGCGCGGTTTCAGCGGTACGAGGTTCCTGGCTCGCGGAGGCAGCTCAGCAGGCGAACGTCTTGGACGTCCTGGCTCCAGAGCGCCGCCATCCACCTGGGTAGACCACCGTCACCTTGCACGTCTCGCCGACGGGTAGCCTGAGCTTCTTCTCGTAGGCGCTCTCGTCGAGGCGCACGCCTTCGATCGTCTTCGTCGGCCTCCATCGGCCCTGGGACCTGACCCTGAGCGTCACCGCGAGAAACTCGCGTGGCTGCTCGTCGGTGCTCGGCTTGACCCGGCCGGAGATCGTGAGCCTTCGTCCGGAGGCAGCGGTCGACAGGGTGATCCTGGCCGGCCTGCGGGGTGCGCCCAAGGTGGCGCAGGAGCCGTCGGGACAGGCCTGCCACGAGGACACGGTGCTCGAGGCGACCTGCACGGGTACCCCGCCGGCCACGGGGACCCGGAAGCTCGGACCCTCGAACACGCCGTAGGCGATCGACTGCCCGTCCGGTGACCAGACGGCGCTGTCGAGGAAGAACTTCTCCGTCCGCAGCGTCGTCACGGCTCCTGTGGCGACGTCCACGATCACCAGCGACTTGGAGGTGGTCGCCGCGATGCGCGAGCCGTCTGGCGACCAGGCCAGCGCGCCGTGGAAGCCGTAGATGGTCGGGCAGTCGCCGAGCGGGCCCGCCGGATCTGGGGTCTTCCAGGTGCACCCGTGGGTGACCTGGGCGAGGGCCCCCGTGGCGACGTCGTAGGTGAAGATGTCGCGGGCCGCTCGGACGAAGGCGATCCGAGCGCCGTCGGGCGACCACGCCACATCCACCAGTTCCGCACCCTTGCCATGCAGGATCTCGACCGGTGGCGCCGAACCGTCGACCGTGACGATCCAGACGTACGACGCGCTGGAGCTGATCCCGAAGTTGTGCCCAGCGATCACCAGGCGCCGTCCGTCCGGGGCCCAGCTGGCGAGCTGGAAGATTCTTGTCCATCACGAAGATCTTCCGCGAGCCGGACGCATCAGTGACCCAGAGGGACACATGGTCCTCGGCGAGGCTCTCGCCGAAGCGAACCCAGGCCAGGGTCCGACCATCGGGGGAGAACACCCCGCCGCGGGTGAAGGATTGCCAGTACGGCGCCCGTGGCTCGCCCGCGCTGGTGATGATCTGCCCGTTGGTGGCGAACCCGCCGTTGGTCGCCGCCAGGAGCCGGCCGGCGTCTGCAGGATCGGCCTCGTGGGCGGCCCCCGCACCCGGAGCCAGCACTGCGGCCAACGACGTCAGCAGCAGACCGACCAGCGCGGCGGACATGGATCGAGCGATGGTGCGCGACATGAGTCCCCCTCGAAGGGAGCGACGCAATGGCACCGCCCGCGGTCACGCTAGGTCGGAACCGGGTCCGGCGCCAGGGAACGGCTCCTACCTTTGCCTACGCTGGAGTACATGCGCACCCTCCTCGTGACCCTCCCTCTGGTGCTCGCCGGTCTCGCGTGCAGCTCCCCCGCCGCCGAGAGCGGTCGGGTCGAGCCGGCCATGACTGCCACGACTGCACCCACCGCTTCGGCGTTCGCTCCGGCGACGTCCACCCCGCGGCTCAAGGTCACCAAGGTCGTCACCGGCCTCGACATCCCGTGGGACGTCCAGGCGCTGCCCGGCGGCGACCTCCTGGTCACCGAGCGGGACCGCGCCCGCCTGTCGTTGGTCACCGGTGGCAAGGCCAGGTCACTGAGCTACCCGAGCAACACGGTGTGGGTCTCCGGCGAGACCGGGCTCATGTCGATCGCCGTCGACCCGGACTTCGCCGACAACCGGCGGATCTACACCTGCCAGGGCGGTTTCACGGCGTCCGGCACGGACGTGCGCGTGGTCGCCTGGCGGATCAACGCGCAGCAGACGCGCGTGACCAAGCCCCAGGTCCTGCTCGCCGGCCTCCCGGTGAGCAGCGGACGCCACGGCGGCTGCCGGCTGCTCATCGACCGCCGGACCGGTGCGCTCAACGTCGGCACCGGCGACGCGGCCATCGGCACCAACCCGGAGGACAAGACCTCGCTGGGCGGCAAGACCCTGCGCCTGGACCGGATGACCGGTGCCCCCTGGCCCGACAACCCCTACGTCGACGCCGCCAACACCCAGCAGCGGTACGTCGTCACTTATGGCCACCGCAACGTCCAGGGGCTGGCCCAGCGCCAGGACGGCTCCCTGTGGTCGATCGAGCACGGCTCCTACCGCGACGACGAGGTGAACCTCCTCAAGGACGGCGGCGACTACGGCTGGAACCCGGTGCCTGGCTACAACGAGGCGGTCCCGATGACCGACCAGTCGCTGCCGGGTCGGCAGATCGAGGCACGGTGGAGCTCCGGCGACCCGACCATCGCCACGTCCGGCGGGTCGTTCGTGCACGGCAAGCAGTGGGGGACGTACGCCGGCGCGCTGGCCACGGGTGCCCTGGCCGGCAGCCGACTCGTCTTCCTCAAGTTCGACAAGGCCGGCGACCTGCAGTGGGCCCGGGCCCCCAAGGACCTGCGCGCCTACGGCCGGCTGCGCTCGGTCACCAGCCTGGCCAACGGCGACCTGCTGGTCACCACCTCCAACGGCGGAGGCACCGACGCGGTGCTCCGGGTCCGCCCGCGCGGCTGACGTACAGGAAGAACGAGCACGCCATCAGTGCCATGCCCACGAACGGCCACGGCGAGACCGGGCTATTCCTTGGCGTCGTCGTTCCAAGCCGGGTCGCTGTCCCACTCCTCGTTGCGCTCCTGGACCTTCTCGAGCGCGCGCCCGGCCTCCTCGGCCGTGGCGTAGGGACCGAGCCGGTCGGCGCTCTTGCAGCCGTCCTCGCCCTCGACGGTGTGATGGGTCAGGCAGAACCAGTACTGCGGGGCCGAGCCCCCTGCGTCCGTCATGCTGGCGAAACTACACGCCGCTAGGGTCTCGGGCCATGGACTCGATGTTCGAGGGCTACACCGGCTCACCCGGTTCCGCCTACGACGAGATGTTCGACGACGAGGACGAGCTGCGGGCGCCCTACCGTCGCCTGAGGTCCTCGCTGCACGAGATGACAGTGCCCGAGCTCGCCGGCCGGGTCGAGGCGCTGCAGGCGTCGTACCTCGACCAGGGCGTGACCTTCGACATCGGCGGCGAGGAGCGCGCGTTCCCGCTCGACATCCTCCCGCGGGTCATCGAGATGGACACCTGGACCACCATCGAGCACGGCGTCCAGCAGCGGGTGCGCACGCTGGAGGCCTTCCTGGCCGACGTGTACGACGCCGGACAGGTGTTCGCGGACGGCGTGGTGCCGCGCGGGGTCGTCGCCACGTCCTCGCACTTCCACCGTGCCGCGGCCGGCATCCGCCCGGCCAACGGCGTCCGCGTGCACGTCTCGGGGATCGACCTGATCCGCGACGACGCGGGCGAGTTCCGGGTCCTGGAGGACAACGTCCGGGTCCCCTCCGGGGTCTCCTACGTGATGACCAACAGGCGGGCGATCTCGTCGGCGCTGCCCGAGCCGTTCGCCGAGCACCGGATCCGCCCGGTCGCCGGCTATCCCCAACGCCTGCTGGCCGCCCTGCGGTCGGCCGCACCCGCAGGCGTCGCGGACCCGACCGTCGTCGTGCTCACCCCCGGGGTCTTCAACGGGGCCTACTTCGAGCACGCGCTGCTGGCCAGGACCATGGGCGTCGAGCTCGTCGAGGGGCGGGACCTGGAGTGCCGGCGCGGGCGGGTGATGATGCGGACCACCAACGGCCTCCAGCAGGTGCACGTGATCTACCGCCGGGTCGACGACGAGTTCCTCGACCCGATGCACTTCCGTGGCGACTCGCTGCTCGGCTGCCCCGGCCTCATCGACGCCGCGCGGGCCGGCCAGGTCACCCTCGCCAACGCCGTGGGCAACGGCATCGCCGACGACAAGCTCGTCTACACCTACCTGCCCGACCTGATCCGCTACTACCTCGCCGAGGAGCCGGTGCTCCGCAACGTCGACACCTGGCGGCTCGGTGACACCGAGGCCCTGGCCGAGGTGCTCGACCGCCTCGACGAGCTGGTGCTCAAGCCGGTCGACGGCTCCGGCGGCAAGGGCATCGTCATCGGTCCGCACGCCAGCCGCGCCGAGCTGGACGAGCTGCGGCTGCGCGTGCAGGCGGACCCCCGCGCCTGGATCGCCCAGCCCGTCGTCCAGCTCTCCACGGTGCCCACCTTCATCGACGGCCGGCTCGGCGCCCGGCACGTCGACCTGCGGCCGTTCGCCGTCAACGACGGGCACCGCGTCTGGGTGCTCCCGGGCGGCCTGACCCGGGTCGCGCTCGCGGAGGGTGAGCTGATCGTGAACTCTTCGCGCGGCGGGGGCTCGAAGGACACCTGGGTCCTCGCCGGCCCTGGCCCCGTCGCCCGGCGCGACGACCCCGAGTCGCCGCACCCCCCATCGGTCGCCCCACAGAGCACCGGCCCGGCCCTGGACGACCTGACCCGCCAGCAGGACCAGCAGCAGCAACAATGCACGTCGGTCGAGCTTGTCGAGACCAGGGGTCCCTCGTGCTGAGCCGGATCGCCCAGTCCATGTTCTGGATCGGGCGGTACGTCGAGCGGGCCGAGGACACCGCTCGCATCCTCGACGTCCAGACCCAGCTGCTCATCGAGGAGAGCGGCCTCGACGAGGAGCTGACCTGCCGCCGACTGCTCTCGATCATGGGGGTCGACCCCGCGGCCGAGGCTCGTGTCGACCTGGCCCTGGTGCTCGAGGACCTGGCCTACGACCCGGCCTCACCCGCGTCGGTGGCCGCCGCCCTGGGCGCCGCGCGGGAGAGCGCGAGGCGGGCCCGCGAGACGCTGTCGGTGCCGATGTGGGAGGCCATCAACACGACGTACCGCGCCATCCCCACGGGGCAGTTCCGGGCACTGCGGGCGGCCAACTCGTTCCGCTGGGTGCGCGACCGGGCGGCGCTCATCAACGGGACCGCGGACGCGACGATGACCCGCGACGACGGGTGGCAGTTCCTGGTGCTGGGCCGCTGCATCGAGCGCGCCGACATGACCTCGCGACTGGTCGCGACCGCGGCGCTCGCCCACGGGCACGGGGCGCCATGGACCAGCACGCTGCGGGCGTGCGGCGGGTACGAGGCGTTCCTGCGCACCTACAAGGGCCTCGAGACCGACCGGGGTGCGGCGGAGTTCCTGCTCCTGGACCGGTTGTTCCCGCGCTCGGTGGTCTTCGCGCTCAACCGCGCCGAGCAGTGCCTGGACAACCTGGAGGCCACGGGCCAGCGCGCCGGCTTCCACAACGAGGCGCAGCGGTTGCTCGGGCGCACCCGCGCCGAGCTGGAGTACCGCTCGCTCAGCGACGTGGTCGCCGACCTCCCCACCGAGATGGAACGGCTGCAACGCACCTGCGCCCAGGCCACCGAGGCGGTCACCCGTCGCTTCTTCGCGACCGGCGCGGCCACGAACTGGCAAGGGGTCCTCGCATGAGCATGCAGCTGCGGATCACGCACACCACCCAGTTCGAGTACGACGGCAAGGCCGTCGCGTCGCGCAACCAGGCGCGGCTCACCCCGCAGACGATGCCCGGCCAGATCGTCGTGCACCGGAGGATCCAGGTGTCGCCCGCGCCCTGGACCTACGAGTACCGCGACTACTTCGGCAACGAGGTCACCGCCTTCGAGGTGCTCGACCCGCACGAGTCGATGACGGTGACCGCGTCGTCGACGGTCCACGTGCTCCGCTCCCCCGCGGCCGACCCGGTCCTCGGCTGGACGGACCTGGTCCTGCCCCAAGTGGCCGACCGGTGGACGGAGTACCTCGCGCTGCCACCCAGCGTCGTACCCCCCGAGGACCTGGCCTCGCGGGTGCGCTCCCTCGGTGCCGACGCCGCCCGCCCGGGCGAGGCCGCCCGCGAGGTGTGCGCGCTCATCCACCGGGACGTGGAGTACCAGACCGGGTCGACCGCGGTCGAGACGGTCGCCGCCGACGCCTGGCGGCAGCGCGCCGGCGTCTGCCAGGACATGGCGCACCTCGCGATCGGGGGGCTGCGGACCCTCGGCATCCCGGCCCGCTACGTGTCCGGCTACCTCCACCCGAAGTCGGACGCGCCGGTCGGCGAGACCTTCGCGGGCGAGTCGCACGCGTGGGTGGAGTGGTGGGACGACGGCTGGCACCCCTTCGACCCGACCAACGACCGCGAGCCGGGCGACCGCTGGGTGGTCGTCGCGACCGGGCGGGACTACGGCGACGTCAAGCCGCTGTCGGGGATCTACTCCGGTGCC
This sequence comes from uncultured Actinomycetota bacterium, assembly GCA_963791275.1. Taxonomy (GTDB): domain Bacteria; phylum Actinomycetota; class Actinomycetes; order Propionibacteriales; family Nocardioidaceae; genus Nocardioides. The sequence continues at coordinate 6,240 of CAWBRP010000011.1, forward strand.
GGCACCTCGTCGATGACGGTGCAGGTCGACGTCACCCGGCTCGCCTGAGGAACGCGGTGCGGTCCACCTGCGCCGCCCGGCGCTGCCCGCCGCGGATCGCGTGACTGTCGAGCAGCAGCTCGGCGAGCTCACCCCGGTCGAGCAGGTCGAGGCGGGCCCAGAGGCTGACCCGGTACCGGAAGGTGTGGATCACCGGGAACGTCGTACGACGCGACTCCAGCGCCCGCTCGAGATCCATCTCGCCGCTCCACACCTGCACGAGCGCCCGGCCGTCGTCGTCCTGTCGGAGCCGCGCGAAGGCGTGCCGGCCGGCATACCACGCCGGACTTCCCTCGTGAGCCAGGCCCGGCGTCGCCCCCGGCAGGTCGGCGACCATGTCCTCCACATCGGTCCAGCTGGCCACGGCTCCCCTCTCGGTCCCTCGGTCACGCTACGCTTCGACCGCGGATGGGCTGGCCGGGCGACCGCGTGGACACCGAGCGATCGGGGTCCCCGAGGAAGGTCCGGGCTCCACAGGGCAGGGTGGTGGCTAACAGCCACCCGGGGTGACCCGCGGGAAAGTGCCACAGAGAACAGACCGCCACACCGGTCTCTGCTTGCAGAGTCGGTGGGGCAAGGGTGAAACGGTGGTGCAAGAGACCACCAGCGCTCCGGGCGACCGGAACGGCTCGGCAAACCCCACCTGGAGCAAGGTCAAGAAGCCGGAGGCTCGCAAGGGCACCCGGTGCGCGCACGTTCGAGGGCGGCCCGCCCGAGTGCGCGGGTAGATCGCTGGAGGCGGCCGGCAACGGTCGTCGTAGATGGATGGTCGCCCCCGGCGCCCCGTGAGGGTCGCCGGGACAGAACCCGGCCTACAGGCCAGCCCGTCCGCTTTAGGCCTCTGACCTGCGGAAACGTGTTCAGAGGGTCAAAAGTCGGTGAAATGTCCGTGGGACTCAGATTTCTGTCCGCCGCCGCGACCCGCCGATGGCCCAGCACCGGAGTCGATGGCCTCCGGGTGCGGTCCTCAGAGTCCGGCCACAGGTGATGGGCCTGGCGTCCACGACACCGACCGGCTGTCGGTCCACGTGGAGAGGGAGTGGTGCCAGCTGTGTGGGGCCCGCAACGCGTCCGTGCACGTGGACCGGGTGAGGTTCGCTGGGCGTGAACTGATCCTCCGCGGCTGCCCGAACCACCTGGCCGTCCTGGCCGACACGGCCCGCCAGTCCCTGGCCGCCCGGGCCGCCGACGACCAGCGACGACGGACCCGGGCCGGGACGTGGCCCCCAGATGGTGGCCGACCGGATCGACCAGCAGGACGGTGCGGCATGACGCACGACACCCTGGAAGCCGACGCCCACCGACCACGTGATGATCGTGGAAGGCAGGCCAGCAGCCGGGAACCGTGGACGCCCAGGCCGCCCCGGCGACGACGGCCCCACGCGCCGGCCCGGACCCCGCCACCAGTGGACCGCCTGATCGACCTGTGGCGGTCCAGCGGTGGGTCGTTCAAGGGTCACGTTGCGGCCTGCAAGATGTAGAGTCCGGCGAGGCCGACGGCCAGGAGGCCGAGAACGGTACGTAGAAGTTCTTCAGGCATCCGGGGCTGCAGAGACGCGCCGAGGTAGCCCCCGCATAGCCCGCCGAGTCCACAGGCAACTCCGAGCGACCAGTCTGGGGCGATGGAGCCCGGCGCGTTCACCTGCAGAATCGCGAACGTGGCGACGCCCACGATGGACGTGACGAAGGTGCTGGCCAGGGCAGCCGGGGCCACTTGGCTGACCGCCAAGCCTGATCCGACCAGGATTGGTCCGAGGATCGACCCGCCCCCGATCCCGTAGATGCCGCCCACAACGCCGACCACGAAGGCGGCGAGAGCGATGGTTCGCGGCGCGAATGGCTTTCTTACTCGGCGCGGGGTTCTCGGGCGGATTGAGCGGAGGATGAACAGGCCGGTGGGCAGAAGCACGGCTGCCGCCGCGACCTTGAACACCGTCGGGTCGTCGGCCACATAGACCCGCAGCACCGCCCCGATGACGACGCCGGGGGCGGACCCCAACACGAGAGAACGGGCCAGCGGCCCGCGCAACTGACCTTGACGGCTGTACCGCAGCAGCGCGCCCGGCCCTGACACCACGTTGTAGAGGAGGTTTGTCGGGGTGACCTGTGGGTTGGGTACCCCGAACACCGACAACTGGACCGGAAGCAGGAAGACCGCACCGGAGACGCCGACCGGGCTCGTGATGGCCGCGATGACGAAGCCCGCGACGAACCCCAACAGGTCGCGCTCCAAGTCTCAGCCCCCTTCCGTTGGCGCATCCTGTCAGCACCGACAGAGCACTAGCGCACTCACATCGGCATGCGGGCGGCACGGGCCGCGTTTTTCGGCGACGAGGGCGGCAGGATTCTTCCCCAGCCGTCACTGAATCGTGGAGCCAGACGGGGCGCGCCGTGCGAGGATCCCCGCTTGTCGGTGGTGGGTCCCACCGTGTGTGGCCATGACGGCTGAGCTGACCATGACGCTGTTGACGCACCGGTGACCCGCTCGGGAACCTCAGGTCTCGATGCGTGTCCACTCGTGGTCGCCGATGAACTCGCGGCGACCGAGGAACCACTGCTCGAGCGCCGTCGCGACCTCGTCGATCGCCAGGCCCGAGGTCTGGTAGTGGCGGTCCTGGGATCCGTCTCGGTACTCGAGGAGGAGACGACCGGCGTCGTTGAACGCCTGCGCGTAGAGATGAGGAGGCCCGCTGGAGACGGTGACGAAGTCATCGGGTTCGCGGAGATGGTCATGGGTAAGCACCAGCCAGCTGTCGGGTTCGGCCACGGTGCCGTGCCTGGTCCTGATCGTGCAGTCCTCCGGCCCGATCGGGTCGTCGATCCAGCTTGAGTCCGTGCCCATCTACCCGATGGTAGTTACGCCGCTTCCGGCCAGAGTCCGTGGTGTCCTGTGCAGCCCGTGTAACCGGGCCGGGGGATGTTCGAGGACGACGCGCCCAGATGCTGGCGGCTATCGACTACCTGAGGTCTGACCTGGACCTCCGAGGTGCACACCGCCCATTAAGGCGCAGGTGAGCATCCGGCGCGCACGGCGTACACATTGGATGGGGCTGCTCGCGCGCACTAGCCTCGTGGGATGGCGAACTGGCTTGCCGACAACCTGGGAACTTCGGTTCCAGTCGTCCTCGCTCCCATGGCCGGACCCGGTCAAGGTCGCCTCGCGCACGCTGTCTCAAAGGCAGGCGGTCTCGGGATGTTCGGTGTTGGCAGCACCACGACGGGTGACTGGATCAGAGCTCAGGCTGAGGTCGCCGGCGCCGAGGGCGCTGCGTACGGCATAGGCCTGATGGCGTGGGCGCAGCCAGGAGCCCCCGAGCAGGTCGAGGTGGTGCTCGATCTCAGACCGGATCTCGTGTCGGTCAGTTTCGGCGACATAGCCGGTCCGGTGGCTCGCCTTCGCGATGCCGGAATCCTCACCGCGACCCAGGTGTGCGCACTCCCCGATCTGCAGATGGCGCAGGACGCGGGCGTGGACGTGGTTGTCGTTCGTGGCTCGGAAGGCGGAGGGCACGGACGCAACTCCATGGCCACGCTTCCGTTGCTGCAGATGGTGCTCGAGCACACGTCTCGACCGGTGCTGGCAGCCGGAGGAATCCTCAACCATCGGGGGCTCGCGGCAGTCTTGGCAGCGGGGGCTGAGGGTGCCTGGGTCGGCACCGCGTTCCTGGGGTGTGTCGAGGCGAACATGACGGGACCCGCTCGCGAACGACTGTTCGCCGCTTCCGAGACCGGCTACGGACGGGTGTTCGACGTGGCTCAGGCGTTTCCTTGGCCAGCAGAGTTCGGTGGTCGTGCGCTCGCCAATGGGTTCTTCGATGAGTGGGTCGGGCGTGAGGACGAGATGGACGACGCCGCTCGGAGGCGCCACGAGGTCGCGCGCCGGGCAGGTGACTTCGACGTCGCTCACCTCTACGCGGGACAGGGAGTCGCTGCACTCACAGGCGAGCGTGCGGCCCGAGATGTCGTGCTCGACTTCGCACAAGCCCTTGGTCCCTAGGGTTCCGGGGCACCTGACGCAACGGATGCCCCATCTCTCCAACGCGGCGTCGGCGAGACTGCCCACCGTCGTCAACTGGTCGGCAGGGGGACGGCCCTGGTCGCGCCCTCGGTGGTGCGCCTTGCTTGGTTGCAGGTCTGTTGTCGTCAAGACGCCTGGCCCGCGCTACCGGGTGGGGCGGACGCGTCGTACCAGCGCAGCACCCGCAGCGCCCTCAAGGTGTTCCACCGGCTTGGCGTGCCGTCGGGTTCCTCGAACCGGAAGTGGACCGCGCCGGCGTGGGTGTTCTCGAGCAGCCAATGCCCATCGGGTCGGCGCTTGGCGCGGACCTGTTCGATCGCTTCGGCCAGCCGCGGATCCGGAGTGCCACCACGCAGGGCGAAGTACTCCGTGGCCTTGAGCAGGTCGTATTGCCAGCGTGGGGGGTAGGAGAACAACGCCCACTCAGGGTTGACCTCCTCGCCCGTGCGTAACGACCGGAAGAGGTTGCGCCGGAGCAAGTACTCCTCGCCGTTCCGACGAGCCCGGCGGACCTCCTCAGATCCGCCGGTATGGCGCTCCCACCTCAGCAGGGCGTCGATCACGTCGAGGGTGCTTGCGAACGATGACGGCGCCGGCCGGGTCTCGGCCCAGCAGTTCCAGCCACCATCCGGCATCTGGTCTGCCAGGAGCCGCTGCACCACCGGGTCGACGTCGACGCCCAGGTAGGTACCGATCAGGATCGTGCCGGCGTTGATGCAACAGTCCTCCTCGCCGGCGAAGAACGGCAGACCGTCGCACTCCCAGCGGCAGTTGCGCGCCACCAGGTGTGCGGTCTCCTGCATCACCGGACTGTCCGGGGGTGCGCCCAGGTGGCACAGGTCGAGCAGGACCGGGTACGTCGCGGTCCACGGCTGGCCCGGCTCGGCACCCGATCCGTCGGTCGGCCCCTCGCCAGGCTCCGCGTCGGGCGACGGCCAGGGCGGCGGTGGCTCACCGGCAGCCAGAGCTCGTGCAGTGTCCGCTGCGAACGCAGCGGTATCGGGAAAGCAGGCTCCGTTCGCCCACAGTCCATCAGGAGCCCGCAGCGCCAGCAGCCGAGCACCCCAGCCCTCGTGCCCCACCCGGGCTCGCTCGGTCGCCACCACGGTCTCCTCGGCGTCGAGCAGATCCCGCAGAACCTGCCAGCGGATCGCCGGATCGCCCTGCAGCAGCCACTGCACAACCGGATCGTCCACGGCCATCGGCGCCGATCGTGGCTGGAAAGGGCCCTGATCCTCCGTCGACTCCATCCCTGAACCGTAATCGGAAGAAGCGCACGCATCTGCCGCGCTGCGCGCGGTCATGCCGAAGAGCGGACGTTGCGCCGGCCTTCTCTTGGCGACGGCGGCGGACCGATGGCACGCTGATTCCACGGAAGGGAGGAGCGTGTCATGGGGGTTGACCTTTCGGGCCGGGTGGCCTTGGTAGCGGGGGCGACCCGCGGGGCAGGCCGCGCCTTGGCGGTGGAACTGGCGCGCGCCGGAGCGTACGTCTATGCCACGGGCCGGTCCAGTCGAGCGTCGGGACCTTCGGATATGGACCGCCCGGAGACGATCGAGGAGACCGGGGACCTCATGGCCTCCGCCGGAGGTCAGGGCTCTGCACTTCGTGTTGACCACCTGGACGTCGAAGCCGTGCGGAGCCTCGTCGACCGGATTCGTTCTGAGCAGGGCCGGCTTGACGTCCTTGTCAACGACATCTTCGGCGGTGACCGGTACGCCCAGTGGGGGACACCCCTTTGGGAGCATGATCTCGAGGGTGGGCTGCGGATGTTGCGCATGGGGGTCGAGACGCACATCGTCACCGCGGCGGTGGCCCTGCCTCTTATCCTGCGACACCGGAGAGGGGCTGCTGGTGGAGATGACTGACGGGACCAGCGAGGCCAACTCCGGCGACCGCCCCGGCGTTGGGTTCTACTACGACTACGTGAAGGCCGGGGTTGACCGGCTCGTGCGCAACTTCGCCCGCGACCTGAGCGACACCGCTGTCGCTGCAGTTGGTGTGACGCCTGGCTGGCTGCGGTCGGAGCGCATGTTGGAGGGCTTCGGCGTCACCGAGGAGACGTGGCGTGAGTTCTGTCGCAAAGAACCCAGCTTCGCAATCTCCGAGTCCCCGACATACGTGGCCCGGGGCGTGACTGCGCTGGCCGCAGACCAGGATCGCAAGCGATTCGCGGGCCGGGTCGTGACCGCCCGCCAGCTCGCGGATTCTTACGACGTCACCGATGTCGACGGCTCCCGACCAGACTGCTGGGGACTCATCGCCGACCACGGCTGGTCCGAAGCGGACCCGGAGGTCATCGAGACGTACCGCTAACTCGCCCGGTCCTGCCGCTGGTCGTGCTCTCATGTCGATGAGCGCGTCAGTCCGCGTCGGACTGTGCCGCCTGCGCGGGACGCGACCAGTACTTCTTGGGCGGTGGGTACACCACGCGGGCGATCGTGGCCGACAGCCATCCCAGGAAGAACCCGAGGCTGACCAGCCAGAACGTGTGAAGCGTGCTGGAGGGATCGATGAGCCAGGCAACCAGGAGAACTACACCCCAGACGATCGCGGTCCCGATGCTGTAGGCCGTGTAGGTCCGGAAACGCTGGCGCATGGGCTCGTCTCTTCGCTGGGGCGGGGGCTCCTCTGCCCACGGTACCTGCGCTCCTCTCGAGCCTCGATCCGTCCTCATCCTGCCGCGAAGAGGCCATGCCAGGCGCTCCCCGGCGAATGGCTCCCTTTGAGTGTTGCTGTTGCCCATGAGGTCAGGGTCCCGGTGTCGGACGGGTTCTTGACCACGTCATCGGTCGGCCGGCTGAGCAGCAGTCGTCGTGCGGGTCGGGTGGAGCGGCCGGTCACGACCGGGCGCGATCCCCGCCAGGGCATCGGGCGGTGGAGCCTCCGAATCGGAATCGCTGCGAGGATGACGCTTGTGCGCCGCTACACCGGGACCATGTACGACAGCAACCGCTGGGACGGCTTCGAGCTTCGACCTGGCGACATCATCATCGCCCCGCCGCCGAAGTGCGGGACGACGTGGACGCAGATGATCTGCGCGCTGCTCATCCTGCAAGAACCGGAGCTCCCTCTCCCGCTGAACAGGCTCTCGCCGTGGATCGACATGGAGACCCGCGCCCGCACGGAGGTGTTCGCGGACCTGCAAGCCCAGAGGCACCGCCGGTTCATCAAGACCCACACCCCGCTCGACGGGATACCCAACGATCCGACGGTCACCTACATCTGCGTCGGGCGCGACCCCCGCGACGTTGCGCTGTCGATCGACCACCACATCGACAACATGGACATCGGCGCGTTCCTCAAAGTCCGCGAACAGGCCGCAGCGATCGACGGTATCGAGCTCGGACCATTGCGCGCACAGCCGCCGCGCCCCGAAGGCGAGCGGGACCGCTTCTGGCAGTGGGTCGACGACGAGACGCCCTCGACACAGATCGGGTCGTCGCTGCGGCGTACCGTCGAGCACCTCCAGACGTTCCGCGACGCCGCCGATGATCTCGACGTCGTGCACCTGCACTACGACGACCTGAAGGCCGACCTGGACGGGCAGATGCGGAAGCTGGCCGCCCGACTCGGCATCGACGTCGAGGAGCACCGGTGGCCCCGTCTGGTCCAAGCGGCGACGTTCGAGTCGATGCGCAGCAGGGCCGACACGACCGTCCCCGACGCTGGCCCAGAACAGTGGATCGACCCCGCCGCGTTCTTCAGCCACGGCACAAGTGGCCAGTGGCGCGACCTCCTCGACAACGCCGACCTCGGCCGGTACGCAGCGCGCGTGCGCGCCCTTGCGTGCGACGACCTCGTCGACTGGGTGCACCGCGAGGCGATCGAATGAGATCCCACCTCGGCGGGTTGACGCACCCGGACGGAAGGCCCCGCGGCTGAACACCTCGGTCCACTGTCGACGGGCGTCGTCGGCGGTGTCCGCGACGGATGGGCGACGTCGGTGTCGCGGCCGACCAGCTCGCCGTGAGCGGGGGCGCACGGGCCGCAGCGGTTCTTGGAGTCGACGAAGAACGCCGCTCGGCCACGATCCGGACCACCCCTCCACGGGGCACGTCCGGTCGTGGCCGGGCGGCGTCGTCAGATGCCGGCGTCGACCAGGCGGGATCAGAAGCCGACGAGGCCTTCCTGCCACTCGATGAGGTCGGCAATCTTGGTGACCAGGGTGCTGTCCTGGAGACCGTGCGCCTTGCCCTTGGCCTGCTTCAGGATGTGAGCGGCGGCGGCGTGCCGGTCCTCGTTGTGCGCGGCCTCCGCCTGGGCGAGGTACTCAGCGACGTCGCTGCTCAGCTTGTCCGCGCGCCCGCTGCCCGTGCCGGCGGCGTCGTTGATCTGGTTGACCTCCTTGAAGGTCACGCAGTTGCCGCCTCCACTCACCACTCCGGCGGTCCACTCGATGCCTCCGAGCAGGTGCGCGAGAAAGAGCGGATCGGAGTACGAGCCGTCCACGTGCCCGGCACCTTCGTACCAGGAGCGTCCGCCCTCGAAGTTGTGGCACCACGAGATCGGGTGGTCAGCGCCCATGGAGCCCCCGGTGTACGTGGACTCGTCGAGGGTCAGCAGGACGTGGACGTCAGCGCGCGGGTTGGTCGTGAAGTTGTACCACTCGTCGAAGCGGGTCCACGCCTTCGGCAGCATCGCGGTGGACGGGTGGGTCGGGCTCTCCACCCGCATCGTGGCGGTCTGCTGGGCCGGGTGGTTCCGGAACCGCGCGCCGCCGCCGGTGAGCTGGCCGTACCACGGGACGGCGTGCATGGCGTCGGTGGCGGCGTGGAGCCCGACGAAGCCACCGCCGTCGTGGATGTAGCCCTGGAAGGCGCTCAGCTCGGCGTCGTTGAGGGTTCGGGGGCGGGACGGGTTCTGGTCGTTCGTCCCGTCGACGTTCGAGGCGAAGATGATCGTCGCGTACTGGTCCAGGCTCTCCGCCGTGGTGAACGGCGTGCTGGGCAGCGTCAGGGCGGGCTGGCCGGGCGAGTTGGCGGTGGGGGGATCCCACACGTCCACGGTGAACCCGTGCTCCTGACCCAGCGCGATGACGGCGTTCGTCGTGTCATCGATGTGCGAGTGCCGGAAACCCAGGGTCTTGCCGACGACCAGCACCTTGTACGGGGCGGCTGTGCCCTGCGCTGGCGCCGGTGCGGCCAGGCTGGGCGCAACCATCGATCCAGCGAGGGCCAGGGCGCCGACGAAGGCGCCGACCAGCGCGCGTCGACGAGTGGGATGCCTCATGAGAGTTCCTTCCGAGTGAGGAAGACGGTGAGCACCGTCGAGGGGGGTGCCGCATTTGTTGCAGTTCCCAACAAATGTGGTATCCAGAACGTATGACGCGCGTCACGTCCTGTCAACGCCCGGTGTCCGCGGAAAGAGATCGCGACCTGGCAGCGCGACGGGCGCACCACGACGAGACGGCAGGATGGTCGCCATGGACCTTCCGGCACCGCACCTACTAGGTCCGGACGCAGCGACGCCGCGGTCGCCCCGCACGGGTGCCCGCGCCTCCGTGGTGCGACGCCACAACTTGAGCGCGCTGTTGGAGTGCCTCAACCTCGACGGGTCGGCGTCCCGGTCCCAGCTGGGAGCGGCCACGGGGCTGAACCGTTCGACGGTGGCCGATCTGGTCCAAGAGCTTGCCGGACGCGGGTTGGTCGTCGAGGACGGGATGTCGCCCAGCTCGGGACCCGGGCGACCCTCGCCGATGGTGCACGTTCGTGCATCCGGTGCGGTGGCTCTCGCCGTCGAGCTCGGGGTGGAGTCGGTCGCCGCGGCCGCCATCGGTCTCGGCGGCCAGGTCCTCGAGCAGCTGCGTGTCGAGCTCCCCAGTGGCAAGCCGGCGCCGCGGGACACCGTGCAGCTGGTCGCCGAGCTCGCCGCCGCGCTCGGCCTGTCACCTGCCGATCGCCGGGTCGCAGGCGTGGGCGTGGCGGTGCCGGGCCTGACGCGCAGGGCGGACGGATTCGTGCACCTCGCGCCCAACCTGGGGTGGAGGGGCGTCGACCTGGGGCAGGTTGCTCGCCGAGGCACTCGGCTTGCCGGTCGAGAGGGTGCGCGTAGGCAACGAGGCGGACCTGGGCGCGCTGGGTGAGCACCGTCGAGGGGCTGGACGCGGCTGCGAGCACCTGGTGTTCGTCTCCGGGGAGGTCGGCATCGGAGCTGGCCTGATCATCGGGGGGCGACCGATGCTGGGCGTGGCGGGCTATGCCGGCGAGGCCGGACACATGCTGGTGAACCCGGACGGTCGGCGGTGCACCTGCGGGGCTTCCGGCTGTTGGGAGACCGAGGCGGGAGAGGCGGCTCTGCTCAGGGCCGCGGGTGTCCGCGGGATGAAAGGCGTCGCCGCCGTCAACGCCGTGCTGGACAGGGTGGCGGTCGGTGACGCGTCCGCGGTGGCGGCTGTCGCCGAGATCGGCCACTGGCTCGGGGTGGGAGTGGGCAACCTGATCAACCTGCTCAACCCGGAGGTCGTGGTGCTGGGCGGGATCTTCCAGCCGCTGTTCCCGTTCCTGCGCGAGCCGATGCTCCGCGCTGTCCGGGCCAGGTCCCTCGACGAGGTGTCGGACCTGGTCACGGTGGTGCCCAGCGCCCTCGGGACATCGGCGCAGCTCCACGGGGCCGCCGAGGTGGCTCTGGCGGCGTTGCTGGCCGATCCAAGCCTGCGGTGAGGGCGGTCGACCGGTCCGCGGACCCACCCCTGACTCCCGGGAACTTCCGCCTCGTCAGGTGCTCGGACCGTGATGATGTCGTCCGCGACCGTCACCGTGCCCACGTCGCATCCCCCGTGATGGTGTTCAGTCCAGCCGAACCCGTCCCTCGCCACCTAGACCCGCGACCTCCTCATCCTGGGCTGCTTGCCGCGCGAGCTGCCTGGACGACGGCCAGGATCGTGTCGGTCACCAGGCCAGGGTCCACCTCCTCGACGGCGTGGCCGGTGTGCACGACCACCTGCTCGGCCCGCGGGCTGAGGATCAGCCAGCCTTGCTGGTCCTCGACGTTGGCGCGCATGCCGCGGCGTTCCGAGGCGAACTCGGCCAGCGCGATCTCGTCGGCCGAGTACTCGTTGCTGAGCACCGTCACGGGGATGTCGCCGATCCGCTCGCGTCCGGACCACGCATCCTTCTCGACCTGCAGGTAGTCGCGCTTCTCGATGTTGACCGGCGAGTCCCATCGCGTGTCACGAACGATCGGGGCGGGCGGGTCGCGGAACGGGGCGGGCACCTCGACGAACACCATGCCGGCGACCTGCCGGTGGTGAGCGAAGGCGTAGCCCGCGGTGATGTAGCCGCCTCCGGAGGTGCCGACCAGGACGTAGGGACCGGCGATGCACGCGGCCGCGATGGTGTTCTCCAGGTCCGCGACCAGGTCCGGCAGCCCTCGTGGGCCGGGGGCAGGGTCGCTGTTGCCGAGGTTGGCCCGGTCGTAGACACACGTCGTGGTGACAGCGGCCAACGACGGAACCGCGAATGCGTAGGACGCCTTGGTGTCTTCGTCGCCGCTCTCGAGGATGACGGTGGGCGACCCGGAACCGGTGCACCTGACGTAGATCGTGCGGCCACCGCCGACGTCCACCAGACCGTCGACGTGGCCGTCCGCGGTCGATGTCGACGAGGTCGGCGCCAGTGCCGCCGACGGGTCGGCCTGTCGCTCGGAACAACCAGTCAGGCACCCACACACCAGGATCGTCAGCGCCAGACTCGCCCCGACCCGCTCACTGTCAACCATCATCGTTCTCTCCCCCCGGCGGCCCGCGGGTACGGCCGCTGCCCCCGACGTTCCTCCCGCCATGACCCCGGGTCATCAGGGCCAGCCCCAGGCTTTGCGCTCGCGGCCGCCCTGATTTGGGGGGCGAGGTGCTCAGCCGATGTCGCGCAGGGCCGCGAGGACCGCGAGGACCCGGCGGTGGTCGTCCGGCGCGCTGTGGAGTCCCAGCTTGGTGAAGATGTTGGCGATGTGGCTCTCGACCGTCTTGCCGGAGACGACGAGCCGTTCGGCGATCGCGGCGTTCGACCTTCCCTCGGCCATCAGCCCGAGGACCTCGCGCTCGCGATCGGTCAGGGAAAGGAGCGGATTCTTCCGGGAGTGGGCGCGCACCAGGCTGCGGGTGATCTCCGGGTCGAGCACCGTGCCGCCCGCGGCGATCGTGTGCAGCGCGTTCATGAGCGTCGGTACGTCGATCACCCGGTCCTTGAGCAGATACCCGAACCGCTCGGCGTTCCGATCCAGCAGCTGTGCAGCGAAATGCGTCTCGATCGCCTGCGACAGCAGCAGGATGCCGAGGTCGGGGTACGCGTCCCGCAACCCGACGGCCGCCGCGGCTCCTTCGTGGGTGAAGGTGGGCGGCATCCTGATGTCGACCACGGCCACGTCGGGATGATGCTCGCGGACCGCCTCCTGCAGCGCCGACGCGTCCCCGACCACCGCGCACACCTCCACCCCGGCCTCCACCATCAGGCGGGAGAGCCCCTCGCGGAGAAGGGCGGAGTCGTCGGCGATCACGACGCGCACGGGAACACCGCCGCCACGACCGTCCCGTGCGGGTCCGCCTCGGCAACCCGCAACAACCCCCCGACCGCAGCGACCCGGTCGGCAAGCCCCTGGAGGCCGCTACCCGCGGGGTCGGCGGCACCGACGCCCTCGTCACGGATCTCGGCGCGAAGTGCGTCCGCCGTCCGGCGCACCTCGACGGTCACCTCGCCGGCCCCCGAATGCTTCACGGCGTTCGTGACGGCCTCGACGACCACGAACCAGGCCGCGCTCTCCAGGTCGGACGGGAAGCGCTCGTCCACCACGTCGTAGGAGACCACCAGCGGAGCCCTGGCGGCCAGGTCCGCGACGGCGGCCAGCAGCCCACCGCCGGCGAGCGCCGCGGGCTGCAGCCCGGCCGCGAGGTTCCGCAGCTCCTGCACGGTGACCCGCAGCTCGGCGATGGCTCGGTCGGTCTCGGCGACGAGCACGTCGCCGTCGCCGTTGAGCCGGGCGGACTGCAGCTGCAGGGCGATGGCCAGCAGCCGCTGCTGGGCACCGTCGTGCAGGTCCCGCTCGATCCGACGACGCTCCTCGAGGTGCGCCGTCGACAGCCGGGCGCGTGACTCTCGGATGAGCTCGACCTGCCGGGCGAGCTCGGCCCGCAGGGCCACGTTGTCCATCTCCGCCGCTGCCTCGAAGGCCACCGCCTCCACGACCTCACGACCGCTTTCGCGAGGGTCGAACTCGAGGCGGGCGACGAGGTCCTCGTGCCGGCGTACGTCCACGCCATCCACGGACGACTGGACGGCCAGGCCGTCGGAGGTGACCCACCCACCTGCGGCGGCAGCGGGGTAGACCACGCGCGCGCGTGCTCCCAAGGCAGCTGCCACGAGCTCGTCGAGATCCGCTGACGGCTGCGTCAGCCCGGTCCGGACCACCTCCACCGCGTCGAAGCGCGTCGGGTTGACCCGCCGCCCGACCGCTCGGCGCCCCCAGACGTAGGAGACCCGCGCCGCGCCCACCCCGGCCAGGGTTGCCGCGATCGTGGTCAGCTGGGACTCGGAGTCGACCGACGCGCTGCGGCTGACCACGACGACAACCCCGATGTAGGCGACGATGACGGCAGCCGAGGCGATGGCGTACGCCGCGGACTCGGTGACCACGCGTTCCACGTCGTACAGGCGATACCGCAGCACCGACAGACCCGCGCCCACCACCAGCACGACCATCGCCCCGCCCAGGATGACGACGGCGAGCTCGGTGTGATCGGTCACGGACACTGCGAAGGCGGCGATCACCGCCGGGGCGAGGGGCAGTGCACCGGCCACCAGCCACAGCAGCTGCCGCCGGGACTCCCCCTCGGCGCGACGCCAGGCGCGCACCAGCAGCACAACGGCGGTGAGCAGGCACGCGGCGAGGGTGTAGATGGCCACGGCTCCGAGGAGCTCCGCCGCCTCGCTGATGGCCGGGACGGCCAGCGGGCTGGTGAGCTCCTCGCGCGGCCGGTCGAGCGGGGTCGCCCGGAGCAGTGCCATGGCCTGGAACACCACCCCGGCGGTCACCGTGACGGTCGGGAGCGACCGCGCCACACCCCGGCGCGGACCGGGTGGGGTGTAGAGCAGGATCAGCGCGAGGAAGACGAACCACCACACCCAGCTGCTGTCACCCAGGGTCGCGAAGAGCCTCCACGCCGGTACGTCGCTCTCCCCGAGCCGGCCGAGCTCGGAGTAGTCGTCGCAGAACGAGCTCCACGCGACGGCGGTCCCCAGCCCGAGGAACGCCCACCCGGCCGGTTGTTCGGGGGCGCGACCGGTCACCACCACGCCGACCAGCCAACACGCGACCATGGCGGCGATCACCAGGACCTCGGCGGGCCCGGCCGAGGAGCCGATGCCGTCCACGCGGGCCACGTCCGAGGCGATCGTGGTCACCACCAGCGCAGGCGCCAGGGGCCACGTGACCACCCTCGCCAGGACGCGCCTCGGCGGCTGCATGTGGCCATCGTGGCAGCAGAACGCCGCGCCGCACTCCGGGACAGCCCTGATTCGAGGACCGGTGGCTGCCCGGTCGTGTCGGACCTGCGTCGGCGCCGACGCTGGAGATCCACCAACGCAGCCGACCAAGGAGAAGATCATGTCTCTCACCCACGCCACCGCGGCCCCCGACCAGGTCGCGCCCAACGCGACGGCGACCAAGGTTGCCGCCATCGCCGCGGCCCTGCTCGCCCTCTCGCTCTTCATGACTGTCGCGGTCATCGATGTCCCTCGTGAACCGTCCGACCAGGAGCTGCTGACCTGGTGGCAGGACTCCGGCAACCGGTGGGCGGGTGTGATGTCGGGGGCCTGGGCCGTCCTGGTCGCGGTCACGATCCCCGTGGTCATGAACCACCTGCAGCGTCTCGGCGCGGCCACCAGGTCGCCCCAGTGGTTGTCGTTCGCCCGGTCCATGGGGGGTGCCGTCACCGCGGTCTGGCTGGTCACGGGTGCCGCCCGGGCCACCCTCGGGCACCTGGTCGACACGATGAACGAGCCGCTGCCCGGAGTCGACGTGCTGCGCTACGCGACCGGGCTGAACTACACCCTGCTCGGACAGTCGGGCATGGCCGTGCTCGCGCTGTGCATCGTTGCGGTCTCGGTCGTCGTCCTCCGAACGGGAGTGTTCGGTCGCTGGCTCGGCTACCTCGGTGGCGTGTGCGCGGCCGTCATGGTCGCCGCCGTCGTCGTCCAGCTCGGCGCGTTCACGACGCCGATGGCGATCCTGTGGGCACTGTGCCTGGCGGTCGCGATCTGGCGCGGGCCATCCGCCGACGCGTCCTGAGCCCGGAAGCCGTTGGCCCACCACTCCACCGACCGCAGCGCTCGGCTCTGCTGAGGGCAGACTGACCAACGTGGACTACGTCTGGTTCGGCCTGGGGCTCTGCGTCCTCTCCGGTCTCACCGTCGCGCTGGGCTGGGCGACCGGCATCGGGCTGGGCTTCCTCCCGTTGCGCGCGATCGCCCGGGCAACGGTCCAGCTCGCGGCGGTCTCGCTCCTGCTGCGCGGGATCCTCGCCGCCCCGTGGAGCGTGGTCGCCTTCATCGTCCTGATGCTCTCCACCGCGTCGTGGACCTCGGGCGGCCGGCTCCGCGAGCTGCCGCACGGTCGCCGGATCGCCGCCTGCGGGGTGGTCGCCGGCGCCTTGGTCACCCTGGTCCTGATCGTGGTCCTCGGGATGGTCGACGTGGAGGTCGTCCAGCTCGTCGCCGTGTCCGGCATCGTGATCGGCAACTGCATGACGGCCGCCAGCCTGGCCGGGCGCAACTTCCTGCGCACCAGCCGCGAGCGCCGTGGTGAGGTCGAGGCGATGTTCGCCCTCGGCGCCAGCCCGAGCCTGGCGCACGAGGACATCGGCCGGGAGGCCGTGCGCGAGGCCCTGCTCCCCAACCTCGACCAGGCGCGGTCGACCGGACTCGTGACGCTGCCCGGTGCCTTCGTGGGCGCCCTGTTCGGCGGCGCCAGCCCGGTCGAGGCCGCCCAGTTCCAGCTCGTCGTGCTGGCCGGGATCGCGCTGGCCATGATGATCACCGGCATCGTCGTCACCCGGCTCGCCGGGCTCGCGCCATACACCCCCGTTGGCGTGTCCTGATCCTCTAGTGACGGCCCGGCCGACCGGGCCGCTACTCGCCCTCGCCCGCGTCCTCGGAGTCGCCCTCGATCACCACGACGTCGTACTTCTCGTCGAGGCGCACGTCCACGGTCGTGCCGTCGGGCTGGGTGACCTCGACCTCCCAGGTGGCGCCGTTCTCCGAGTCCTTCTCGACGCTGTTGGCCGTGCCGCCTCCGGTGGCGTCGAGGGCGGCCTTGGTCGCGGCGTCGGCCTGCTGCTGGGTGTAGTCCCCGGAACCTGACTCGACCTCGTCGCCACCCTGGGCGACGGCGACGCCGCCGATCGCGGTCGCCGCCAGGGTGAGCCCGGCCGCTGCTGCTGCGGTGCGCTTCCTCATCGGATCTCCTTCGTCGAGAGACACCTACTCTGGCGCACTCCGGCTGAAGCCATGCTGAAGGCGATCACCAGGTTCAGCGCACGTTCAGCGGGGCTACAGGTGGGCATGTCACGGTGGACCCGTGCGGATCCTGGTGGTCGAGGACGACAAGCTCGTCGCCCGGGCCGTGAAGCGCGGCCTCGAGGCCGAGGGCTACGCCGTGGACGTCGCCCTCGACGGGATCGAGGGCGAGTGGCTGGCCAAGGAGAACGCGTACGACGCGCTCGTCCTCGACGTGATGCTGCCCGGCCTGGCCGGCGACGTGCTGTGCACGCGACTCCGCGACGCCGGCAACTGGACGCCGATCCTGATGCTCACCGCCCGGGCCGGCGCCGAGGAGGAAGCGCGGGCGCTGGACGCGGGGGCCGACGACTTCCTGGCCAAGCCGTTCTCCTACCTCGTCCTGGTGGCCCGGCTGCGGGCGCTGATGCGCCGGGGCGGTCACGAGAGGCCCGCGGTGATCGAGGTCGGCGACCTGCGCCTGGACCCTGCGGCGCACCAGGTGTGGCGTGGCGACACCGCGGTCGCGCTGACACCACGACAGTTCTCGCTGCTGGAGTTCCTGATGCGGCGACCCGGCGAGGTGCTGTCGAAGGCGACGATCCTCGAGCACGTGTGGGACTTCGCCTACGAAGGTGACCCCAACATCGTCGAGGTGTACGTCGGCCAGCTGCGCAGGCGCGTCGACGAGCCGTTCGGGCGGTCCAGCCTGCAGACGGTGCGACTCGTGGGCTACCGGCTCGATCCCGAGGCGGGCTAGATGTCCCGCGGCTGGGCCACCCTGCGGGTGCGCACGACCTTGCTCGCCGCGGCCGTCACAGCGATCGCCCTCGTCCTCGGAGCCGTGGCGCTCGTGCTGACGCTGCGCGCCCAGCTCACCGTCAACGGCGACGACCTCGCCCGCACCCAGGTCCGCGCGCTGCTGGCCGCTGCCGAGGACGGCAGCCTGCGGACGCCGATCGAGGTCGGGGACGAGTCCGTCGCCCAGGTCGTCGACGACCGAGGCACGGTCGTGGCGTGGTCGGCGAACGTCACCGGTCACCCGCCGATCGCCGAGATCGAGGGCGACACGGAGCTCGAGGTCGTCACCGTGGACGGCCCGGACGACAACGAGACCGAGCGCTACCGGGTCTGGATGGCGACCGGGGACTCCCCCGACGGCCCGGTGACCGCCTTGGTGGGCACCAGCCTGGAGTCGGTGTCCGAGGCGACGCGCACGCTGCGGACCACCCTGGTCGTCGGCGTACCGGTTCTGTTGCTGCTCCTCGCCGCCGGCACCTGGGTGGCCGTGGGTCGCGCGCTTCGTCGGATCGACTCCATCACCGACGAGGTGGACCGGATCGGTGAGGGAGACCTCGACCGCCGCGTGCCGACGTCCCCGGTGGACGACGAGGTGAGCCGGCTGGCGGAGACGATGAACCGGATGCTGGCCCGCCTCGAGGAGGCCGCGGAGCGTCAGCGCGCCTTCGTCGCCGACGCGTCCCACGACCTCCAGAGCCCGTTGGCCGCCCTGCGCGCCCAGCTCGAGGTCGCCCAGGCGCACCCGGACCGCGTCGAGGTGGGTCAGCTGTCCCGGGACCTGCTCGACACGAGCGCGTCGATGGAGGCGCTCGTCCACGACCTGGTCTATCTCGCCGCCCAGGACCACGACGGCTCGCCCGCGCGCCTCGAACCGGTCGACCTCGACGACCTCGTGCTCGAGGAGGTGGCCCGGCTGCGACCCGTCGCCCGCGTGTCCCTCGACACCGAAGGCGTGTCCGCGGCGCCCGTTCTCGGCAACGGTCCCGACCTTCGGCGGCTGGTGCGCAACCTGCTCGACAACGCCGTCCGGCACGCGGCCACCACGGTCCGGGTCAGCGTCTCGACGGCGGGCGACGCCGTGCTGCTGGACGTCGTCGACGACGGACCCGGCGTCACTCCCGCCGACCGTGACCGGGTGTTCGACCGGTTCTTCCGGAGAGACACCGCTCGCTCGCGCGGGACCGGAAGCGGCCTCGGGCTCGCCATCGCCCGGAGCGTGGCGCGTCGCCACGGCGGAGACGTCCGGCTCGTCGACAGCCAGACAGGGGCGCACTTCCGGCTGCGGCTGCCCCAGGCTTCAGGCTGAGTTCAGCACCGTGCCGCCACGCTGACCCGATGACGACTCGACCCGCAACCTCGCTCATCGCGACCCTCCCCACGCTCCTCCTGCTCGCCCTCGGCATGGCGTCGCCGGCACGCGGTGCGGACGTTCCCGCCGCCCCACTGCAGCCCTCGCTCCCCACCCCGCAGCACTTCGTGCGGAAGATCGACAACAGGTTCTTCCCGCTGGAACCGGGCACCCGATGGGTCTACCGCGGTTTCGGTGCCGAGGCCCGAGAGCACGACGTCGTCACGGTCCTCGCCCGCACCCGAAGCGTCGCCGGCATCCGCGCCACGGTCGTCCACGACGTGGTCCGCGTCAGCGGCAGGATCGTGGAGGACACCCACGACTGGTTCGGCCAGGACGACCGCGGCAACGTCTGGTACCTCGGGGAGGCGACCCGCGCGTACCTCGACGACGGCTCGGTCAGCACCGAGGGCTCCTGGGAGGCCGGCATCGACGGCGCCGAGGCCGGCATCGCGATGTGGGCCACCCCGCACCTCGGTCGCGCCTATCGCCAGGAGTACGACGCCGGCAACGCCGAGGACGTCGGCGTCGTGGTGCGCACCGGCGTGACCGTGGCCGCGAGCGGCACGACGTACGACGGCGCCCGGCTGACCATGGACACCACGGCCCTGGAGCCGGCCGACACCGAGCTGAAGTTCTACGCACCCGGCGTCGGCACCGTGCTCAGCTTCGACGTCAGTCCCGAGCAGGGCCGCAGCGAGCTCGTCCGGATGGTGACCCGGGCCGACTCCGAACAGGCGCGCTAGGACGCAGGCGTGGCGAGCGTTCGCGGAGCCTGGTTGGTCTCGCACCGGGGATTGGTGCAGGTCCGCACCTCGAACTTGGCGCGGGGATCGGCCAGGGCGGCCTGTCGGTAGATGCGGACACTGACCGGCGCTCCGCACACCGAGCAAGGTGATGTCATCTCGGCAGTCTTGCCGTGACCACCGACAATCGCCTCCGCTCGTTCGACTGATTTTGGGAGAGACTTCATCGCCCGGGAAGTTCTGTCGGTGCTCCGTGGTTTGCTGTTGAAAGCGATCTCGGACCGACCCACCGAGGAGTGATGATGATGAGCGAACCCGTGCGTGCCGACGCGGCGTCGGAGGAGACCGAGCCCGACCCGGGCCGATGGTGGGCGCTGGTCGTCCTCGCGGCCGCGCAGCTGATGATCATCCTCGATGCGTCGATCGTGAACATCGCGCTCCCGTCGGCGCAGGAGGACCTCGGCATCAGCAACGCCGACCGCCAGTGGATGGTGACGGCGTACACCCTGGCCTTCGGCTCGCTGCTGCTGCTGGGTGGGCGGATCGCCGACTACACCGGGCGCAAGCGCACGTTCATCATCGGTCTGCTCGGGTTCGCCGGTGCCTCGGCGATCGGTGGACTGGCGCCCAACCAGGAGCTCCTGTTCGCCGCGCGTGCACTCCAAGGTGCCTTCGCGGCCCTGATGGCGCCGGCCGCCCTGTCGATCGTGACCGTCACCTTCACCGAGCCGAAGGAGCGCGCCAAGGCCTTCGGCGTGTTCGGCGCGCTGGCCGGTGGCGGCGCCGCGATCGGCCTGATCGTCGGCGGGGTGCTCACGGAGTACGCCTCGTGGCGCTGGTGCCTCGGGGTCAACGTGCCCGTGGCCCTGATCGTGGCGGCGGCCGCCATCCCGCTCGTCAAGGAGAGCAAGGCGCACGGCGACACCCGGTACGACGTCCCGGGTGTCCTGCTGGCCACGGTCGGGCTGTTCTCGCTGGTCTACGGCTTCACCGAGGCCGCCCGGGCCGAGCACCCGGACGACCCCCAGTCGCTGGCCGTGCAGGGCTGGCTCCACCCGAGCACGCTGACGTTCCTGACCCTCGGCGTGGTGCTGCTCGTCGCCTTCGTGCTGTGGGAACGCCGGGCCCGCAACCCGATGCTGCCGCTGCGCGTCGTCCAGGACCGCAACCGCGGCGGGTCGTTCCTGGTGTTCTTGTTCGTGGGTGCCGCGCTGTTCGCGATGTTCCTGTTCCTGACCTACTACTTCCAGGTCAACCTCGGCTACACGCCGCTGGAAGCCGGCTTCGCGTTCCTGCCGTTCAGCCTCGGCATCATCCTCACCGCCGGTTTCGTGTCCTACCTGCTACCCCGAGTCGGTCCGAGGGTGCTGATGCTGCCCGGGCTGGCGATGGCCATCGTGGGCATGCTGCTGCTGACCCAGATCGACCAGGACTCCTCGTACTGGTTGCTGGTGTTCCCCTCCATGGTGATCATGTCGGTGGGCCTCGCCGGGGTGTTCATCCCCGCGGCCAGCACCTCCCTCATCGGAGTCGGCAGCCACGACGCGGGTGTCGCCTCGGCTGTGCTCAACACCTCCCAGCAGATCGGCGGGTCCCTCGGCACCGCGCTGCTGAACTCCCTGTTCGCCGGCGCGGTCACGGCGTACCTCACCGACAACCCACCGACCAGTCCCGGCGGGGCCGATCAGATCCTCCCGCTCGCCTTCATCCACGGCTACCACGTGGCGTTCTTCGCGGGTGCGGTCCTCTTCACCTGCGCCCTGGTCGTGGCCTGGGTGTTCATCACCGCCCACAAGGAGGACATCCCCGCCGACCAGGCGGCCCTGGCGGATCCCGCCGGGTGAGACTCGCGACGGACGCGGGTCAGAGGCGCAGCTCTTCGATGGACCTGGTCTCACCGAGATCCGTGAGGGCCGACCGGAGGAAGAACGGCCCGATGGCCTCGTTCAGCACGACGGTGCCGATCACGACCGTGGCGAAGGTCGGCCCGAAGGTGGGGAACTCCTCGGCCACGGTGGCAGCCAGGGCGAGCGCGATCCCGGCCTGGGGCACGAACGCCTTCCAGGCCACCCGACGCACCTCGTCGGGCTGACCCGCGAGCGTCATCGCGGCTCGCGAACCGACCCACAGGCCGCCGCCTCGCACGACCCACAACAGCACCGCCGGGGCCGCCGCGGCCAGGAGCGCGTCGAGATGAAGCCCCAGGCCGGTCAGGGTGAAGAACACGACATAAAGTGGTGGAGCCAGTCGTTCGAGGAGTACCGCGAGCCGCGCCTCGGCCACGGTGTTCGCCACCAGCACGCCGGCGATCATGGCCACCAGCAGCGACTCGACCTCTGCATGCACGTCGAGCCGCGCCTCCGCCCAGCGCACGGCGAGGACGGCCAGCCAGACGCTCACCGCGGCAGCCATCACGATCAAGACCGCGGCACTCGCGAAGGCGTGGGTCCGCCGGGACACCTGGTGCAGGATGAGGCCGACCACGAGCCCGGCAGCCAGGGACAGAAGCAGGCCGACCGCCACTCCCGCAACCAGGTCTCGGAACGACCCACCGTCGCCGACCAGGGACTTGGTCACGGTGAGCGCAACCGAGAAGGCGACCACGACGACCACATCCATGACCACGGTGGCGCCGAGCACCAGTCGGGTGAACGGGCCGAACGCCCGGGACTCCGAGATCACGGCGATCGCCTCCGGAGGAGACAGCGCCAGCATGATCGTTCCGGTGAGCAGGGCCGCGGCGATCATCACCGACGTCTCCTGGCTCCGCAGCACGAACGCCACCACGGAGCCCGCCACCAGCGGGACGACGATGCTCATCCCCATCACCTGGAGGCCGATCGTGCGGACCTGCGGTCGGATCGTGGGCCACACGAGGTGGCTGCCCGCCACGAAGCCGATCACGCCGAGGGCGACCGCGGACACGTCCGGGAAGGCGAGGTCGGCCGACTCGCGGGCCGACGAGATCACCAGGCCGGCCAGCGCGCCGACTGCCAGGAACACCGGCAGCCGTGGCACGTGCCGTCTGGCCAGCACCTCCCCGGCCCCGTAGGCAACCACGCAGATCACCGCCAGGACCGCCACCCGACCCACGTCCACGCACGCCTCCTCAGAGCACGGACGGGCCGTCGCGACCACCTCGTGCGGGTGCCTCAGGATGGCACCCGGTTACTGCCGGCAGCCTGCGACGCGCGGCAGGCGACGGCAGGGATGCGCGAGAATCTCCGCATGAGCGTGACCGCCACCCAGATCAACCGCGCCACCGACGAGATGCGACGTGCCCTTGGGGATGCCGCGGACGCGGACTGGAACGTCCCGGCCGGGGACCTCGACTGGTCGTGTCGCGACACCGGCGGACACCTGGCCGACGTCCTCTTCTCGTACGCCTCGCAAGTGATCGCCCAACCCGCTCGCGGCTACCTGCCGATCGAGGCGGTGGTGGAGGGAGCGGCCGCTCCCACCGAGCTGATCGGCTCCATCGCGATGTGCGGAACCCTCCTGGGCCACGCCGTCTCCGCCGCGTCTCCCGAGACCCGGGCCTTCCATCCCAGCGGCACCTCGGACCCGGCCGGGTTCGCCGCCATGGGCGTCCTCGAGATCCTCGTGCACACCTACGATGTCGCGCGCGGACTCACCCTCGCCTGGGCCCCACCCGACGAGCTGTGCGGCCCGGTCCTCGAGCGCCTGTTCCCCGACGCGCCGGAGGGATCCCCCGCGGCCGTGTTGCTGTGGTGCACCGGTCGCGCAGCCCTGGGCAGTCGCCCCCGGCCGACGGACTGGCGCTGGGACTCGTCGGTCCGCTGAGTGCGCAGGAGGGTGTTCAGTCGTTGATCGCCTCGATGCCGAGCCGCTTGGCCTCCTCGAGGTGGTCAAGCATGTTCTGGAGCACCTCGGGCGTGTGCGGCGCCCAATCGACAACCTCGCCGACGACCCGGAGGGGCTCGCGCGTCCGGTAGGACCTGGTCGGGTTGCCCGGGAACCTCTTGTCCGTCAGGTTGGGATCGTCCTCGAAGGAGCCCGTGGGCTCCACGCGGTAGATCCTGCCGGGACCCTCGCCCGCCGCGAGCTCGGCACCCCAGGTGGCCGCATCCAGGGTCGCGGTCAGGTAGATGAAGTTCGCCTTGCTCCGGGCACCGAAGTTGGAGCTGTACCCGGCTTCCAGCAGGTCCCCCGGCTTCAGGTCGGCCCTCGTGCCGTGGAAGAAGGGGCCGACGTCCGGGTCCTCGGACGGCACCGGTTCGCTCCCTGCTGCAGATGAGTCGTCCACCCCGCCATGATGTCTCATGCCGGGCCGCGGGTGGCAGCTCGGAGGGCGGGGTCAGGCGCGGTCGCGATACAGGGGTGCGGGCTCGCCGTACTGCACCTCCCTGACCGCGCCGGGCAGCGCCCGCGCAAGCGCCCGGGACGCGTCCGCGTGACAGCCCACCGTGAACTCGACCTCCTCGTCGACCTCGCAGGCCAGGCACCAGGCCTGGTCCTCAGGCCACACGAGGTGCGGTTCCTGCCACCCCACCACGGCGCCATACCAGGCCAGGGAGGGTGCGTCGCGAAGCGCCTCGACGGGGCCGGTGAAGAGCAGCATGCGCCGATGCGGGATGTCCACCAGCGGCGCCAACGGCGCCGGCTCTCCGCTCACCCAGCCCTCCCAGACAGCCGCGAACCCGATGGCGGGGGTGGCCGTGTGCGCGGCGAGCGTCGCCAGGGCCACCCGGACGGCAGGCGCTTCGCCGGCCCTGTCCACGTCGACGCCGTTACCGTCACCGGCACCGAACTCGGCGCCGAGGGCGATGCGCACATAGGTCTCGAATCCGGGTGGGCCGTAGCGGACCAGGTCCCACCAGTCCGCGCCGGACTCGAGCAGCCACCGTGCCTGCGCCGCTTCCGCCGCGGCGACAACCTCCGTCATGTCGCCAGTCTCCCGCCCGGCGTACCACCGGAGCGGGTGCGGCCTTGTCCGTGGGATCGCGCTGTGATGCACTGGTGCAAGTCGTCGTTCCCAGACCCCGAGCGGCCCACGACTCCCGCTCCGGAGGCCACGCCCTGGAGCGGGCGAGCGGAGCCGAGTGGTCTGGGTTGGGTGATGCCTTCACCAAGCCCCCTGTCCTGGATGAATCTCACCCACGACAGCGATCCGCTCTTCACCGCGGAGGTCCCGTCCGACAGGCACCCCGAGGCGCCGGCGGGCGGGACCTTTCCCGGAGGCGACTGCGTCGCGTGGTCCGGGCCGGGCTCAGTTCAAGATGTTGACGGCTCGGGCAATGATCATCACCGCGATCACCAGCGAGATCGACGACTGGAGGAGCATCAGCATCTTGGCCCACTTCGTGACGGGCATGGTGTCCGTCGGGCTGAGGGCCGTCGAGTTGGTGTAGGCGAGGTAGAGGTAGTCCGGGTACTGCGGCCCCCAGTCGTCCGGCACCAGCTCGGGTGTGGCGTTCTCCGGGAACGCGAAGGCCACCGCTCGCGACGGGCCGGTCGCGCGCGCGGCGGGGCCGCCCCGATCGAGCAGCCAGAACCAGAGACTGAACGCGATCACGTTGGTCAGCCACAGGGCCCCCCCAGTGGCCAGCAGCACGGGGCCGTTGTCAAGGTCCGACCCGTCGAGGATGTCACGGACGAGCTCCGCGACTCCGGCGAGGTTGTCGACGGTCATCACGATGACCAGGGCCAGCGTGAGCCGGCTCACCACGGTGGAGCGCGCATCGATCCGGCCCGGATCGCCGATCGCGAGGACGATCAGGAGCAGCACCTCGACGGCGGGGAAGAGCACGCTCGGGGAGAGCACGTGACGATCGGGCAGCGCGAGCTGCATGGCCACGGACACGAGCACCGCCGCGGTCATCGGCCAGCGCGGCTCGGTTCGAGCCTGGCGCCGCGGCTCCTCAGCGGGGCGTTCCTGGCCATCCCTGGCCGGCGGTGACGACGACGTCACGCGCGGACGGGTCCGGTGGGCGTGAAGGCCGGCAGGTGCACCCCGGTGACCCTACCGGGGCGACAGCCCGTGCACGGTGGACCGTCCGCCACCAGGTCCGCGTCTATCCTCACCCCCATGACGCTCACCTTCGCCGGGACCCTCGACCGCGCGGCAGCCCTGCGAGCCGCCGACGCCCTCGTCGACCTGGTGTCCGCGCCGGCAGTCGCCGCGGCCTGGGAGCGCGAGTCGGCCCTGCCCGGCATGACTGTCGGCGGGTTGGCTCGACACCTGGTCAGCCAGCCGGAGTGCGCGGTCGAGTTCCTCCGGATCCAGCCGGTGCCGTCGGTGGAGACGGTGTCGCTGGCCGACTACTACTCCCGCGTCGACTGGCTCCACGCCGGGCCCGACGACGCGGAGAACACCTCGATCCGGGACGACTTCAACGAGATGGCCGAGCCGGGACCCGAGGCGTCTCGCGAGATCCTCGAGGTGTCACGCGCCGCACTGGGTGCCGCGATCGCGGCGGCCGCCTCGACGACGTACGTCCCCTGGCAGGACTGCGCGCTCCTGACGGACGACTTCCTGGTCTGCCGGCTCCTCGAGGTCGTGGTGCACGCCGACGACCTGGCGGTGAGCGTCGGGCTCGCCACGCCGGCGTTCGAGCCCGAGGTCCTCGACCCGGTGGTCTCGGTCCTGGCTGCCCTCGCGGCACGACGCCACGGCCAGGACAGGGTCGTCCGGACGCTCGCCCGGGCCGAGCGGGCCGCCGGCCCGGTCTCGGCGTTCGGTCAGTAGGGCCAGTCGACGGGCGGGGTCGCCACCACGGTCACCGACTCGCAGCGCGCCCGAGCCCGCCACGACGTCGGAGGAGCAGCCGGCGAGACCCGTCACGCGCGAAGCGTGAACTCGACCTTGCGCGCCGCCACGTCCGCGGTGGTGAGCTCGACCCGCGCTTCGGTGCCGAGTGGCAGGTCGGCCTCGCCGACCAGCCGGGCTTCGACGGCGGGTTCGTCGACGGTGACCACGCCGCGCTTCGGGTCCTTCTCGACCACCTCGACGATGACCCCGTCGAAGGTCTCCCCCACCCGAGGAGCGAGCAGGGCGGCCTCGACCAGGTCCACCACGGCCGACTCGTAGGCGCTGGCCTTGCGACCGGACGAGGACATGATCGTCGGCACCTCGCTCATCCGGTCGACCACCCAGGCCGGGATCTCCGTGCCGGCGCAGAGAGCGACGCAGATCTCCCCCGCGTAGCGGTCGACGAGCCGGCGCAGCGGCGCCGTGACGTGGGCGTACTCCGAGGCCAGGGCCGAGTGCAGCGGCTGCTCCGGCACCTCGCCGTTGAACGCGACGTACCCGCTCCCCCGGAGCAGCCGGGTGCACGCGACCACCATCGCGGCGTGCGCGGGGCGGCTCGGGTCCAGGCCCCGGATGAACTCGGGGTAGGCCTGGTCGTCGGGCCAGTCGATGTGCAGCGCCCGAGCGGTGCGACGCAGGCGCTGGACGTCGCGCGGGTCGGGCGGCGGGAGGGTGCGGAGCACGCCGACGGCGCCGTCGACCATGAGGTACGCCGCCGCGAAGCCGGTCAGCAGCGAGATCTGGGCGTTCCACAGCTCGACCGGGACCAACGGTCGGAACTCCAGGTGCCACCGGTCGCCCTCGACGTCGACCTCCTGCTCGGGGATCGGCAGCGAGACGCCGCCGCGGACCGCCTCGCGCTCCGCGCGCAGCCGACCCACCTCCGCCAGCAGCCGCAGCCACTCCTCCGCGCCGCCCTCGTCGAACTGCTTCTGGACCCCCGCGTAGTCGAGCTTGGCCCGCGAGCGCACCAGCGCTCGCTCGACGACGACGTCCGTGCCCTCGCCGGTCTTGTCGACGTCGATGGTCCACAGCAGGGCCGGCCGCACCTGGTCGGGCAGCAGCGAGCCGGCGTCCTCCGAGATCACCTTGGGATGCAGCGGGATCTTCGAGTCGGCGCCGTAGAGCGTCTGCCCGCGCCGGTGCGCCTCCTCGTCCACCGGGTCGCCCGGCGTGACGAACGCGGCGACGTCGGCGATCGCGTAGTAGACGCGGTACCCGTCGCCGGCCCGCTCGATCAGGAGCGCCTGGTCGAGGTCCATGGCCGACGGCGGGTCGATCGTCACGAGCTCGAGGTCGGTGCGGTCGAGCTCAGGCAGCTTCGGGTCGGCCGCGGACCTGGCCGCGGCCTCCTCGACCTCG
Organism: uncultured Actinomycetota bacterium; assembly: GCA_963791275.1. Lineage (GTDB taxonomy): Bacteria > Actinomycetota > Actinomycetes > Propionibacteriales > Nocardioidaceae > Nocardioides. The sequence continues at coordinate 33,811 of CAWBRP010000011.1, forward strand.
ACCGGGAACTCGGCGGTGACGTCGAGCTCGGCCTGGATCTTCGCGATCCCTTCCCGCAGGGTCCGAGCGGCCACGCCGTCATCGGCGGTCCGGACGTGCACCGTTCGGTTCGGCATGCCAGCACCCTAACCAGGCGTCCCGCACGCCCTCGTAGGGTGACGGTCGTGCTGATCCTGCTGCCCCCCAGCGAGGGCAAGGCGGCGCCGCGTCGCGGGCACCCGCTCGACCCCGCGGCGTTGTCCTTCCCCGTCCTCACCGACGCCCGGGCGCGGGTCCTGGACGCCCTCGTCGACCTCACCGGCCGCGCCGACGCCGCTACCGTCCTCGGGCTGGGCGCGACCCAGACCGACCTGGTGGCCTTGGACGCGCGCCTGCGGACCTCGCCCACGGCACGCGCCGAGCGGATCTACACCGGGGTCCTGTACGACGCCCTGGGCCTGACCACGCTCTCCCCCGCGGCCCGGCGCCGGGCGGCGTCGCGGATCGCGATCGTCTCCTCGCTCTTCGGCCTGCTGCGCCCGAGCGACCGGATCCCGCCGTACCGGTTGTCGGGCGACACGACGCTGCCCGGCGTCGGGCCCGTCGCCGGCGTCTGGCGCGCGGCCCTCGAGCCCGCGGTCCGGGGCGCCCTCGGGACCGGGCTGCTGGTCGACCTCCGGTCGACGACGTACGCCGCGTTCTGGCGACCGCCGACCGACCTCGCGCCCCGCGTGGCCACGCTCCGGGTGCTGCACGAGGTCGCCGGGCGCCGTCAGGTGGTCAGCCACTTCAACAAGGCCACCAAGGGCCGGCTGGTCCGGGCGCTGCTCGAGGACGGCCGCGACGCCCGGACCCCGGTCGCCCTGGCCGACCTGCTGCGCGACCTGGGGTGGAAGGTCGAGCAGGACGCTCAGACCCGGGCGGGCACCCGCCTCGACGTCGTCGTCGACGCGATCTGACTACCAGCGCTGGTCGGTGCCGAAGGCCGCGGCGCCGGGCGGCAGCGCGTTGTAGGTGCGCATCGACGCGTGCGGCTCGCCCGCCTCCCCGGCGGGGAAGAACGCGAGCACGGTCACCGACGCCGGCGCGAGCTCCATCCGGAACACCGCGGAGAGCGGTGCGGCCAGCGTGTGCGCGACCAGCGTCTTGATCGGCGTGACGTGGCTGACCACCACCACGGTCCGGCCCGCGTGCGCCTCCAGGACCCGGCCGAGGGCGGCGAGCACCCGCGACTGCACCGCCGCGAAGGACTCGCCGGACTTCCCCGGGACCGCGTCCACCGAGCCGAGCCAGGCCTCCATGCCCGCGCGGTCCTGCTCGTGGACCTCGGCGAAGGTCAGCCCGTCCCAGGCGCCGAACTCCATCTCGGCGAAGCCCTCGTCCTCGGCCACCGGGTGACCGAGGCTCTCGGCCAGGATCTCCGCGGACTCCCGGGTGCGCCGGACCGGGGAGGCGATCACGGCATCGATCCGCTCGGCCAACGGCGACAGCCACGCGGCCACGCTCCGGATCTGGTCGCGACCCTCGTCGCTGAGCCCGGGGTTGGCACTGGCCAGGCCACCGGAGAAGCGCTTCTCCACGGTGTGCGCGGTCACGCCGTGTCGCACCAGCACCAGCGTGGTCGGCGGCCCGCCGGGCGGCGACCAGCCGCGGAAGCCCGACACCGCCGCCGCGTGCTCCTCGACGGTCTCCGCGACCTCCTCGGCCGCGCCGTCGGTCAGCAGTGAGATGCCGCTGCGGATCCCGTCGAGCGCCTCGTTGGCGAGCCGGTCGGCGTGCTTGTTCCGCTCCCGCGGCACCCAGGTGTAGGTCGTCCCGAACGGCGCCAGCCGGTTCGCCTCGAGCGCCAACGGCTTCATGTCGGGATGCTTGATCTTCCAGCGGCCCGACATCTGCTCGACCACGAGCTTGGAGTCCATCCGGACCTCGATCTCGGCGTGCGGGGCGTACATCTCGGCCATCTGCAGCCCACCGATGAGCCCGGAGTACTCCGCGACGTTGTTGGTGGCCACCCCGATCGTCGAGCCGTCCTCGGCGATCACCTCACCGGTCTCGGCGTCCTTCAAGACCGCGCCGTACGCCGCCGGGCCGGGGTTGCCGCGCGAGCCACCGTCGGCCTCGATCAGGACCCGCCGGTGCCGGAACGGGTCGGTCACAGCCCCGACTCGGAGGTGCGCACCAGGATCCGCTGGCACTCGACGCACCGGATCACCTCGTCGGAGGGTGCCGCCTTGATCACCGCCCGCTCGGCGGGATCGAGGGTCAGCTGGCAGCCCGAGCAGGCGCGGGCACGCAGCGCGGCGGCGCCGACCCCGCCCTTGGCCGCCCGGAGCTTGTCGTAGAGCGCGAGCAGGTCGGCGGGGAGCCCGTCGAGGGTGGGCGTCCGCTCCGCGGCGACGGCGGCCAGCTCGGTCTCGATCTCCGCGGTCTTCTCGTCGCGGGCCGCGGTCGCGGCCATGCCGCGCTCGCGCGCCGTCCGGGACTCGGCAGCGAGTCGGTCGACCTCGGCCTGCGCCTCCTCGAGCTTCTCCATCACCTCGATCTCGTCGTCCTCCAGGCTGCTGATCCGCCGCTCCAGGGACACCAGCTCGTGCGTCATGCGCTCGAGGTCCTTGGGGTTGGTGATCAGGCCCTTGTCCATCCGGTCGCGGTCGCGGACGCGCCTGGCCTTGACGGACTCGACGTCGGCGTCGACCTTCTCCTGCTCCGCGGTCAGGTCCTCGACCAGGGTGCGGGCGTCGATGAGCTGGTCCTCGATCGCGGTGACGGTGGTCCGGAGCTGGGCGAGCTCGGCGAGCTCCGGCAGCGTGGCGAGCCGGTGTCGGAGCTGATCGGCACGCGCGTCGAGCTCTTGGAGGTCGAGCAGCTTCAGCTGGGCGAACGGATCGGCTTTCAGGGTCGGGCTCCTCAGTGCACGTGCAGGGCTGGATCAGAGCCGCGTGTGCCAGGGATCGGTGACGATCCGGCTCACGCGGGCCTCCACCGTATCCCCCAGCGCGTCCGCGAGCCGCGCCTGGACCACCGGCAGCCACGTCCACTCGGCCGCCCAGTGCGGCACGTCGACCAGCGCGGGCCCACCGTGCTCCAGGAACTCCGAGGTCGGGTGGTGCCGCAGGTCGCTGGTGACGAAGACGTCGACGTCGCTCCCCACGAGGTCGCCGAGGAGGAAGTCGCCCGCGCCGCCCGCGACCGCCACCCGCCGGACCATCCGGTCGGGGTCGCCCGCGACCCGCAGGCCGGTCGGCGTGCCGGGCAGCGCGGCGCCGACGCGGGCCGCGAAGTCACCCAGCGTGGTGGGCTCGACCACACCGACGCGCCCGGTGCCGGTCGTAGCCAGTCCGGGATCGGCGAGCTCGACGAGGGTCCAGGCCGGCTCCTCGTAGGGATGCACGGCCAGCATCGCCCGGACCACCCGACCGCGCTTCGCGCGCGGCAGGACCGTCTCGATCCGCACCTCGTCGACCACCTCGAGCTCACCCACCACGCCGATGGTCGGCGTGGCGCCGGCCAGCGGTCGGAAGCGCCCCTCGCCGGGGGAGGTGAAGCTCGCGTGGTCGTAGGCGCCGACCTCGCCCGCCCCGGCCGCGGCCAGCGCCTGCCGCACGGAGTCCGCCTGGGCGAGCGGCACGTAGACCACGAGCGAGTCGAGCGGATCGACCGCCGCCGGCCGGATCGGGCCCAGGTCGGACAGCCCCAGAGCCAGGGCCAGCGACTCGGAGACGCCGTACGCCGCGCCGTCGGCGTTCGTGTGCGCGGTCAACAGCGCGCAGTCGGTGGCCGCCAGGGTGGCCAGCGTGCGGCCCTTCGGCGAGGTCGCCGGCACCCCGTGGACCGCCTTGAGGAACAGGGGGTGGTGCACCACGAGCAGGTCCGCGTCCCAGCCCGCCGCCTCGTCGGCCACCGGCTGGGTCGGGTCGACGGCGAGGAGCACCCTCCGCACCGGAGCCTCGGGGTCGCCGCGCACGAGTCCGACCGCGTCCCAGTCGTCGGCCGTGGCCGGCGGGTACCACCCGTGGAGCAGGTCCACGACCTCGGCCAAGGTCGGCGCGTGCGTCATGCGCCCAGGCTAGTGAGGACGCTGCCGTGGCCGCAGAGCGGATCGCTGCGGTGCGCCGGGGATTCCGCGTCGTACGGTGCAGAGATGACCCGTCATCGGCGCACGGCCGCGCAGCTCGACATGGAGAAGCTGCCGCCGGACGTGCGGGCCGCCGTCGACGCTGCGATCGCCGGCGACGGCATCATCCTGCACCGGTCGGGCGTGGCGATCGGCTCGCTGGAGTTTCGTTCGAACGTGCTGGAAGGAGCCGTCGTCGAACGCCCACCCGACCCGGTGTCGGCGGCCTCGGTCTCTGACGGAGTCACCGTGATCGCCACCGCGATGCCGCTGTCCGACGCGGCCCGCCGTCGCCTGTCCGACGAGTTCGGCGCCGACTACGTCGTCCTCGACATCCACGCGGCGCCGACCAGCACGGACGTGCTCCTGACCCACCCGGTCAGCCCGCAGCTGCTCGGGATCCTGCGGCACCAGTTCCCCCGCGCGCGGGTGGTGATCACCGAGATCGAGGACGAAGAGCTGGGCGTTCGCTTCTCGGGTCCTGTCAGCCGCCTGCTCGATGCCGGCGCGTCGGCGTACCTTCCGCCGCGGCCCCTCGCCGAGCTCGCCGCCAACGTGCACGCCTACCTCACGCAGGGCGGGGAGCCGATGCTCGAAGCCGGAACGGCGGCGGCCAGGACCCTCCCGGCACCCCAGCGTGACCGGCGCTGACCTGCAGGGATTGGCGTGGGCGCAGAGGGGATCGAACCCCCGACATCTTCCTTGTAAGGGAAGCGCTCTACCGCTGAGCTATGCGCCCTCAGGCCCGCACACCCTATGACAGGGCGGGACCGGGGACGGTCATCGCGTCGGGGACGGAAACACCCGGAAATAAGTCGAACCGCTGGCGTCTCGGGTCACCAGCGGTTCAACAAGAAGAACGATACATACCCACCCCAAAGGATGAAAGTCCCGGTTGAAAATTCGCCTATCTGGTCTAGGCCAGCGCCCTCAGCTCGCGCAACAGCTCGTCGAGATCACGCCCCTGAGGGGACGCGTTGTGCACCGCCCAGCGGATCCGGCCGTCGCGATCGACGACGTACGACGAGCGTCGCGGACAGCCCTTCGCCTCGTCGAACACGCCGTAGGAGCGGGTCACCTCGCCGTGCGGCCAGAAGTCGGAGAGCAGCGGGAAGTTGAGCCCGTCGGCGTCGGCCCAGGAGCGCAGGGAGTACGTCGGGTCGCACGAGACCGCGAGCACCTCGGTGTCGAAGGTGAGGAACTCGTCGAGGCGGTCCCGGATCGCGCTCATCTCACCGGTGCAGACGCCGGAGAAGGCGAAGGGGTAGAAGACCAGGGCGACCGCCTTGCTGCCGCGGAACGCGGACAGGGAGACGTCCTGCCCGAACTGGTCACGTAGCGTGAAGTCGGGCGCCGTCGTGCCCAGCGCCAGTCCTGTCTCCGTGCTCATCACGTGCGCAGTCTCCCACCCGCCGGGGACAGCCCTCCGGGCGGCTCAGGAGTCGTCGCGCTCGGCCAGCTCGCGCTTGAGGACCTTGCCCGTGGCGTTGCGAGGAAGCTCGTCGAGGAACACGAACTCGCGCGGCACCTTGTAGCGCGCCAGGTTGCCCTTGACCCACGCCCGCAGGTCGTCGTCGCTCACGGCGGAGTCACCCACCACCACGAAGGCGCGCAGCCGGGTGCCGTAGTCGTCGTCGTGGACGCCGATCGCCGCCGCCTCGACCACCGCCTCGTGCCGGCTGAGGCAGTCCTCGACCTCCTTGGGGAAGACGTTCTCGCCCCCGGAGACGATCATCTCGTCGTCGCGGCCCTCGATGTAGAGCCGGCCGTCCGTGCCCAGCCGGCCCACGTCGCCGGTGGCCATCAGGCCGTCGACGACCTCCTTGTTGCCGCCTCCTGTGTAGCCCTCGAAGAGCATCGAGTTGCCGACGAAGATGCGACCCGACTCCCCGTCCGGGACCGGGTCACCCCGGTCGTCGAGGATCCGCACCACCGTGCCGACCGGCGGCCGGCCGGCCGTGTCCGGAGCGGCGCGCAGGTCGGCCGGGGTGGCGATGCTGCCGTAGGCGACCTCGGTCGAGCCGTAGGTGCTGTAGAGGTTGTCGCCGTACTGGTCCATCCAGCGGGTCGCCAGGTCGCCCGGCAGCGCGGACCCCGAGGCGGTCACGACCTTGAGGTGGCCGAGGTCGTGGGCGTCGCGGACGTCGGCCGGCAGCGCCATGATCCGCTGGAGCATCACCGGGATGACCACCAGCGCCTCGCAGCGCTCGTCACCAACGAGTCGCAGGCAGCCCGCGGGGTCGAAGCGCCGGGTCAGCACCATCGTGGTGCCCAGCAGCATGCTCAGCGCGAGGTGGGCGAACCCCCACGTGTGGAACAGGGGCGCGGCGATGTGCATCCGCTGGCCGGCCCGCAACGGCACCCGCTCGAGGATGGCCACCGCCGCCTCGATCCCGGCCTCGCTGCGCGGCGCGCCCTTGGGGGTGCCGGTGGTGCCGGAGGTGAGGATCACCACCCGGCTGTGCTGCGCCGGGGGCGTGAGGTCGGCGGTCGAACCGCTCCGGATCAGCCCGTCCACGGTGACGGCATCGGTCTCACCGTCGGTCCAGGCCAGGATGCGGTGCTCGGTCTCCGCGGCGTCGATCAGGGCACCGAACTCCTCGTCGTACACCACGGCGCCGGGCGTCTCGCGCTCCAGCACCTCCACGAGCTGGGGGCCGGCGAAGGCGGTGTTGAGGTAGAGCACGTCCGCGCCCAGCTTGGCCGCCGCGACGCTGACGTCGACGAAGTAGCGGTGGTTGCGGCACATCACCGCGACCTGGTCGCCTTCCTCGATCCCGAGCTCCCGCAGCGCGTGCGCCAACGCGTTGCTGCGCTCGTGGAGCTCCCGGTTGGTCAGCTCGCCGAGCTCGTCGACGACGGCGACCCGGTCGGGCCAGCGCAGGAAGAGGGCGGTGAAGCCGCCGGCCGGGCCGGTCCCCCACCGCAGCACCGTCGTGCCGATCCGGGCGAGGGTCCACGGCGCGACCGGGCGGATCACCCCGGTCTCGGTGAGCACCCGCAGCGAGACGACGGCCGCCCCGGCCCGGTCGAGCAGTCGGCTGATCAACGTGTCAGGCCGGCGTCTTCGGTGCCATGAGCCGGGTCGCGGTCCAGTCCTTGCTGACGGCGGCCGTCGTCGTCTGCGAGAGGCCCGCAATCGGCGCCGCCTCGGCGATGTCGGCGGCGTCGACGGAGCCGGGCCTGCCGATCTTGGGGGTCAGCAGCCAGATCACGCCGCCGCCGACGAGGTCGGTGAGAGTGTCCACCAGGCCGTCGACGAGGTCCCCGTCGTCGGCGCGCCACCAGAGAATCACCGCGTCCACGACGTTGCCGTAGTCACCGTCGACCATGTCGGCGTCGATCACGTCCTCGATCGCGTGTCGCAGCTCGTTGTCCGTGTCGTCGTCCCAGCCGAGCTCCTGCACCACCATGCCCGCGGTGATGCCGAGCCTGCTAGCGGGAGTGCTCGCTGTCTGGGTGGTTCCGTCACCCGCGGTCCCGCTCACCTTGCTCCTCCACTGCTGTTCGGCTCCGTGTTCGGAGCCACAATGGGGAGTAGTCCACCCGAGTTGCCCGGCAGGCGCAACCCGGACTGCTACTCGTGGGTATGTTTTGCCCTCCGGGGCGAAGTGCAACGATGAGCAGGTGAGTGACGCCCAGAAGCCCTCCGGTGGCCGGACCGTGCCCAACCCCTCGGTGATCCACGAGGGAATGCCGACCCAGCTTCCCGACATCGACCCCGACGAGACACGCGAGTGGCTCGAGTCCTTCGACTCCATGGTCGCCGACCGTGGCCGCGAGCGCGCGCGCTACGTCATGCTGCGCCTGCTCGAGCGCGCCCGCGAGGAGCAGGTGGGCGTCCCGGCGCTGCGCAGCACCGACTACATCAACACCATCCCGCCCGAGCGCGAGCCGTGGTTCCCCGGCAACGAGGACATGGAGCGCGACATCCGGCGGCTCATCCGGTGGAACGCCGCGGTCATGGTGTCCAGCGCCAACCGCAAGGGCCTCGAGGTCGGCGGCCACATCGCGACGTACCAGTCCGCGGCGACGCTCTACGAGGTCGGCTACAACCACTTCTTCCGCGGCAAGCAGCACCCCGGCGGTGGCGACCACCTCTACATCCAGGGCCACGCGGCGCCCGGCATCTATGCCCGGGCGTACCTCATGCAGCGGCTCACCGCCGGCCAGCTGGGCCGGTTCCGCCAGGAGGTGCAGCACGGCAAGGGCGAGGGGCTGTCGTCCTACCCGCACCCGCGGCTGATGCCGGACTTCTGGGAGTTCCCGACCGTGTCGATGGGCCTGACCGCCCTCAACTCGATCTACCAGGCCCGGTTCAACCGCTACCTCGCGAACCGCGGTCTCAAGGACACCTCGGACCAGCACGTCTGGGCGTTCCTCGGCGACGGCGAGATGGGTGAGCCCGAGTCCCTCGGCGCGATCGGCCTGGCGGCGCGCGAGGAGCTCGACAACCTGACCTTCGTCGTCAACTGCAACCTCCAGCAGCTCGACGGTCCGGTGCGCGGCAACGGCAAGGTGATCCAGGAGCTGGAGTCGTTCTTCCGCGGCGCCGGCTGGAACGTCATCAAGGTGGTCTGGGGACGCAAGTGGGACGACCTGCTCGCCCGCGACGTCGACGGGGCGCTCGTCAACCGGATGAACACCGTGCCCGACGGGCAGTTCCAGACCTACTCGGTCGAGTCCGGTGCGTACATCCGGGAGAACTTCTTCGGTGGCGACGCGCGGCTGCGCAAGCTCGTCGAGCACCTCTCCGACACCGACATCGAGCTGTTGCCGCGCGGCGGCCACGACTACCGCAAGGTGTACGCCGCGTTCAAGGCCGCGACGACGCACGTCGGGCAGCCGACGGTGATCCTCGCCCACACCGTGAAGGGCTGGACCATCGAGGCACTGGAGGGCAAGAACGCCACCCACCAGATGAAGAAGCTCAACGCGCCCGCGCTCAAGCAGTTCCGCGACCGGCTCGAGCTGCCGATCTCCGACAAGGAGATCGACGACGCCTACGAGGCCGACGGCTCCGCGCCGTTCTACCACCCGGGCGAGGGCAGCGACGTTCTCGAGTACCTCCGCGACCGTCGGCGCGAGTTGGGCGGGCCGGTGCCCGAGCGGAAGATCAGCGCCACCCCGTTGAAGCTCCCGGGCGACGAGATGTACGCCGAGCTCAAGCAAGGCTCCGGCAAGCAGTCGATCGCCACCACGATGGCGTTCGTGCGGCTGCTCAAGGACCTGATGAAGGACCCGGAGATCGGCGAGCGCATCGTGCCGATCGCGCCCGACGAGTACCGCACCTTCGGCATGGACTCGATGTTCTCCAAGAACATGATCTACAACCCGCACGGCCAGAGCTACGAGGCCGTGGACCGCAAGCAGCTGATGGCCTACAAGGAGTCGACGCACGGCCAGCTGCTCCACGAGGGCATCTCCGAGGCCGGCTCGATGGCCTCGGCGACGGCCGCGGGCTCGACGTACGCGACCCACGGCCTGCACATGATCCCGTTCTACATCTTCTACTCGATGTTCGGGTTCCAGCGCACGGGCGACTCGATCTGGGCGATGACCGACCAGCTGGCGCGTGGGTTCCTGATCGGCGCGACCGCCGGCCGGACCACGCTGACCGGCGAGGGTCTGCAGCACGCCGACGGTCACTCCCCGCTGCTGGCGGCGACCAACCCGGCGGTCGTGCACTACGACCCCGCGTTGGCCTACGAGGTGTCCTACATCGTCCAGGACGGTCTGCGCCGGATGTACGGCTCCACCGACGAGCACCCTCACGGCGAGGACGTCGTCTACTACGTCACCGTCTACAACGAGCCCTACGTCCACCCCGCGGAGCCCGAGAACCTCGACGTGGAGGGCCTGCTGAAGGGCATCTACCACGTCGCGACACCACCGTCCGGACTCCCGGACGACGCTCCGCGCGTGCAGCTGATGGCGAGCGGCGTGGGCTTCCCGTGGATCCAGAAGGCCCAGCAGCTCCTCGCCGACGAGTGGGGCGTGGCCGCGGACGTCTGGTCGGTCACCTCGTGGAACGAGCTGGCCCGCGACGCGATCGCCGCCGAGGAGTGGAACCTGCTCCACCCGGGATCCGAGCCGCGCACGGCGTACGTCGCCGACAAGCTCCGCGGCGTCGACGGCCCGGTCGTGGCGGTCTCGGACTACATGGCCGCGGTCCCTCTGCAGATCGCCCGCTGGGTGCCGCGCGACTACCGGGTGCTCGGCACCGACGGTTTCGGCTTCGCCGACACCCGTCCCGCCGCGCGGCGGTACTTCCACGTGGACGCCGAGTCGGTCGTCGTGCAGGCCCTGCAGGCGCTGGCCGACGCCGGCTCCGTTCCCCGGGACCTGGTCACCAAGGCCTTCGAGGGCTACCGCATCGACGACCCCACCGCGGTCCGCGGCGTGAAGCAGGAGGGTGGGGACGCCTAGGCGCCTAGGCGCTCGGCAGCGCGCTGACCGGGTGCTCGCCGGCCTGGGCGCGCGGCTGGTCGGGGTCCCCTCCACTGCGCAGGTGCTCGCGCCAGGCCTCGACGTCGTACCACGCCGGCTGGGTGGTGCGGATGAAGTCGTTGAGGAGCTTCACGAACCGCTGCGGGTGGTCCTTGTGCGGGAAGTGCCCGGCGTTCGGGATGACCTCGATGCGGGCGGACGGCGCCACCGCCGCCGCGGTCGTGGCGTGCTCCACCGGGATGACCATGTCGTCGCTGCCCCAGATGATGCACATCGGCATGTCGACGGTCAGGTAGGCCCGGTCGGTCATGGTGATGATCTGGCCCTTCCAGTCGACGACGGCACGCACCACGTGGCGGATCGCGGCCCGGGTCCGGCTGTCGGCGAAGGACTCGATGATGTCGGCCACCTCGGCGAGGTCGCGGGTCCGGCGGATGGGGGTCCGCGCCAGGGCGCGGAGACCGGCCACGGACACGTGCCGGATGCCCGGCAGCGTGAGGCCGCCCATGAGCTGGTGGAAGCCGGGCGTGGTGACGGCGCGGATCGCCGGCGTCACCTCGGGACCGAAGCCTCCGGGGGCGACCAGCACGAGCCGCTCGGTGCGCTCGGGGAACTGGTAGGCGAACTGCATCGCCACGCCGCCGCCGAGGCTGTGCCCCACCACCGTGACCCGGTCGATGTCCAGGACGCTCAGGAGGTCGCGCATCCCGTTCGCGTAGCCGCCGACGCTGTAGTCCGCGCGGGGCTTGTCGGACCTGCCGTGGCCGAGCAGATCGGGCGCGATCACGGTGTACCGGCGGGCCAGCGACGCGATGACGGGTTCCCAGGTGGTGTGGTCGCAGCCCAGACCGTGCAGGAGCAGCAACGCCGGTCCCGACCCGGCCCTGACGAACGCGCGCCGGTGCCCGTGGATCGTGACGTACTCGACGGCGTGCTCGTCGTCGCGGTTGGTGTCCCGCACGTGACCTCCTGATCACCGGCTGTTGCAGGATTCAACCAGAACCTGTTGCAGAAAGTTATGCCTGGGGCCGGACGAATTCCGTTTCGTGACCGAACGGTTGTCTCCCGCGTGACTCCACTAGCCTCGGAGGGTGTCGACAGCCCTGTCCGACGAGCCGTCCCGCCGACGACCCGCCGAAGCGCTCCAGCGGGCGACCGGCGCGCTCAGCACCGCCGCCATGACCCGCATGGAGGCCGACATGGGGTGGTTCCGCGAGCTGTCGGCCGAGGACCGGTCGTGGGTCGGCGCGATCGTCCAGGCGGGCATCCGCGGCTTCGTGGACTGGTTCAGCCTCGGCGACGCCGGTGTCCCGGACGGCTCGCCGCTGGCGTCGGCGGTGTTCGGGGCCGCGCCGCGGGCCCTGACCGGGGTGATCAACCTCCAGCAGACCGTCGCGCTGATCAGGCTGAGCATCGAGGTGGTGGAAGCCAACGTCGACGACTTCCTCTCCCCCGCCGACTCCGCCGACGTGCACGCCGCGGTGCTCCTCTACGGCCGCGAGGTGGCGTTCGCCACCGCCGAGGTCTACGCGAGGGCCGCCGAGGTGCGCGGCGCGTGGGATGCCCGTCTCGAGGCGCTCGTGGTCGACTCGGTCCTCCGGTCCGAGGCGGACGAGGCGGTGCTCTCCAGGGCCAGCGCGCTGGGCTGGGCGGGCCGCGGCGACGTGGCGGTGGTGCTGGGCGCCGTACCCGCCCAACGCACCGAGACCGACATCTTCGACGAGGTACGACGGTCCGCACGCGCGGCGGGCATGGACGCGCTGTGCGCCACCCAGGGCGAGCGACTCGTGGTCGTGCTCGGTGGCGTGGGCGACCCCCGCAAGGCGGCGGACGTGGTGGCCGACCGGTTCGGTCCCGGTGCGGTGGTCGTCGGCCCGGTCACCACCGACCTGAGCGCGGCGCACGCGTCGGCCCGCGCCGCGTTGTCGGCCCACCGGGCCGCCGTGGGCTGGCCGGAGGCGCCACGGCCGGTGCACAGTGACGACCTGCTGCCCGAACGCGTGCTCGCCGGTGACGGGCACGCGCGTCGGCACCTGGTCGACGAGGTCTACCTGCCACTCATCGAGGCCAAGGGCACCTTGATCGAGACCCTCGCGGCGTACTTCGAGACCGGCGAGTCGGTCGAGGCGACCGGCCGCCTGCTGTTCGTGCACCCCAACACGGTGCGCTACCGGCTGCGTCAGGCCGCCGACCTCACCGGGTTCACCGCCACCCAGCCCCGCCATGCCTTCACGCTGCGGATGGCCCTGGCGCTGGGCCGGCAGTCCGGCCGTGGGCAGGTGCGTGAGCCGTGATCACCGTCACTCGTCTTTGTCGGGTTCCCACAAAGAACGCGGGGGCAACTATGTGTGAGCCCGAGGCGAGACCCGGCCCCTCCGACCGGCAGAGTTGACGTCGTGCTCGTCATCGTCGCCCCCGGTCAGGGGGCCCAGACCCCCGGTTTCCTCTCGCCCTGGCTGGAGGACCCCTCCTTCGCCGGGCGCCTCGCCGAGCTCTCGGCCGTCGCCGAGCTGGACCTGGCGCACTACGGCACCGAGGCCGACGCCGAGACCATCCGGCAGACCGAGATCGCCCAGCCGTTGCTGGTGGCCACGGGCCTGGTCACCGCCCTCTCGCTGTTCCCGAACCCCGCCGACGCGCTCGACGGCGTCGGCGCCGTTGCGGGGCACAGCGTCGGGGAGCTCACCGCTGCCGCGCTGGCCGGGGTGCTCACGGCCGAGCAGGCCACCGTCCTGGTCCGCGAACGCGGGACGGCGATGGCCGACGCGGCCGCGCAGACGCCCACGGGCATGACCGCGGTCCTCGGCGGGGACCGCGACGAGGTGCTGGCCGCGATCTCCAAGCACGGCCTGACGCCCGCCAACGACAACGGACCCGGCCAGATCGTGGCCGCCGGCACGACCGACCAGCTCACCGCCTTCGCCGAGGAGCCGCCGGCCAAGGCGCGGTTGATGCCGTTGAGCGTGGCCGGCGCCTTCCACACCGAGCACATGCAGCCGGCCGTGGCTCGGCTCGCCAAGCTGGCGAGCACGCTCAGCCCTCAGGACCCGCGCGCGAAGGTGATCTCCAACCGCGACGGCGAGGTCGTCGACGGCGGCCGCGACGTGGTCGACCGGATCGTCGGTCAGATCGCCAACCCGGTCCGCTGGGACCTGTGCATGGAGACGATGATCGGCCTCGGGGTCACCGGCGTCCTCGAGCTGCCGCCCGCGGGCACCCTGACCGGCATCGCCAAGCGCAACATGAAGGGCGTGGCGACGTTCGCGCTCAAGACGCCCGACCAGCTCGACGACGCTCGCGCGTTCTGCGAGCAGCACGCCACGCCCGCAGAGCCCGACCACGGAGGCACCGCATGACCATCCAGGAGCAACAAGCGCCCCGCTCCGCCCGGATCATGGGTGTGGGGGCCTACCGACCGATGCGGGTGGTCCCGAACTCGGAGGTGATCGAGGCGATCAACTCCAGCGACGAGTGGATCCAGCAGCGCTCGGGCATCAAGTCCCGGCGCTGGGCCGGCCCGGACGAGTCGATCCAGATGATGAGCGTCCACGCGTGCCGGGAGGCCCTCGCGGCCGCCGGCCTGGAGGCCGCCCAGGTCGACTGCGTCATCGTCGCCACGGTGAGCCACATGCTCCAGACGCCGGCCATCGCCACCGCGATCGCCCACGAGCTCGGCACCGACCAGGCCGCCGCCTTCGACATCTCGGCGGCCTGCGCCGGCTTCTGCCACGGCGTCGCCATGGCCTCGGACATGGTCCGCGCGGGCAGCGCCGGCCACGTCCTGGTCATCGGCGTCGAGCGGTTGACCGACATCCTCGACCTGCACGACCGGGGCACCGCCTTCATCTTCGCCGACGGCGCCGGTGCCGTCGTCGTGGGCCCGAGCGACACCCCCGGCATCGGCCCCGTGGTCTGGGGCTCCGACGGCGAGCAGTACGACCTGATCCGGCAGCGGGAGGACTGGCGCGACGTGATCGGCACTCCGGCCGCGCCCGGCTCCGGCGTGATGCCGCACCTGGTGATGGAGGGCAACGCGGTCTTCCGCTGGGCCGCGTTCACCATGGCCAAGGTGGCCCAGCAGGCCCTCGACCGGGCCGGCGTGTCCGTCGACGACCTCGACGTCTTCGTCCCCCACCAGGCCAACATGCGCATCATCGACGCGATGGCGCGCGCCATGAAGCTGCCCGAGCATGTCAAGATCGCTCGTGACATCGCCGAGCAGGGCAACAGCTCGGCCGCGTCCGTCCCGTTGGCGTTGCACCGCATGATGGCCGAGGGTGACGCCAAGTCCGGCGACACCGCCCTGCTGATCGCCTTCGGCGCCGGCCTGGCGTACGCCGCCCAGGTCGTCACCGTCCCCTGATTTCGCACCACCCCATCTCCACCAACCGAAGGGAACCACCGCATGACCACCGAAGAGATCCGCGCCGACCTCGCCGAGATCGTCAACGAGGTCGCCGGCATCGACGCCGACGAGGTCCAGCTCGACCGCTCCTTCGTCGACGACCTCGACGTCGACTCGCTCTCCATGGTCGAGGTCGTCGTGGCCGCCGAGGAGAAGTTCGGCGTGTCCATCCCTGACGACGAGGTCAAGAACCTCAAGACGGTCGGCGACGCGGTCGCGTTCATCGAGCGCGCCCAGGGCTGAGCGCACCATGAGTCGCACACGCGTAGTCGTCACCGGGATGGGGACCACCAACCCCGTCGGCGGTGACGTCCCCACGACCTGGGAGGGCCTGCTCGACGGGCGCTCCGGCGTCCGTCACCTCACCGACGACTGGGCCGAGCAGATGCCGGTCAAGATCGCGGGTCGGGTGGCCGTCGAGCCCTCCGAGATCCTCGAGCGCGTCAAGGCGCGCCGCTGGGATCGCTCCACGCAGTTCGCCATGGTGGCGGCAATGGAGGCCTGGAAGGACGCGGGGTTGGAGGGTGTCGAGCTCGACTCCGAGCGCGTCGGGGTCGCGATGGCCTCGGGCATCGGCGGCGTCACGACGCTGCTCTCCAACTACGACGTGTACCTCGAGAAGGGTCCGCGCCGGGTGTCACCCCTCGCGGTCCCGATGCTGATGCCCAACGCCCCGGCGGCCAACATCAGCCTGTACGTCGGAGCGCGGGCGGCGGTCAACACGCCCGTCTCCGCGTGCGCCTCCGGCAACGAGGCGATCGCGCTCGCGGTCGACCAGATCCGTCTCGGCCGCGCCGACCTGGTGGTCGCGGGCGGCACCGAGGCGGCCATCCACCCGCTGCCGATGGCGGCGTTCGCCAACATGATGGCGCTGTCCAAGAACGCCGGAGACCCGACGACGGTGTCCCGTCCGTGGGACACCGGACGGGACGGCTTCGTGCTCGGTGAGGGCGCGGGCGTCCTGGTCCTCGAGTCGGAGGAGCACGCCAAGGCGCGAGGGGCGCGGATCTACGCCGAGGTCCTGGGGGCCGGCATCACCGCCGACGCCCACGACATCGCCCAGCCCGACCCGGCCGGGCGCGGCGGCTCGCGGGCCATCGTGCGTGCGCTCGCGGAGTCGGAGATCGACGCCGGTGCCATCGTGCACGTCAACGCGCACGCCACCTCGACCCCGCAGGGGGACATCGCCGAGGGCCTGATGCTGCACGCGACGCTGGGACGGCACGTCTCCGACGTCGTGGTCACCAGCACCAAGTCGATGACCGGGCACCTGCTCGGCGGGGCGGGAGCGCTCGAGTCGATCGCCACCGTGCTCGCCCTGCACCACCGGGTCGTGCCGCCGACGATCAACCTCGACGACCAGGACCCGCAGGTCGAGCTCGACATCGCCACCAAGCCGCGGGACCTGCCCGAGGGCGACATCGCCGCGCTGAACAACTCGTTCGGCTTCGGCGGCGCCAACGTCGCCGTGGCGTTCGGGAGCGTCTGACCGCGCCCGAGAGCGCTTCAGTGGGCTTGAGTGGGCCAGCCGCCGGTCACCCGACCGGCGGCTGGGTCACACCACCTGGTGCAGCCAGCGGACCGGTGCGCCTTCACCGGCGTGCCGGAAGGTCTCCAGCTCGTCGTCCCAGGGCTTGCCCAGCAGCTTGTCGATCTCGTGCAGCAGCGTCGCCTCGCCGAGGGCCGCCTTGACCACGGCCGCCTTGAGCCGGTCCTCAGGGATCATCAGGTCGCCGTGCAGGCCGGTCACCGCGTGGAACACGCCGAGCTCGGGGGTGTAGGAGTAGCGGGTGCCCTCGGTGCCCGTCGTGGGCTCCTCGGTCACCTCGAAGCGCAGGTGGTTCCAGCCGCGCAGCGCCGAGGCCAGGGCGGCCGACGAGCCGGCGTCCCCCACCCAGGAGACCTCGGCGCGGTAGGTGCCGGTCTGGGCGGGCTGCGGCGTCCACTCCGCCGAGACGGCAACGCCGAGCACGCCGCCCACCGCCCACTCGATGTGCGGGCACAGCGCGGACGGCGCGGAATGCACGTAGAGGACGCCACGGGTCACGGCCCGGTGGCCGCCCCGCTCGCCCGCGTGCGTGGTGCGTGTGGTCACGTAGACCCCTCCTCTTTCATCCCGGCGTGAGATTCGCCTTCCCCGGCGACCTGGGTGCTGGGATGACTCGAAGAGATCAGCGTGATCGAGTGACACCTATGTGATTAGTGGCTCCATTGTGACCCATGAGCAGCATGTGCGCCAGTGGTACGACGAATCCCGCGCTCAGCCCTGTCGGCGCTCCAGGATGTCGGCGCGGTCCGCGGCGTCGGTGACCTCGTCGCTGTCGATGGCGTGCGCCCGGTGGAACCACGCGAGGGCGTCCTGCTCGCGGCCCGCGGCCTCGAGAATGTCGGCGTACGTGTACCGCAGCCGCACCACCCACGGCGCCCGGGTCTTGGTCATCAGCGGGGCCTGCTCGAGGGTGCGGAGCGCGGCGTCGAGCTGGCCGAGGTCCCGGCGGGCGCCGGCCTCGACGATGGTCATCTCCGCCTTGGCCTCGGGACTGAAGTTGGCCACGCCCGGACTCTTGGCGAGCTTCAGCGCTTGTTGCGGCTGACCGAGCGCGCGATGGCAGTCGGCCATGATGGGCAGGTACGCCGTGGCGCCGTTCATCCGCTTGGCCGCCCGCAGCTCCGAGAGCGCCTCGGCGTAGTGCCCGGCCGCGTAGGCCGCCTCGCCGGCCGCCTCGCGGACGACGGCGAGCCGAGCCGCGCGGGCGCGTGCGGCGAGCGCGTGCTGGTAGGCGGCCTCGGGGTCGTCGTCGATCAGCTCGCCGGCGGCGACGAGGTGCTTGGCCACGCGCGCGGCGAGCTTCTCCGGCAGTCCCTTGAGCTGCGCGGCCACCGACCGGTCGAGCTCCTTGCCGGTGATGTGCTCGGGCATCGGCGGGCCGTCGTACTGCGCCTGGTCGAAGGTGCGCGGCACCTGCTTGTCGACAGGTCGCTTCCAGTCGCTGCTCCGACCGGGGCGGTCCCCGGGCTTGCCACCGCGACCACCCGAGGGGGCTCCGCGTCCGGGCTTGCCGGTCGACCCGCCGCGACTGCCGGCGCCACGGGAGCCCGACCCACGCGGGGCGGAGCTGGAGGGGCGCTGCTGACGACGCTCGTCGGCCACGGGGTACTCCTTCATCACTGTTCTCGACTTGTTTTGCATCCTAGTGAGCCGCGTCAAGGCGCGGGTCACGGTGCCGTAAATGTGCGTAGCGGCCACCCTTGGGGGGTGGCCGCTACGTGGTGTGTGTTCGGCGGCGTCCTACTCTCCCACAGCCTTCCGGTTGCAGTACCATCGGCGCTGGCAGGCTTAACTTCCGGGTTCGGGATGGGTCCGGGTGTTTCCCTGTCGCTATGGCCGCCGTAACTTTGTGAAACTCATCATCAACGGGCACGTGTGGTGACACGTGTGGTGTGTTTGGGGTTTCTATAGTGGACGCGAGCACCCTTGGGTGGTTCTGCAGCAGTGTGTGTTGTGCTGTCATCGGTGGGTGGTTGTGGTGGCAAGCCCTCGGCCTATTAGTACCGGTCGGCTGGGCATTGCTGCTGTACACCTCCGGCCTATCAACCCCATGGTCTGTGGGGGGCCTTAACCCATATAGGGTGGGAAACCTTATCTTGAAACGTGCTTCCCGCTTAGATGCGTTCAGCGGTTATCACTTCCGAACGTAGCTAACCAGCGGTGCCCTTGGCAGGACAACTGGCACACCAGAGGTTCGTCCATCCCGGTCCTCTCGTACTAGGGACAGCCTTTCTCAAGTTTCCTACGCGCGCGGCGGATAGGGACCGAACTGTCTCACGACGTTCTAAACCCAGCTCGCGTGCCGCTTTAATGGGCGAACAGCCCAACCCTTGGGACCTACTCCAGCCCCAGGATGCGACGAGCCGACATCGAGGTGCCAAACCATCCCGTCGATATGGACTCTTGGGGAAGATCAGCCTGTTATCCCCGGGGTACCTTTTATCCGTTGAGCGACGCCGCTTCCACATGCTGGCGCCGGATCACTAGTTCCGACTTTCGTCCCTGCTCGACATGTCTGTCTCACAGTCAAGCTCCCTTGTGCACTTACACTCGAAACCTGATTGCCAACCAGGCTGAGGGAACCTTTGAGCGCCTCCGTTACATTTTAGGAGGCAACCGCCCCAGTTAAACTACCCATCAGGCACTGTCCCTGATCCAGATCATGGACCTAGGTTAGATATCTAGTACGACCAGAGTGGTATTTCAACGTTGACTCCACCCTCACTGGCGTGAGGGCTTCACAGTCTCCCACCTATCCTACACAAGCCGAACCAAACACCAATACCAAACTATAGTAAAGGTCCCGGGGTCTTTCCGTCCTGCCGCGCGTAACGAGCATCTTTACTCGTAGTGCAATTTCGCCGAGTCCATGGTTGAGACAGCGCCCAAGTCGTTACTCCATTCGTGCAGGTCGGAACTTACCCGACAAGGAATTTCGCTACCTTAGGATGGTTATAGTTACCACCGCCGTTTACTGGGGCTTAAATTCTCCGCTTCAACTCCCCGAAGGGGTCTGACGGGTCCTCTTAACCTTCCAGCACCGGGCAGGAGTCAGTCCGTATACATCGTCTTACAACTTCGCACGGACCTGTGTTTTTAGTAAACAGTCGCTTGGGCCTGGTCTCTGCGGCCCTCCCCGCTTCCCCCAGCTCGTGGGTTGACGGTTCGGGCCCCCCTTCTCCCGAAGTTACGGGGGCATTTTGCCGAGTTCCTTAACCATGGTTCGCTCGATCGCCTTGGTATTCTCTACCTGATCACCTGAGTCGGTTTGGGGTACGGGCGGCGCATAGCTCGCTAGAGGTTTTTCTTGGCAGCATAGGATCATCTGCTTCCCCAAAAGAGGGTCCCCATCAAATCTCAGACTCCACATTCAAGTGAGAGACCCGGATTTGCCTAGGTCTCGTCCTACACTCTTGGCCGTGGACAACCATCGCCACGGTCAGACTACCTTCCTGCGTCACCCCATCGCTTGACTACTACCCGATCGGATCCCACGCTCTGCCACACCCCCGCCCCCCGAAGGGATTGGTCGGTGTGGTTTCGGATGGTTAGCATCACGGACCTCGTCAGGGTCGCTACATTGCCGGTACGGGAATATCAACCCGTTGTCCATCGACTACGCCTGTCGGCCTCGCCTTAGGTCCCGACTTACCCAGGGCAGATTAGCTTGACCCTGGAACCCTTGATCATTCGGCGCACGGGTTTCTCACCCGTGATTCGCTACTCATGCCTGCATTCTCACTCGTGTCGCCTCCACCCCTGGATCACTCCGGGACTTCCCTGGCGACACGACGCTCCCCTACCCATCCACACCCCTGAACCACAAACCCGCAGGTCATGTGGCTAGAGCATTGTGTGAATGCCATAGCTTCGGCGGATGACTTGAGCCCCGCTACATTGTCGGCGCGGAATCACTTGACCAGTGAGCTATTACGCACTCTTTCAAGGGTGGCTGCTTCCAAGCCAACCTCCTGGTTGTCACTGCGACTCCACATCCTTTTCCACTTAGTCACCGCTTAGGGGCCTTAGCTGATGGTCTGGGCTGTTTCCCTCTCGACTACGGAGCTTATCCCCCGCAGTCTCACTGCCGCGCTCTCACTTACCGGCATTCGGAGTTTGGCTAACGTCAGTAACCTTGTAGGGCCCATTAGCTATCCAGTGCTCTACCTCCGGCAAGAAACACGCGACGCTGCACCTAAATGCATTTCGGGGAGAACCAGCTATCACGAAGTTTGATTGGCCTTTCACCCCTATCCACAGGTCATCCCCTCCATTTTCAACTGAAGTGGGTTCGGTCCTCCACGTCGTCTTACCGACGCTTCAACCTGCCCATGGATAGATCACTTCGCTTCGGGTCTTGATCGTGCTACTGAACCGCCCTATTAGGACTCGCTTTCGCTACGGCTTCCCCACACGGGTTAACCTCGCAACACAACGCAAACTCGCAGGCTCATTCTTCAAAAGGCACGCCATCACCCACCACGCCACAAGGGCGCCCAGGCTCTGACGGATTGTAGGCACACGGTTTCAGGTACTATTTCACTCCCCGCCAGGGGTACTTTTCACCTTTCCCTCACGGTACTTGTCCGCTATCGGTCATCGAGGAGTATTTAGGCTTAACGGGTGGTCCCGCCAGATTCACACAGAATTCTTCGAGTTCCGTGTTACTTGGGAGAACATCAACACAGCCACACACTTACGCGTACGGGGCTCTCACCCTCTACGGCGCCCCTTTCCAAGGGACTTCAACTTCATGCATGGTTTCTTACTGTGCGCACCGCCGGCAGACGGTACAAGATGCTTCCCACAACCCCGCACACACAACCCCTGCCGGGTATCACATGCATACGGTTTGGCCTCATCCGATTTCGCTCGCCACTACTCTCGGAATCACTGTTGTTTTCTCTTCCTGTCGGTACTGAGATGTTTCACTTCCCGACGTTCCCTCCACACACCCTATATATTCAGGCGCGGGTAACTGGACATGACTCCAGCCAGGTTTCCCCATTCGGACACCCCCGGATCACAGCTCGGTTGCCAACTCCCCAGGGCTTATCGCAGGCTCCTACGTCCTTCATCGGCTCTCGATGCCAAGGCATCCACCATGTGCCCTTCATAGCTTGCCACAACACCCACACCAACAGCGCGACCCAATCAAAGCCACGCCACCACTGTGAGCGCACAAAACACCACACCACACCCGCAACCCCCCACCACCCAACCCCTCAAAAGCAAGAGGCCAACCGGCGGGATCCACGCGTGCTTGTGGCACAACAAATTGCTACAAAGATGCTCGCGTCCACTATGGAAATCTCAAACAACACACCCCGACACCACCAGCGCCCCGCATCCCACGGAACACCACCAGCCCAGGCACCAAAAAACCAACCACCCCGCCCACTCCCACAAACAGAGCACAGACGGGGCCGCGGCTGATTCTTCAGAACCCCAACAGCGTGCCACGAACAGCCCCCCACCCGACGCACCAGCACCAGACCCCGACAGAACGCCGACATCCACCGCCAGCCCCGGGCCCACCCCTCACGGGACAGACGAGGAACCCACCAGCACCGGCCGCACACAGGCGACCGACCGGGTGGGTGTCGATGGTTCCACTAGTAAGCAACCCCGGCCGGCACCACAAACGGGCACCCAGACCGGGAGAACACCACCCCACGACCCACGACCCTCCCCCCGCACCCCGAAGAGCACAGACGAAAGACCCCGGTCCTGGGGGGCGTGCTGATGATTGCTCCTTAGAAAGGAGGTGATCCAGCCGCACCTTCCGGTACGGCTACCTTGTTACGACTTCGTCCCAATCGCCAGCCCCACCTTCGACAGCTCCCTCCCACAAGGGGTTGGGCCACCGGCTTCGGGTGTTGCCGACTTTCGTGACGTGACGGGCGGTGTGTACAAGGCCCGGGAACGTATTCACCGCAGCGTTGCTGATCTGCGATTACTAGCGACTCCGACTTCATGGGGTCGAGTTGCAGACCCCAATCCGAACTGAGACCGGCTTTTAGGGATTCGCTCCGCCTTACAGCATCGCAGCCCTCTGTACCGGCCATTGTAGCATGCGTGAAGCCCTGGACATAAGGGGCATGATGACTTGACGTCATCCCCACCTTCCTCCGAGTTGACCCCGGCAGTCTCGCATGAGTCCCCACCACCCCGAAGGGCGTGCTGGCAACATGCGACGAGGGTTGCGCTCGTTGCGGGACTTAACCCAACATCTCACGACACGAGCTGACGACAGCCATGCACCACCTGTACACCGACTAAAAGGGCCCCCATCTCTGGGGGTTTCCGGTGTATGTCAAACCCAGGTAAGGTTCTTCGCGTTGCATCGAATTAATCCGCATGCTCCGCCGCTTGTGCGGGCCCCCGTCAATTCCTTTGAGTTTTAGCCTTGCGGCCGTACTCCCCAGGCGGGGCGCTTAATGCGTTAGCTGCGGCACGGAACCCGTGGAATGGATCCCACACCTAGCGCCCAACGTTTACGGTGTGGACTACCAGGGTATCTAATCCTGTTCGCTCCCCACACTTTCGCTCCTCAGCGTCAGGACATTCCCAGAGAACCGCCTTCGCCACCGGTGTTCCTCCTGATATCTGCGCATTTCACCGCTACACCAGGAATTCCGTTCTCCCCTGAATACCTCTAGTCTGCCCGTATCGGAAGCAAGCACTGAGTTAAGCCCAGTGTTTTCACTCCCGACGCGACAAACCGCCTACGAGCCCTTTACGCCCAATAATTCCGGACAACGCTCGCACCCTACGTATTACCGCGGCTGCTGGCACGTAGTTGGCCGGTGCTTCTTCTCCACCTACCGTCACCACACCCAAAAAGGCACGACTTCGTCGGTGATGAAAGAGGTTTACAACCCGAAGGCCG
Organism: uncultured Actinomycetota bacterium; assembly: GCA_963791275.1. Lineage (GTDB taxonomy): Bacteria > Actinomycetota > Actinomycetes > Propionibacteriales > Nocardioidaceae > Nocardioides. Next base: position 57,200 of record CAWBRP010000011.1, read on the forward strand.
TCATCCCTCACGCGGCGTTGCTGGATCAGGCTTCCGCCCATTGTCCAATATTCCCCACTGCTGCCTCCCGTAGGAGTCTGGGCCGTGTCTCAGTCCCAGTGTGACCGGTCACCCTCTCAGGCCGGCTACCCGTCGAAGCCATGGTAGGCCATTACCCCACCATCAAGCTGATAGGCCGCGAGCACATCCCCCACCGGAAAAAACCTTTCCACACCCACCGCATGCACGGAGATGTCATATCCGGTATTAGACCCCATTTCTGAGGCTTATCCCGAAGTGAAGGGCAGATTACTCACGTGTTACTCACCCGTTCGCCGCTCGTGTACCCCCGAAGGAGCCTTACCGCTCGACTTGCATGTGTTAAGCACGCCGCCAGCGTTCGTCCTGAGCCAGGATCAAACTCTCCATCGAAAACCTGATCCCAACAGAACAAAAACTGACAAAATTGCCAGAATTATCTGTCGAAAAAAACAATACCCAACCAAACAACTGAAAGGGCATACAAAATTAATTCCATCGACTATCAATGACACACTGTTGAGTTCTCAAAAATCAGACGCGCACCGAACCGACCTGCTTTCACAGGTTCAAGCTGGGGGCTTGGTGAAACAGTAGCGAGTCCCTGCGCGCCGAACAAATCGACGAGCAAGAGGATCCGCCAGATGGTCTACCCGGGGCCGAGGACCCGACCAGACCGGTCTTGTCCTCCGCCGCACCCTGGCGACGAAGGGAACACTAGGTGAGTGCTCGGGACGGGTCAAATCCATCCGTTGTGACGCCGCGCACAAGGCCGTTTCCGCAGGTCAGGGCCTGTTTGCGGCCGACACGCAGGTCAGCGCACCTCGACGCCGGCCAGGTTGCGCTTGCCCCGCCGCAGCACGAGCCAGGTGCCGTCGATGAGGTCGGCGTCCGTCGGGACGTAGTCGACGTCCTCGACCCGGAGGTTGTTGAGGTAGGCCCCGCCCTCGTTCACGGTGCGCCGGGCCTCGCCCTTGCTCTTGGCCAGGCCGGTCTCCACGAGGAGGTCGACGATGCCGGTGCCGCGCCCGGCGCTCACCGTGCCCGCCTCGCGCAGGGCGGCCGCGAGGGCCGAGCCCAGACCGTTCAGGTCACCGCCGCCGAAGAGGGCCGCGGACGCGGTCTGGATCCGCGCGGTCTCGTCGGCACCGTGCACGAACGTCGTGACCCGCTCGGCCAGGGCCTTCTGGCCCGCCCGCAGGAACGGCTTCTCGGCCGTCTGCCGCTCGAGGTCCTCGATCTCCTCGTGGGTGAGGAACGTGAAGATGCGCAGCAGCTCGCCGACCTGGACGTCCTCGACGTTGAGCCAGAACTGGAAGAAGGCGTACGGCGACATCATCTCCGGGTCGAGCCACAGCGCACCGGCCTCGGTCTTGCCGTACTTCGTGCCGTCGGCCCTGGTGATGAGCGGGGTGGCGAAGGCGTGCGCCTTGCCGCCGTCCGCCCTGCGGATCAGCTCGGCACCGCCGGTGATGTTGCCCCACTGGTCGCTGCCGCCGTGCTGGAGCGTCACCCCGTGGTCGCGGAACAGGTTGAGGAAGTCCATCGACTGGAGCAGGACGTAGCTGAACTCGGTGTAGCTGATGCCGTCCTCGAGCCGGCTCCGCACCACGTCGCGGGCCAGCATCCGGTTGACCGGGAAGTGCTTGCCGATGTCGCGCAGGAAGTCGATGGTCGAGAGCGACGCGGTCCAGTCGTAGTTGTTGACCATGGTCGCGGCGTTCGTCCCGTCGAAGGACAGGTACGGCTCGATCTGGCGACGCACCCGATCGGTCCAGTCCTTCACCGTGTCGAGGGAGTTGAGGATCCGCTCCCCCGACTCCTTGGGGTCACCGATCATGCCGGTGGCGCCGCCGACCAGGAGGTACGGCGTGTGGCCGGCGTCCTGCAGGCGGCGCGCGGTGGTCAGCTGCACGAGGTTGCCCATGTGCAGGCTGGGCGCGGTCGGGTCGAACCCCACGTAGAACTTGACGCTCCCCTCGCCCAGCGCCGCGCGGAGCGCGTCGCGGTCGGTCGAGTGCGCGATGAGGCCGCGCCACTCGAGGTCGTCGAGGACGTTCGTCCCTGGGGTGGTGGTCACCGGGCTCAGTCTGCCGCATGGCCCGACGGCCACCGACACGATATTCGCGCGGCTCGTCGGCACGTCCTAGGCTTCGACCGTGATCGCCGGCCGCTACACCCTCAGTCGCGAGATCGGCCGTGGGGGCATGGGGGCCGTCTGGCTGGGTCGCGACGAGCTCCTCGGCCGGGACGTCGCGCTGAAGCGGCTGGGCGGGTCGCCGGGCGCCGGGAACCCGGACTTCGAGCGGGCGGAGCGGGAGGCGAAGCTGGCGGCCCGGCTCAACCACCCGCACGTCGTCGCGGTCTTCGACCTCGTCGACGACGGGGACGAGCAGTGGCTGGTCATGGAGCACGTCGAGGGGCTCAACCTGTCGGCCCTGGTCAAGCGCGACGGGCCGCTCACCGTCGACCAGGCCGCGATCGTCATCCGGCAGGCGGCCGAGGCGCTGGCCGAGGCGCATGCCGCCGGCATCGTGCACCGCGACGTGAAGCCCTCCAACATCTTGGTGACCCCGACCGGCCAGGTGAAGCTGACCGACTTCGGCATCGCCCGCGCCGAGGCCGATGCCTCGCTCACCCAGACCGGCCTGGTGACCGGGTCACCGGCGTACCTCGCCCCGGAGGTTGCCACCGGCCGCACCGCGACCGACGCCTCCGACGTGTGGTCGCTCGGGGCCACCCTCTTCCACGCCCTCGAGGGCGTGCCGCCGTACGACACCGACGACAACGTCCTCGGCGACGATGTACAAGATCGTCAACGAGGACCCGCCGCGGCCGAGGAACGCGGGCTGGCTCGCGCCCGTGATGCTGGCGACGATGGCGAAGGACCCGAGCGACCGGTGGTCGATGCTCCACGTCCAGCAGTTCCTCTCCCGCGGCCCGGCGCACCCTCCGACGACCGTGGCTCCCGTGGCGGCACCCCCGACCCAGGTGACCTCGGTGCTGGAGCCCGCCGCGGCACCCGCGCCACCCCCGTCACCCCGGTCCGGGGCCGCCGCGTACCCGCCCGCCGCGCGTCGTCGGCGCCCCTCGGTGCTGGTGCCGGTCCTGGCCGTGCTCTGCGTCGCCGTGCTCGCGGTCCTTGTCACGGCGCTCGTGCTGGACAACCGCCAGGGCGGCGACGATCCGGGCGCGACGGACTCGTCGAACAGCACGTCAGGGTCGTCAGGGTCGTCGAATCCGTCACCCAGCGCCTCCGAGGACCCGAGCTGCGTCGAGCAGCGCCGACGCGGCCCGCGCCGCGGCGATGACCGCGTTCGTCTCGGAGTACCTCAACACTGTCGTCTCCGACCCGGCCGCGGCCTGGGACCGGCTGACCCCGGACTTCCAGAAGGCCAGCGGTGGTTTCGGGCAGTACAAGAAGTTCTGGGATCCGTTCGACGAGGCCGTCATCAAGGACATCGGCGCGGACCCCAAGACCGGCATCGTGAGCTACTCGGTGAGCTACAACAAGGACGACGGAAGCGGCTTCGACGACACCGTGAAGCTCCAGCTCCAGGAGGACGGCGACTCGTTCCTCATCGCCGGCGAGGCCTAGTCAAGGTCCGACTCCTCCGTCGCGGCGCCGGGTGCGTGCGCCAGGTAGGACCACCGGGTGGCCTCGGCCGCGGAGCGCGCCTCGGTCATGCTCGTCACGGCCGGAAGGAACACGTCGCTGCTGATGCCGCAGAGGATGACGTCGCCGCGAGCGCGCACGGTCATGGTCCTCGCGGTGTTCCCGAGCAGGGCGATCTCGCCGAATCCCTCGCCGGTGCCCATCGTGCGGACGACGCGCTCGTGGTCGAGCACCTGTACGGCGCCCTCCGCCACGATGTAGAAGGTGTCGCCGGTGTCGCCCGCCTCGAACACGGTCTCGCCAGCGCCAAGCGCGACCCGCTCGACGCCCTGGGCGAGCTGCTCGAGCACGGGGACCGGCAGGGGCCGCAGCATCGGTACCCGTCGGAGCAGCAGGATGTCGTCGGTGCGCACGGCCACCGTCCGGTCGATCGCGGCGAGGCGCCGCCACCAGAGCAGGGTGATGACCGGGGCGAGCATCCCGACGGCCACGAGCGCGGCGCGGGCGCCGCTGACCTCGATGAGGAGCGGCGCCAGGAGCGAACCGACGCCGAGGGCGAAGGCGCCGACGCTCTCGAGGATCCCGAACACCCGCGTCTGGACGTGTCGCGGTGTCATGCGAGCGATCAGCGTGAACGCCGTGACGTCGACCATCGCGTTGCCGACCCCGATGACGGCGGCCGCGAGCAGGGCGACGACGTAGTACGGAACGAGGCCGATGATCGCCAGGGGCAGCCCCCACAGGACGACCGCGACGCCCAGCCAGCGCGTCATCGCCCGGCTGCCGACCAGGAGCGTGCACGCCAGGCTGCCGACCAGCGCCCCGATGCCCACGGCACCCTGGAGCACGCCGACGATCGCCTCGTTGCGGCCGAGGAGGTCGATCGCGGTGACGACGACGAAGACGCTGAAGGCGCCGCGGATCAGGCACTGGAGCACCACGAACCCCATCACCACCTCGACCCCCGCGCTGGAGCCCACGGCGGAGAACCCCTCGCGGACGTCGGCCACCAGGTGTCGGCGGGCCAGCCCGGGGGGCGTGATCCGTGCGTAGTCGAGCCGAACCAGCAGCGCCGCCGAGACCAGCCCGCACGCGCCCGCGAAGACGAACACGGCGGACACGTCGGCGACCGCCACCAGCAGGGCGGCGACCAGCGGCCCGACGATGACGCTGAGCGAGTCCAGCGCGCCCCGGATGACGTTGACGGACGTCAGCTCGTCCGGGGTCCGGCACAGGAGCGGCATCAACGCCGAGTGGCTGGCCCGGTAGGGCGTGAACGCGATGCTCGACACGATGGCCAGGCCGTAGACGAGCACCGTCGACCCACCGGCGACCAGGACGGGGGCGATGGCCAGCGTCGCCACCCCCCGGATGGCGCTGGAGGCGAACAGCAGTCGCTCCGGTGGCATCCGGTCGCCGTACGTCGAGATGACGGGGGCCAGCAACGCCGCGGGCAGGAGCCGGAGCATGCCGACCAGCCCGACCGCCCAGGCGCCACCGTCGGCGTACGCGACCAGGCTGATGCCCACGACGAACGACCACTCCGCCGTGAACGAGGCCCCGAAGGAGAGCAGCGAGCGCACCAGGGCGCCGTTGCGCAGGAAGCGCAGGTTCACCGACCGACCTTCACGCGTCTCCCCCGCCTGCTCCGGATCTCGACTGTGTGGGGAGGGTGGGGCTCGAACCCACGACCCAAGGATTATGAGTCCTTCTGGTCGTCCGCTGCCGATCACCGACACGATCGTGCTCGACACGACGGCACCGACGATCTCGTCGCGCACCGCGACGGCGATCACGAGCAGTGCCGCCACGATCACCTGGACCACGAACGAGCCCGCCACCTCGCAGGTCGACTACGGGATCAACCACCAGCTACGGCTCGACGACGCCGCTCGATCCCGCGCTCGTCGTCTCGCACAGCGTGCTGCTGAGCGGACTCGTCAGCGAACACGACGTACAACTACCGAGTTCGCTCGCGCGACGCGGCTGGCAACGAACGCGTCAGCGCCAACAGCACGTTCAAGACAGCCGCCGTCGACGTCGTGCCGCCGACGGTGCAGTCGGTGAACCGGGTAGGCGCGTCGCCGACGAACGCAGTGAGTGTGTCGTGGACGGTGACGTTCAGCGAACCCGTGACCGGGGTGAATGCGGGCGGATTTCGCGCTGGTGACGACCGCGGGGTCGGTGTCCGGGGCGGTGATCTCGTCGGTGACCGGGAGCGGCAGTCAGTACACCGTCACCGCGAGCACCGGCTCGGGGAATGGGACGTTGGGCCTCAACGTGGTGGACGACGATTCGATCGTCGACGCCGCGGCGAACCCGTTGGGCGGCGCCGGCTCGGGGAACGGCAGCTTCACGACCGGTCAGAGCTACACGATCGACAAGACGGCGCCGAGGGTGACGATCGATCAGGCGGCGGGTCAGGCGGATCCGACGAGCGCCAGCCCGATCAACTTCACCGTGGTCTTCAGTGAGACGGTGACCGGCTTCGCGGGCGGCCGACGTCAGCTTCGTCGGCAGCACCGTGGGCGGCACGCTGGTGGCGGCCGTCTCCGGGACCGGTCCCAGCTACAACGTTGCGGTGACGGGGATGTCGGGGACGGGACCGTCGTGGCGAGCGTCCCGGCCGGCGCGGCGAGCGATGCCGGCGGGCAACGCCGAGCTCCGGCGGCGACGAGCACGGACAACACCGTGACCTTCACCGCGCCGGCGGACACGACTCCTCCCACGGTGTCGATCACCGCACCGGCCGCGGGCTCGACGGTCGACGGGCACGGTCACGGTGACGGCAGACGCCGCCGACAACGTCGGCGTGGCCGGCGTGCAGTTCCTGCTGGATGGCGCGAACCTGGGTGCGGAGGACGGTGCGGCTCCGTACAGCGTGAGCTGGAACAGCACCACGGTGGCCGACGGATCGCACACGCTGCTCGCGCGGGCGCGCGACGCGGCCGGCAACGTCGCCGACGTCGTCGCCGATCACGGTCACGGTCGCCAACTCGCAGTCCGCAGGGCTCGTCGCCGCCTGGAGCTTCGACGAGGCCTCCGGGTCGCTCGCCAACGACAGCTCGGGCAACGGCAACACCGCCACGCTGGTCAACGGTGTCGCTCGCACGCCGGGGACGTCCGGTGGCGGGCTGACGTTCGACGGGATCGACGACTACCTGAACGTGCCGAACTCGCCATCGCTCGACATCTCGGGAACCGGCCTGACGCTGCGGATGTGGATCAAGCCGCAGGCGTCGGCGGGGACTCCGTCGTCCTGAGCAAGTCGTGGGGCACCACGATGACGAGCCCGTACTACCAGTACGGGCTGGAGCTGGCCGGTGGCACGGTGCCGAACCTCTTCATCGGCACCTCGAGCGGGGTGCTGGCCGCGTCCATGGAGCAGCGCGCTCGCCACCAACCAGTGGAGCGACCTGGCGGTCAGCTTCGACGGCGTCCAGGTGCAGTTCTACGTCAACGGCACGCCGGTCAAGGACGTGACCCTGATGCGGCTCGATCACCGCACGCGGCACGGCGCTCCGTGTCGGCGCCGATGCCACGCCGTCGCAGTACTTCAAGGGCTCGCTCGACGAGGTGCGGATCTACCACCGCGCGCTGACGACGGCTGAGCTCGCGTCCGGCAGCTACTTCCAGAACGAGATCCTGACGACAGGACTCAGCCTGCCCGACCACGATGGCGTTCCTTCCGGGCGGGGCGATGCTGGTCGGCGAGCTCGGCGGAACCGTCCGGCGGGCACTGCCGCCGTACACCCAGCTCGACCCGACACCGTTCCTGCAGATCACCAACATCGCCAGGAACTACTCGAACCAGGGCCTCTACACGATCGCCGTCGATCCCGCCTTCGCCACCAACCACTACATTTACGTCGTGTACACGCTCGGGCACGCCCAATCACGATCGCCTGTCCCGGTTCACCGTCAACCAGGCGCTCACGAGCGCGGGCAGTGAGCTGGTCCTGTACGAGGACCCGGACGACAGCGGCGCCGACCACCACGGCGGGGCGATCATGTTCGGCAACGACAACATGCTCTACTTCACGACCGGAGAGCAGTTCGACGGCCCGACCGCGCAGGACATGACCAACCCGGAGGGCAAGATCCTGCGGTTGAACCCGGCCGACGGATCCCCCGCGCCCGGGAATCCGTTCCTCAACACGCCGGGCGTCGACCCGCGCATCTGGGCCTCCGGACTGCGCAACCCGTTCCGCGGGTACTACGACGCGCCGACCGGGCGGATGTTCATCGGCGACGTGGGCTATCAGACCGTCGAAGAGATCAACATCGGCGCCGCCGGTGCGAACTACGGTTGGCCGAACGCCGAAGGGCCCAAGCAGCAATCCCGCCTACACCAACCCGGTCTTCTCCTACACCCACTCCGGCCACGACTCGGCCGTGGTGGCCGGGTTCGTCTACCACGGGACGCAGTTCCCGAGCAGCTACCAGGGCAGCTTCTTCTACGCCGACTACGCCCAGCACTGGATCAAGCGGCTGACGTTCGACGCCAACGGCAACGTCACCGGCGCGTTCAACTTCGTGCCCGCCGACGGATCGCCCGACGGGCCCTTCGGTGACATCGTGTACCTGACCGAGGGCCCGGATGGGGCGCTGTACTACGTCGACCTCGGCTTCCAGCTCGGCGGCAACGGTGCGGGCACGGTCCACCGGATCAGCTACGTGAGCAGCAACCAGGCACCGGTCGCGGCCGCGAGCGCGACGCCGACGAGCGGGGCCGCGCCGCTCACCGTGACGTTCTCGAGCGCTGGATCCGTCGACCCGGAGGGAGCGGCGCTCACCTACTCGTGGGACTTCGGCGACGGCGCGGCGTCGACCGCTGCCAACCCGACGCACACCTACACGACGCGTCGGCGTGCTATCAGGCGCGGCTCACGGTGTCCGACGGGGTCAACAGCGCGCTCTCCGCGCCGCTGAACATCAGCGTCGGCAGTCCTCCGGTGATCACGACCTTCACCACCACCCCTGCCGACGGCGGCTTCTTCGTGGCCGGCGACGTGGTGTCCTTCAGCGCACAGCGTACGGACGCCGACGGCGCGCTTGTCAGCGAGCTCCTACGTCTGGACCGTCGACTTCCTCCACGACAGCGCACGTCCACCCAGGTGCACCCAGCACCGGCACCAGCGGCACATTCACGATTCCGACGACCGGTCACGACTTCAGCGGCAACACGAGGTATCGGATCACGCTGACGGTCACCGACGCCGACGGGTTGACGGCGAGCCGGTCAGCGATCATCTACCCGACGAAGGTCAACCTCACCTTCGACACCGCGCCGGCCGGGCTGACCCTGTACATCGACGGGATCGCCCACACGGGACAGTTCGTCTACGACACGCTGGTCGGCTTCCACCACACGATCGAAGCGCGCGATCAGACCGTCGGCACGACCACGTACACCTTCTCGTCGTGGTCTGACGGAGGCACCCAGCAGCACGCGATCGTCGTCCCGGCGGTTCCTCCTCCGTCGTACACGGCGACGTACAGCGTCGCCTCCACGCCGGTCCCGATCGCCTTCGTCCAGGTGAACGCCGCGACTCCGCAGACCAGTCAGACCGCCGTGCGGTCACCTACCCGAGCGCGCAGACTGCGGGGAACACCAACATCTTGGCGATCGGCTGGAACAACACGACCTCCACCGTCACGTCGGTTGTCGATTCCGCCGGCAACACGTATCGGCTTGGCCGTGCCGAAGGCGTCGGCGAGCGGCCTCAGTCAGGCCATCTGGTACGCCAGCAACATCAGGGCGGCCGCGGCCGGAGCGAACACGGTGACGGTGACTTTCAGCGCGTCGACACCGTACGTGGACATCCGCGCGCTCGAGTACAGCGGCCTCGACCCGGTCAATCCGTTCGATGTCGGAGCCTCCGCTTCGGGCAACAGTGCGTCGGCGAACAGCGGCACGGTCACCACCACCGCGGCGAACGAGCTGATCGTCGGGGCCGGCATCACCGGAGGAGCTGTTCTCGGCAGCGGGGACGAGCTTCACCAACCGCATCATCACCAACGACGGGGACATCGCCGAGGATCGGATCGTGACGACGGCGGGGACCTACAGCGCGACCGCGACGCTCACCCCGTCAGCCGGATGGGTCATGCAGGTCGCGACCTTCCGCGGACGCGTGGATCCTGCGGGCTGACCCCAAGGAGTGGCGTGACGAGGAAGAACGCGATGGACCAGGCCCTGACCGCCTGGTCTCGGTGACTGTTCCCTGAAAGTCTCCCTGGCGGCAGCGCCTTTCATATCCACTTGCGGGTCTGTCGGGGTGACAACCCCAGGTCAGATGTGGTGGGGAGGGTGGGGCTCGAACCCACGACCCAAGGATTATGAGTCCTCTGCTCTGACCGACTGAGCTACCTCCCCATCCACTGCCCCCGAACCATAGCGGCGCGGAATGTCCGGCACGACGCCGCCGGGACCGGCACCGGCCGGGGGGAACGACGTCGGGCCTCACCCCCGCGGGAGGAGGCCCCGACCGCACCGGGCACGCCAGGATGAGCCATCTCGTCAGGAGCGGAGGAGCGGCAGATGTCGACCCAGCCGGTACTCACCGCAAGCTTCTGGCGTACGCGCCGGTCGGCCGCGATCGCGGGAATCGTCTTCGGTGTCCTGCTGGTGACCGCCATGGCGATGATGCGCCTGGCCATGTCGGATGACTCCTTTGCCTCGTTGCAGTCCGATGCGAGTCGGCGCCGGCTGGTCCGGCTGAGCCTCCACCTCGTCCCCTTCGCCGGGATCGCGTTCCTGTGGTTCATCGGGGTCATCCGCGAGCAGCTCGGCGACGTCGAGGATCGGCTCTTCTCGACGGTGTTCCTGGGCAGCGGGCTGCTCTTCCTGGGCATGCTCTTCACCGGCGCCGCCACTGCGTCGAGCATGGTCTTGATGCTCGACGGCCCCCATGCCAACGGCGACGTGTGGGCGTACGGCCTGGACACCTCCCGGGGGATGATCTCCGTCTACGCCATGCGGATGGCGGCGGTGTTCACCCTGTCGGTCAGCACGGTCGGCATCCGCACCTCGGCGCTTCCTCGCTGGGTCTCCATCTCCGGCTACCTGGTCGCGCTGGCCCTGCTCCTTGCCTCCGCCGAGCAGAAGTGGCTCCAGGCGCTGTTCCCGAGCTGGGTGCTGATGGTGAGTGTCGTCCTCCTGATGACCACCCCGCTCGCGCGCAAGCCACAGGGAGATGCCCAGAACCTCCCGGACTGATCGAGCGCGCGGCGTGCTCAGAAGTGGACGGGGGCGTCCTCGGTCAGGCTGGCCAGCCAGGAGGCGGGGTACTGGCCGAACTCGGTGAGCTCAGCGGCGGTCATCGAGGGCAGGCACCGGACCCACGACTCGGCTCGGCCAAGCCTTCCCAGCTGCAGGGCGGCGGGCAGGGCGGCACGCAGGTCGCGCAGGGGCTCCAGGTCGCTCCAGACCTCGAGGGCGGCGTTGGCGACCCCGCGCAGCCGCGGGTCCGTGGGGTCGTCGCCCACGTCGCCGGCCACGATCGCGAGGGGCACGCGGAGCACCTCGAGCGGGCTCGTGACCAGGGCGTCGCCGAAGTCGAAGAAGCGCAGGCCTCCAGGGGTGTCGAACGTGTTGTGCTCGTGGAGGTCGTTGTGGTTCAGGCTGAGCGGCAGCCCGAGACCGACCACCTGCTCCGACCACGCCCGGACCAGGGGTAGGCGGGCACGCAGCCGGACGGCGACGTCAGGGTCCAGCCGGCGCGGGTCGCCCGGGGGCAGCGCGGCGTACCCGTCGACGCGGCTGGCGACGTACGCCTCCGCGTCCTGCGGCGCGAGCCGGGTCAGCCCGACGCGTGCCTCGAGCGCATCCACGTGCGGGACGACGTCGCGCTGCAGCCCGGAGGCGGCCACGATGAGGTCCTGCCAGACCCGCAGGTTGGTCGCCTCGTCACGCTTCTCGAGCACCGGCCCCTGGTCGGCGGTGAGCAGGAATCCGCGCTCCGGGTCGGCGGCGACGACCGGCACGATGTGAGTGGGCGAGATCCTCTGCAGCTCGACGACCAGAGCGGCCTCGAAGTTCTGGAGCGGACAGTTCTGCTTGGCGAAGAAGATCCCCGCCTGGGCCTCGACCCGCCACACCGTCGACCACGGTCGCAGCTTGACCGGGTCCATCGCCCGGACGACGCCGACGTGCCCGGCCACCCAGGTCTCGAGCTCCTCGCGGAACCCCACCGACGCCCACCGCTCGCTCGACGGCAGGTCGCCGGGCAGGGACCAACCCATCAGCGGGCCACGCGCTGCATGTCGTGCATGCGCTCGAGCGCGACGTACCCGAACCGCTTGTTGGTCGCCTGCATGGCCGCGTTGGAGCTCGCGGTCCAGGTGTGGAAGGCGGTGCGCTCCGGGTGGCCTTGCTGGACCCGACCGAGCGTGTTGAGCTTCATCAGCAGGCCGAGCCGGTGCCCGCGGTGCTCGGGCATCACCAGGGTGTCGAACTGGAGAGCGAGCTCCTCCCCCTTGGGCAGCAGGACGATCGAGAAGCCGCCGAACGCCCCGTCCTCCAGTCGACGGGCAGCCGCGTGCAGCTGGTGGTGCGACCGGGAGAGCCGCTGCTCGGAGGTGCGGACCCGGGCCTCGTCGACGACGACGGGCTCGACGTCCAGGGCGCCCGTGGGGACGTCCGTCTCCATCTGGGTCATCATCGTGCAGTACGCCGCGAGGTGCTCGTCGGGGCAGCGGTCTTCCCAGGTGACCAGCTCGTAGCCCGCCAGGTCCCGCACGGAGGCGTGCAGGCGCTCGACCTGCTCGACCGGGACCGGTAGCGGGAGCACCAGGTGCTCCTCCACGTGCTCGCTGGTGAAGCCGAGCGACTCGGCGAAGGCGACCGCGGCCGTCGGCTCGCCGTCCATCGGTTCGTAGGCCTCGCCGAGCACCGTGGTCCGGCCCGCGGCCTGCAGCCGGTCGGCCGCCTCGTCGTGGAGCGCGGTCCCGATGCCGCGGCGGCGCCACTCGGGACGGACGTTGACCTCGAGCTCACCGCTGCGGAGGTTGTCCTGCAGCGGCATCCCGACGTCGGCGGTGCCGACCAGCTCACCGTCCTCGAGCGCGGCGAGCAGGACCCGCCGGTGGTACGGCGAGGGAACCCGCACGGCGTTGCGCAGCGCGTCCCAGGTCCGGATCACCGGGTGCGCGCGGTCCGCGCGGATCGCGACCTGCTCGGCCTCCCAGTAGGCGCGCAGGACCAGGTCGTCGTGAGGATCGACCTCGATGATGTCCGGCACCTGCCCACCCAACCGGAGATCGCTCGGCGGACCAAGCGGATATCGCCTCCGATCCGGCATGCTGGCGCCCATGGAACCCGAGCCGCTCGAGACACTGCCCGAAGACTGGTCCCGCGCTCTCTGCGTGGTGGCCCACCCCGACGACCTGGAGTTCGGCGCGGCGGCGGCGATCGCCCGCTGGACGGGGCAGGGCAAGTCGATCGTCTACTGCATGGTGACCTCGGGTGAGGCCGGCATCGACGGGCTGCACCCCGACGAGTCCCGGCGCGTGCGCGAGGCCGAGCAGGTCGAGTCGGCACGGGTCGTCGGCGTGGAGACGGTGGAGTTCCTCGGACTGCCCGACGGCATCGTGGAGTACGGCGTGCCCCTGCGCCGCGTCATCGCCGAGGTGGTGCGGCGGAACCGGCCCGACATCGTCATCACCGGCAACTTCCGGGACACCTTCGGCGGCCGCAACCTCAACCAGGCCGACCACATCGCCGTGGGCAAGGCGGTCCTCGACGCCGTCCGCGACGCGGGCAACCGGTGGATCTTCCCCGAGCAGCTCGTCGACGGTCTCGAGCCGTGGGGCGGCGTCCGGGCCGTCTGGGCGGCCAACTCCCCCGAGTCCACGCACGGGGTGGACACCACGGACACCTTCGACGCCGGGGTTGAGTCGCTGCGGGCGCACACGGCGTACATCGAAGGCCTCGGCTGGGAGAACTGGGATCCCGCGGAGTTCCTCGAGGGCATCGGACGGGCGACCGGCCCCCGGGTGGGCGCGGCCTTCGGAGCGGCCTTCGAGGTGTTCCCGTTGGGCTGGGGCGACTGATCCGGTCGAGCGGCTACTCGGCCGTGCCGCTGCGCTCTCGTCGTCCGGCGAGGTGCTCACGTTGCCGTTCGTGCACGCCGGGGAGCCAGTCGCTGTGCGGGGCCTCGGGGCCGAGCCGCGGGTCGCCCGGAACGCCGGCGTCGCGCAGCGCCTGCACGTACGCGCGATCCTGGTCGATCCTGGTGCGCACCTGATCCGCTCCACCGATGGACCCGTGACCAGGGACGAGGACGTCGACGTCGTCCGCCACGCCCTCGAGCAACCGCAGCGCGGCGAGGTAGTCCTCGATCGGGTCCGCGGTGTCGCTCGGGTCGAGCATCGGGATCAGGACGTCAGAGAGCATGTCGCCGGCGACGAGTACCCCTCGCTCCTCGATCAACAGCGCCGCGTGTCCCGGGGCGTGCGCCTCATGCTCGATGATCCGGACCCGAGGGCCGTCCCAAGGAACGTGCGTCGCGTCGGCGGGCACGCCGGTGATCCCACCGAGGAGGTCCAGGGGCACCTGCTCGGCGATGTCGGGCGGCATCACGGCGGCGACGCGGGCCCTCGCACCCGCGTCCGACAGCCGATCTCGGACCGTGGCCGCGCAGCGGGCCGTGCCGTACCGAGGCACCGCGCCGAGCCGGGCGTGCCAGAGCAGGTGATCCCAGTGCGGATGCGTCGAGAAGCCGGCCACCACGGGCTGGTCCAGGTCGCGAAGGTCGTTCGCGAGGCACTCGATCTCGTCGCCGGTCACCCCGGGGTCGATGAGCAGCACGCCGGCGCCGCCCTGCACCACGACGGTGTTGCTCTGGAGGAACTCGCTCTCGTGGACGAGCACGCCCTCGGCGACCTGCCTCAGCACGGGTGGCTCCTTCCGCCGGTGGGTTCCCACCGCCCGCCGCGACCGTAGTGCTTCTGTCGGGAACCCTGCCAGCAAGTCTGGACCACACCAGCGTGACGCGTTCGAACACCTGTTCTACTGTGAGCACATGGCGCGGGGCGGGTACGGCAGCGGCGGCATCCCGCTCCAGGACCGGGTGCGCGGCGGCGCGCCGGTCGCGGCCCCGCCGGTGGCCGCCGACGACTGTCCGGCGCGGCACTGCTGGGTGGCGGTGCCGGTGGATGGCAGCCACCCGCGCCCGGGGCTGCTGCTGGAGTGGCGCAAGGTCGAGCGCGGCCGGTTCGAGGGCCTGGTGACCTACGCCGCACTGCTGCGCCCGGGCCGGTGGACCACCGTGACGGAGTGGGTCCCCGCCGAGCTGCTGACCGCCTCGGACGCACCCTCGCCGACGGGCTGACCCACGAAACGAAGCGGCCTGACAGGCGAGATCACCTCGCCGGTCAGGCCGGCTTCTCCGCTCCCCCGGTTGGACTCGAACCAACAACCCTCCGGTTAACAGCCGAATGCTCTGCCAGTTGAGCTACAGGGGATCGCCGCGTGTGCGGGCGGGGTAGAGGTTAGCAAGGCGCCGGGGTGCGGAGGAAATCAGGAGCCCGCCACGCCGACCTCGTCCTGCGCCTGCGCGAGGGCCGCCTCGGCCGCGGCGCGGACGGCGGGGTCGGCGGGGTCCACACCCTCGTCGAACTCGTAGACCCATGACACCGCGCGGTCGCCGCCCGGGGCGCGGCGGGCGATCACCCGCAGACCCCGGCTCCCCTTGATCGGCACGTGTCGCTGGAGCACCACGGTCGAGGTCACCCGCTCCCGGACGAGCTGGAGCAGCAGCGTGGGCTCGACCAAGGTCAGCCGGTGCACGGGACGCGGCGCCCCCCAGGTGCCGACCTCGCTGAGGCGGAAGACGGAGGCGTCCGCGTCCCAGTCGGCGCCCTCGACCTGTTCCCAGGGCAGGCGGAGGGTCTCGACAGGCTCGACCGACGTGGAGGTCGGGTCCAGGGGCAGGTAGAGCGCGTCCCGGGTGCCCGCGACGACCCGGCCGTCGCTGTCGTGGCACCAGGCCAGGACCCGCTCACCCGGGCCGACCGGGACCGATGGCTTGCGGCGGCCGATCATTGGGTGCCCACCACCCGGTCCCGCAGCTGGCGGCGGTGCTGCTCGAGGGCGACGAGCTCGCCGAACATCCGGTTGTACTCCGTGGCGTGCTCGACGGGGTTGGTGCGCTGGAGGCGGGACTTGAGCTCGGCGATGCGCCGGATCGTGGTCAGCTCCTGGAGGCGGAACACGTGCTGGGCGACGTAGGTGTCGTCCGGCTC
This sequence comes from uncultured Actinomycetota bacterium, assembly GCA_963791275.1. GTDB lineage: Bacteria > Actinomycetota > Actinomycetes > Propionibacteriales > Nocardioidaceae > Nocardioides. The sequence continues at coordinate 73,083 of CAWBRP010000011.1, forward strand.
CTTGGCCGTCGGGAGTGGCTCGACCGAGAGCGCGGAGATCGCGGAGGACACGGCCGGCTCGGTGGCCGCGTCGCGGAGGCGGGCACTCCAGTCGGGTGTCGCCGAGCTGGGGCCGCCGGCGCCGGTGACCAGCGCCCAGACGGCGCGGTACGTCGGGTGCTGGAAGTCGTTGGGCCCCACCTCGGCGGCGGCCCGGCCGACCTTGTCGGGGTGCTGGATGACCAGCTTGAGGGTCTCGCGTTCCAGGGCGAACCGGGGGTCGCGCAGGTCGGGCAGCTGCTGCTTCGGGGGCACCGCCTCGGTCGGCGGCCGCTGGGCGTGCTCCGGTGCGCTCCCGCGCCCGCGCTGGTCGGGCCGACCGCGTCCGGAGGCGCGGCGGACCTCGGCGCGCGCCTCCTCCATGTCCACGCCGATCATCCCGGCGACCTCCCGGGAGAAGGCGTCGACCTTCGACCGGTCGCGGATGCTCGACACCAGCCGGGCCGCCTCCCGGAGCGCGTCGATCCGCCCGTCGGCGCGGTCGAGATCGTACTTTCCGACCACGTTGGCCAGCACGAAACGGTAGAGCGGCACCCGACGGGCGACCAGCTCACGGACGGCCGCGTCCCCCTGCTGGAGCCTCAGGTCGCACGGGTCCAGGCCGGTGGGCTCGACGGCGACGTACGTCTGGGAGACGAAGTTCTGGTCGCCCTCGAAGGCCCGCAACGCGGCCTTCTGCCCGCGGCGTCACCGTCGAAGGTGAAGATGACCTCGCCACGGAACTCCTCGTGGTCCATCAGGAAGCGTCGCAGCACCCGCGCGTGGTCGTCGCCGAAGGCCGTGCCGCAGGTGGCGACCGCGGTCGGCACCCCGGCGAGGTGGCAGGCCATCACGTCGGTGTAGCCCTCGACCACCACGGCCTGCGACGAGCGGGCGATCTCGCGGCGGGCCAGGTCGATGCCGTAGAGCACCTGGCTCTTCTTGTAGAGCGCGGTCTCGGGGGTGTTGAGGTACTTCGCGTCGATCCGGTCGTCGTCGAAGATCCGGCGGGCACCGAAGCCGATGGTGTCGCCCGCTCGCCTCGCGGATCGGCCACAGCAACCGCCCGCGGAAGCGGTCGTAGGCCGAGCGGCCGACTGCGACCAGGCCGGCGGCGACCAGCTCCTCCTCGCGGAACGCCTTCTGCTGGAGGTGCTTGAGCAGGGCCTCGCCGTCGCGGGGTGCGAAGCCGACGCCGAACTGCTCCGCGGCCGCGCCGTCGAAGCCTCGCTCGGTGAGGAACGTGCGCGCGACCTGGGCGTCGGGGGTGAGCAGCTGGCCGGCGTAGAACTCCTGCGCGAGGCGGTTGGCTTCGATCAGCCGGGCCCGGGCCGGTCCGCGTGGCCGGTGCTCGGCGGGCTTGCCGTCGTCCTCCTCGCGCCGCAGCTGGACGCCGTACTTGTCGGCGAGGCTCTCCACCGCGTCGGAGAACGTGAGCCCGTCGTGCTTCATCACGAACGAGATGACGTCGCCGCCTTCCTGGCAGCCGAAGCAGTGAAAAAACCCACGGCTCGGGGTGACGTGGAACGACGGGGACTTCTCGTCGTGGAAGGGGCAGAGACCCTTCAGCGAGCCACCACCGGCGTTGCGCAGGGAGACGTAGGACCCGACGACGTCGTCGATCTTCGCCTTCTCGCGCACCTCTGCGATGTCGTCCTCGCGGATGCGTCCTGCCACGTCGCGGAGTCTACGGGCCGGGGCGGACCGGGCCGTCGGCGCTGGGGAAGGAAGGTCGCACCCACAGGGGTGGTGTCCCCGCGGCGTATGTTGGGGCAACGTGATGACCATGAGCGAGAAGACCGCTGAGCCCACTCTGGGCGCCTTGGTGCACGACCTGTCGCAGCAGATTCCCGAGCTGATCCGGTCGGAGATGCGCCTGGCCCAGGCTGAGGTCACCGAGAAGGGGAAGCGCGCCGGGATCGGCGTCGGGATGTTCAGCGCCGCCGGGCTGCTGGCCTTCTTCGCCCTCGGCACTCTGGTCGCCACCGCCGTGATCGGCCTGTCCTACGCGGTCCCCGACTGGGTCGCCGGCCTGGTCGTCGCCGCCGTGCTGCTGGTGGCCGCGGGCCTGGTGGCCCTGGCCGGCAGGAACAAGGTCGCCGAGGCCGCACCCGCCAAGCCCGAGATGGCCCTCGAGGGCCTCAAGGAAGACGTCGCCACCCTCAAGGGAGACCGCTCATGAGCCTCACCCCCGAGCAGCTCGAGGCGGAGATCGAGGCCCAGCGGGCCCAGCTCGCCGGGACCGTGGACGCGCTGGCTGCCAAGCTGGACGTGAAGGCGCAGGCCCAGGCCAAGGTCGCGGACCTCAAGGACCGGGCCACCACCGAGACCGGTTCACCCCGGCCCGACGTCCTGGCTGGCGCGGTCGCGGCGGTCGTGCTGCTGCTGGCCTTCGCCGTCTGGCGGCGACGCAGCCGATGAGCTTCGCGACGCAGGGCGCCGACCGGCACGAGGACGACGTTCCCGCACCCGACGACCCGCGCAAGCCTGACAACCCGACCGACCTGACCAAGCGCTCGTGGTTCTACGTGCTGCGCAAGACCTGGCGCGAGTTCAGCGACGACCAGTGCACCGACCTCGCCGCGGCCCTGACCTACTACGCGGTGCTGTCGATCTTTCCCGCCGCCATCGCCTTGCTCTCGATCCTGGGAGTGGTCGGGCAGGCGGACAAGTCGGTCGACACGGTCGTCGACGTGCTCGAGCCGCTGGTGTCCCCAGAGGTCCTGGGTGACATCAGGCCCACGCTGGAGACCCTCGCCTCCAACCAGAGCGCTGGGTGGCTTCTCGTCCTGGGTCTGCTGGGTGCGCTCTGGACGGCGTCGGGGTACGTCGGCGCCTTCGGCCGTTCCCTCAACCGCATCTACGAGATCGGCGAGGGGCGCCCGGTCTGGAAGCTCCGGCCGACCCAGCTGCTCCTCACCCTTGTCTGCATCGTGCTGCTTGGCCATGGCCCTGGTGATGTTGGCCGTCACCGGGCCGCTGGCGGAGTCGATCGGTGACGTGATCGGGGTCGGCGACACCGCGGTCCAGGTGTGGAACATCGCGAAGTGGCCGGTGCTCGCGCTGGTGGCCATCCTGGTCATCGCCCTCCTCTACTACGCCACCCCCAACGTCAAGCAACCCAAGTTCCGCTGGATGTCGGTGGGCGCGGCCGTGGCCCTCGTGGTCGGGGTGGTCGCCTCGGTGGCCTTCAGCTTCTACGTCGCGAACTTCTCGAGCTACAACAAGACCTACGGCTCTCTCGCGGGTGCGATCATCGGGCTGTTGTTCCTCTGGATCATCAACCTGGCGCTGCTCTTCGGCGCCGAGCTCGACTCCGAGCTCGAACGGGGCCGGCAGCTCCAGGCCGGGATGAGGGCGGAGGAGGAGCTGCAGCTCCCCGCCCGGGACACGCGCAACATCGACAAGGCCGCCAAGAAGGAGGCCAAGGACGTCGCCCTCGGCCGTCGCATCCGCGAGGAGTCGGGCGCCGTCTGGCCGCCCCCTGACGAGAACGAGAACGACGAGACAGAGCGGGACGACAGTTCCCTCGAGACCACCGCAAAGCACAAGGAGAAGTCATGAAGAAGCTGTTGTTGCTGGCCGCGGTCGGTGCGGGCTACGTGCTCGGCGCCCGCGCGGGCCGTCAGCGTTACGAGTCCATCAAGTCCAACTTCTTGAAGGTCAAGAACAACCCGACCGTCCAGGAGAAGGCCGGCCAGGTGGCCGATGTCGCCAAGGAGCAGGCACCGGTCGTCAAGGACAAGATCGTCGGGGCCGCCGGTGTGGCCGCCGCCAAGGTGAAGCCCAACGGGTCCTCCGACGACCTCGCCGACCAGCTGAACCCGGACAGCACCGTCCACCAGGGCGCCTCGGCGTACCCGCAGGGCGACCTGCCCTGAGGCCGGTCGGGCTCAGTCCCGATCGATGACGTTCGCGAGCGGCTGGCCGGCGGCGTACCGCTCCAGCTGCTCGCGGACGAGCCGGTGCGCGCGCGGCCACATGGCCGACGACGAGCCGCCGGTGTGGGGTGAGAGCAGCAGACCGGGGGCGCGCCAGAGCGGGTGCTCCGCGGGCAGCGGCTCGGGGTCGGTGACATCCAGGGCGGCGCGCACCCGGCCCGCCTCGAGCGCCGCGACCAGCGCGTCCGTGTCGACCACGCCGCCCCGGGCGACGTTGACCAGGAGCGCTCCGGGCCTCATCGCCGCCAGGAAACCGGCGTCGACCAGGTGGCGGGTCTGCTCGGTCAGCGGGGTGATCACCACGACGACGTCCACCTCGGGCAACAGCTCGCCCAGCGCCGTGACGGGGTGCACCCCGGCGCGCGGCCGGCGCGCGACCCGCACCACGTCGCACTCGAACGGCGCGAGCCGGGCCTCGATCGCCGCACCGATCTGGCCGTAGCCCAGGATCAGCACCCGCTTGTCGGCCAGCGCCGGGCGCCACTCCCAGGCCCACCGGCCATCCTGCTGGGCGGTCACGAACTCGGGGATCCCACGCAGGGAGGCCAGGACCAGCGTCACGGCGAGCTCGGCCGTCGACGCGTCGTGGATCCCGCGCCCGTTGCACAGCACGACCCCGTCCGGCAGGTGCGGGGCGATGTGCTCGATGCCGGCGGTCAGGGTCTGGACGACGCGCAGCCGCGGCATCCGCGCGAAGAGGCCGGCGTCGACGTCCGGGAACAGGTACGGCGGGACGTAGACCTCGACCTCCTCGATCCCGTCGGGCTCCGGACCGCGCGGCGCCGCCACGGCGTACCGCAGCCCACGGGGTACGGCGCCGAGGTCGGCCGGGTCGAAGGGCAGCCAGACCAGGGGTTCGCTCACGAGCGCACCAGCCGGGCGTGCCAGGTCACCGCGCTGGCATCGGTCAGCGAGGCGACCTGGTCGACGATCACCCGGCGACGCGCGGCGTCGTCCTGCGCGTCGCGCCAGTCGTCGGCGAAGGCCCGCTCGAGCGCGTCGGGGCCGCGCTCGGCCAGCGCGGTCACGAGCTCGGCGATCAGGTTCCGCTGCCGCTCCATCAGCGGGACCCGCCCGTGGGCGCGCATGACGTAGTGCGCCGCGATGCCCTTGAGCACCGCGATCTCCAGCACCGTCGACTCGGGCACCACGAGGTCGGCGGCGTAGCGCACGAAGGGTCCCGAGCCCACCGCGAAGGTCGCCTCCTGGACGGCGCCGCAGAAGCGGCCGATGAGATCGCTGGTGAGGTTCTTCAGCGCGGCCATCGAGGCGCGGCTGCCGTCGTACGCCGCCGACGGCCAGCTGCCGATCGCTCGGAGGTCGGCGAGGACCTGGTCCAGCCGGTGCTCGTCGGCGTCGGGGACGTACCACTCGCGGACGGTCTGCCACAGCGCCGGGGCGTCGAGCCGGGTGAGGTCGACCTGCCCGGCCACCACGCCGTCCTCGACGTCGTGGACGGAGTAGGCGACGTCGTCGGCGAGGTCCATCACCTGCGCCTCGAGGCAGCGGCGAGGGCCGTCGATGCCTTGCCGGAGCCAGCGGAAGACCGGCAGGTCGTCGTCGTACACCCCGAACTTCACGACCACCCGGAGCGAGCCGTCGGCATGCACCCCGGCGGGCGGTGTCGCGTCGGCGCGGGTCCAGGGGTACTTCGTGCAGGCGTCGAGGGTTGCCCTGGTGAGGTTGAGCCCGACGGACCGCCCGTCGGTGTCGTGGGTCTTGGACTCCAGCCGGGACAGGATGCGCAGCGTCTGGGCGTTGCCCTCGAAACCGCCGCAGGTGGTGCTCAGCTCGGCCAGCACCCGCTCGCCGTTGTGCCCGAACGGCGGGTGCCCGAGGTCGTGGGCGAGCGCCGCGGTCTCGACGATGTCGGGGTGGCAGCCGAGCGCGCGGGCCAGGTCGCGGCCCACCTGGGCGACCTCGAGCGAGTGGGTCAGCCGGTTGCGGACGAAGTCGTCGGTCTGGGGGCCGACCACCTGGGTCTTCGCGGCGAGCCGCCGGGAGGCGGCCGCATGCACGACGCGGGCCCGGTCCCGTTCGAAGGGCCGGCGCTCGGGTGCCGAGACGCGCTTCGGCGGCTCGGCGACCAGCCGCTCGCGCGCGCCGGCGTCGTACAGGTCCTCGACGTCCATCGGGGCGAGCCTAGTGACGACCCGCGCGGTCGTCAGGGTCAGTACGTCGAGACGTGGACGTGGTCGTAGTGGTTGGCGGTGGTGGAGCCGCGGTCGGACATCGCCCGCCAGCCCTCGCCGCCCCGCTCGACGGACCAGATGTGCTGGCTGTAGATCACGTAGGTCACCCCGAGCTCGGCGTAGTGCGCGCGCACGAAGTCCGCGACGTCCCAGCCCATCGAGCCGCTGACCATGATGTCGACGGCGCGGCCGAGCGGGTGGTCGCCGCCGCCACCGCGGAGCGTGCCGTAGGTCGAGATCGACGGGGAACGCCGCGCAGACGGCGTTGTGCACGGCGACGATGTGGGGGCTCACGCCGCTGGAGATCACCGAGCCGTTGTTGCACACACCGCCGATCCCGGGCGTGGGCTCGTCGGTGGTCAGGTAGTCGTCGGTCACCCAGAGGGCCCGGCCCTCGAGCACGATCTCGGCCCGGCCGAGGTTCTTGCGACCGGTGACCAGGACGTGCACGCCGGCCTTGATCTCGCCGTGCTTCTCGGCCTTCTTGGCCGGGCTGCTCCACAGGTTCAGCGGAGCGGTGGTCCAGAGCTTGGTGTCGGCGCTCTTGACCGCCCTCACCGTGGCCTGCTTGACCTGCTGGTTGACCTCGCGACGCTCGTAGGCGTCCTGCGCCGACAAGATGTACTCCGCGCCCCGCAGGACCGAGCTCTCGGCCTCGTCGCTCCGGCTCCCTGAGCGGGAGACGCCACCTCGGTTGAGGTCGGCGAGCGACAGGGAGGAGGCGGCCGCCCGGGCGGCGACCACGGGCTCACCGGTGCTCGGGTCGGCGGCGGCGACCCCCAGCGCGACGGCCGGGGCGGTCAGGAGAAGGGCGATCGGGAGAGCCACGACGGTGGCTCTGGGCATGCGGCGGGCATTGGTTTCCCGCTTGTGGCGATGGTGTGCCACAGCGCTGATCCTTTGCTGTTGCTGACAGGGGACGGCTCGTCTCGCGTTGATAACGAAACGGACACGAAGCCCGAGTCAAGCACACTGGTTGAACGTTGTCCGAATTCGGGGCAGACCTCGAGTGCGTGTTCCCGGTCACCCTTGGGGGTGGGCGACGACCCCGCCGGAGTCACCCGCCGGTGGTCTCCGAGGTGTCCTCCTGGACGTGGCGGCCCCGGCCGTCGGCGTCGTCGAGCCAGCCCTCGGGCAGCACCACCCGGGCTCGCGGGGAGCCCTGACGACCCCGCGGAGAGCCCAGCTCGGCCACCGGGAACGGCTCGTCCGGGTCGAGCTCGGCGAGCAGGCCGTCGAGCGCCGCGAGCGTGTCCACCAGGGCCAGCGAGTGGCGCAGCGTGCCGCCGGCGCGGAAGCCCTTGAGGTACCACGACACGTGCTTGCGGAACTCCTTGCAGCCACGCTCCTCCCCCATGTGCTCGCACAGCAGCTCGGCGTGGCGGCGCATCATGGTGCGCACCTCGCCGAGGCTCGGCAGGGTGCGGACGTCGGTCCCACCGAAGGCCGCGGCCAGGTCGCGGAACAGCCACGGGCGGCCCAGGCAGCCCCGGCCGACCACGACGCCGGCGGCACCGGTCTGCTCGACCATCCGGATCGCGTCCGCGGCCTCCCAGATGTCGCCGTTGCCGAGCACCGGGATGTCGACGTGGTCGACCAGCGCGGCGATGGCGTCCCAGTCGGCGACCCCGGAGTAGGACTGGGCCACGGTCCGCCCGTGCAGGGCGATCGCGGCGACGCCGGTCTCCTGCGCGATCCGACCCGCGTCGAGGTAGGTGAGGTGGTCGTCGTCGAGCCCCTTGCGGGTCTTCATGGTGACCGGGACGTCGTACGGCGTGGCGGCCGCGACCGCCGCGGTCAGGATCTCCGCGAGCAGGCCGCGCTTCCACGGCAGCGCGCCGCCACCGCCCTTGCGAGTCACCTTGGGGACCGGGCAGCCGAAGTTGAGGTCGACGTGCGCCACGCCGTGCTCCGCGCACAGGATCTCCACGGCCTTGCCGACGTACACCGGGTCGGTGCCGTAGAGCTGGACCGACCGGACCTTCTCGAGGTCGTCGAAGACCAGCATCTGCAAGGTGGTCGCGTCCCGCTCGACCAGGCCGCGGGAGGTGATCATCTCGCAGACAAAGAGTCCATTGGCCCCTTGCGCCCACATCTGTTCGAGACACAGTCGCCGGTACGCCGCGTTCGTGATCCCGGCCATCGGCGCGAGCACCACCGGCGTGTCCACCCGCACCGACCCGAGCACGAGCTCGGTGGGCAGCGTGGAGGTCGACATGCCGCCATTGTCCCCGCGGGGGTCGAGCCTCTGCCAATCGCCGGCGCCACCGGGAGCGCTAGCTCGGCTTGTTTGTCGGGCGCGGGGTCTCGATCGGGCCGGTCCAGGTGATCGGGTCGTACTCCTGGGTCGGGCGGAAGCTGACCGCCTCGAGGCGACCCCGCTCCGGGACGAGGTAGACCAGGCAGGCGTCCACCTTCGCCCCGGTCTTGAACGGCTTGGGCAGCGGGGCGCTGGGGCAGGGCTTGAAGGTCGCCGCGAACGGCGTCGCCTGGATCAGGGTGTCCCGTCCGTCCACGACGTACAGCGGGATCGGAGACGCCGGCCAGGTCGGTGTCACCGACGTTCTTGACCGTCGCCCGCACGTAGTACGGCGAGGACCGCTTCTGGGCAGGGTCGAGCCGGAAGGCCGCGAGTGCCTGCAACGAGGCCTTCTCCAGGCGGGTGACCCTGATCGTGAGCACGCCGACGACCTTCTTGCGCGGCTCCCACGCCACGGTCGCGGCGTCGCCGACCTCGAGCTCGGAGCCCTGGGCGGTCAGCTCGACCCCGTCCGGCACCGGGAGGTACGGCGTGGCGGTGGGGGCCTCCTGGGTCGGCACGACCGACGAGCCGCCGGTGCCGCCGGTGCGGGGGGCGTCGGCCTCGGGTGCGTCGTCCGTGCCCGAGCAGCCGGTCAGCGCCAGCAGCAGCACTGCGGCGCCCACGAGACCCCTCATCCGCTCAGCCGAGGCGCTCGGAGACGTACGCCGTCACCGCGTCCAGCGACACCCGCTCCTGGGCCATCGAGTCGCGCTCGCGGACCGTCACCGCCTGGTCCTCGAGGGTGTCGAAGTCCACGGTCACGCAGAACGGGGTCCCGATCTCGTCCTGGCGCCGGTAGCGACGCCCGATGGCCCCCGAGTCGTCGAAGTCCACGTTCCACCGGCGCCGCAGCTCCGCGGCGAGGTCCTTCGCCTTGGGCGACAGGTCGGCGTTGCGGGACAGCGGCAGCACCGCGACCTTGACCGGCGCGAGCCGCGGGTCGAGCCGGAGCACGGTGCGCTTGTCGACCCCGCCCTTGGTGTTGGGGGCCTCGTCCTCGTGGTACGCCTCGACCAGGAAGGTCATCAGGCTCCGCGAGAGGCCGGCGGCCGGCTCGATGACGTAGGGCACGTAGCGCTCGTCGGCGGCCTGGTCGTAGTAGCTCAGGTCGACCCCGGAGTGCTCCGAGTGGGTCTTGAGGTCGAAGTCGGTCCGGTTGGCGATGCCCTCGAGCTCGCCCCACTCGGAGCCGGCGAAGCCGAAGCGGTACTCGATGTCGACGGTGCGCTTGGAGTAGTGCGACAGCTTCTCGGTGGGGTGCTCGAAGTGCCGCAGGTTGTCGCGGCTGATCCCGAGGTCGACGTACCAGCTCGTCCGCTCGTCGATCCAGTGCTGGTGCCACTCCTCGTCCTCGCCGGGCTTGACGAAGAACTCCATCTCCATCTGCTCGAACTCGCGGGTCCGGAAGATGAAGTTCCCCGGCGTGATCTCGTTGCGGAACGACTTGCCGGTCTGGGCGATGCCGAAGGGCGGCTTCATCCGCTGGCTGGTCACCACGTTGGCGAAGTTGAGGAAGATCCCCTGGGCGGTCTCGGGGCGCAGGTAGTGGAGGCCGGACTCGTCCTCGACGACGCCGAGGTAGGTCTTGAGCAGGCCGTTGAACTGGCGCGGCTCGGTCCAGGCGCCGCGGGTGCCGCAGTTGGGGCAGGCCAGGGTGTTGAGGTCGATCGAGTCGGGGTCGACCTCGTCGCCGCTCTTCTTCGCCAGCTTCTCCGCGGCCTCCTCCTGGAGGTGGTCGGAGCGGAACCGCTTGTGGCACGACTGGCACTCGGTCAGCGGGTCGCTGAAGGTCGCGACGTGACCGGAGGCCTCCCAGGTCTGGCGCGGCAGGATCACGCTGGAGTCGAGACCGACGACGTCGTCGCGCGACTGCACCATCGCGCGCCACCACTGGCGCTTGATGTTCTCCTTGAGCTCGACCCCGAGCGGGCCGTAGTCCCAGGCCGAGCGGGTGCCGCCGTAGATCTCGCCGCACGGGTAGACGAAGCCCCGGCGCTTGGCCAGGGACACGACGCTGTCGACGGTGGACGGGGGCGGCTTGGCCACGAGGCGGACTCCTGAGCTGCGGGCGGCCGGCTGGCTGCCGGACGGAACATCCAGCCTAACGACGGGGTCGAGGCGTTTCCGAGGCGGTGTCGCGGGGCGCGGCCCGGTTGAGGTCGGCGCCCGGGGTGACGATCTCGTAGGCGCTCGGCTCGTCGAGGGCCCGGCCGAGGACCGGCACGGCGGTGAGCTTGGCGTCGTACGTCGAGAGGGCGCGGCGGTAGGCGCCCACGTGCTCCCACCGGGTGCTGAGCACCCAGAGGTCCGGGTCGTCGACGTTGCGGCCGATGTGGCCCTCGACGTAGCCGCGCTGCGCCGCGAGCACGTCGTGCGCCGCCGTCAGGTCGGAGCGGAACTGGCTGGCCTCCGCGGTGCCGTCGGGCACGCGGAACCGGTTGACGACGAGCACGGGACGACCCTAGCGGCGCCCGACTCTTTGACAATGGTTCTCAACTTGAGTGAGAATCGTTCTCATGAAGTGGTGGTGGGTGCCGGTGCTCGCGGTGAGCACGGTGCTGAGCGGGTGCGCGGCGATGACCGGCGGCACCCCCGACCACGACGGGGAGGTCACCGTCGTCGCGTCGTTCTACCCGCTCGCCTGGGTCGCCGGACAGGTCGCCGGCGAGGGGTACGACGTCCGCAACCTCACCAGCGCCGGCGGCGAGCCGCACGACCTCGAGCTCGGGATCCGCCAGACCGCCGAGGTGGAGGACGCCGACCTGGTCGTCTTCGAGAGCGGCTTCCAGCCCGCCGTCGACACCGCGGTCGACAACCTGGCCGAGGGCGACGTGCTCGACACCCGCACGGTGGTCCCGGTGACCGATGCGAACCCGCACTTCTGGCTCGACCCGCTGCTGATGGCGGACCTGGCCGACGAGATCGCCGACCGGCTCGCGGTGATCGCCCCCGGGGACGCGGCGGGCTTCGCGGAGCGCGCCACCGCTCTCCGGGCCGAGCTGGGCGCGCTCGACCGGGCCTACGCCGACGGTCTCGCCGGCTGTGCACGCCGCGACGCGATCGTCAGCCACGACGCCTACGGCTTCCTCGAGCGCTACGGCCCGCGCTTCACCGCGATCGCCCCCACCCCCGACACCGAGCCCAACCCGCGGGACCTCGGCCGCCTCGCGGACCTGGTCGAGGCGCGAGGACGTGACCACGGTGTTCTACGAGCCGCTCGAGGGGCCGGACGCGGCCGAGTCGGTGGCCGGCGATCTCGGCCTCGCGACGGCGCTGCTCGACCCGATCGAGGGCCTGACCGACCAGACCGCGGACGAGGACTACCTCTCCTTGATGAGCGCGAACCTCGCGGCCCTGCGAACGGCCAACGGATGCTGACCGACGGCGCCCCGGAGGTCGTGGCGGTCCGCGACGTCGCGGTCGCCCTCGGCGGCCGCCCCGTGCTGCGGGGCATCGACCTGACCGTTCGCGAGGGCGAGTTCGTGGCCCTCATGGGGGCCAACGGCTCGGGCAAGTCCACCCTCGTCCGGGCGATGACCGGGCTGCGGCCGCTGGTCCGGGGCTCGGTCGCGCTGTTCGGCACCGACCTCGCGTCGTACCGCGACTGGAAGCGCATCGGCTTCGTGCCCCAGCGCTCCAGCGCCGCCTCGGGGGTGCCCGCCTCGGTGTACGAGGTGGTCGCCTCCGGACGCCTGACCCGTCGCCGCTGGCTGCAGCCGCTGGGCCGGGCCGACAAGGCCGCCATCCAGGCGGCCCTGGACGTGGTCGGGCTCGGAGACCGGCTGCGCGACGGCGTCACCGCGCTGTCCGGCGGCCAGCAGCAGCGGGTGCTCATCGCCCGGGCGCTGGCCGGCGAGCCCGACCTGCTGTTCCTCGACGAGCCCACCGCGGGGGTGGACCTGCCCAACCAGGAGGCGCTCGCCGGCGCGCTGCGGGTCCTCAAGGACAGCGGCGCGACCGTAGTCCTGGTCGCCCACGAGCTCGGCCCGCTCGCCCCGCTCGTGGAACGGGCGGTGGTGATGCGCGACGGCCGGATCGGCTACGACGGCGCTCCGCTGGGCGACGACACCGTGCACCACCCGCTGTTCCTCGAGTCGCACAGCCACCACCACGTCGAGCCGCAGCGACGCGACCCGGCGCCCCAGGTGACCGGTCCGCTGGACGGAGGTCCCCGATGAACCTCCTGACCTACGACTTCATGATCCGGGCCTTCGTCGCGGCGGTGTTCACCGGCCTGGCCGCACCGGCGGTGGGCACCTACCTGGTGCAGCGCCGACAGGCCCTGATGGGTGACGGGATCGGCCACGTCGCCGTCACCGGCGTCGCCCTGGGCCTGGTGACCGGCGCCTCCCCCACCTGGACCGCGGTCACGGTGGCGATCGTCGGCGCCATCCTGATCGAGGTGATCCGCGAGCAGGGGCGGGCCAACGGCGACGTCGCCCTGGCGCTGCTGTTCTACGGCGGCATCGCCGGCGGGGTGTTCATCACCGGGCTCGCCGGCCAGGGCGCGGCCCGGCTGCAGCAGTACCTCTTCGGCTCGATCACCACCACGTCGGTCAGCGACGTCTGGGTGACGATGCTGCTGGCGCTCGTGGTGGTCACCCTCTGCGTCGGGCTGCTCCCGCAGCTCTTCGCCGTGGCCCAGGACGAGGAGTTCGCCCAGGTCGCCGGCCTGCGGGTGCGGTTCTACAACGTGCTGATCGCGGTGCTGGCCGCCGTCACCGTCACCGTCGCGATGCGCACCGTCGGGCTGCTGCTGGTCTCCGCGCTGATGGTGGTGCCGGTGGCGACCGCGCAGCAGGTCACCCGGTCGTTCCGGACCACGCTCGGCCTGGCGATGCTGATCGGGGTCGTGGTGTCGCTGGGTGGGCTGGTGCTCGCGGCGCTCGCGTCGTCCCGCTACGCCGTGGCGCCCGGCCCCACGATCGTGCTGCTCGCCCTCGCGGGCTTCGCGCTCGATGTGGCCGATCGGCGCCGCGGTCCGACGCCGGCAGCGGCTGGCCGAGCCGTTCGTGCCGGAGCCTCCGCTCGGCCACGAGATGACCGACGAGCACCCGCACGAGCACGGACCGGACTGCGGACACGTGGCGGTGACCCACGGCGACCACGTCGACTACGTGCACGGCGGACACCGGCACGCACCCCACGGAGAGCACTATGACGAGCACTGAGCCCGACAACCGGCCGCCGCTGCGCCCGACCCGGCAGCGTCGTGCGGTGCTGGACGCCCTGGAGTCCTTCGACGACTTCCGGTCCGCCCAGGAGATCCACGAGCTCCTCGGCAAGCGCGGGGACGGGGTCGGGCTGGCCACCGTCTACCGCACGCTCCAGCTCCTGGCCGACCACGGCGAGGTCGACGCGATGCGGACCGAGGACGGCGAGGCGATCTACCGTCGCTGCTCGGACACGCACCACCACCACCTGGTCTGCCGCGTGTGCGGGTCGACCGTCGAGGTCGAGGGTCCGGCCGTCGAGCGCTGGACCTCCGCGATCGCCTCCGAGCACGGCTTCTCCGACATCTCCCACAAGCTGGAGATCTTCGGGACCTGCCCCCGCTGCGCCTGACCCCGACTCTTCTGGGCCGGACCGGTCAGGCGTTGGGCACGGCGCCGCCGTACCGACGGTCGCGGCGCGCGTAGGTGTCGACCGCCGCCCAGAGGTGCGTGCGGTCCACGTCGGGCCAGAGCACGTCGGTGAACACGAGCTCGGAGTAGGCGGCCTGCCAGAGCATGAAGTTCGACAGTCGCTGCTCCCCCGAGGTGCGCCAGACCAGGTCGGCGTCGGACTGCTCGGGGACGTAGAGGTGCTGGGCGAAGGTCTTGTCGGTGATCTTCTCCGGATCCAGCCGCCCCTCCTTGACCGCGCGGGCGATGGAGCGGGCGGCGTCGGCGAGCTCGGCGCGGCCGCCGTAGTTGACGCACATCGTGAGCGTGAGGACGTCGTTGTCCTTGGTCAGCTCCTCGGCGACCTTGAGCTCGTTGATGACGCTCTTCCAGAGCCGCGGCGCGCGGCCGGCCCACCGGACCTTGACCCCGAGCTCGTGCATCTCGTCGCGCCGCCGCCGGATCACGTCCCGGTTGAAGCCCATCAGGAAGCGGACCTCGTCGGGGCTGCGGCTCCAGTTCTCGGTCGAGAACGCGTACGCCGAGATGGCCTTGACGCCGATCTCGATCGCGCCCTCGACGACGTCGAAGAGGCTGCTCTCACCCTGCTCGTGCCCGGCCGTGCGCGGCAGTCCGCGCTGCTTGGCCCACCGGCCGTTGCCGTCCATCACGATCGCGACGTGCTTCGGGATCAGCGCCTTGGGGATGACCGGCGGCCGCGCCCCCGAGGGGTGCGGGGTCGGCCGGCGGACCTGTCGCTTCACGATCGGCAGCCTACTGAGACGTCGCTCGCGGCGGAGCGGCCGGCGCAGGGAGCGACCGCGGCGGCGACGGGCTCAGCGCTCGACGTACGCCAGCGACCGCAGACCGCGCTCGAGGTGCCAGGCGAGGTACGCCGCGACCAGGCCGCTGGCCTCCTTGCGCTGGCGCGGGTCGGCCGCGTCGACGACCGGCCAGTCACCCGCGAGCAGCGCGCCGAGCAGCACCAGCGTCGCGGCGGACGGGGTCGCCGAGCCGGGCAGCTTGCACGACGCGCACATCACGCCGCCGGCCGAGGGGTTGAACCACCGGTGCGGGCCCTCGTCGCCGCAGCGCACGCAGTGGTCGAACGACGGCGCGTAGCCCGCCACCGCCAGCGAGCGCAGCAGGTAGGAGTCGAGCACCTGGCCGGGGCCGTGCTCGCGGGCGGTCATCGCCCGCAGCCCGCCGACGAGCAGCAGGAACTGCTGGAGCATCGGCTCCTTGTCCTCGGTGGCCAGCCGGTCGGCGGTCTCGAGCATCGCCGTCCCCGCGGTGTAGCGCTCGTAGTCGTCCCCGAGCCACGACGAGAACGGCGTCCGCGTCTCGGCCTGGGTGATCACGTCGAGGGTGCGGCCCTCGGCGATCATCAGGTCGACGTGGGTGAACGGCTCCAACCGCGAGCCCCAGCGCGACGACGTCTTGCGCACCCCGCGCGCCACCGCCCGGACGCGGCCGTGCTGGCGCGTCAGCAGGGTGATGATGCGGTCGGCCTCGCCCAGCTTGTGGGTGCGCAGCACGATCGCCTCGTCGCGATAGAGAGGCACCGCACCATTCTGCCGCGCTCAGCCAGAGGTACGGCGCCGCCGCGCCCGTCCGGCGGGCTTCCAGGCGCTCAGCGCGAACTCCGCGGCCAGCGCGTCCAGCCGCTCGGGCGCGATCCGCCACTCCAGGATGCTCTTGGCCTTGACGAAGGTCGCGTTCGGCAGCTCGGCCGCCAGCATCGCGGCGTCGGCGGCGGGGTGGATCGGGTCCGCGGGATGGCCGACGACGAGCGCCGGCACCTCGATCGCCCGCCGCTGACGTGAGGACGGCGCGATCCGGCCGAAGAAGAGCCCGTGCACCACCGCGCCCATCGACGCGGGCTGCTGGTCGAGGGTGTCCAGCGCGATGCCGACCCAGAACGGCACCAGCCCGCGCGGGATCGGCCGGGTCAGCCAGCGCACCAGGTCGATGGTGATCGGCGCGAACCGGGCGGCGAACATCAACGGCGAGAAGGCGATGATCCCGGCCTCGACCGCGTTGTCGAGGACCGGCATCTCGATCAGCAGGCCGCGGACCCGCCCGGGCGCGAGCACGGCGACCTCGAGCGACACGTTGGCGCCCAGCGAGGTCCCGCCGATGACGGCCTGGTCGGCACCGAGGTGGTCCAGCAGCAGCACGACCTGCTCGGCGAAGGCCTGCATCGAGTAGACCAGCGGGTCCGCGGGCCGGTCGGAGCGGCCGTGCCCGAGCAGGTCGAGCGTCACCACGTGCAGACCCTGCTTGGCCAGGGCCCGGGCGAGGGGCTGCTGCATCCGGCGCGGCATCAGCTGGCCGTGCATCAGGACGACCCACTGGTCGCCGCCGCCGTACTCGGTGTACTCGAGGCGGTCGCGTCCGGACTCGGTCTCGACGAAGAACTGTCCGATCCGTTCGGACACCAACGGGGACGCGGCCATGCCCTAAATCTACTCGCAAGTAGCCTCGCCGCGCTGGCACCCTGGCCGAGTGACCCCACCCACGCGACCTGCTGCTCACCCTGGAGCGCTACTACGACACCGTCCCGCGCTCGACTCGCGACGACCGAGGAGTGCGGCCCGTTCACGATCTTCGTGCCGACCGAGGTCACGAAGTGGACGTTCTACGCCCGTCCGCGGCTGGGCCTCACCGAGGAGATCACCGCCGACGACGTCCGACGGGTTCTCGACCGGCGCGCCGCGCTCGGGCTGCCCCGCAACATCGAGTGGGTCGAGGAGGTGACCCCGTCCCTGAGCGCGGCGGTCACGGAGGCGGTCGGCGACCACACCCAGCGCTACCCGCTGCTGGTCCGGCGCGCGGACCCGGTCCCGGCCGAGCAGCCAGGGCGTGGTCGTGCTGACCCCGGACCACCCCGACCTGGCGGCGTCGATCGGCGCCGTGGGCGCCTCGTTCGGCAGCACCGACACCTTCGAGCCGGCCACGCTGGCCGCCCAGCCCCGCCTCATCGAGGAGGGTGAGCTGATCGTCGGTGGCGGCCTACGACGCGGACGGGGCGGTCGTCGGGGGCGGCTCGACGTCGCCGCGCGGCACGGTCACCGAGCTGATGGGAATCGGGGTCATCCCCCGCGCCCGCAACACCGGGCTGGGCACGGCCACCACCCAGGCCCTCGTGCGGGCCGCGATGCAGGCCGGCGTCACCACGCTGTTCCTCTCCGCCGGCTCCGACGCGGCCGCCTCGATCTACCGACGCGTCGGCTTCGAGGACGTCGGCACCGCCTGCATCCTCGAGCTGGACGACATGGCGTGAGGTGCGGAGCGTCGGCCCGGACGACTGGGAGGCTGGCGGGACCTCCGGCTGCGCTCGCTGCGGGACTCTCCCGACGCGTTCGGCTCGACGTACGAGCGGGAGGCGGCGTTCGAGGAGACGGACTGGCGGGAGCGGCTGACGCACGGCCCGCGGGTCGCTGGTCCTCGAGGACGCGCGGCCGGTCGCGCTCGGCGGCGGCTTCCCGGTGGACGCGGGGGCTGATGGTCTTCGGGATGTGGACCGATCCGGAGCATCGCGGCCGCGGCCACGCCCGCGCCATCCTCGACGTGGTCACCACGTGGGCGGTCGAGCAGCGACCTCCCCGTCGAGCTGCACGTCGCCCTGGTCAACCCGGGAGCCCGTCGGCCTACCAGGCCTACGGCTTCGTCGCCACGGGCGAGCTCGAGCCGCTGCGCCGAGGGTTCGGACATCCAGATCGAGCTGATGCGGCTCCCGTCAGCCCGCTGAGCCGAAGGTCGCGCTGCTCCCGTCGTCCCACACCACCAGCCCGGCCTGGCCGGGGCGGCTGGTCAGCCAGGCCAGCGCCTCGCGGCCCAGCGCGTACGCCGCCGTGGCGTCGATGTCGGCGGTGGTGAGGTCCGGGCCGATCACGGTGACCGAGGCGATGCCGTCCGGCACCCGTCCCGTGCGGGCGTCGACGAGGTGCGCGCCCCGGTGCGCCAGGCCCGAGGTGGCGACCGCACCGTGCCGCACTGGCACCACGGCCGTGAGCCGCGTCGGGTCGTGCGGGTCCTCGACGCCGACCCGCCACGCGGGACGGTCCGGGGCGGCCACGTGGCAGACCAGGTCACCACCGGCCGACAGGCAGAAGTCGGTGTCTCGCAGCGCCCGCAGCGGCCGCGCGGCCCGCTCGACCGCCCAGCCCTTCACCACGCCGCTCGGGTCCAGGACCGGTACGCCGTCCGGACCGGGCCTGCGGACGTCGAACGCGCCGCGCGACTGCACCCGGGCGAGCTCGCCGAGGGCGAGCACCTCGGCCACCTCCGGCGGGCAGTCGGCGATGGTGATCTCGCCGCGGGCCAGCCGGGAGACGTGCGAGTCGGAGCGGTAGGTGCTGAACACCCGGTCGACGTCGCGCAGCGTGGCGATCGCCTCCTCCCAGGCGCCGAGGCCCACGGCGTCGTCGGCGTGCGCGCCGCGCAGGGCGAGGCTGATCGGCATGCCCATCACGTGCTCGACGAACCGGACGGTGCACCGGCGGCACCGTCGTCGTGGTGGTCACAGTCCGGCCTGGTCGAGGGCGCTCTGCAGGGACTGCTGGTAGCCGATGCTGGTGAAGGTCGCGCCGCTGACCATGTCGACGTTCGCGCTCTGGGCGTCGATGGTCTCCTGGATCAGGATCGGCAGGGCGTAGTTGTTGATCTCCACGTCGCGGGAGTCCGAGTTCGGGTACTCGAGCACGGACACCCCGGTGATGGTGCCGCCGTCGGTGGTGAGCGCGACCTGCACGGGTCCGTAGCGGGTGCTCGCCGCGGCGCCCGTGACCGTGGTCGTCCCGGTCGAGGTCCCGCTCGATCCGGAGTCCTGCGAGGTGTCGGCTCGTCGACGGTGCCGGCGTCGAGGAGATCACCGAGGTGCTCGCGGTGGTCGCGACCCCGGAGGTGGAGGTGTGGTAGCCGAACAGCAGCACCAGCACGCTGATCGTGGACAGGACCCACGTGGAAATGCGTTTCATGGAGTCACCAGCTGAAGTTCTCGAGGTGGAGGTGGTGGTCGGGAAGGCCGGCGGCCGCGCAGGCCCGGCGTACGGCGTCGGTCCAGGCGGTCGGACCGCAGACGTAGACGTCGCGCTCGGCGAGGTCGGGCACCCAGGCGAGCAGGGCACTGACGTCGTCGACAGGACCCATCCCGTCACCGAGCCAGGAGTCCTCGCCTCGGCGGCGACCGGGCAGGTGCACGACGTGCAGCCCGCGCTCGGCGGCCAGCACGTTGAGCTCGCGGGCGAACAGCGGCTCACGTCGTGTAGCGCTGGAGCAGGATCGCGTCCCCGGGCGCGTAGACCAACCCTTCGGCCAGGGCGCGCAGCGGCGTGACGCCGACGCCGGCGCCGATCAGGGCGACCTTGCGACGGGTGCGGACCCGCGGTGTGAGCCGGCCGTACGGGCCCTCGACCAGCACCCGGCCCCCGGGCGCGAGGTGGGCGAGGGACGCGCTGCCGTCGCCGGCGTCCTTGACCGTGATCCGGAGGCTGCGGCCGTCCGGCGCCGCCGACAGCGAGTAGGGGTTCGCCCTCGTCCAGCCCTCGCGGCCGAGGAACCGGAAGGCGAAGAACTGGCCGGCCTCGGCGTGCAGCCGGTGCAGCGCGGCGCCCGCGACGTACACCGAAA
This sequence comes from uncultured Actinomycetota bacterium, assembly GCA_963791275.1. Lineage (GTDB taxonomy): Bacteria > Actinomycetota > Actinomycetes > Propionibacteriales > Nocardioidaceae > Nocardioides. The sequence continues at coordinate 92,773 of CAWBRP010000011.1, forward strand.
CGACGCCGTCGGCCTCGCGGACCACCGAGGTCACCCGCAGCCGATGCCGCGCGTGCCGCCAGATCGGGAGCCCGACCCGCCACACGAGCACCGAGGCAGCGGCCGCGATCCAGGCGCCCCACCAGAAGAGCGTGCGGCCGGGCGAGCCCACGAACTGCTGGCCGGTCCACAGCTGGTGCGGGAGCGCGAGGCCGACGCCGAGGTAGGCGTAGAGGTGCAGCAGGTGCCAGGACTCGTAGCGCAGCCGGCTGCGGGCCGCCTTGATGCTGGTCACCACGACCATCACCAGGGCCAGGGTGCCGGCCGCGGCCAGCAGCATGCCCGGGTAGCTGACCGTCAGGTCCCACAGCGTGCCGGGGGTGTCGATCAGCCTGCCGGCGGCGTAGCCCCACGTGATCAGGGCGATGTGGCCGAGCATCAGGTTGAACGACGTGAAGCCGACGATTCGGTGCAGCCCGGCGAGCCGGTCCTGCCCGTAGGCCTTCTCCAGCACGGGAACCCGCGCCATCAGCAGCACCTGGACCAGCAGCAGCACCGACGCGACCAGTCCGAGGATCCGCCCGACGGAGGTGAGGCCGGTCGCCCAGCCGGTCAGGTCGGTGATGCCACCGTCGGCGACCCACCAGAAGGTGACCAGCAGCAGGGAGAGCCACAGTGCGCCGGCCGCGGCCGTGCGCGTCGCCGCGTCGCCGGAGGCCCGCCCCCGGGGCACGACCGGATGGGGCGGGGGGCCGGCGCGGCGTGGGACCGGTGGCGCCATGGTCACGCGTTCGACCCTGGCTCGAGGCTCTCGCTCAGGCTGTCGTCGTCGTCCCCGTCGTCGTCCCCGTCGTCGTCCCCGTCGTCGTCCCCGTCGTCGTCCCCGTCGTCGTCCCCGTCGTCGAACTGGTCGTCGAGCTGGTCGTCCTGTCCAAAGGGGTCACTGCCCGGAGGCGGCAGCTGACCGTCCGGGGGTCCGCCGAAGCGGCCGGGGTCACCGTCGCCGTCGACACCCACGACTCCCGTCGGCTGGTCGCCGTCGGAGGCGGTCGCGCCGATGGCGTAGCCCGCGATCCCGCCGACTCCGACGAGGGCCAGGGCGACGCCCGCGATGAGTGCACGTCCGCGGCCGGCACCCCGGGCCGGCGCGGCCGGCGCGTAAGCCGGAGGCGACGACGACGGGATCGGCTGGGTCGCCGGTGCGATCGGCTGGGTCGGCTCGGGGGCGGGGGTGGACGCGGTCGGCTCCCAGCGTGAGCCGCTGGGAGTGGGCTGATCGTTCATGTCCCCAAGATCCCGCGCGTTCCTGTGCGCTGCCTGTGCGTCCGCTACCAGGGAGGTAGGAGAACCTCAGCCGGACCCGAGCGTCACGAGACGTTCTCCAGCACGACCGCCAGCGCCTGGCCGACACCGATGCAGATCGCGGCCACTCCCCAGCGGTCGCCGGAGTCGCGCAGCCGGTGCGCGAGGGTGCCGAGGATCCGACCGCCGGACGCGCCCAGCGGGTGGCCGATCGCGATCGCCCCGCCCTTGGCGTTCACGATGTCGGGGTCGATCCCCCACGCGTCGACGCAGGCCAGGGACTGCACGGCGAACGCCTCGTTGAGCTCCACGGCGGCCACGTCGTCCCAGGTGATGCCGGCCCGCGCCAGGGCCTTCGCCGCCGCCTCGACGGGGGCGACGCCGAAGCGCTGCGGCTCGAGGGCGTGCGCCCCGCGGCCGGCGATGCGGGCCAAGGGGGCGAGCCCGAGGTCGAGGTCGCCGGAGCCGATCAGCAGCGCACTCGCACCGTCGTTGAGGGGGGAGGCGTTGCCGGGGGTGATGGTCCCGTCGGGACGGAAGGCCGGGGTCAGGCCGGCCAGCTTGGCCGCGGTGCTGCCCGGCCGGATGCCCTCGTCCCGGGTCAGCTCGACGCCCTCGACACCGCACGACGAGGTCGTCGTAGAAGCCGTCGTCCCAGGCGGTCGCGGCCAGGTTGTGGGACCTCGCCGCGAACTCGTCCTGCCGTTGCCGGCCGATGGCGAGCTCGTCGGCCAGCTGCTCGTTGGCCTCACCGAGCGAGACCGTCCACTCCGCCGGCATCCGGTCGTTGACCAGCCGCCAGCCCAACGTGGTGGACACGGCCGTCACGTTGCCCGCGGGGAAGGCGCGCGACGGCTTGGGCAGCACCCACGGTGCCCGGGTCATCGACTCCACTCCCCCGGCGACCACGACGTCGGCGTCCCCGGACTCGACGGTGCGCGAGGCGATCATCGCGGCGTCGAGGCTGGACCCGCAGAGCCGGTTGACGGTCGTGGCCGGGACCGAGACCGGCAGACCGGCGAGCAGCACGGCCATCCGCCCGACGTTGCGGTTGTCCTCCCCCGCACCGTTGGCATTGCCCCAGACCACGTCGCCGATCCGGGCCGGGTCGAGGCCCGGGGCCTTGGCGAGCACTCCGCGCAGCGCGGTGGCGGCGAGGTCGTCGGGGCGGACCTCGGCCAGCGCCCCGCCGAAGCGCCCGAAGGGGGTCCGCGCGGCGGCGTACAGGAAGGCATCGGTCATGTCGGGTCTCCCGGGGGGTCGTCGCCCAGGACCTGCTGCGCGATCCGGAACGCCGTGTGGGCGTCCGGGACGCCGCAGTAGATCGCGGTCTGGAGCAACATCTCCTTGATCTCGTCGTCGGTGAGCCCGTTGGCGCGCGCGGCGCGGAGGTGCAGCGCGAGCTCCTCGTGGTGACCGCGGGCGACCAGAGCGGTGAGGGTGATCAGCGAGCGGCTGCGCTGGTCGAGGCCGGGTCGGGTCCGGGTCGGTCCCCAGGCGTACTGCGTGATCAGCTCCTGGAAGTCCCGGGTGAAGTCGGTGGTGGCGGCCGGGCGCGGTCGACGTGGGCGTCGCCGAGCACCTCGCGGCGCACGGCGAGGCCGACCTCGCGGACCTCGCTCACGGTGCGGGTGGCGTTCTCGTCGGGCGGCTGCACCTCCCCCAGCAGGTGCTCGCGCACGAGCCGGGCGACGACCTCGGGAGCCTCTGCGGGCGCCAGGTGGGCGACGCCTTCGAGCTCGACGAGACGACCGTCCTGGACGTGCTCGGCCAGCTGGCGCAGGGAGTCCGTGGGGGTGGCCGTGTCGCGCGAGCCGGCGACCGCCAGCACCGGAGCCGAGATCTCCGGGAGCCGGTCGCGCAGGTCGAACTCGGCCAGGGCCGCGCAGACCTGGACGTACCCGGTGTCGTCGGTGGCCCGGAGGTCCTCGAGCAGGGCCGAGCCCCGCTCGGGGTGGCGCTCCAGGAAGCCGCGACCGAACCAGCGCTCCGCGGAGCCGGCGACCATCACCGGCGTCCCGGAGACCGACGACCTGGCCCATCCGCCCGGTCCAGAGCTCGTGGCTGCCGATGCGGGCACCGGTGCCGAGCAGGACGGCGGCCGAGACACGCGTCGGGGCGTCGACGCATGAGCTGCAGCCCGACGCAGCCACCGACGGAGACTCCGGCGTAGCCGAACGATCCGTTGAGCTCGCCCCGCTCGGCGAGCACGTCGTCGACGACCCGCAGCACGCCCGGCCGCGAGCTCGGCCATCGTGAAGCGCCTCGGTGGGCACCGTCCGGTTGTGCGCCGTGGCCGGGCAGGTCCCAGGCGAGCACGTCGAACGCGTCGGTGAGGTGCCGGGCGCTCGCCGTCCACAGCGACCGGGCCGAGGTGCCGAGCGAGGGCCCGAGGACGAGCACCGGGAGCTCGGCCCGGTGCTTGGCGCCGCTGAGGCGGGCGGCGGTGACGACGGGGATCATGCGCTCTCCTCGGTCAGCGTCCGGGCCCGGTCGAGCACGGCGTCCACCAGGGTCGTCGGACTCGCCGAGGTAGTCCGCCCCCGGGTCCCGACGGACGAGAGCCGCCATCACCCGCTGCTCGGCGAGCACGGCCGGCGCCGGCGGCCGCCGCGGTGGCGGCCATCCGGTCCGGGTGGACCTCGAGGCCCTCGAGCAGGTCGGTCGTCTGGGCTCCGGCGACCAGCGCCCGGCGCGCCAGGTCGCGCAGCGGCGCCCACTCGGCGTGCCAGCCGCCGTCGGCGCGCTCGTCGACCTGCGCGGCCGCGGCCACGTGCAGGGTGGCGGCCAGCATCGGGGTGGTCAGCGCGGCACGCCGCACCAGCACCGACAGCACCGGGTTGGCCTTGTGGGGCATCGTGGACGACTCGCCGCCGACGCCCTCGGAGACCTCGCCGACCTCGGGCCGCGAGAGGGTCAGCACGTCGTTGGCGATCCGGCCCCAGGCGTCGGTGCAGCGCACCAGGGCGTCGCCCGCGCGGGTGACGCTGCTGCGCACCGTGTGCCACGCGGGCGCGTCGGTCAGGCCCAGGTCGTCGGCCACCCGGGCCCGCGCGAGCGCCGGGTCGAGGCCCAGCTCCACGGCGGCGGCCATCGTGCCCGCGGCCCCGCCGACCTGCACGGGCAGGGTCAGGCCGGACAGGTCGTCGTACGCGTCGAGGACGGCGGTCAGCCAGGTCGCGACCTTCAGGCCGAACGTCGTGGGGACGGCGTGCTGGGTGAGGGTGCGGGCCACGGTGGGCGTACCGCGGTGGGTCCGGGCCAGGTCGGCGAGCGAGGCGGCCTGGCGCCTGAGGTCGGCGGCCACCTCCTCGACCACGCCGCCGAGGCACCACATCAACGCGGTGTCGAGGACGTCCTGGCTGGTCAGGCCGCGGTGCAACCAGTGCTGGGTCTCCGGGCCGAGGTCCGGGTCCTCGCGCAGGAGGTCGAGGAGCGCCGGCACCGGGTTGCCGGCGAGCTCGGCCTGGTCCTCGATCCACTCGACGTGCTCGTGCCGCACCCGGAGGTGGCTGCGCGCGGCCTCGGGCGCCACCCCGCCGTCCACGAGGACACCGAGCCAGGACTCCTCGACGGCCAGCATCGCGGCGAGCAGCTGGCCGCCGGTGAAGTGGTCGCCGGCCCGGTCGTCGCCGGGCCAGAAGAGGTCGGTCATGGGATCAGTCTCGGGGATGGACGAGGAAGACGGTCTCGTCGTCTCCCTGCAGCCTGATGTCGAAGACGAAGCCACCCTCGTCGCGGGTTGCGAGCAGGCTTCTGTGTCGGTCGCCGAGGCCCCGCAGGAACGGGTCCGCCGCCGCGTCAGGCAGGTAGGCGCGGGTGACCAGGCGGTCCAGGAGCCCGCGGGCAAGGACGGTGAGAGCGAGGAACGGCGCCCCGGTCGGGAGGGTGGTGAACGCGTAGCGGCCGGCCGCGTCCGTGCCGCACCGTCCCCAGCCGGTGAAGGTCTCGGCGTCGCGGCGCAGGGATCCGGCCTGCTGGACCACCCGGCCGTCGGGACCGGCCTGCCAGAGCTCGACGAGGGCGTCGGGCACCGGCTCGCCGGCACCGTCGAGGACCCGGCCGCGCAGGGTGATGGCGTCCGGATGTTCTGCCGGCACGAGCTCGGAGTCGCCGGCGTACTCCAGCCCGAAGGCGAAGAACGGTCCGACGGTCTGGCCCGGGGTCGCGGGCCGGCTCACGACCGGTCCTCCTCGGCCGGCGTCCGGTGGCTGCCGGTCAGCACGATGTCCCAGCGGTAGCCGGTGCACCACTCGTGCTCGCTGACGTCGTGGTCGTAGGTCGCGACCAGCCGGGCACGGGCGTGGGGGTCGACGATCGACTGGTAGATCGGGTCGAGCGCGAACAGCGGGTCGCCCGGGAAGTACATCTGGGTGACCAGACGCTGCGTGAAGTCCGTCCCGAACAGGGAGAAGTGGATGTGGGCGGGGCGCCAGGCGTTGCGATGGTTCTTCCACGGGTAAGGCCCGGGCCTGATCGTGGTGAAGGCATAGGTGCCGTCCGCGTCGGTGAGACAGCGCCCCATCCCCGTGAAGTTCGGGTCCAGCGGCGCGGGGTGCTGGTCACGTTCGTGGACGTAGCGGCCGCGCGGCGTTGGCCTGCCAGATCTCGACGAGCTGGTGCCGGACGGGCCGGCCGTCGCCGTCGACGATGACGTTCACCGACTCCTCGGGCGCCGCCCGACGACTGGTGGCCGACGTGGGGTCGGGTGCGACGGGTCGTTCGGCCCCTCGCGCGCGGCGGTGGCGGACGAGGTGCGGCGCACCTGGGACAAGGTGTATCCGTACTCCTGGCTCGGCGTGCTGGCCGACGTCGCCCAGTCGACCGACGAGCTGATCTACGCGTGGCACCCGGATGGGTTCGCTCTGCACTCGATCGCGCTCCGCGTCGGTGTCCCGGCTCTACCTCCAGGCTGCCCAACGGCACCTCGGTCGAGGACTGGTCCGACGACCGGATCTGGGACGCGCTGGCCACCCGGCTCGGCCACGGGCAGGACGGGCTCACGCCAGGACCGATAACCGAGAGGTCGAAGTCCTGCCGATGCGCTCCCACGTCTCGACCCCCATGCGGCACGGGCGGGTCTTCCTGGCCGGCGACGCAGCGCACATCGTGCCGCCGACCGGCGCCAAGGGCCTCAACCTGGCGGTCGCCGACGTCGCCCTGCTCAGCCCCGCCCTGAGCGCGCTGCTCCGCGAGCACGACGCTCGGCCGGCCCACACCTACTCCGACGACGCCCTGCGCCGGGTCTGGCGGTGCGCGCATTTCTCCTGGTGGATGACCACGATGCTGCACCCCTCGGGCGACCCGTTCGACGCGCAGCTCCAGCTGTCCAGCTGCGCTGGGTGACCTCCAGCGAGGCCGGCGCCACCGGGCTGGCGGAGAAGCTACGCCGGACTCCGCTCGGGCTAGCGCGCGCTCGCGTCGCCGGCCCAGGGGTCCGGACCGAGTCCGCGGGTGCACCCGCGCAGCGGGTGCCGTTCCTCGCTCAGTCGGCCCTCGTCCCACGGCTCGAACGCGTTCGCGACGTTCGCGAGCCCGGTCGTCGCGAGCGCCGGGATGTTGCGGAGCAGCACGCTCTTGAAGGTCGCCCGGTCGATCCAGTCCAGTCCCTCCGCGGTGTAGACCTCGGCCCGGAAGTCGTCGGTGTAGAAGCGGTCGCCCAGCAGCCGCCAGCTCGCGTTGAGGATGAAGATCTGGAACAGCGTCTCGCCGAACCCGAAGGCGGTCGGCCGGTGCGACTCCGCGAGCGTCCCGATCAGCAGGTCCATGTCGTCGACACGGTCGCGGCCCTCGGCGTCGGTGCCGTAGAGGTCCCGCAGGTCGGCGACCACGCCTGGGTCGTCGATGAGGTCGTCGAACGAGGCGACCGGCTTCAGGCCGATCTCGCGGCGCAGCTGGTTGAACGTCGGCACGCCGCGCTCGCGGTCGCGGTAGAGGTCCACGGACCCGAGGTCCATCACGCCGACGCCCGGGACCGAGACGTCCTGCATCGAGGCCGGGTAGTTGTTGGTGACCAGGGCGCCGGGCAGCTGCTGGCCGAAGGAGCGCGCCAGGGACTCGATGCCGTGCTCGCCGATCAGCCGGTGCGAGCCGGCGTGCCGGGTCGGGCCAGCGGCACGTCCTCGGTCGGCTCGCCGGCGAGGTCGACGAGGTGCACCACGTCGGGCAGCAGCGAGTGCAGCCGGTAGACGGCCGTGAACTCCTCGCTCAGCCCGTACTTCGCGAACGTGCCCTGGGGGTTGCCGACGATGCCGCCGAGCTCGCGGCTGGTGATGGGGATGTCCTCCAGGACGTGCTTGTGCTTGCCGCCGAAGGCGTTGGTGACCAGGCCGTACCAGTTGCGTCATCATCCCGTCGTTGAGCGAGTGGTTCGGCGAGGTGGCGGGCGTCCACTCGATGGTGTGGATCTTGGCCATCACCGCGGCGTTGACGAGCCGGGCCGTCTGGAACAGGGTCTCGTCGTCCCACGCCGGGTGGTGCTCCGCGAGCAGGTCGCAGATCGCGTTGTGCTCGCGCGCGAAGACCGTGTGGAGGAGGCCGAGTCCGACCCACCAGTTGCGCGAGAAGCCGGTCAGCTCGGTGCCCGTCTCGGGGTCGACCGGGAGGATGCCGTCGTCGCCGATGCTCAGCTTGCCGCCGGCCATCGACCGCACCCGGCGCTGGGTCTCCCAGTCAGCTCCCGTAGAGCTGCGAGCCGTCCCACCAGTGCGTCACCTCGTTCAGGAAGGTCGGCGGCAGCCCGTCGTCCTCGGGCCGCCGGGTCGGGTCCAGGTCGCTGGGGTGGATCGTGAGGTGGTCGATGCCGTAGGCGCGCAAGGGGTCGTCGTCCGCCAGCGGGATCCGGGCGGTGCGGCTGGCGTCGTTCGACCCGTGGCTGACCCAGGTCGGCGTTCTGGAACTGGATCCAGGCGGCTGCCCAGAGGTTGAGGAACGGGATGGTCCGGCGCTCCCGGTGCTGGTCAGGAGTCGTCGACTCAGCTCACGGACGCTGACCGGGTCGGTCGCCGGATCCGCGGGCGGGTGGATCCCGGCCAGCCCACGGTCGTCGCCCACGTTGCGGAAGAAGCGGGTGTAGGCGGCGCCGACCATCGGGTCGTAGCGACCGTCGTCGTCCTTGAGCAGGTAGTTCCAGGACCCGTCCGCGCTGCGCCACCGCCGGGCCCAGTCCGGCGGTTCGAGGTCCCCGTCGACGTACCCCGTCTTCACGCCCGGGGGGTAGGGGCGGACCAGGTTGTTCTCGAAGAGCGTCTCGCGCATGTGGGCGAGCTTGAGGATCTGGTACCACTTCCGCAGCGGTCCCGGCAGCCGCCCCCCCACCGAGTACCAGTTCGTCCACGTCTGGCCACTGGCGCCGCCGCGGCCGGCCAGCGCGGTGAGGCGGTGGAACACCGCCGACCCGGCCGTGCCGACGACCCGGCCGACCCGGACCCGCACCTGGTCACCGACATCGCGACGGACCCGCACGCCGGCGCCCGGCGTGGGCAGGTCGGGCGCCGGCTGGAGCAGGTCCCCCGACGCCACCTGGGACAGCCGGGCGCCGAACACCCGCGTCTGCTGCTCGCCGCGGTTGACCGCGCTTGCGGCCGCGTCCTCCGCCCGGCGCAGCTTGTGGCCGAGGACGTCGTCCCCGGCGTCGGCTGCGAGCGCCTCGCGGTAGCGGGCGACGGCGTCGTCGTACCGCTCGGCGAGCAGGTCGGCGTCTCCGGCGGCGATCAGGTCGGGTGCGTCGCCGCCGGGGGTCGGGACGGTGGTGGTCATGCCGGGTTCCTCTCGGTGGTCGGGCGTGGGACGGGGCGGCTGGCGCGCCGCTTGAGGGCGAACAGGGCGTACCGACCAGCGGCGAGGAGCCCGCCGGCGACGAGCACGAGCCAGGCGAGCACGGTCAGTCCGCTGCGCGAGGGACCGACCAGGCCGACCACGACCACGGCCAGGGCGGCGAGGGTGAGCAGCACGACCGCCGCGACGATCGCGCGTCGTCGACCGGCGGAGACCTGGTGCCAGCGCCAGGCCACGGAGGACACCGAGGAGACGGCCTCGGTGACGGCCCGGGTGCCGCGCGGAGCCTCGTCGTGGAGCAGCGCCGACATCGTGGTGACGGCGTTGAGCATCAGGTTCGAGGCTCGGGGCATGCCCACCTCCGCCGCGAGTCGCTCGGCGCCGACCTTGTTCAGCGCCAGCAGGGTCTGGAGCCCGTCCAGGTCGACGTCGCGCCAGCGACACCACGTCCCCGGCACCTGCCCCGGGTCGGGCGGCGGCGCGGGTGGCGTCGGCGAACCGGCGGGCCTCGTCCGTGACGGCGCCGCCGGAGAGGCCGTCAACCTCGATCTCGACCGCCACGACGGGGAGCAGGTCGCGCAGCGCGGCGGCCTGCAGGGCCCGGATGTGGTGGTCGAGGCGGCCACTCGTCGCGAGCTGGTGCCCGCAGGCGTCGTCGAGCAGCCGCACCAGGCGCTCGGCCGCGTCGAGCCGGCCCCACATCCAGTCGTTCGCGCGCCAGGACCGCTTCAGGAACGCCGCGAAGTGCCCGAGCTGGACACCCGCGAGCTTGTCCTCGGGGTCGTCGCGGTGCGCCGGGTCCATCGCCACCGGCTCGTCCGCCGTGAAGTGCGCGAGCCGGATGACCTGGTCGGGCGGCGGGTCCGCGGGGCCGAAAGCCATCTCGACGACCTCGAAGCCCAGCAGCAGCCGACCGGCCCGGGCCGCACCGGCTCCGTCGTGCAACGTCACCAGGCCGGACAGGGTGCGGGCGGCGTCGGTCGGCGCGGCCGAGACGTAGGGACGCACCACCTCGACGAGGTGTCCCAGGTGGCCACCGAGACGACCGACGAGGCCGGACAGCTCGGGGGCGTCGGCCCCGAGCGACCAGCGGCGCAGCGCGGTCTCCAGCGCCTCGGCCGGGTCCGCGCCCGGCCGGGTCATCTCCTCGAGCAACAGCTCGTCGATCGCGCCGATCGGGGCGTACCGGTCGGCCTCCGCCCGGATGGCGGTGAGGTGGTGCTTGCGCCCGAGCAGCAGCGCGGCCTGCTCGTCGGCTCCGGCGTCGTGGAGCAGCGTCCCGGCGAGGTTGGTCCAGCTGAGCAGGAGGGCGACGAGGCGTCGTACGGGCGAGCCGCCCCAGTAGTCGCCCTGGCGGTCGTCGAGCGCGTCGGGCACCCACGGCAGGGTCACCGACTCGGCGTTGCCGGCCACGTCCACAAGCACCCGGGCCAGGTCGGGGTCCAGCTTGTCGGCGAGCCGGGCGAGGATCCGGTCGCACGAGCGACGGTGCCGGGCCGCGCGGTAGGAGGGGAACAACGCCTCGGACACCGCGACGAACCGGTCCCAGGCCACCTCCGGCTCGAGCTCGCCGAGCTCACCGAGGAACGCCGCCCGCGCCGACCGGCGGCTGAGGACGTCGTTGTTGTGGTCACGGACCTCGACCAGGAACCCCGACAGCGACTGGTTCCGGGGGATGGTGACGGCGGCCTGGCCGATGGTCTGCGCCATCAGGGGCTCGGACCCGTCCTTCGCCGACTGGACCACCGGGTCGGGGACCACCAGGGCGAGCACCCGGTGGACCTGCTCCCCGGCCGGCTGCGCCTCGATGGCCTCCACCGCGTTGCGTGCCGGCAGGTTGTTCAGGACCCCTCCGTCGACGAGGTACGCCGCCTCGACGGTCCCGTCCACGGCGAGGGCGGGAGCGTGCCGTGCGTCGAACAGGCCGGCCGGCACGGGACTCGCCTCGAAGGCGCCCGGGAACGACGCGGTCGACCGGCAGGCCCGGGCCACCCGAGCCGAGGCCTTGGGCTCGGCGGTGAAGTGGAAGTCGCGGTCGGTGAAGCGGAACTCGACCGTGTGGTCCACGCTCTGCAGCACCGAGGCGCCGTCGGAGATCGACTGCACCTTGCCGCGCAGGTCCGTCGACGTCAGCCGGATGTCGAGGGGCGGGTCCAGGACCCGCTCCCCCCGGCCGCTCGCGGCGACCGTCTCGAGCGCCGTCTGGAGGTTCGGGAGGAAGAGGAGTCACCGCGCAGCAACGAGCGGACGCCCACCGAGCGCGGCGGGTGCAGGAGCCGCGAGAAGTCCCCGCTGTCGATCCAGAGGTTCTGCAGGGCGACGAGGTTGGCCGCGTCGTTCGCCAGCCCGGCCGCGAGGAACGCGCCGTTGACGCCCCCGGCGCTCGTGCCCACCACGACGTCGATCTGCACCTGCACGTCGAGCTCCCGGCACAGGTCGACCCACTCCTGCTGGGCGTCCGGGTGGCCGCTCCCGGCGCTCACCGCGCGCAGGAACTCGTCGACGACGCCGCCGATCCAGATCGCCAGGCTGACGCCGCCGTTGAGGGCGAGTCCGAGCCGAACCTCGCGAAGCACTACCCCTCCGCCCATCGCCGTCGCCGCCGGTCTGGGTCCGAGAGGTGCGCTAGACGACCCGCGACGAGGGCGTCGCTCCGCCCTATGCTCCGATCGTGCCACCAACCGATCCTCGGCTTGAGACTGTGCTAGACCACATGCGGCTGGAAAATGCTCACGACTTCCCTGCCTGCGCGGCCACCTTCGGGCGGGCGAAGTACGAAGTGCTCGCCGACGGCACGACGTACGACGGCGAGGCCGCCGTCGCGGGCTTCCTCGACGAGAACAAGCTGGCGTTCCCCGACTTCCACTTCGAGCCCACCCGGATCTCACCGGCTCCCGAGGTGGTCGTCGTCGAGGGACGGTTCCAGGGAACGCACGAGGGGCCGTGGCGCGGGCTGCCGCCGACCGGGCGGCGCGTGGACTTCCCGATGTGCCTCGTCTTCGAGTTCGAGGGCGACTCGATGGTCAACGAGCGCATCTACATGGACCTCAGCACCCCGCTGCGCCAGCTGGGCGTCGCCTTCGACCCGAACAGCACCCGGTTCAAGGTCGTCACCGCGGTCAGCCACCCGGTGACGCTGACCAAGGCGCTGTTCCGACGGTTCTCCCGACGGGGCTGACGCCGTGGACTGGGTGATCAGCGCCGTCTACGTCGCGCTGCTCGGGTGGGGCCTGTGGATCGGGGTCCGACAGATCCTCCGGTCCGCAACCACCCCGAGCAGCTCCTCAACCCGCTGTTCACCAACCGCGTGGCGATCAGCCTGTTCACCCTGCACATCGTGGTGGTCTCGCTCGACCTGTTCGTGCTCGGCCCGTGGGCGGTCGCCCACAAGAGCACCCTCGGGAACTGGGGGCCGCATCGCGCTGCGTCGTGGACGGGGCCGATCGCCGCGTTCTTCAACCGCAACCCGCAGTCCTTCGGACGTCTCATCGGCACCTGGGTGGTGGTCCGCAACTTCTTCGAGTACGGCCTGCACATCGTGGTCGCCGCGATCGCAGTCCGGTGGAACCTCTACTACCTGCTGCTGTGGTGGATCGTCGCCTACCGCTACCTCGACGTGGGTCCGCGCCGGGCCCTGCAGAAGCTCTACGGGACACCGGAGCTGAAGGCAGCGCGCCCCTGGGCGCCCGTCCTGAACTGGGCGGTCATCGCCACGCTGTACGTCCTGACCTATGTCGTCGTCGCCAACGAGCTCCTGGTCTTCGCGAAGGTGCCGGGCGCCGACGTCCCCGTCCACGACGCGGCGCCGTGGGAGTACGCCGTCGTCATCACCGCCAACCTCGCCCTGCTCCTGGTCGTGTGGACCCTGGCCGCTCGGTACGCGCGATCCCTGCTCCGCGCGCGGTCGTCCCCGAGGCTGCCGCGGAAGCTACCTGAGGCCGGCCTCGATCGCCTCGACGATGCGCGGCCGCAGCCGGGCCACGGACACGACCTCGTCGACGGAGCCGACCCGCACCGCACGGTGGATGTCGTGCACGCGGTCGAACTCCGCGGCGACCTCGCCGATCTTCTCGGGGCGTACGACGTCGCGGAGCTCGGCGAGCTCGAGCACGAGCTCACCGCTCCTGTGCCGCGCGCCTCGGCCAGCTCGTCCTCGACCTCACGGACCCGCGGGTCGGCGCCGAGCGCGCTTGTCGACCTCGCCGGCGAAGACGACGGCCGCCGCAGGGGCACCGCCGATCACCGAGGCGTAGGAGCCCTCGAGGGCGAGCACCGTCATGTTCGGGTTCAGCGCCTTGGAGAACACCACGAAGGCACCGCCGTGGTAGCGCGAGATCACGCAGAAGACGATCGGGCCCTCGAAGTTGACGATGGCGCGACCGATCTCGGCGCCGTACTCGAGCTGCAGGTTGCGCATCGACTCCGGTGACCCGTCGAAGCCGGACAGGTTCGCCAGCACCACGAGCGGGCGGTTGCCGCTGGCGCGCGTTGATCGCGCGGGCGGCCTTCTTCGACGACCGCGGGAACAGCGTGCCCGCGGTGTAGGTGTCCGGACCGTCGGTCGGCGGGAAGCCGCGCCGCGGCACCGGCCGCGACTCGATCCCGAGCAGGCACACGGGATAGCCGCCGAGGTGGGCGTCCTGCACCACCGCGGTCTCCGCGTCGGCCATGCCGGCCCACCGCTCGAGCGTCGGGTGGTCCTGGTCGGCCAGTGCCCGCATCACGGTGCGGATGTCGAAGGCCTTCTTGCGGTCCGGGTTGCTGGTCGACGAGAAGATCTCGCCGACCGTGGTGAAGTCGCTGTCCGCGATGTCGTGGGGGAAGTCCGAGACGTCGCGGTCGACCGGGTCGGTGGTGTCGGCGCGGCGCGGACGGTCCTCCCCGGGCACGACGTACGTGTGGTCGTAGTGGCGCATCAGCACGTCGAAGGCACCGGCGAGGTCGGGCGCCCAGTACTGCGCCTGGCCGTTCGGGCCCATCACCCGGTCGTAGCCGCCGATGCCGAAGTTGTCCTCGGCCGACACCCCGCCGGAGAAGTCCAGCGACTGCTTGCCGGTGAGCACCATCGCGCTGTCCGGCGTCATCACCAGGATCCCCTTGGTGTGCATGAGCATCGTCGCCTCGGCGTTCCAGTACGGCTGCGCCCCGACGTTGATGCCCGGCGACGACGACGTTGATCTCGCCGCCGGCCTGGGTGAACTCGATGATCCGCTTGAGGCCGGCCGCGACCCAGTCCATGTTCTCGGTGCCGGAGTCCATCGAGATGCGCGCGCCGGCCGAGAGGGCGAACCACTCCACCGGGACCTGCAGCCGCTCGGCGAGGTCGAGGGCGGCGATGAGCCGCGAGCACTCCGGCTCGGAGACCGCACCGAGCGCCTTGGTCGGGTCGCCGCAGAGGACGACGCGGTTGACGCCCTCGGGGTGCAGCGCCGTCGGGGTGGTGACCACGCGCGACGATGAGCCCGGCCTTGTTGAGGCCGCGCGGCCGCTCGACCGGCACCAGGACCCCGGTGTCGTCGAGGTCGTGCTCGACCAGCGACCCGCCGGGTCCGGTGAGCATCTCCTGGAGCTCGTAGGGGTAGACCAGCCCACGGCGGCGCGCGCGCAGGACCTTGCTCGTGTACTCGTCGAGAGGCGCCAGCGGCTCGGTGGGCTCCGGCTCGATCGAGGCGGTCACCCCGGCGCCGGGCCGCGCGTGGAAGCGGATCGCCAGCGGGGTCGTCCCCCCGTCGGGGTCGGCGACCCGACCCTGGGCCAGCACCTCGGCGATGCCGGCACCGTCGGTGAGCGGCGTGATCTTGCGCTGCAGGCCGGTCAGCTGGTCGACGTCGGCGTCCACGACGGGCCACACCTGCACCCACACGTGGTTGGAGTCGAGCCGGTTGCCGGCCGAGCCGCGCGCGGTGCGGGTCCGGCGGATCGCCTCGAGGCAGTTCTCGACGGCACGCTCGGCGTGCGGCAGGCCGACGACGGCGCCGCTCGTCGTCGCGGACGACGGCGAGCTGACGGACCTGGGCCAGCGCGACCAGCCTGCGGTCCTGCGGGTTGTCCTTGGCCACGCACTCGTAGAGCAGCACGTCCTCGGGCGCGTCGATGCCGGGTCAGGTGGAAGTTCCGGAGCCGCCAGAGGTTGAGCCGGCGGCCGACCATCGGGTGCACGCCGCGCACCAGGTCGTCCTCGTAGACGCCACCCGGGCGCCGCGCCGGCCGGTAGGTGAAGTAGGTCGACCGGTCGGCCCGCGCCCGGCCGCGACGGCGACCACGATGCGGCGTACGTCGGCGACGAACGGCAGGGCCCCGACGACGTCGGCCAGCTCGGTGCGTCGTCTCCTCCGACGTCGCTCGGGAGCCTCGGGCCAGTAGCAGGTAGAGGTCGACGACGGCCTGCTGGCCGGCGAGCCCGGGCCGCCACCTCGCTCCGCGAGCGCGACGACGAGGGCGCCCGTCGGCGTCGTCGATCTCGGCGAACGTGCCGTCGGTCGACACCAGGTGGGTGGGCCGGTCGTCGAGGGTGTAGTCGGCGGTGGCGAAGGTCCGGCCCGCGGCGACCACCGAGGCCCAGGTCGTGCAGGTCGTGCTCGCGGTAGTGGCGCCGGATCAGGACCTCGAGCATCGGCTCGTGCTCGGGCACGCCCGTCCTCGAGCCGCTCGGCGAGGAAGCGGACGATCTGCTCGGGGATGGCCGCGAGCCGGTCGATCCGTTCGGCGCGGTCGGCGGCTCCGGGGTCGGCGGCGAGGGCGGCCACCTCGTCGCGGACGCCGGCGAGCACGCTGCTGCGCTCCGTCGTCGACGAGCGGCTGGTCGAACCAGGCGAAGCGGACGCTGCGCGCGAGGTCACCGACCACCGGGAAGCGGAGCTGGGTGACGCGGACGAGGCGCTCGAGCAGCCTCGCGGGGGGTCCGGCGAGCTCCTCGGACGGCGGCGGCTCGGCCATCCAGCTGCTGGAGCAGCGCCGTCGACGAGCTGCACGTCCGGGCCGGAGCGCTGCTGGGCGAGGAAGACCCGGAAGACCGCCTCCTCGAGCTCGGGGCGTGCGGTCCCACTCGGTGACGCCGTAGTGCGCGAGCACCCGGGCCAGCCGGTCGCGGAACTCCTGCGGGCAGTCCGCCGCGCTCGACGTCGAGGCTCTGCAGGTAGGTGTGGAAGTGCTCGCGGGCGCTGTGCACCCGCAGCTCGGTGTGCAGCTCCTCGCCCGACCGGCCGGTTGCGGCTGAGCTCGGCGAGGTCGGCGAACCGAGCGGAGCAGCTCCAGCTCCGACGCGACGAGGTCGTCGCCCTCGCGCGCAGCTCCGCGCGCGGCGTCGAGGTAGCGCGTCGAGCACGGCCGTCTCCCGGCGCGTCGGGTCGAGGTCGAAGCCCATGAGCACGGGCGGCAGCTCTTCGCGGGCCCGGGCCGCACGGTCCTGGGCGGTCGCGGGCAGTCGGCCTCCGGCAGGTCGAGCTCCGGGCCGTCTCGGTCGGCGCCGTCTCCGTCCGCGGCGCGTCGTCCGCCGACCGGCTCGAGCCGCACCAGCGGCGCGCCGGTGCCGACCTGGCCGCCGGTCATGACGAGCGAGCTCGCGCACCGGGCGGCGAACGGTGCGCGGAGCGACCGTCTCCATCTTCATGGACTCGAGCACCAGGACCGGCGCGCCGGCCTCGACCACGTCGCCGACGCGCGACCGGGGTGGCGACGACGAGCGCCGGCGCGGGCGAGCGCAGCACGCCGCCCTCGTCGCTGGCTCACCCGGTGGGTGACGCCGTCGACCTCGACGAGGTGGACCGGACCGTGGGTGGCGGTGACGAGCCGGTAGCAGCCGCCCCCGACGGTGAGCCGGGTGTGGAACGCGTCGATCCGCTCGATCGTCCGCGTCGACCACGCTGCTCGGTCTCCCCGGCCGCGACCGTGACGCGGAAGTGGTGCGGACCGGTCTGCAGCACGGTGACGCGGTACGACGCGTCGCGGAGCTTGAAGTCGACCGCACGGCCGACCTGGTGCTGCACCTGGGGCCGTCCGCCGTGCGCGCTCTCGAGGAGCCGGGCGATCTCGACCCGGGCCTCGTCCTCGTAGGCCTCGATGCCGGCGGCCACGACGGCGACGCCGGAGTGCCGGAGGACGACCAGCCGGCCCTCGGCGCGCGCCCGGTCGATCCAGCCGGTGTCCGCCCAGCCGGCCGAGGGACGCCTCGCCGTCCACGACCTCGGACTGGTCGAGCAGGTCGAGGATGAAGCTCTTGTTGGTGGCGCCGCCCTCGATCACGACGGTGGTCTCGCCCATCGCCCGACGGAGCCGGGCCAGCGCCTCGTCGCGGGTGCCGCCGTACGCGATGACCTTCGCGATCATCGAGTCGAAGTCGGCGGGGATCGTGTCGCCCTCGCTGACGCCGGTGTCCACGCGGATGCCCGGGCCCGACGGGCAGCTCGAGCAGCGCGATCCGGCCCGGGGACGGTGCGAAGTCGCGGTCGGGGTCCTCGGCGTTGAGCCGGGCCTCGACGGCGTGCCCCTTCTCGAGCGGCTTCGCTCCCTCGAGCCGGCCACCGGCGGCGACGTGGATCTGTGCCTTGACCAGGTCGAGGTCGGTGGTCATCTCGGTGATCGGGTGCTCGACCTGGAGCCGGGTGTTGACCTCGAGGAAGGCGAAGGTGCGCTCCCCCGGGTGGTAGAGGAACTCCACGGTGCCGGCACCGACGTAGTCCACGGCGACGGCGAGCCGCTCGGCGGCGGCCTTCAGCTCGGCGGTCTGGTCGTCGTCGAGCAGCGGCGAGGCCGACTCCTCGATGACCTTCTGGTTGCGTCGTTGGACCGTGCAGTCGCGGACGCCGACCGCCCAGGCGGTGCCGTGCGCGTCCGCGATGACCTGGACCTCGACGTGCCGCGCGCCGGTGACCAGCCGCTCAAGGAAGACCACGCCGCTGCCGAACGCGCGCTCGGCCTCGTCACGGGTCCGCTGGTAGGCGTCCTCGAGGTCGGCGCCGGTGTCGACCAGGCGGATGCCGCGGCCGCCGCCGCCGGCGGTCGCCTTGAGCATCAGCGGGTAGCCGATCCGGTCCGCCGCCGCCAGCGCCTCGTCGAGGGTGTCGACCCCGCCGCGGCTCCACGCGGCGACCGGCACGCCGACCTCCTCGGCGATGAGCTTGGACCCGATCTTGTCGCCGAGCTTGCGCATCGCCTCGGCGCTCGGCCCGATGAACGTGACGCCGATCCGCTCGCAGAGATCCGCGAACGCCGGGTCCTCGGCCACGAAGCCCCAGCCGACCCAGGCGGCGTCGGCCTGGCTCTCGGTCAGGGCGCGCTCGAGGACGGCGAGGTCGAGGTACGGGCGGGCCGCGGCCGGGCCGATCGCGTGCGCCTCGTCGGCCTCGCGGGCGAACATCGCGGTCCGCTCCTCGTCACAGTGCAGCGCGATCGTGCGGATCGGCTCCCCACCCGCGGCGTTCAGGTCGCGGACGGCGTGGATGAGACGCATCGCGGACTCACCCCGGTTCACGATCGCCACCCGACTGAACACCCGCTGGACCTCCGTTGCTCGGTCCTCGTCCGGGACCATCGTTGCGACCCTGCCACGTCAGCGCGGTTACGAGCCAGTAGGCGGGCATCATGGACCGATGCGCAGCGTCGAGGACCGGGTCCGCGCCATCTGCCTGGCGCTTCCCGAGGTGACCGAGAAGAACAGCCACGGCTCGCCGGCGTTCTTCGTCCGTCAGCAGTTCGTGATGCTCTGGCAGAACGGCCACCACGACCACGACTTCCCCCACCTGTGGTGCGCGGCGCCCGTCGGTGCCCAGGAGGAGCTGACCGCCTCCGCTCCCGACCGGATCTTCCGGCCGCCGTACGTCGGGCACCGCGGCTGGGTCGGCGTCCGCCTCGACGGCACTGCCGATGGGACCGTCGACTGGGACGAGGTGGCCGAGCTCTGCCGGGACGCCTACCGAACGGTCGCCCCGGCACGGCTCGTCGCGATGCTCGATGCGGAGTCCTGACGACGGTCCGCAAGGATGGCCGGGTGCAGATCACCTCGCTCCGGCGCTACCCCGTCAAGTCGATGGCAGGCGTGGAGGAGCCGTCCCTCGACATCGACCGGGGCGGCCCCACGGGCGACCGCCGCTGGGCCGTCGTCGACGCCGACACCGGCGAGAAGGTCACGGCCCGGGAGGTGCCCCCGCTGCTCCACCTGGTGGCCCACACCACCGACAGCGGGCTCCGGCTCCGGACCCTCGACGGCCGGACGCTCGAGGTGGCCTTCCCCCGCGACGGTCGGAGCGTCACCACCAGCTTCTCCCGCCTCAGCCACGCCCTGGACGCCGGCGACGAGGCGGCCGACCTGCTGTCGCTCGAGCTCGGGCGGCCGCTTCGCCTCGTCTGGCAGGCCGCGGTCACGGACCGGTCGATCAGGCTCGACCTGGGCGGGCTCGAGGGTGAGCCCCTGAGCCTGGCCGACGCGGGTCCCCTGCTGCTGACCTCCGAGGCCTCGCTCGCGCAGCTCCAGCAGTGGGTCGGGCTCGACACCGACCTGGCGATGGCTCGCTTCCGACCCAACGTCGTCATCGACGGCGACGAGCCGTTCGCCGAGGACACCTGGGGCCGAGTCCGCCTGGGCGAGGTCGTCTTCCGGATGCAGCAGACCTGCGACCGCTGCGTGATGACGACGATCGACCCGGTCACCCTCGAGAAGGGGAAGGAACCGATCCGGACCCTCTCCCAGCACCGCAAGTGGGACGGGGCGGTCTGGTTCGGCGTGTGGCTGGCTCCGCTCGGCCAGGGGCGCGTGCACCTGGGCGACGCCGTCTCGCCGGACGCGTAGCTCGGCCAGGCGCCTTCGGTAACGACAAACCCGTTTCGGCCTGTCCCGTGGTCGCCCTAGCCTCGTACGTCGTGGAGATCCGCACGCTGGACGACACGGCGCTGGCCGACGACGCGGTGATGCGCGACTTCTACGACCTGACCCGGCGCTCCGAGCTCCACGGCCGTCCGCGCGCGCCGTTCTGGAGCTTCCGGGAGTTCCTGGGGGCGTTCCGCTCGACCGACAGCGGCGAGCGCCAGGAGCTGTTCGCGGTCTACGAGGGCGACCGGATGGTCGGCAACGCGGTGCTGTGGTCGTTCCTGCTCGACAACACCGACAAGGCGTGGTTCCACCTCAACGTCGACGTGCCCCAGCGGCGGCGCGGCCTCGGCCGGGCGCTGGCCGAGCGGCTCGAGCACACCGCGCGGGCCGACGGTCGGTCGCTGATCATGGTCGACGCGATCCTCCCCTTCGACGACCGTGAGACCCACGCCTACCGGCGCTTCGCAGAGGCGTGCGGCTACGAGCTGTCCAACTACGAGGTGGTCCGCCACCTCGCGCTGCCGGTGCCCGACCGGGAGATCCAGGCGTGGATCGACGACGCGGCCCCGCATCACCAGGGCTACACGATCGAGACGTTCGTGGGTGCAGTGCCCGACGACCTCGTCGAGAGCCTGTGCGTCCTGCTCGGCCAGCTCGCTGTCGACGCACCGACCGGCGCGGTCGACTTCGAGGAGGAGGCGATCACCCCGCAGCGGTACGCCGAGATGGAGGCGACCGTCGCGGCCATGGGTCGCACCCGCTTCGAGACGGTGGCCCTCACGCCGGACCGGGAGGTGGTGGCCCAGTCCACGCTCGTGATGTCGCTTGTCGAGAGCACCGAGGTCTACCAGTGGGGGACGTTCGTGCACCGTGAGCACCGCGGCCACCAGCTCGGCCTGGCCACGAAGGCCGCCAACCTCCGGTCCGTCCAGGCCGCGCGCGACGACCTGGCCCTCGTCACGACGCAGAACGGTGAGACCAACGCCCACATGGTCGCCATCAACGTCCGGATGGGGTTCGCGCCGGTCGAGGTCGACGCCGAGTTCGTCAAGCGACTCCGCGCATGAGCACCCGCCCGCTCCACGTCGACCACGAGGTCGCCTGACATGCCGGGTCTGGAGGTCACCTTGGTGCTCTGCACCGCCGACGGCGAGCTGCTCGGCGCGGCGGCCCCGTTCCGGGTCGAGAACGAGTGGTGGCGCGACGTCGAGGACGTCGTGGCGGGTGCTCGCGCTGCGCTGGGCGCGGAGGTGCGGGTGCTCCGGATCCTCGACGTGCCCCGCGACACGGACTTCCCCGGCGGTGGGCACGTGACCTACCTGGCCGAGGTCGACGGGCGACCGCACGAGGCTCCGCTTCGGGCCCCACTGCGGGCCTGGCCCGACAACCCGCTGCTCGCCCATCCGAACCGGCTCTCCTACGCGGAGCCCGGCGGCCACCAGCGCGACCTCGACTGGTCCCGGGACACGCTGGCCGCTCGGGACATCGCGGTGACCGGGCCCCCGGTGCAGGTGCGCACCTGGAACCTCTCCAGCATCTGGCGGCTCGCCACCACGGTCGGACCGGTCTGGTTGAAGGTCACTCCCCCGTTCTGCGCCTCCGAGGCCGCAGTGATGCCCTTGCTCGACCCCGACGTCGTGCCCACCGTCCTGGGCGCGGCTCCCCAGCGGGTGCTGCTGGCCGACGTCCCCGGCCAGGACCAGTACGACGCCCGGGGCGAGGACCTGCGGGTCATGGCGCGGATGCTCATCGGGCTCCAGGCCGCGTGGGCCGGCCGCGTCGCCGAGCTGGAAGGTCTCGAGGTTCTCGACAAGCGCCCCGGGGCGGCCCTGCCGCAGATCCACTCGGTCGTCGACAGAAACCGGCACGAGCTGGACGATGACACGCGGCGCGCTCTCGACGTCCTCGTCGACGGGCTGGCGGAGCGGTTCGCGGCGCTGGAGGGCTGCGGGATACCGGACACCCTGGTGCACGGCGACTTCCATCCCGGGAACGTCCGCGGGAGCGCGGGACGTTACCGGATCCTCGACTGGGGCGACTGCGGCATCGGCAACCCCATGCTCGACCTGAGGCCCTCGCTCGAGTACTTCAGCGCCGAGGACCAGCGCGGCGCGATCAGCATCTGGGAGAGCGAGTGGTCACGCCAGGTGCCCGGGTGCGACGCCCGCCGGGCGGCCGAGCTCGTGCGGCCGCTGGGGCCGCTCTTCGGTGCGGTCGTCTACCAGAAGTTCCTGGACAACATCGAGACGACCGAGCGGCCGTACCACGAGGGTGACCCGGCGCACACGCTGCGGCTGGCGACCTCGCTGGCGGCCGCGGGCCTACCGCGGTAGGCCTGTGTCGGCCCGGGCTAGGCTCGCCCGTCGAGGACGAGCAAGGAGTGTGACGTGACGGCCAGTCGATCTGCTCGTGAGCGTCGGGCGGCCTCCGAGGCCGGCCCGCTGGCCACGGTGCGGATCGACCTCGACAAGGACGACAAGTTCGTCTACAAGGTCGCGTGCACCGAGTGCGTCGCCCGGGGACACCGCCGCTGGTCGGCGTACCGACCTGGGGGCGACAACGGCTACATCGCCGCGATGGACCGGTGGACCCTGCACCTGCACGAGAGGCACCCGGGGGCCGAGGCGCCCTGCCTGGCCTTCCTGCCCGCCGCTCAGCAGCGCCTGCACGAGCGGCGCGAGGCGACCGGGGACCCGTGACGCGGTGGCCGATCTTGGCGACGAACCGGCACGTGTCGTCCCACGGTTAGCGGCCCCCGCCCCCTACATTGCGGTCATGGCCGACATCCTCCTGGGCGTCCTCGCGATCATCGCCGGCGCCGTCATGCTCTTCGCAGGTCTGTTCGTGCTGCGGCTCATGCTGCCCATCTGGGGCTTCTTCGTCGGGTTCGCCTTCGGCGCCGGGCTGGTCGCCGAGCTCGCGGACGAGCGCTTCCTCGGCACGGTGCTCGGCTGGATCCTGGGACTCGTCTTCGCCCTGATCTTCGCGGTCCTCGCCTACCTCTACTACGCGATCGCCGTCATCCTGACGATGGGGGCCATCGGCTTCGCGATCGGTTCGGGCATCATCGTCGCGCTCGGGATCGACTGGAACTGGCTGGCCATCCTGGTCGGAGTGGCCCTCGGCATCGCCGTGGGCATCGCGTCGATCGTCGCGAACATGCCGATGATCGTGCTGGTCATCCTCAGCTCCTTCGCCGGCGCCATCGGCGTGGTCGGCGGCCTCATGCTGCTCTTCGGCTCGTTGAACACCGCCGACTTCACCCGGGGTGCGTTCACCGACCTGGTCGCGGACAGCTGGGGCTGGTACCTCCTCCTGCTGGTGCTCGCCTTCGTGGGCATCATCGCGCAGGCCAGGCAGGCGGCTCTGCGGCGGCAGACCATCAACGAGATCTGGTACGCCGAGAGCCGGTGACCTCAGCCGGCGGATCCCCCGGCGGCCTTGAGGCGCTCGAGTCCGTCGAGGATGAGCTCGAGGCCGAAGTCGAACTCGTCGGCGAAGTCGTAGCCGGGGAGCAGGGCGTGCTCGACGGCGAGCTCGACGAGGTGGGGGTAGGCACCGGTGGCCATGAGGGCCATCATCGGCTCGGCCACCTCGGCGGCGCCGTCGGGGCCCTCGAACGGTAGCGACGCCTCCTGCAGGGCGAAGCCGTAGACGTAGCTGTCGAGCAGCGCGTAGGCGTGCGCCGTCTGGGCGACGGTGAAGCCTCCGGCGCGCAGGGTGGCGATGTTGGCGTCGTGGTGGGTCAGGGTGGCCGCCCCAGGCGAGGTCCGTGACTCCAGCAGACCGATCGACCAGCGATGCCGGCCGAGCACCCGCCGGGCGGACTGCGCCCGCTTGGCGATCTCCGCACGCCACTCGCCGTCCGGCGACGGCAGGTCGATCTCGCCGAACACCAGGTCGACGATGCCGTCGAGGATCTCCTCCTTGTTGGCGACGTAGTGGTACACCGCCATCGGCTTCACACCCAGCTCGGCGGCCAGGGAACGGATGGTCAGGCCCGCGAGCCCGCCGGCATCGGCGACGGCCAGGGCGCCGGCGAGCACCCGCTCGCGGCTGAGGGCTGGTCTGGACACGTCGCTCCTGTCTCTGTCGCTTTCGTACAATGTACGGTAGCGTGTCCGTACTTAGTACGAAACCTCTTCCACCGAGAAGGCCCACCATGACCCCGTCCGTCCGCCTGGCCCGCACCGCCGGTCTCTACTACCTGGCCGTGGCGGTGCTGAGCGGCTTCGCCCACGTCGTCCGCACCCAGGTGTACGTCGCCGGGGACGCCGCGACGACGCTGCAGAACGTCACGGCGCACCAGACCCTGGTGCGGCTCAGCTTCGTCGCCGACCTGACCTCCGCGACGTTCATGGTCTTCCTGGTGCTCGCCCTCTACCGCCTGCTCCGCGACGCCGACCGACCCACGGCCAGGCTGATGGTCCTGCTGGTCACCGTGTTCGTCGCCGTCATCAGCCTGAACATGGTGAGCCAGTTCGGGGCGCTCGCGGTCGCCACCGACCCGGGGTACGCCGCCTTCTTCGGCGCCGACGGCGCGGCCGGGATGGTCCTGTTGCTGCTGGAGCTCCAGCACACCGGCTACCTGGTCGCGCAGATCTTCTTCGGTCTCTGGCTCTTCCCCCTCGGCCGGCTCGCCCTGCGCTCCGGCCTGTTCCCGAGGTGGATCGGCTTCGCGTTGATGCTGGCGGCAATCGCGTACGTCGTCGACGTCGCGTTCCAGTTCCTCGCCCCCGACGGCGCCGCCTCGGTGTCCGGGGCCGTCATCGTCCCGATCGTGACCCTCGCCGAGTGCTCGATGCTCGCCTACCTGCTCGTCAAGGGCGTCCGCTCCCCCGCCGCTCCCGCTCCGCCCACGTCAACTGACCGCCCGCTCGTCCACGCCTGACCCACCCATCCGAGAGAGAACCGTCATGCCCACCACCGCCAGCACCACCACCATGCGCGCCGTCGTCCAGGACGGCTACGGCACCGCCGACGTCCTGCGCGCCGAGCAGGTCGCCCAGCCGACCATCCAGGCCCACGAGGTGCGGGTCCGGGTGCACGCCGCCGGCCTCAACCGGGGCACCTGGCACATCATGAGCGGGACGCCGTACGCGCTCCGGTTGGCGTTCGGCCTGCGCCGGCCGCGACAGCCGGTGCTCGGCAACGAGCTGGCCGGCACCGTCGTCGACGTCGGCGCCGACGTCACCCGCTTCTCCGCCGGCGACGAGGTCTACGGGATCGGCGCCGGCACGTTCGCGGAGTACGCCGTGGCGCGGGAGGACAAGCTCGCGGCCAAGCCGACGAACCTCTCGTTCGAGCAGGCCGCGATCGTCCCGATCTCGGGACCGACCGCACTGCAGGCCCTGACCGACATCGGCCACGTGCAGGCCGGGCAGCGGGTACTCGTCACGGGCGCGTCGGGAGGGGTCGGCAGCTTCGCCGTTCAGATCGCCAAGGCGCTCGGTGCGCACGTGACGGGCGAGTGCAGCACCGCGAAGGCCGACCTGGTCCGCTCGCTCGGCGCCGACGAGGTGGTCGACTACACGCGTGACGACTTCGCCGACGGCTCCCGGCGCTTCGACCTGATCATCGACCTCGCCGGCGGCCCGTCCGTGGCGCGACTGCGGGCGGCGCTGACTCCGACCGGCACGGCGGTCCTGGCCGGTGGCGAGCAGGGCGGCAACCTGACCGGCATGGGCCGGCAGGTGCGCGCGGCGCTCCTCTCGCCGTTCGTGCGGCAGCGCTTCACCCTGTGCATGAGCAAGGAGCGGGCGCTGGATCTCGAGCGGCTGTCGGTGCTGATCGAGGCGGGTCAGGTCACTCCGGCACTGGACTCGACCGTGCCGCTGGCCGGGAGCGCCGACGCGATGCGGCGCCTCGTCGCCGGCGACGTGCGCGGCAAGATCGCGATATCTCTCGAGGCGTGAGCCGGAGGGACCTCAGGCGGCGACCGGGACGAGGTGCGCGGCGTGAGGTCCCAGCAGACCCTCCTTGCGCGCCACGACCGTGGCCGCGGTGACCGTGGCGACCACTGCCAGCCCGGTCATCGCGAGCACCAGGATGCTCTTGAGCAGCACGAAGGTCTCCAAGGAGGTCGACTCGAGCAACCAGAAGGTCAGGACCCCCTTGCCGATGACGATGACGGCCCACATCACGGTGAGGTGCCAGAAGAGCCGACGCACGCGTGGACGCAGGTGCAGCTCGTGGTCCATCGGGTAGAAGTCACCGGCCAGCCGGGCCACCATCGGCCGGGCGCTGGCCAGCGACAGCAAGAAGGCCGCGGCGATGACGCCGTCGCCGATGACCGGCTGGAGGAAGTAGAGGAACGTGCTGTCGCTGAGCAGCGCGATCCCCGTCCGCCCGGTCATCACCACGGCGGTCAGGACCAGGAGCCCCGACGTACGCCGTCCGGTCGCCGCGCGCCAGGCGATCGCGGCGTACGTCCAGGCGAGCGCCGCGATGATCGCGGGCCAGATGCCCAGGACCCGCACGCACACGTAGAAGAGCGTGGCCGGGACGACGCAGGCGACCAGCAGGCTCAGCGAGACGCGCCGGATCACCGTCGGCAGGCTGGGTCGGTGGGCGGGATGCGGTGGTGCCATGGGGGCCTGTCTGAAGGGTGAGTGTTCGCCTCGAAACGACGAAGTGCTCTCACGTCGACTGGTCTCTCGGTCCTGCCACAGTACGCCGGATGCGGCGGGTCGCCTCAGTCGCGGATCGGCACCAGGACCGGCGCCGGCGTCAGCAGGCCTTCCTCACGCGCCACCTGGGCAGCGGCCATCACCGTCGCCACGACGGCCAGTCCGGTGAGGCCCAGCACCCCGATGCTCTTGAGCAGCACGAAGGTCTCGAGCGACATCGACTCCAACAACCACAGCGCGAGCGACGCCTTGACGACCGCGATGACCGCCCACAGCAGGGTCAGGTTGCGGAACAGCCGCCGGACCCGGGGCCGCAGGTGCAGGTCCTGGTCCATCGGGTAGAAGTCGCCGGCCAGGCGGGCCACCAGCGGCCGGGCGGTCGCGAGCGAGAGCCCGAAGGCGAGCGCCACCAGGCTGTCGCCGATGACGGGCTGGAGGAAGTAGAGGAACGTGCTGTCGCTGGCCAGCGCCAGCACGGTGCGGCCGGTCATCACCAGCGCGCTGAGGATCAGCAGCCCCGACGTGCGCCGACCCGTCAGCAGTCGCCAGGCGATGGCGCCGTAGGACCAGGCGAGCGCCACCACGATGGCCGGCCAGACACCCACGAGCATCATCACCGCGTAGAACAGGGTCGCCGGCACCACGCAGGCGACGAGCACGCTCGTGGCGACCCGGCGCAGGATCGCGGGCAGCGTGGGGTGCTGCGGCGTCGGCGCGACGAGGACGGATGACGACATGCGGGGGGACCTGTCTGTCAGGGGGCGGCTCGCTCACGGTAAGCCGCGGGCCGCCGCCGCGAGGCCGGATCGGGAGAACCCGAAGGTCAAGACTCGTGCGCGCCGGGCGTCCCGTCCTCGACGACGAACGACTTGAGCACCGACGCTGGAGAGGTCCGGCGGGTGACCGTGTCCACCATGACCAGGTCGGTCCGCCACGCGTCGTGGGTCAGCACGTGCCGCTGGTAGCCGCGACGGTCACCGTCGAAGAACTTGATGTGCGGGTTGTACTTCACCATCGGGCCGTAGTACGGGCCGTAGACGATGTCGTCGCCGTTGGTCGAGATCGAGGTCCCGACGAACTCCGTCGCCATCACCGGGGAGCCGGGCGCGTCGAAGTCCTGCCGGATGTCGTTGACGAAGGTTGAGTGCCAGTCCCCGGACACGAAGACGGGGTTGGCCACGGAGCGCTGCACCATCTGGTCGAGCAGCCGGTTCCGAGCCGCGGGGTAGCCGTCCCACGCGTCGTTCCACAGCAGGTCGCCGAGATCGCCGTCGTGGTCGAGCCGGGCCATCATGACGTTGTTGCCGATGGCGTTCCACCGGGCCCCCGCGCTGCCGAGGCCGGCGTACAGCCACTGCTCCTGCAGCGTCCCGAGCATCGTGATCGCGGGGTCGTAGGCCGCCTCGCACGCCTGCGCCTCCCCCAGCCGCACGGCGGCACCGAGCGGAACTGGCGCCCGTCGATCATGTCGACCTGCAGCAGGTCCCCGAAGGCCAACCGGCGGTAGAGCCGGATCTCGCCGGACTTGAAGCGGGCCGCCGCACGCAGGGGCTGGTGCTCCCAGTAGGCCTGGTACGCGGCGCTCCGGACCGCGGACGGTCCGCCCCCGTCAGGGGTCTCGGCGCCACCCGCGTAGTCGTTGACGTACTCGTGGTCGTCCCAGGTGGTCACGAACGGCAGCCGGGCGTGGGCGGCCTGCAGATCAGGATCCTGCTTGTAGAGCGCGTGCGTCGCCCGCCACTCGCGCAGGGTGCGGGGCGCTCGCTGCACGACCTCCGGGACCTTGGTGTCCCGGTTGCCGGCCCGCGCCGACATGCCGTACTCGTAGATGTAGTCGCCGAGGTGCAGCACGAAGTCGGGGTCGTCCTCGACGATGTGCGGGTAGGAGGTGAAGAACCCGTAGTCGTAGGCCTGGCACGACACCGACGCGAAGCTCAGCGTCGAGGTCGGCTGACCCGGCGCCGGAGCGGTCTTGGTCCGGGCGATCGGCGAGACGTGGCCACCGGCCTCGAAGCGGTACCAGTACTCCCGTGCGGGTTCCAGCCCGCGCGCCTCGACGTGCACCGAGTGCGCCCAGACGTCGAACGTCGTCGTCGTGCCCTCGGCCACCACCCGGGTCATGCCCGCGTCGGTCGCGACCTGCCACCGCACCGGGACCTCGTCGAGCCCCCGCATTCCGTGCCCCCCGTCGAAGGGCTTCGGCGCGAGCCTGGTCCACAAGACGATGGCGGTCGGCTCCGGATCCCCGCTGGCCACACCGAGGGTGAACGGATACTCGATCTTGACGGGCTTGGCCCAGGCAGGCGCCGGGGCGGCGAGAGCGACGGCACCGGCGGTGGCCGCACCTCCGAGAACGAGACGACGCGAGACGAGCGATTCCGAGAGAGACATGGGATCGACTCAAGCACCCCGCGGCGCCGCTGTCACTGGTCGGCGCCACGTCCCACACCCACCGGTCAGAACTCGTCCTTCTTCCGCAGCGGACCGGGCCGACCGTCCGGATCGTGCATCCGGAGGTACATCGGCAACGCCAGGGCCCGCTTCCACCGCGGGATCTCGGGCGGGAGGAGGCGACGGAGGCGCCCGGCCGGTCGCGGGCCGACCTGCCCGCCGGCGTACCAGTCGTCGAGCCCGGCTGCGGTGCGCTCGAAGACCATGTACATCTCGTCGGGGTCCACGCAGTCGTCGACGGAGCCGGGGTCGCCACCCCGCCCGAGATGTTCCGAGGCGAGGGTGAGGCGCAACCGGCGGGCGTACTCCCCCTCGCTGTCGAGGACGGTCGCCGAGAGCTCGGAGTCGTGGGTCCAGGAGCGGCGGTTGAAGTTGTCCGACCCGATCGAGGTCCAGGTGTCGTCGACGATGCAGCACTTCGCGTGCACGTAGATCGGCGTACCGGCGTCGTTCTCGACGCCGTAGACGGAGACCCGGTCGGGGGCGGCCTCCCTCATCGCCAGCATCGCGCGACGCCGGCCGAGCAGGTGCGGGGTCCGGCCCAGGGCGCCCTCCAGGTCGGGGTAGTCAGGGCACCACGGCAACGACCCGGAGCTCCGGGTTGTCCCGCAGGGCCTGGGTGAAGACGTCGCCGACATGCGCGCCCCAGAGGTACTGGTCCTCGACGTAGATCAGCCGCCGCGCCTTCGTCAGCGCCTTGGTGTAGCCGCGGGCCACACTGCGCTCGCCGCCGCGGGCGAACGGGTAGTCGCGGCCGTGCCGGAGGTTGGGGTACGTGCGGAGCAGCTGGACGGTGTGCGTGCCACCCTCGGCCGGGGGCGGCGGCGGTGCCTGCTCGGGAAGCGGGTCCGGGTCCATGTCCAGGCCCAGCACCTTGTCCTTGGCGAAGAGCACCACGTTGCGGGTGAGCGGCGTGGGGTCGAGCCACCGCTCGCGGAAGACGGTCTCCACGTCGTGGACAGCCGGCCCGCTGATCGCGGCCATCATGTCGTGCCAAGGTGGGGTCGCGCCGTACTCGCTCGACAGCCCCTCCATCGGCTGCGGGTCACCGTGGTGCTCGAGGTCGTCGCGGCGGGAGTGGCACAGGTCGATGCCGCCGACGTACGCCACGTCGCGCGTCGGGTCGTCGGGGTAGCGGATCACCACCAGCTTCTGGTGGTGCGAGCCGCCCATCCGCACCCGCATGTCGAGCAGCGCCTCGGCGCCGCGCGCCTGGAGCTGCTTGCCGAGCCTGCGGTTCACCTCGGAGGTGAAGCCGAGCAGCTTGGAGTGCGACCGCCACACCAGACCCCGCACGTCCACCCCGCGCTCGTCGGCACGGGCGAGCACCTCGACGACCTCGCTTCCCTCCTCGCCGGTGAGCCGCTCGTCCGCGTCGCCCTGCCAGTCGGTGAACAGGACGAGGTCACCCGGCCGGGTGCCCTCGAGGCGCTCGAACAGCTCGGCGAAGTACGTCGCGCCGTGCACCAGCGGGCGCACCAGGTTGCCGTGGGACCAGGCCTCGTCGCCGGGGTGATGGTCGTCGAGCGTCGTGAGCGAGTTGCCGCGATCCTTCTTGCTCAGCATCCAGTCGCTGGGGTCGGGCACGCCGGCTAGCCCCTGATCCCGGCGACGACGCCCGGCCCGCCGCCGGGCCAGGTGGCGGTCAGGGTCTCGGCGAACGGCTCGTCGGCGAAGCCGACCACCCGCACGATGACCAGGTCCAGGTCGCCGGGGTCCGGGACCGAGGTCCCCGGCGCGCCGCTGCCTTGAACCTTCGTGCGCGACTCGCGTCGCTGCTGCACGCCGTCCTTCTCGTAGTAGATGTCGGCCTCGGTGGCGCCGGTGAGGATCGCGGTGGCCAGCGCGGTCGCCCAGACCGGGTCGCCGGAGGCGTCGTACACCCAGCGGGTGCCGAGCGCCGAGTGCTCGGTCGTGCCGACGAGGGATGACTCGGCGCCGTCGAGCGGCGCGGCTCGGTAGCTCAGTGGCACGTGCACGATGCTCCCGTCCTCGAGCTGGACCAGCTGGCCCTCGAGCCCGACCTCACCCGCGGGGTCGTCGAAGCGGTAGGAGCCGGCGATCCTCGCCACGGTGCCGCCGGGGAACCACGGCTGCGACGGCAGCCACGCCTCGATCAGCTCCCGCTTGCCGGGCTCGAGGGTGGCAGCGTGGAAGACGAAGGCCATGCGCCGACTCTAGGACCATCCACGCGAGTCTGGTCGAGTGCCGGCGCGAGCCGTCGGAGCAGCCACCTGAGCACTCGACCCGGTGCGGTGGCAGGCTGGCAGCCATGAAGGCCACCGTTCTGCACGCCCCGCGTGACATCCGCGTCGACGAGATCACCGACCCCTCGATCCTCGCCCCCACCGATGCCCTCGTCCGGATCACCGCGGCCTGCGTGTGCGGCAGCGACCTGTGGCCCTATCGCGGGATCAACGAGGTGCCCGAGCCGGCCCGGATCGGCCACGAGTTCGTCGGCATCGTCGAGGAGGTCGGGACCGAGGTGAGCAGCGTGCGCGCGGGTGACTTCGTCATCGCCCCGTTCATGTACTCCGACAACACCTGCCCGCACTGCCGGGCCGGCATCCAGTCCGCCTGCGCGACCGGTGGGTTCTGGGGCGGCACGGACCGCGACGGGCTGCGGGTCGACGGCGGGCAGGGTGAGTACGCCCGGGTCCCGCTCGCCGACGGCACCCTCGTGGCCACCCCCGAGGTGCCCTCCGACGACCTGGTCCCCTCGCTCCTCGCCCTCTCCGACGTGATGGGCACGGGCTGGCACGCCGCCGTCGCGGCCGGTGTGCAGCGCGGCGACACCGTCGTCGTGGTCGGTGACGGCGCAGTCGGCCTGTGCGGCGTCCTGTCCGCTGCGCAGCTGGGTGCCGGCCGGATCGTGGCCATGTCCCGCCACGCGTCCCGGCAGGCCATCGCCCGACGGTTCGGCGCCACCGACGTCGTCGCGGCCCGCGGAGACGAGGCCGTCGCCGCCGTCGAGGAGCTCACCGACGGCGTCGGCGCGGACGCGGTCCTCGAGTGCGTCGGCACCGGCGAGGCGATGACCACCGCCATCCGGGTCGCGCGGCCGGGCGCGACGGTGGGGTACGTCGGCGTGCCCCACGGCGTCGAGCTGCCCGTCCGGTCGATGTTCTCCCGCAACGTCGGCGTCGCCGGCGGGGTCGCTCCGGTCCGCGAGTACCTCCCGATGCTGCGCGACCTCGTGCTCGCGGGCGACATCGACCCAGGGGTCGTCTTCGACCTCGAGGTGCCGCTCGCCGAGGTGGCGGAGGCCTACGCCGCCATGGACGAGCGGCGCGCGATCAAGTCCTTGATCAGGACCTGACGCCGGTCAGCACGCGCAGCAGCCGGGCGAGCGCGGGATGGTCGTCGGAGTGGCGGAGCATCTGGCGCTGCAGCGTGAACAGCGCGGCCCGGCCGTCGCTGGTGACGACCTCGGACACGCTCGGTGGCCGGCCGGTCCGCTCGACGAAGGCGCGGCGGTGCCGACGCCAGAGGCGTCCGTGGGCGACGGCCAAGGAGGCGAGCGCGGACTCCGCGGCTACCAACAGCTCGTCGTCGGAGACCTCGTCGAGTGCTCGTGCCCGCTCGCCGGGCTCCACGGGGATGAGGTCGGCCAGGTCGCCGTGCACGCGGTAGCCGCGCGCCGCCAGCTCCTCCACGAGGGCCGCGCTGCGCTTCCGGACCCAGCCGTGCTCCTCGGGAGGCAGCTGGAGCGGACGGAGTCCCGAGGTCTGCCAGCGGGCCCGGATGCCGCTCTCGATGACGACGCGGTACGGACCGGCGGCTAGCCGACTGGTGAGCTGGGGGTTGAGCCGGCGGATCAGCTCGGTCTCGACGGCACCCAGCGAGTCGTTGCGTGTGGGCACGTCGGTGCGCCACGCCGGCGCGGGGATCCCGGCCGCCGCCGCGAACCGCTCGAGCAGCACCGTCCGCGGGGCGCCCGGCGGCGGCAGGGTGACGACCCGGATCCGGTCACGCGGGACCCACTTCTCCCAGACGTCGAGCACGCGGAGGGCGTCGTGGCGCAGCCGGAAGGACGCCCCGGCGCTCGGCGAGCCCTCCTCGAGACTCCGGACACCGGCCGCGAACTCACGCCACGGCGCGGTCGACCCCATGACGACCGACTGCTGCCAGGCCGAGGTCATCGTCCGCGCCAGGTCGCGCAGGCCGATCACGACGAAGACGCGCTGTCCTGCCAGCTCGTCGACGACCCGGCGCACGTGCCGGGGTCGCGCCCGCGCGAGCTCCTCCTCCGAGATCACCACGCGGGTCCCGGCGTAGCCGCGAACCTCGTGCATCAGGTCGTCGAAGGCACCCGGGACGACGTGACCCTCCTCCGCGACCCGCTGCCCGATCAGGTCGAAGGTCGCGCGGCGATGCGCACTGTGGCCGTCGCCGGGCACCAGGACTCCGCAGCCGGCCAGCGCCGAGGCACTCGCGTCCAGAGCGGCCTGGATGGTCGTCGTCCCGGTCTTTGGCAACCCGATGTGGATGCAGACGTCAGCGGCCACGAGAGCGCCTCCTTCTCCGGCCCATGATGGTCGAAGAGTCGCGCACGGCGCATCCCGCGGTCACGGGTCTGCAGACCCACCAAGTCCGGGAACTTGCGGTAGCGCCGCGTCACTTCGGGGGCAGGGTGCGTGCGTACGCGACGCCGCGCGCCACCCACTCCTCGAGCGCCGGGTCGGTGGCGACCGCCTCGGGCAGCACGTGCAGCCACCCGTCCATCTCGCGGCCCCTCATCTCGAAGCGGTCCACGTGCGGTGCCGCGACCAGCGCCTCGGTCTCGGCCGGGTCGCAGCGCAGGAGCATCCCACCCTGACCGCTCGCACTCGCCGCCAGATGACCGTCGATCAGGAAGGCGAGGCCACCGAACATCTTCTTCTCGGTCAGGCCGGGCTCGCCGGTGACCACATCGCGGATCCGGTCCGCGAGCCGCTCGTCGTACGCCATGTCGGCAGTATCGCGCGACCCGCCGACAGGCCGTCCGAGGCCGATCCTCAGGCGCGGTTGACGGCGCTGATGACGGCCTTCAGCGACGCCGTGACGATGTTGGCGTCGAGCCCGATGCCCCACAGCACCTGGTCGCCGACCAGGCACTCGACGTAGGCCGCCGCGATCGCGTCACCGCCCGACGACAGGGCGTGCTCGGCGTAGTCGAGGACGCGGACGTCGAAGGACTGCGGCAGCTCGTTGATGGCGTTGACGAACGCCGCGATCGGGCCGTTGCCCTCGCCGGTGAGCGTGACGAGGTCGCCCTCGACCCACAGGTTCGTCGAGAGCTGGTCCTTCTCGCCCGCGGCGGCCGAGGTGTGCACCGAGTCGAGGCGGAGCGGGGTCTCGCGGGCGAGGTACTCCGCGGTGAAGATCTCCCAGATCCGGTCCGCGCTGATCTCGCCGCCCTCGGCGTCGGTGTGCTCCTGGATGACCCGGGAGAACTCGATCTGCGCCCGCCGCGGCAGGTCGAGCTTGTGCTCGGCCTTCAGCACGTAGGCGACCCCGCCCTTGCCGGACTGGCTGTTGACCCGGATGACCGCCTCGTAGGAGCGGCCGACGTCCTTCGGGTCGATCGGCAGGTACGGCGCCTCCCAGGCCAGCTGCGACACCGGGATGCCCTGCTGCTTGGCCTTGTCCTCCAGGTCCTCCAGGCCCTTCTTGATCGCGTCCTGGTGCGACCCGGAGAAGGCGGTGTAGACGAGGTCCCCGGCGTACGGGTGCCGCGGGTGCACCGGCAGCTGGGTGCACCACTCGACGGTCCGCCGGATCTCGTCGATGTCGGAGAAGTTGATCTGCGGGTCGATGCCCTGGCTGAAGAGGTTCATGCCCAGGGTCACCAGGCAGACGTTCCCGGTGCGCTCGCCATGACCGAAGAGGCAGCCCTCGACCCGGTCCGCGCCGGCCATCACGGCCAGCTCGGTGGCCGCGACCGCGGTGCCGCGGTCGTTGTGCGGGTGCAGCGAGATCGTCGTGAACTCGCGCCGGGTCAGCTGGCGGGAGAACCACTCGATCTGGTCGGCGTAGACGTTCGGTGTCGCCATCTCGACGGTGGCCGGCAGGTTCAGGATGATCTCGCGGCCGTCGTCGGGCTGCCACACGTCCGAGACGGCCTCGCAGACGTCGACGGAGAACGGCAGCTCGGTGCCGGTGAAGATCTCCGGGCTGTACTCGTAGCCGATCACGGTCTTGTCGAGCCACGACTCGGCGTACTTCATCACCATCTCGGTGCCGCGGACCGCGATGTTGCGGACCTCGTCCTTGCCGGCGTGGAAGACCACCCGGCGGAACAGCGGGGCCAGCGCGTTGTAGAGGTGGATGTTGGCGTGGTGCACGCCGACGAGCGACTGGACGGTGCGCTCGATCAGGTCCTCGCGGGCCTGCGTCAGGACGGAGATCGTGACGTCCGTGGGCACCTTGTCCTGCTCGATCAGCTGGCGCACGAAGTCGAAGTCGGCCTGGCTGGCGCTGGGGAAGCCGACCTCGATCTCCTTGTAGCCCATCCGCACCAGCAGCTCGAACATCTTCATCTTGCGGCCGGGGGTCATCGGGTCGATGAGGGCCTGGTTGCCGTCGCGAAGGTCGGTCGAGAGCCAGCGCGGCGCCTGGGTGATGCGGTTCGACGGCCAGGTGCGGTCGGGCAGGTCGACGGGCTGGAAGGCGCGGTAGCGCTCGACCGGCATCCCGCTGGCGCGTTGGGTATTGGTGAAGCCGGAGCTTTGCAGGGTCATGGCGAGTCCTCGGGTGGGAGTGGTCGGGCGCCGGCGCGCAGCGCGCTCTCCGCAGCGAGAGGTCCGGCTCAGGCCCCGCTGCGGCAGCGAAGGAGAAGGCTGCGCATGCTCATGACAGCGTCAGACTAGCGCTCCCGGCGCGACCGCGGTGGCGGCCGTCCCACATCTCAGGCCGACGCGGCCAGGCCGTGGAGCTGGGCGACGAACTGGTCGGTCGTCGGCAGGGCGTACAGGCTGAAGA
This sequence comes from uncultured Actinomycetota bacterium, assembly GCA_963791275.1. Lineage (GTDB taxonomy): Bacteria > Actinomycetota > Actinomycetes > Propionibacteriales > Nocardioidaceae > Nocardioides. The sequence continues at coordinate 128,677 of CAWBRP010000011.1, forward strand.
CCGCGACCCGGGTGATCGCCTCCCAGTCGGGGCGGTCGTCCCAGAAGCGGCCGACGGGAGGCGTGCCCTTCGCGGGCCGCCCGGCGTACACCTCGAGGGCATCGTCGTCGAGGTCGACGAGGTAGGCCCACTCGCACGCCCTCGTGTCGTAGGCGAGGTCGTCCTGGTGCACCACGGAGCCGCACTCGAGGGTCACCCCCGGGTCGCGGTCCGGTCCCTCGTCGGCCACCCGGAGGCACTGCGCCCGCACGCGCACCTCGCCCCAGCTCTGCTGCTCGCGTGCCCACTCGAGCACCCGTGCGCCGAGCGCGCTCGGCGTCGGCTCGGCTGCGTGCGGCGAAACGATCGCACGTCCGTCAATGACAAGACCCCAGGCCCCCCGCGTGGTCATGCCACCCAGGTTAGCTCCGGAGGGCGCCCGTAATCTGGCAAACGTGAGAGTTGGTCTGCGCCTCGAGTGCCTCGCTCCCGACGAGCTCGATCCCGATGTCGCCCCGGACCTCGCCGGCGTCCACAACGCCGCGCTCGAGGACGTGCCCGTCGCCCGGACCACCGGGGAGATGTTCCACCAGGACCTGACCCGCGGCGACGAACCGGCCTGCGCCCTCTGGATCGCGCGCGACGGGGGCGTCGTGGTGGGTTTCGCGACCCTGACCGAGCCGGTGCACGAGTACACCGACGCGGCATTCCTCCGCGGCGCCGTCCTTCCGTCCCATCAGCGCCGCGGCGTGGGTGGGGCGCTGCTGGCCGCCGTGACCGAGCGGACCGGACGTCCGGTGCTCCGGGTGCGGGCCTGGCGGGGCACGGCGGGGGCGAACGCCGTGCCCGCCTGGGGCTTCCGGCGCACGATGACCCACGCCGTACGCCGTCTCGTCCCGGGCGACCCGGTGCCCGAGGAGGACGCGCTGCGGGCCGAGGTGGTCGGCGCGGCGGCCGCCTACGTCCTGACCCGCCGGCGTGGGCCGACCCCGGTCGCGGAACTGTCCGAGATGGTGCTCCTCCGCGAGGCGATCAACGACGCGCCCGACGCCCATGAGTTCGAGGCCTACCCGGTCGACCGGATCGCGGCGTACGAGGCGTCCCTGGTCGAGCGTCGGCAGACCCAGTACACCGTGGTGGCCCGGCACCGGGGCACCGGTGAGCCCGCGGGCATCACCATGGTGTGCGTGCCCGAGGCGGCCCCTGCCATCGCCGCCCAGGAGGACACCTCGGTGCTGCCCGCGCACCGGGGACACCGGCTCGGGCTGCTGCTGAAGCTGGACATGCTCGAGTGGATCCGCGCCGATCGACCGGACGTGCAGGCGGTCGACACGTGGAACGACGCGACCAACGATCCGATGATCGCGGTCAACCAACGGCTCGGTGCCCGCATCGTCGCCGAGAACAGCGCCTACCGTCGCCCACGATGAGGCGTGGCGAACGAGTTGGCCTAGGTTGGGGCGTCACGTGTCGACCAGAACGAGGACTCCCATGTTCCGAGCAGCATCCCTCGCCGCCGCCGGTTTCGTCTTGCTGGCAAGCCTTTCCGGCTGTGGTGACTCCGATGACGACAAGGCCGCCGCGGCGGTCTCCGCGGGGCTGCTCAAGGAGCAGGGCGGGACCTTCCAGTTCACCCAGAAGCAGGCCGACTGCGTCGGCGACGGCTTCGTGGAGGAGATCGGCGTCGACCAGCTCAAGGAGTACGGCATCATCACCGAGGACCTCAAGGCGTCGGACAAGCCGATCGAGGCCAAGCTCACGGGCGACGACGCCGCCGGCGCCGGGAAGGTGCTCGTCGACTGCGTCGACGCCGCCCAGCTGTTCAAGGACGCGATGCTCACCGGGCAGGACCTGAGCTCCGAGGTCGAGTCGTGCATCGACGACGCCCTGACCCACGAGGTGCTGACCGACTTCTTCACGGCCACGTTCTCCGAGGACCAGGCCGCGGCCGGCGAGGCGATGGCTCCGCTCCAGGAGTGCCTCGCCGGCTGAGCCGGTCACGCGCCGTCAGGCGATCCCCCAGTCGGCGAGGACCGCCGCGCAGAAGTCGTCGTTGGTGCCCGTGGAGCCGAAGACGAGCGTGTTGGAGAGCTCCTCGCCGGTGACCGCGTCGAAGACGATCTGGAAGCGGACCTGGCCGGAGTTCCTGGCAATCAGCTTCCCGGTGTTGCCGTAGGTCCGGTCGCCACCGGTGAGCAGGGCGATGACGGTCACCGTCTTGCCGTCCGCGCTGGTCGTGATCGACAGGTCCTTGTTCAGCGTGTTGGGCTGGATGTCGGTGATCTTCTTGCCGGTGACCGGGTCGGTGTACACCTGCACGACCGTGGTCTTCTCGAGGTAGTACCAGAAGCCGCCCGGCGCCCGGGAGTTCACCTGGTAGCGGCCGTCGATGGTGGCGGCGACGTCGACCGTCAGGCCGTCCGTGCAGAAGTCGTCGATGCTCCCGTTGAACGTGTCATGGATCTCGCCCCGCTCGACGATGCGAGCCGAGGCGGGCGCGGCCCCGAGGGCGGCCGTGGCCGCGACGAGGGTCAGGATCCCGAGAAGGGAGGTGGCGGCTCTGCGGTTGATGAACATCTGGACCCCTTCCGTGGTCGATCGTCCTTCGACGCTAGGACCGCAGCACGGGCCCGGCAACGCTGGTCTGGTCCGCTCGGGGACCCTCGCGGAGCGCCGCGGATAGCCTCGACCCGTGCCGCGCCTGCTCGTCGTCCACCACTCCCCCACCGCCTCGATGCAGGCGCTGACCGACGGCGTGGTCGCCGGGGCGCACGACGACGCGATCGAGGGAGTGGACGTCGTGGTGCGCCCCGCGCTCGAGGCGAGCGCGGACGACGTCTTGGCGTGCGACGGGATCGTGCTCGGGACGCCGGCGAACTTCGGGTACATGAGCGGCGCGCTGAAGCACTTCTTCGACGCGAGCTTCCTGCGGATCGGCGGCGCGCTGGCCGACGACGGGTCGGGATCGCCCGCCCTGGGTGGTCGGCTCCCCTTCGGGCTGTACGTGCACGGGCGCTACGACACGGCCGGCGCGGTGCGGTCGGTGCTCGCGATCGCGGGCGCGCTGCCCTGGCGGCAGAGCACCGAGACCCTCGAGGTGCTGGGTGAGGTGACCGACACGCACGTCGCGTCGGCGTACGAGGTGGGCGGTAGCATCGCGGCACTGATCGCCGACTGACCCGGCGACCCCCGACGTGATCGACAGAGGTGACCTGGTGCCGCACGCCCGAGGCCTGGCGGGCGCCGTCCTCCTCGTGGTCCTCGCCGCCGGCTGTGGCGCCGACGCCGACCCGCAGGTCACCACGGAGGACATGCCGGCCCTCGGCGCCTGCCGCGTCCTGACCCCGGCGGACGTCGCGGAGCCGAGCAACTCGACGACGGCCGTGGACTGCGGCACGGACCACACCGCCGAGACGTACGCCGTGGGCAGCCTGCCGAGCCGATTCGCCGACGTCGAGTACGACGACCGGGGCCTCGGCGCGTACGCCTACAAGACCTGCGCCTCGGCGTTCATGAAGTTCCTCGGCGCCGACGAGAGCCTGGTCATGCGCACCGTGCTGAGCTGGGCCTGGTTCCGGCCGTCGGAGGCGGCCTGGGACGGCGGCTCGCGGTGGTACCGCTGCGACGTGATCGGCGGGGGCGAACAGAGCGCGTCGTACGTCGACCTCCCCAAGAGCGCCGAGGGCATCCTGCTCGGCAGGCCCGACGACCAGTGGCTGGTCTGCGTCGACGGCGAGTCGGTCGATGCGGGGGCCAAGATCCCCTGCTCGGAGGCCCACGCGTGGCGGGCCGTCACGACGATCAAGCTCGGCGAAGCCGCGGACGACTACCCCGGGGACCGGCTCGCCGAGGTGCGGACCCGCGACTTCTGCTCGGACTCGGTGGGCGCCTGGCTCAACTACCCGGTGGACTACGACTTCGGCTACACGTGGTTCCACGAGGCCGAGTGGGACGCCGGCAACCGTCGCTCGGTGTGCTGGGCCAAGACGGAGTCATGAGCCGCCGTCCGGCCGCCTGGGTGCTGACGCTGGCGCTCCTCCTGTCGGCGGGGTGCTCCGGGTCCGGCGACGGCGGGGACGCCGCCCCCGCGCCGACGACCGCCTCCTCGACGCCGACCGAGACCGCATCCGCCGAGGTGGAGGCCACCGAGGTCCCGCGCCCGGCGCCGCTGCCGCCCGTTCGCGCGTGCTACCGGCTGACCTTCGACCAGGCGCTCGCGCCGGTGACCCGGGCCAAGCCGCGGTCGTGCGCGCGGCCGCACACGCTGCGTACCGTCTGGGCCGGCCGGGTCGGGACTCTGGTGAAGGGAAAGGTCGCCTCCATCGACTCGCCGCGCGTGCAGCGGGCGGTCGCCGCCGAGTGCCCGCGACGGGTCGCGGAGTTCCTCGGCGGTCCGGAGCAGGCGCTGCGGCTGAGCATGTTCCGACCGGTGTGGTTCACGCCGACGCTGGCACAGGCCGACCGAGGTCAGGACTGGTACCGCTGCGACGTCATCGCGCTCGCCGCCGAGGGGGCGCTCGCGCCGCTGGAGGGACGGCTCGAGGGGCTGCTCGGCCGCCTGGGCTGGAAGGACGAGTACGGGCTCTGCGGCACGGCCGAGCCCGGCACCGCCGGCTTCGAGCACGTCTCGTGCGCGCGCCGGCACGCCTGGCGGGCGCTCAGCACCGTCCCGATCACCACCGAGCGCTATCCGGGACCGGCCGCCGTCCAGGCGCTCGGCGAGGAGCCCTGCACCGCCACCGCGCGGGCGGTCGCGCCGGACCCGTTGGACTTCCGGTGGGGCTACGAGTGGCCGACCCTCGAGCAGTGGCGGGCCGGCAAGCGGTACGGCGTCTGTTGGGCGCCCGACTAGCGTTGCGTCATCACGATCCACGGTCATGGGTGCGAGTCCTGATGACGCAGCCGCACTGTTCGTCCACAGCACCCCTGGTAGGGGTCGCCGACGACGCTCGGGTTGGGCACGCTGGTCATCGATGGGCGCGACAGGACAGCAGCGAACCGCGGTGCTTCGAGAGCAACGAAGACGCCGCGTCCTGGCCCTGGCCGCCGAGCAGGCGGGGGTGGTGAGCCGTCGTCAGGTTTACGCCGCCGGCCCGCGCCGAGGTGCTCGCCAACGTCAAGGCGGCACGCTGGCGCAGGCTGCTCAGCCAAAGCATCTGCGTCCACACGGGGCCGGTGCCCGAGGCCGCGTGGTTGTGGGGCGCAGTCTTCGAGGCCGGCCCGCGTGCCTTCGTCGATGGCGAGTCGGCGCTGGTGGCGGCTGGCCGAGGACGTCGCTACGGGCAGTGGCGTCCCTCGCGCTCGGCCGGCCGTCGCCGCCGTCCGGGCCGCCTTGTGGGCACGTTCTGACCGACAGGGGTCCTCGTGGCCGCTACTACCTCGATGTCTACTGGTCCGACTGGGGTCTGGTCGTCGAGGTGGACGGGATCCAGCACACCTGGGCCGGGCACCAGGTCGACGATGCCCTCCGGCAGAACAACGTCGCCCTGAGCGGGGCCACGGTGATTCGCCTACCGCTGCTGGGGCTCCGGGTCGCACCCGACGAGTTCTTCGAGCAGATCGAGTCAGCGCTCGCCTCTGCGGGGTTACGTCTCGGCTCGCCGCTCGGCCTGATCTCGGCGTTGCGTCATCAAGAGCCGCGGCTACAGGTGCGGATCGTGATGACGCAACGCCCAAGGGCCCGTTTACCGAAGCCGGAGTCGCCTCAGAAGCCGAGCTTGCGCAGCTGCTTGGGGTCGCGCTGCCAGTCCTTGGCGATCTTGACGTGCAGGTCCAGGTAGACCGGCGTGCCGAGGAGGGCCTCGATCTGGTGGCGCGCGGCGGTGCCGACCGAGCGCAGGCGGGCGCCCTTGTGACCGATCACGATGCCCTTCTGCGACGACCGCTCGACGTAGAGGTTGGCGTGGATGTCCAGCAACGGCTTGTCGGCCGGCCGGTCCTCACGCAGGCCCATCTCCTCGACCACCACCGCGATCGAGTGGGGCAGCTCGTCGCGGACGCCGTCGAGTGCGGCTTCCCGGATCAGCTCGGCGACGAGCGTCTCCTCGGGCGCGTCGGTGAGGTCGCCGTCGGGGTAGAGCTGCGGTCCTTCGGGCATCAGCGCGATCAGCAGCTCCTCGAGGAGCGTCACCTGGTCCCCCGACACCGACGAGACGGGCACGATCTCGGCCCACTCGGTGCCGGTGTCCTCCCCGAGCCGCTGGATGTCCATCAGGTGCTGGCCGATCCGCTCCGGGGTGGCGAGGTCGGTCTTGGTGGCCACCGCGATCTTCGTGGTCCGCCGGATCTTCGCCAGCTCGGTGACGATGAACCGGTCGCCGGGGCCGATCTTCTCGTCGGCCGGGAAGCACACGGCCACGACGTCGACCTCGCTCCACGTCGTGCGGACCAGGTCGTTGAGCCGCTCGCCGAGCAGGGTTCGCGGCCGGTGCAGGCCCGGGGTGTCGACCAGGATGAGCTGCGCGTCGGGCCGGTGCACGATGCCCCGCACCACCGTGCGGGTCGTCTGCGGCTTGTCGGAGGTGATCACGATCTTGGTGCCGACCAGCGCGTTGGTCAGCGTCGACTTGCCGGCGTTGGGCCGCCCGACGAACGAGGCGAAGCCGCTCCGGAACGGTGGCCGACCCTCTCGAGATTCGGTCACCATGACTCCCTCGCGGCGTCGTACGCCGCCCAGATCTGCTCGTCGGACTGCCCGGCGGCCTTGCCGGCCCGCCAGATCGGTCCCGGATCGACAGCCCGCGGCTGCCGCTTCGCGCCCCCGCGCCAGTAGCCCATCACGTCGTACGCCGTGCCCCGGCGCTCGCGCATCAGGTGCTTGCGGATCGCCCGCATCTGGCCGGACTCGCCGGCCATCCAGAAGTAGCCCGGCCCCGTGGGCCAGTCCATCGACTCGACCACGTCGGCCAGCGCGCTGTCGGTGTCGGCCGGCGGCGCCAGCCAGGTGACGTCGACGCCGTCCCGCACGGGGAGGTAGTCGCCGAGCGGGTCGCCGACCTCGGCCCACACCCGGGTCGGCAGCGAGACCGACTCCAGGATCCGGGCCATCGCCGGCAGCGCGGTCAGGTCGCCGACGAGCACCAGCCACTGCGCGTCGTCGGGCAGGGCGAAGGACCCGCGCGGCTCGGTGATCGTCACGGTCTCCCCGACGACGTCCTCGAGGTCGCGGGTCGCCCACTCGGTGACCAGTCCCTGGTCGTGCACCACCACGTCGAGGGTCAGCTCGCCCGCGGACCACGAGCGCACCGTGTAGTAGCGGCTCTGGAACTGCCCGGGCACCACCAGCCCGACCCACTCGTCGGGGATCCCGCTCGACGCGAACGGGGCCAGGCCCGGTCCGCCGAGGACCAGCCGCACCAGGTGCGCCGACAGCCGTTCGCGGCGCAGCACCGTCGCGTCGTACTGCCGGGCGGGGGTGCTCACCCGGCCACGGTATCTACCACGAAGGGCGCAACGGGAATCCGTCGTGGCCGCGCTCGTCGGTCTTCACTGCGAGGACCTGGTGGAGCTGGATCTCGTTGCGCTCGAAGGCCAGCCGCGACCCGGCCATGTAGAGACCCCACACGCGCGCGGTGCCCTCCCCGACCTCGGCCACGCACTCGTCCCAGTGCTCGACGAGGTTGCGGCACCAGCCGGTGAGCGTGAGCGCATAGTGACGACGGAGGTTCTCCTCGTGCATGACCTCGAGGCCGACGTTCTGCGCCTCCGTGATGATCCGGCCCGACCCGGTCAGCTCCCCGTCGGGGAAGACGTAGCGGTCGAGGAACTGACCGATGTCCTGGCGACGGTTGTGCGGGCGGGTGATCGAGTGGTTGAGCAGCCGACCCTCCGGGCGCAGCCGGTCGCGGAGGAACGTGAAGTACGCCGGGTAGTTGCGGATCCCGATGTGCTCGGTGAGGCCGATCGAGGAGACGGCGTCGAAGCCGGACTCGATCACGTCCCGATAGTCGGAGTGGCGCACCTCGGCCAGGTCCCCGAGTCCCTCACGGTCGATGGCGGCCTTGGCCCACCCCGCCTGCTGGAGCGACAGCGTCACGCCCAGCGCCTGGACGCCGTACTCACGCGCCGCGTGGCGGACCATCCCGCCCCACCCGCAGCCGACGTCCAGCAGCCGCTGGCCGGGCTTGAGGTCGAGCTTGCGGGCCACCAGGTCGTACTTCTCGGTCTGGGCCTGCTCCAACGTGGCGTCCGGCTCGGGGAAGACCGCGCAGGTGTAGGTCATGGACGGCCCGAGCACGAGCTCGTAGAACCGGTTGGAGACGTCGTAGTGGTGGCTGATCACCTCGGCGTCGCGCCCCATGGAGTGCCGCACGCCCTCCATCACCCGGCGCCAGCGCGGCGGCGCCTCCTCCTTGGGGGCCGGCGGCGGACGCAGCTTGTCGAAGCCCAGGCTGCGCAGGATCGCCAGCGCCTCCGTCGGGCTCGGCGCGCGGAACCGCAGGTTGTTCATCAGCAGCACGAGCAGGTCGTACGGATCGCCCGGGTGCACCCCGGTGACGTCGAGGTCGCCCGCGACGTAGGCCCGGGCGAACCCGAGGTCGCCGGGTGCGGTCAGCAGGTAGGCCAGTCCGCGCTCGGTGCGCAGGTGCATCCCGAGATCGGCGTCCGGCGGGCCGACGCTGCTGCCGTCGTACGCCGTGAAGCGCAGCGGCATCCCGTCGCGCAACAGCGACGAGAGCGCATCTGCCACCGGCAGGGTCTCGCGGGAAGGGGAGGTCATCGTCTGCGCACCACCTTGTCGTAGAGGGACGTGAAACGGTCGTCGGGGTCGTAGCGGTGCTTGAGGGCTGCGAGGTTGTCGCCGTCGTAGAGCGCGTCGAAGGTCGCGCGGTCGTAGAACGCCTCGGAGTACAGCGACTTGTGGCCGCCCAGGTCGCGCACCCGTGCCTCGATCGCCCGGTTGAGGGGCGCGTCTGCGGCGTCCGGACCCACGTGCACGGTGCCCCAGAAGCCGACGTTGACGTAGGTGCGCCCCGGCTCCAGGGGGTACGTCGGCCAGGCGCGCGTGGTCACCACCGGGCACAGCCACACCGGTCGCATCCCGACCTCCGCGTCGAACCAGGCGAGGAAGGCCGGCAGCTGCTCGACCGGCACCTCGACGTCTTGGATGACCCGCTCACGCTCGGGACGCCCGGCCCGCTTGTCGAGGCGGTCGACCAGGCCGATGCGCCGGTCGAGGGCGACGAGCCGGTGGTAGACGTCCGAGCGCCGCCACCGGCGCGGCCACAGTCGGCGCACCCGCGGGTTGCCCAGCCCGAAGGCCTGCGAGCACCAGAACCAGTCGGTGTCCCAGCGCCAGAGGTAGTCGTAGGTCGTGAGCAGGTCGGTCTCCCGCTGCTGCAGCGAGCGGAAGTACATCTCCTGGCCCGTGTAGTCGCTCGAGGCCGTCGAGGGCGCGTCCGTCCACCGCGCGAGCGTGAGGTAGAGCTCGCCCGGCTCGAAGGAGACGCCGTCGAGCCCGTCGACGGGCTCGCCGTCGTGCTCGCCGGTCTCCACGACGGCCGCCAACGTCTTGGTCAGCTGCTCGGCGTCGTCGAAGCGCAGGTGCCGCAGGGCGACGTGGCTGCGCACCGGCTCGAGCGCGATCCGCAGCCGCGTGGCGTAGCCCAACGAGCCGAACGAGTTCGGGAAGGCCGCGAACAGGTCGGCGTGCTCGTTGTCGGGCCGGGCGGTGACCACCTCGCCCGCGCCGGTGAGGACGTCGAGCTCGAGGACGGAGTCGTGCGGCAGCCCGTTGCGGAAGCTGGTGGACTCGATGCCCAGCCCGGTGACCGCGCCGCCGAGGGTGATCGTGCGCAGCTGGGGCACCACCAAGGGGATCAGCCCGTGCGGCAGGGTCGCGTCGACGAGGTCCTCGTAGGTGCACATGCCCTGCACGTCGGCCGTGCGCGCGCCGGCGTCGATGGAGATCACGCCGTCGAGGCCGGACACGTCCAAGCCAGGCGTCCGGGTGGCCACTCGCGGTCGGAACAGGTTGGAGGTCTTCTTGGCCAGCCGGACCGGCGCCCGCGGTGGGATGGCGGCGTACGACACGCGGAGTCGCTCGACAGCGGTCCGGTGCTCTGCCAGCCCCCGCATCGGCGTCACGGCTACAAATTACTCCCGTCCGCCGCGGGGTGCGTCAAGAGGTGGTCGTCAGCGAGATCGCGCCGCTCGGTCCGCCGACGTGGAGGGGTACGCCGGGGCCGGCGAGTTCGGCCACCGCCGCCCGGTCGGCGTCGGCCACCTCGGCGTCCCCCTCGCGCAGCAGCACACCGGCCTCGAGCCCGCGGGCCCCCGAGGCGACCGCCATCGCCACGCACACCTGCAGTGCCGACAGGGTCAGGGAGGTCAGCGACACCGAGGCGGCGGCGTAGGTCCGGCCGTCGAGGTCACGGACCGCGGCACCCTCCGCCGCGCGGGTCCGGGCCCGGGTGGCCCGGGCCAGGGTCACCAGCTTGGCGTCCTCGGCGGACAGGGCGCCCGGGTCACTCATGCGCGTCAGCGTAGTGATCCGCCGAGTCGACGGGCTCCGGCTCGACCTTGCTGACCAGGACCGTGCCGATCCGGTTCCGTCGACCCGTCACGCCCTCGGCCTCGAAGCGGAGACCGTGCGCGACCACGTGGGAGCCGGGGATCGGGACCCGGCCGAGGTGCTTGGCGAGCAGACCGCCGACGCTGTCGACGTCCTCGTCGACGACCTTGACGCCGAAGATCTCGTCGAGGTCGTCGACCGGGTAGCGCGACGACAGCCTCGTGGTGCCGGAGGGCAGCACCTCCACGTCCACCTGGTCGGTGTCGTACTCGTCGGTGATCTCCCCGACGATCTCCTCGAGGATGTCCTCGATGGTGATGAGGCCGGCGGTGCCGCCGTACTCGTCGACGACCACGGCGATGTGCTGGCGCATCGCCTGCATCTCCGAGAGCAGCTCGTCGGCCGGCTTGGAGTCGGGGACGAAGTGCGCGGGTCGGATGACCTCCTCGACGCGTTCGGTGAACTCCGCGTCCGGCGCGTCGAAGTCACGGCGCACGACGTCCTTGAGGTAGACGAAGCCGAGCACGTCGTCGAGGTTCTCGCCGATCACCGGCAGCCGGGAGAACCCGCTCTTGAGGAACAACGAGAGCGTCTGGCGCAGGTTCTTGTAGCGCTCGATGTAGACGACGTCGTTGCGCGGCACCATGACCTCGCGCGCGATGGTGTCGCCGAGCTCGAAGACCGAGTGGATCATCTTGCGCTCGGCGTCCTCGATGAGGCTGGAGGCCTCGGCGATGTCGACGAGCTCGCGCAGCTCGGTCTCGGTGGAGAAGGGGCCGGCGCGGAAGCCGCGGCCCGGGGTGATCGCGTTGCCGACCACGATCAGCAGCTGCGGCAGGGGACCGAGGATCCGGGTGATGGCGGTGACCGGGCCGGCGGCCAGCAGCGCGATCCGGTCGGCGTGCTGCCGGCCGAGGGTGCGGGGGGCGACCCCGATGGCCACGAAGGAGACCACGAGCATGAGGGCGATCGAGGTCAGCGTCGAGGGCCAGAACGCGCCGTCGAAGGCGTCCCGGACCAGCTGGGTCACGATCACGATCGCCCCGATCTCGCAGGCGAGCCGGAGCAGGATCAGCGTGTTGAGGTAGCGGGCCGCGTCCTCGAGCAGGAGCACCAGCGACTTGGCGCCGGGTCGGTTCTCCTCGAGGAGCTCGTCGGCGCGGGCCCGCGAGAAGGACGCCAGGGCGGCGTCGGCGGCCGAGAAGCCTCCGGCCAGCAGCACGAGGACCGCGGCCGTCAGGAGCAGCCAGATGTCCCCGCTGGTCATGAGCTTTGGTCGGTTTCTCGGTGGTCGAGCCTGTCGAGACCGACGAGACTCGCCACTCCCCCAGGATCTCGTCCTGGAGACCGAACATCTCCTTGTGCTCCTCCGGCTCGGCGTGGTCGTAGCCGAGCAGGTGCAAGATGCCGTGGACGGTGAGCAGCTCGATCTCGGCGTCGCGGCTGTGACCGGCGGTCTCGGCCTGCTGCGCGGCCACCTCGGGGCACAGCACCAGGTCGCCGAGGACGCCCTCCTCGGGCTCGTCGTTGACCTTGCCCGGCCGGAGCTCGTCCATGGGGAAGGCGAGCACGTCGGTGGGGCCCTCCTTGTCCATCCACTGCGCGTTGAGCGCGGCGATGGTGTCCTGGTCGACGGCCTTGATGCACAGCTCCGCCTGCGGGTGCACGCGCATCCGGTCCATCACGAAGCGGCTGAGCCGGGCGAGCTGCTGCATGTCCAGGTCCAGCCCGGACTCGTTGAGCACCTCGATGGTCACTGGCGCTTCTCCCGCGGTTCTCGGCTGAAGCCCCCGCGCGCGTCGAAGTCGTCGTACGCCGCGACGATCTTGCCGACCAGCCGGTGCCGCACCACGTCCTGGGCGGTCAGCCGGTTGAAGACCAGGTCCTCGACCCCGTCGAGGATCTCCTCGACCACCTTGAGACCGGAGCGGGTGCCGCTGGGCAGGTCGATCTGGGTGACGTCGCCGGTGACCACGATCTTGGAGCCGAAGCCGAGCCTGGTCAGGAACATCTTCATCTGCTCGGGCGAGGTGTTCTGCGCCTCGTCGAGGATGATGAACGCGTCGTTGAGCGACCGGCCGCGCATGTAGGCCAGCGGGGCCACCTCGATGGTGCCGGCGGCCAGCAGCTTGGGGATCGTCTCGGGGTCGATCATGTCGTGCAGCGCGTCGTACAGCGGGCGCAGGTAGGGGTCGATCTTCTCCGAGAGGGTGCCGGGCAGGAAGCCCAGGCTCTCGCCCGCCTCCACCGCGGGCCGGGTCAGGATGATCCGGTTGACCTGCTTGGCCTGCAGTGCCTGCACGGCCTTGGCCATGGCCAGGTAGGTCTTGCCGGTGCCGGCGGGACCGATCCCGAAGGTGATGGTGTGCTTGTCGATCGAGTCGACGTAGCGCTTCTGGTTCAGCGTCTTCGGGCGGATCGTCCGGCCGCGGTTGGACAGGATGTTGAGCGACAAGACGTCGGCCGGCCGCTCCGTGGTCTCCACGCGGAGCATGCCGATCACCCGCTCGACGGTCTCGGGCGTGACGCCCTGGCCGGTGCGGATGATCGTGACCAGCTCGTCGATGAGCCGCTCGGCGAGGGCCACCTCGTGCGGCTCGCCGTGCAGCGTGATGCGGTTGCCGCGGACGTGCACGTCGGCCTCGAAGGCCTTCTCGATCAGGCCGAGGTGCTCATCTCCGGGGCCCAGGACGCTGACCATGTTGACGCTGTTGGGCACGACGACGACGTGGCGGGTCTTCGCGACGGCGTTGCCGGTGGAGGATTCGGTCATGGAGGCCCGGGTGGGCGGCCCTTCTGGATCGGTGATGTGGCGTCCCCAATGCTACGGGGCGGCCCCGTCCGTCGCCCACCCGATTGCCGCCTCGGCGCGGGCCAGGGACCGGTCGCTCGGCCCGCGCACCGTCGTAGGCTGAGTGGATGGAGGATCGGCGGCTGGAGTCGACCGGGGATCCGGGACATTCCGCCGACCTGCCACGCCCCTGGGAGCCGCCGTCGCTGCCCGACGACGCGCGTGCGCTCGGGCTGGACCGCAACACCGAGGAGGGGGCCTGGGTGTCCTTCGCGGCCGGGCTCGACGGCTCCAGGCTCCTGCACCGGGTGACCGCGTGGGCGCTGCTCCTGGTCATCGTCGGGATCCCCGTGCTGCTGCGGCTGCTCGCCTGGCTTCCGTACGAGTGACCGACAACGTGACGCCCACCGCTTAGGGTCTGGGCATGCGACGTCTCTGGGTGCCCGCGCTGCTGCTGGCGCTCGTCCTGGCCACGTTCTCCCAGGCCGGGGCCGGGACGTTCACGACCGTCGCGGAGGCCGCCGCGCCGCCCGTCCACGCGATCGCCGTCACCGGCCCGGAGGTGACCATGGCCCCGGCGTACGACCCGGCGATCCGCCGCTACGCCCTGCGCACCGGGCCGGGGAGCACCGGCACGGTCACGGTCACCGCGTCGACCAGCGACCCGTCGGGCCAGGTCCGCGTGAACGGACGCCCGGTCACCGGTGGGGCCACCACCCTCACCGGGCTGGTGCCCGGTGACGAGATCTCGGTGCTCATCGACGACAGCGCCGGCACGGCGGTGCACTCCCTCATCTACCTGCCGGCGGCCTACCCCGACCTGGAGGGCTCCGGGCCGGTCCCCGGCCTGGCCCCGGGCGACCTGCTGCTCACCCTCAACGCCTGGAACGCCAACCCGGACCGGTTCCACAGCGTCGTCGACGACTACGGCGTGCCGAAGTGGTTCCGCCGCGAGCCGGTCGCCTCGCACGACCTGAGGCTGCAGCCCAACGGCCACTTCAGCCAGGCCGTGGCGACCACCAGCCCCGGCCGGGACGGGGTCGACATCGTGGAGATGAACGACCGTTTCGAGGAGATCGCCCGGCACCGGACCGTCGGGCTGGTCAACACCGACTTCCACGACTCCCTGCTCCGGGCCGACGGGAGCGAGGTCCTCATCGCCTACGAGGTCAGCGACAACGGGCTGGCGATCGATGCGCGCATCCAGGAGATCAACCCCGACGGCAGCGTCTTCATGAGCTGGAACAGCGGCGACCACGTCAACCGCAACAACGAGACCGTCGTCGACCTGACCGACCCGTGGGCGCGGTTCGACTACGCCCACATCAACTCGGTGACGATGACGCCCGACGGCAACTACCTCGCGTCGTTCCGGGGGCTCAGCGCCGTCTTCAAGATCGCCCGCACCGCGCACGACGGCTACGCGCAGGGCGACGTCATCTGGCGGCTGGGCGGCCGGCTCAGCGACTTCACCTTCCCCAACGACCCGTACGGCGGCCCGTGCGCGCAGCACACCGCGAGCATGCTGCCCAACGGGCACGTCGTCATCTTCGACAACGGCTCCGACGACCTGAACGACCAACGGTCACGCCTTCTGCGTCGACCCCGACGACCGGTCCGGGCCCACCGTGCCGCGGCCCTTCAGCCGCTTCACCGAGTACGCCCTCGACGAGGACACGATGACGGCCACCCTGGTCGGCGAGTACGACGACGGGCACTACGCGCCGTTCACCGGTTCGGCGTTCCGGCTCGACAACGGCAACACCCTCATCGGCTGGGGTGCGGCACCGACCGCCGTCGCGACCGAGCTCGACCCGAGCGGCCACCGGCTGTGGCAGCTCGAGACCCCGACCGGTCAGGGCAGCTACCGCGTCTACCGCGAGGACGTCCCGGACGCCTTCGCACCGCGGGTCGACCTCGCCGCACCGGGCGACGGTGCGACGTACGCCGTGGGGTCCGCGGTGCGCGCCGACTACGGCTGCACCGACCGCGGCGGGTCCGACCTGGTCTCCTGCGCCGCCTCGACCACCTCGGGGGCGCTGCTGGACACCAGCACGCCGGGCATCTACGCCCTCGAGGTCACCGCCGTCGACGGCGACGGCAACCGCACCGTCCGCCGGCACACCTACGTCGTGGCCGCCGCGCCGCCGTCGCCGGCGCCGAGCGCCGGGGCCGGCCCGGCCGGACCTGGCGATCCGCTCGGCGGACGGGTCGTTCGTCGGCGCGGGCGAGTTCGGGCCCGAGGTCCCGACGGGTGCGACACGTCCTGACGCCGACGAGCAGGGTGACCACCAAGGTCCGGCTGCGCAACGCCGGCGCCGGCGCGGGTCGCTTCACCGTGCGCGCGACGACGGTGCACGGGATGCGCGGGACGTGGTGGCTCGGCGGCCGCGACGTCAGCCGGCGGCTCACCGGCGACGGCCTGCGCACCGGGGTGCTCGCGCCCGGTCAACGCGTCACCCTGCGGCTGGTGGTCACGACCAACGACGCGACCGAGGTGGGCGACCGCCGGTGGTTCCGCATCAAGGCCACGTCGTCCGGTGGACAGCCGACCACGGACCGGGTCGCGGCGTTGGTCCGCTCGCGGGCAGAATGACTCTCGGCTCGGCTCAACCCATTGCGGAGGTGTGGATGACGGACGGGATCGCGACGCGTCTGGACGGCAAGCACGTCCTCCTGACCGGCGTCACCGGCTTCGTCGGGGAAGCCCTGCTCCAGCTGATGCTGGCCGACGTCCCGGGCGTCCGTCTCACCCTGCTGGTCCGGCCCAAGGGCTCCACCAGCGGCGCGGCCCGGATCGCCGCCCTCCTGCGCAAGCCGATCTTCGCCGGCGTGCTCGAGGCGGGCGGTGGAGTCGAGGCACTGATGGCCGAGCGGGTGACCGCGCTCGAGGGCGACCTGGCCGACGTGCCCGCGCTGCCTGACGACCTCGACGCCGTGGTGCACTGCGCCGGCGACGTGTCCTTCGACCCGCCGGTCGACGAGGGCTTCCGCACCAACGTGGTCGGCACCCGGGCGCTGCTCCAGCGCATCCGCACGGCGGGCGGACGCACCGAGCAGGCGCACTACGTGCACATCTCGACGGCGTACGTCGCGGGCCGGCGCCGCGGCCGGGTGCCGGCTGGTCCGGTGGAGCACCAGGTCGACCTCGACGCCGAGACCACCTGGGGCCTGGCGCAGCGGCAGTCGGTGGAGCACCGCTCCCGGACCGCCGCCGTCTTGGAGTCGCAGCGCAAGAAGGCCGAGCGCACCCACAGCCGCGCCGGGCTGCTCACCGCCGCCCGGGCGACCGAGGAGGCGCGCAAGGAGTGGGTCAAGGACGAGCTGGTCCGGTTGGGGACCGAACGGGCCCGCAGCCTGGGCTGGACGGACTGCTACACGTTCACCAAGTCGCTCGGCGAGCGCGTGGTCGAGGCGGACGCGCGCACCCACCCGGTCTCCATCATCAGGCCGAGCATCATCGAGTCCGCCCTGGTCCGGCCCTACCCGGGCTGGATCGAGGGCTTCAAGATGGCCGAGCCGCTGATCCTGGCCTACGGACGCGGCGAGCTGCCGGAGTTCCCCGCGTCGGCCGACACCGTGGTCGACATCGTCCCGGTCGACCACGTGGTCGCGGCCATCGTGGCGGTGCTCGCGCACCCGCCCGAGCCGGGGACGCCGGCGTACTTCCACGTCTCGTCGGGCGACCGCAACCCGCTGACCTTCCGCAACCTCTACTACGCCGTGCGGGACTACTTCGAGGAGCACCCGTTCGTCACCGGTGACCGCGGCGCGGTCCGGCTGCCCGACTGGCGGTTCCCCGGGGCTCAGGCCGTCGAGCGCCTGCTCAGCACCAGCGAGCGGGCGCACAAGGCGGCCGACTACGTCCTCGGGCACGTGCCCCGCAGCGACCGCACCCGCGACCTGGTCCGCAAGCTCGACCTGCAGGGCCGGCGACTGGAGTTCCTGCGCCGCTACCTCGACCTCTACCGCGAGTACGCCCAGGCCGAGCTGCGCTTCGACGACTCCTCGACGCTGGCGCTGTACCGGTCGCTCTCCGCGGAGGACCAGCACGCGTTCGCCTTCGACACGGCGGTCATCGACTGGGACGTCTACCTCAAGGACATCCACTGCCCCGCGGTCACCGCGCCGATCCGCAAGCTGGACGAGCGCCGGATGGCCACCAAGCGCCCGCAGCGCAACGTGCCGCGGGCGGCGGTCCCGGGCGAGGGGATCGCGGCGTTCTTCGACATGGACGGGACGCTGCTGTCCTCCAACGTCATCGAGGGCTTCCTCTGGCTGCGGCTCCAGGAGCTGTCCGGCACCGAACGTCTCGGCCAGCTCGGCCGGATCGCCACCAAGGTGCCGAGCATGGTGCAGGCGGAGCGCCGCGACCGCAGCGACTTCCTGCGCACGGTCTACCGCGAGTACGCCGGCGCCCGCCTCGCCGACCTCGAGGAGATCGTCGACAAGCACCTGACCACCCACGTGCTGTCCCGTCTCTCCCCCGACGCCGTCCGTCGCATCCGCGAGCACCGCCGCGCCGGCCACCGGACGGTCCTGATCACCGGCGCGATCCGACCGCTCACCCGGCCGCTCGCCCCGCTCTTCGACCACGTCGAGGCCGCCGAGCTGTCCGTGGACGACCGGGGGGTCTGCACCGGCCACCTCAGCTCCTCGCCCCTGGTCGGCGAGTCCCGGGCCGCCTGGATCGAGGGTCACGCCGCGGCCCACGGGCTCGACCTCGCCCAGTCCTTCGCCTACGCCGACTCCCACTCCGACCTGCCCCTGCTGGCCGCCGTGGGCAACCCGGTCGTCGTGCGGCCCGACGTACCCCTCTTCCGGCACGCGCGACGCAGCCACTGGACGATCGTCGACTGGGCGAGTCCCGACGCCGCCGCGCGCCCGCTCAACCCCGCCTGGGAGTCCTCATGATGCTGGCACTGGAGATGTTCCGCTCCCTGCCCCGGACCGTCGCGGGGAAGTCCCTGGGCGGAAGGCTGCCCCTGGTCGCCGGGATGGCGCACCCGATCCGGCTGGTCACCATCGAACCGCCGCGCGTCGACAAGCCGGGCTGGGCGCGGCTGCGCACCCGGCTCTCCGGGATCTGCGGTTCCGACCTCGGCGCGGTGTCGGGCAAGACCAGCCTCTACTTCTCGGCGGTCGTGTCCTTCCCGTTCGTGCCCGGTCACGAGGTCGTCGCCGACCTGATGGAGGACTGCGAGGACCTGCCCAAGGGCACCCGCGTGGTGATCGACCCGGTGCTCACCTGCGCCGCGCGCGGTATCGAGCCCTGTACCGACTGCGCGACCGGGGCGACCAACCGGTGCAGCCGGATCACCGTCGGGCACCTCGCTCCCGGTCTGCAGACCGGCTTCTGCACCACCACCGGTGGCGGCTGGGGCCAGCAGCTGAGTGCGCACCGCAGCCAGCTGCACCCGGTGCCCGAGGGCTACTCCGACGAGCAGGCCGTGCTCGTGGAGCCGATCGCCTGCGCGGTCCACTCGGCGCTGCGCGCGAACGTGCCCACCAACGCCCGGGTGCTGGTCAGCGGCGCCGGCTCCGTCGGCCTGCTGACCACTCTCGCGCTCCGCGAGCTGACATCGGCCGGCGAGATCATCGTCGTCGCCAAGCACGGCCACCAGCGCGAGCTGGCGCTCGACTTCGGTGCTACCGAGGTCGTCACGCCCAAGGAGGTGCTGCGCCGGGTCCGACGCCTCAGTGGCGCCTTCCAGCTCGAGCCCGAGTACTCGCGGGGCTACCTGCTGGGCGGTGTGGACCTCGCCTTCGACGCCGTGGGCAGCAAGGAGTCGCTGGAGACCGCGATGCACGCCACCAAGGCCGGCGGGCGGGTGGTCCTCTCGGGGATGCCCGCGGCGGCCGATCTCTCGGCGGCGTGGTTCCGCGAGCTCGAGATCGTGGGGACGTACGCGTCCGCACAGTCGGAGCCGGCCGCCGACGGCCGCAGCTCCTTCGACGTCGCCCTCGAGCTGGCCGGCCACGACACCGTGGCCACGCTGGCGAAGACGGTGGCGCCGTACCCCCTTCATCGCTGGCGCGAGGCACTCGACCACGCCCAGTCGGCCGGGCGGCTCGGCACCGTCAAGGTCGCGTTCGACCCCAGGAAGCGAGGCTGACCCCATGTCCCGACCCGGATTCGTGCTCGAGGTGGACGACCGCACGCCACCTCTGCTGGTCCACGAGGGCCTCGGCTTCCGGATGGAGGACTTCCCGCTCGGCACCCGGGTGGTCTACCCGAACGAGTCGATCGGCACCGTTCCTGACGTCGAGGGCGCCATCCGCGACGCCCTGCTCAACCCCGTCGACATCGAGCCGCTGCCCGAGCTGCTGACGTCCGGGATGCGGCTCACGATCGCCTTCGACGACGTCTCCCTGACGCTGCCGACCATGAAGGCGCCCGACATCCGGCAGCGGATCATCGAGCAGGTGCTGACGATGGCCGCCGACGCGGGCGTCGACGACGTCGCCCTGATCTCCGCCAACGCGTTCCACCGGCGGCTCACCGCCAAGGAGCTCGAGCACATCGTCGGCGAGCGGGTGTTCCGGTCCTTCTACGGCCAGGGACTGCTGACCAACCACGACGCCGAGGACCACGACAACCTCGTCTTCCTCGGGAAGACCGAGAAGGACGAGCACGTCGTCACCAACAAGCGGGCCGCCGAGTCGGACCTGCTCATCTACATCAACATCACGCTGGTCCCGATGGAGGGCGGGCACAAGTCGGTCGGCGTCGGGTTGTCGTCGTACCGCTCGCTGCGGCACCACCACAACAACGAGACGATGGTGAACTCGCGGTCCTTCATGGACCACAAGAACTCCGAGCTGCACGCCTCCGCGTGGCGGATGGGCCGACTGATCGGCGAGCACGTCAAGGTCTTCCAGATCGAGACCAGCGTCGACAACAACGTCTTCCCCAAGCCCTACGACTTCTTGATGAAGCGCGAGTGGGAGTGGTCGATCCGCGACCAGGCCACGATGCTCGGCATGCGCCGCGGGCTCGCCGCGGCCCCGGCCCGGCTCAAGCACAAGCTCTTCCACGACATGCGCTCGCCGTACGGCCTGACCGGCATCAACGCCGGCGCCGTCGAGCCGGTGCACGAGCTCACCATCGCCAAGGTGCACGAGCAGCAGCTCGTCGAGGTGCAGGGCCAGTCCGACGTGCTGGTGCTCGGGGTGCCCTACCTCGGGCCCTACAACGTCAACTCGTCGATGAACCCGGTGCTGGCCACCTGCATGGGCCTGGGCTACTACTTCAACTCCTACCGCGGGAAGCCAGTGGTCCGGCGCGGCGGGGCGGTGATCCTCTACCACCCGCTCAACGAGGGCTTCAACCAGCTGCACCACCCGTCGTACGTCGACTTCTACGAGGAGGTCCTCGCCGAGACGACCGACCCGGCGGTGGTCGGCCAGAAGTACGAGGCGCAGTTCGCCGAGGACCCGTGGTACATCCACCTCTACCGGACCTCGCACGCCTACCACGGCGTCCACCCGTTCTACATGTGGTACTGGGCGGCGCACGCGATGGACCACGTCGACGACGTGATCTGGGTGGGCGGCAACCGCAAGGCCGCGGCACGGATGGGGTTCCGGGCCGCGTCGACCCTCGTGGACGCCCTCGAGATGGCCTCCGACACCGTCGGCCCCAGCCCGTCGATCACCTACCTGCACAACCCGCCGCACATGATCGCCGACGTGAAATGAACCTGATTCGCGGCGGCGTCGAGGACGTCCGGCAGGCGGCCCGCGGCTTCCGGTGGGGCCGGCGCTCGCAGGTGCCGCGCTCGGCCGAGCCGTGGGTGCCCGAGACGCAGTCGACGGTGTTCCGCTCCGACTGGGCCCGTCGCAAGCCCGCGATCGCGGCCCGCGAGGTGGTGCAGAAGGCCGGCCTCGAGCCGGTGTTCCGCTCGCAGGTGCGCACCAAGGTCCGCGGGCTCGACGTCTTCGAGCGGCTGACCGGACCGGTGATCTTCGCGGCCAACCACGCCTCCCACCTCGACACCCCGCTGGTGCTGCTCTCGTTGCCGGACGCATGGCGCCGCAAGACCGCGGTCGCGGCCGCGGCCGACTACTTCTTCGACACGTGGTGGCGCGCGGTCGGGTCGTCGGTGCTGTTCAACACCTTCCCGATCGACCGGCGCGGGGGCGCCATGGCGACCACGCCGGGCGAGGTGCTCGACGAGGGCTGGTCGCTGCTGATCTTCCCCGAGGGCACCCGTTCCCAGGACGGCTGGATGGGCACCTTCCGGATGGGGGCGGCGATGCTCGCGCACCAGCACGGCGTCCCCGTCGTGCCGATCGCGCACCGCGGCACCTTCGCGGCGATGCCCCGCGGGCGGAACTGGCCCGCGCCCGGGCGGCGGCTGCTCACGGTGCGCTTCGGGACGCCGATCCAACCGTTCCCCGACGAGTCGGTGCGCGACTTCGCGCAGCGGGTCAAGGACGCGATCGCCGCCCTGCTCGACGAGGACTCCTCGACCTGGTGGGAGGCACGCCGGCGCACGGCCTCGCACACCACACCGGACCCGGGTGGTCCGCAGGTCGCCGCCTGGCGCCGGCTGTGGGAGCAGACCGAGCCGCTCGCCGACGAGCCGGTCGACCGGGTCTTCGCCTGGCGGCGCCGTCGCGCCAAGGGCTGAGCCGGCTCAGCCGATCCGGAACTGCCGGGGTTGTGCGGGCCCGCGCTCCGCCGTACCCCGCTCGATGCAGAACTCGTTGCCCTCGGGATCGGTCAGGGTCACCCAGCCCGAGCCGTCGTCCTGGCGGTGGTCGCCGACGACCGTCGCCCCCGCGCCGACGGCGACCTCGACCAGCTCGTCGCGAGTGCCGGTGTCCGGGGACAGGTCGAGGTGCAGCCGGTTCTTGGCGGTCTTGCCCTCCGGCACCGGGATGAAGAGGAAGCCGGTGCCGTCGTACGGGAAGGTCGGCGCGACGATCACCTCGGGGTCGTCGTCGTAGTAGACGTTCCACCCGGTCAGGGTCGACCAGAAGCCGGCGAGGGCTCGGGAGTCGACGCAGTCGAAGGTCATGTTGTGCACGTGGACGGCCATGGCGCCGAGCATGGCCGTGTCCGGGCCGCAGCACCAACCATTTGGCGACCGCCCGGGTCGTGGCTCAGGGATGCGTGACGGTGACGATCCCCAGGCACATCTCGTCGGTGGAGCCCTCGCCCCAGATCACGTACCGGTCCTCGCGTTGGGTCTCGAAGGACGGCTGGTCGTCACGCAGCCACTGCTTGTGCGTGCAGGTGACCTTGACCGTGTCGTAGAGATCCAGGTGGATCGGCGGGATGGCGGTCGCCCCCTGGTTGTCGAAGTCCCAGATCGGGATGTCCAGGATCGTCTTGGCCCGCGGGGTGCCGGGGTTGACCTCGATCTTGATCGACCGGCCCAGCAGGTGCATGTGGCCGGCGACCGCGCGGATGGTGGTCGGCTGGTTGATGTAGCGCGAGCAGCTCGACGTCTGGCTCGGCTTCGCCTTGCCCCCGCACAGCAGGTAGAGCACGTCGTTGGTGGACCCGGGTCCCGAGCCGAAGCGGGCCTTCACGTCGGCCACGGCGGCGTCGCGGTCGCACAGCGGGTTGGCGTCGTGGCCCGGCCGGCAGGGCAGCTCGACCGGCGCCGGCAGCAGCATCGTCTCGAGCGGCGTCAGGTCGGCGTTCCCGGGGGCCAGCCGCAGCTGCATGGCCGAGATGTCGGGCTGCTCGCCGTTCAGCAGGTTGTAGTGCACCTGCATGACGACCTGGGTGCCCTTGGTGAGCTTGGTGCCGTAGCCCTTGGCGGCGACCGCCTCCTTGCCGCCCGGAGCCCACGCGCCCAGCCACTGCGCGTTGTCGAGCTGCTCGCCGGGTCCGCTGCCGAAGCCCGTGTTGCCGAAGCAGGTCCAGCCGAGGCCCGGCTCGGCCGCGTCGGCGTCCTCGGCGTACGACTTCGCCTCGGGCGGCAGCTTGAACATGATGACGTGGTGCACCACCTCCGGGTTGCCCGGGAGGATGTTGGTGCCGGTGAGGAAGGCGTCCTTCTTCAGCTTCGGGTCGAGGATGAAGCAGCGGTAGTCATCGGTGCCGATGCCGTTGGGCGCGGACGGCGTGTACGCCTCCGGCATCGCCAACGTCACCCGCCGCTCACCGGCGCGCAGGGGCTTGGGCTGGGTCGTGGGTGTCGGAGTCGCGGCCGGGTCGTGACCCTCGTGGCTCTGGTCGGCCTCCGCGGCCTGGCTCGCCGACGTCCCGGCCGAGGAAGTCGGCTGGTCGTCGGTCTCGGCCGGCCCGCAGCCGGCCATCAGCAAGGCGGCCGTCGCGGCCAGGGCGAGGAGGCTGCGCACCGGGCTCATCCGGGGGGCCACGTCATCGGGCGCCCGCCGAGCAGGTGCAGGTGGGCGTGGAAGACGCTCTGGCCGGCCTCGGCGCCGGTGTTGAAGACGAGGCGGTAGGCCCCGTCGAGCCCGTCCTTCTCGGCGACCTCGGCCGCGACGAGCACGAGCTCCGCCAGGGCCGTGGGGTCGGCCGTCGCAAGGGCGGCGGCGTTCTCGTGGTGGGCTCGCGGGATGACGAGCACGTGCGTCCGCGCCTGCGGTTCGCGGTCGCGGAAGGCCAGGGCACCGTCGGTCTCGTGCACGACGTCGGCGGGGATGTCCCCCGCGACGATCGCGCAGAAGATGCAGACGACGCTGGCCACGGGCTCACTCTAGTTGGGCCTCCGCAACAAAGTCGCGGCAACGGGCGTGTAAACCCCCGGCCTCCCCCACGCGTGGAACTAGCGTGCTGACCCATGCGATCCTCGCGCCGATGCGGCCCGTCCGCCGCCGCGTGGTGACCACCGAGCGGGCGTCGGCCGCCGATGTCGCG
>CAWBRP010000012.1:0-517113 GCA_963791275.1 uncultured Actinomycetota bacterium
GAGCCTCGCCCTCGTCGAGCTCGACGTCGATGACCAGGCCCTCCTCCTCCAGCAGCGGCGGGAGCCCGGCCTCCTCCAGCGCGTCGATGATGGCGGCCGCGGCGTCCGCCTTGCCGTCGCGCAGCGTTCCCTCGGTGAAGCGACGGAACTCCGCGGCCGCCTCCTCGTCGTCGGGGTACGCGGTCGGGAACAGCCGGCGCAGCACCGGGTCCTCGGGCTCGGAGGTGGGCCCGGAGAAGTCGAACATCGCCTCGAGCGGGTCGCCGCCGGTCGGCGCCGCGCGCTCGTTGCGCAGCAGCTCCACCAGCTGGGACGTCAGCGAGCGCAGCAGGTCCGCCTCGAAGCCGGTGAAGGTGGCGATCACCCGGCCGCTGCGGCGGTGCCGCGCGAAACCGCTCAAGAGTCGTGCTCCATCGTCGCCCAGAGGCCGTACTCGTGCATCGCCTGCACGTCGCGCTCCATCTCCTCGCGGGAGCCGGTGCTGACCACGGACTTGCCGTCGTGGTGCACCTCGAGCATCAGCTTCTCGGCCTTCTTCTTGTCGTACCCGAAGTACTTGGTGAACACGAACGTGACGTACGACATCAGGTTGACCGGGTCGTTCCAGACGATGGTCACCCAGGGCTTGACCACGAAGGTGTTCTCGTCGGGGCGGACGTCGGGTTCCACCTCGACCGGGCTCGGAGCGGACACCCTGTCATCGTGGCACATCCGCCCGCGAGAGTCGGGCCCTACGCTGACGGCGTGACGTCGACTCGCGCCTCCACCGGGCTGCTCACCGACCACTACGAGCTGACCATGCTGCAGGCGGCCCTGGCGGGCGGCACCGCCGGTCGCCGGTCGGTCTTCGAGCTGTTCGGCCGCCGACTGCCCGAGGGTCGTCGGTACGGCGTGGTCGCGGGCGTCGGTCGGGCCCTCGACGCGCTCGAGGACTTCCGCTTCGACGACGAGGCGCTGACCACGCTGCGGGAGGGCCGGGTCGTCGACGAGCCCACCTTGGAGTGGCTGGCCGACTACCGGTTCCGCGGCGACATCTGGGGGTATGCCGAGGGCGAGGCGTACTTCCCCGACTCCCCGCTCCTGGTGGTCGAGTCGACGTTCGCCGAGGCGGTCGTCGTCGAGACCCTCCTGCTGTCGATCTACAACCACGACTCCGCGATCGCCTCGGCGGCCTCGCGGATGACGCAGGCCGCCGGGGACCGGCCGTGCATCGAGATGGGCTCGCGCCGCACCCACGAGGAGGCGGCCGTGGCGGCCGCCCGCGCGGCATACGTCGCCGGGTTCGCGAGCTCCTCCAACCTCGCCGCGCGGCAGCGCTACGGCGTGCCCACCGCCGGTACTTCGGCGCACTCGTTCACCCTGCTGCACGACAACGAGGCCGACGCGTTCCGCGCCCAGGTGACCTCGCTCGGCGTGGGCACCACGCTCCTGGTCGACACCTACGACGTGGCCGAGGCGGTCCGGCTGGGCGTGGAGGTGGCCGGGACCGACCTGGGCGCGGTCCGGCTGGACTCGGGCGACCTCGGCGAGCTGGCCCGGCAGGTGCGGGTCCAGCTCGACTCGCTGGGCGCGACCAAGACACGGATCGTGGTGACCAGCGACCTCGACGAGTACGCCATCGCCTCGCTCGCGTCCGCGCCCGTCGACGGCTACGGCGTCGGCACCCAGCTGGTCACCGGCTCGGGGCACCCGACCAGCGGCTTCGTCTACAAGCTGGTCGCCCGGGAGAGCGAGTCCGGCGGCGAGCTGGTGTCGGTGGCCAAGAAGAGCGTCGACAAGATCTCGATCGGCGGCCGCAAGTTCGCGCTGCGCCGCCGCGACCCGTCCGGGACCGCGGAGGCCGAGGTGATCGGCATCGGCACGCCGCCCGTGGACGACGGCGACGACCGCTCGCTGCTGGTCCCGCTGGTGCGCGACGGCGAGGTGGTCGGCCGCGAGCCCCTCGCCGACGCGCGGGCCCGGCACCTCGCCGCCCGCGCCGAGCTGCCGCTCGCCGCCACCCAGCTCAGCCGCGGCGAGCCGGTCATCGAGACCATCCACCTGACAGGCTGATCTCATGGCCCTGATCACCTGCGACTTCTTTTCCGAGGCCCTCGAGGTCGGGACGTCCATGACGGTCGTCCTCCCGCAGACGACAGAGGAGCAGATCGGCGTGAGCTCCGTCGACGTCTCGGCGGCCGGTCAGGGGCACGGCGTACCCGTGCTCTACCTGCTGCACGGGCTCTCCGACGACCACACCGCCTGGCTGCGTTACACCTCGATCGAGCGCTACGCCACGGCGCGCGGGCTGGCCGTGGTGATGCCGGCCGTGCACCGCTCGTTCTACGCCGACGAGGCGCACGGCCACGCCTACTGGCAGTTCGTGTCCGACGAGCTGCCGAGGATCGTCGGGGCGTTCTTCCGGCTCTCCGAGCGACCGGAGGACACCTTCGTGGCCGGCCTCTCGATGGGCGGGTACGGCGCCCTCAAGCTGGGACTGCACCACCCGGAGCGCTTCGCTGCGGTGGCCAGCCTGTCCGGCGCCGTCGACGTCCGGGGCCTGCTGCTGCGCGACGAGCGGGCCGAGATCGTGCAGCGGGTCTTCGACGGGACCTTCTCCACCCACGACGACCTCTACGACCTGCTCGCCGAGGCCGACCCGGAGGCATTGCCGCCGCTCTACATCGCCTGCGGCACCGAGGAGGACCGGCTGATGGACGCCAACACCCGGCTCGCCGACCAGGCCCGGGCGCTGGGCGCCGACGTCACCACCGACTTCCGTCCCGGGGTGCACGAGTGGGGTCTGTGGGACGACGTGATCCAGGACGTCATCGCCTGGCTGCCGCTGCCCTCGGGTCAGTAGCCTCGGGCGCATGAAGCGGGCACTGATCGTCGTCGACGTGCAGAACGACTTCTGTGAGGGCGGCTCCCTCCCCGTCACGGGCGGCGCTCGGGTCGCCAGCGACATCGCCGAGCTCCTCCACCACTGGACCAAGCGCGACCCCACCGCCCCCGACTACGCCCACGTGGTCGCCACCAAGGACCACCACGTCGAGCCCGGTGACCACTGGTCCGACGACCCCGACTTCGCAGACTCGTGGCCGGTGCACTGCCGGGTGGGTACCGACGGCGAGGCCTTCCACCCCAACCTCGACCCGCAGCCCTTCGACGCGATCTTCCTCAAGGGCGAGCACCAGGCGGCGTACTCCGGCTTCGAGGGCCGCGGCGCCGACGGCGCCACCCTTGCCAACTGGCTGCGCCGCCACGAGGTGGACCAGGTCGACATCTGCGGCCTCGCCACCGACCACTGCGTCCGCGCCACCGCCCTCGACGCCGTCGCCGCCGGCTTCACCACCCGCGTCCTCCTCGACCTCTGCGCCGGCGTGGCCCCCGAGTCCACCTCCGCCGCCCTCACCGAGATGCGCGCCGCCGGCGTCCGCGTCTGATGCGTTGAGTTGGGCCAAATGGCCCTGTGAGTCGGGGCAAATGGCCGCGCCCGGCCACCATTTCCCCCGACTCGCGCGACCATCTGCCGGAACTCAACACGACCGCCCAAGAACCGTTTGACAGTCAGGGAACCCATTCGCGCAGACTGTCCAAGGAACCTTGGGGAGTGACGATGGACGGACCGGACGAGACCTCTTCGCTGCGGGCGATGGCGCACCCGCTGCGACTGCGGATGCTGTCCCTGCTGACCGGCGCGGAGCTGAGCGCGGCCGAGGTGGCGCGCGAGCTGGGAATCACGCACGCGAACGCGTCGTACCACCTCCGGGTGCTGCTCGACGCCGGTGAGCTCGAGGTGGCCGGCGAGGAGAAGATCCGCGGTGGCGTCGCCAAGCGCTACCGCCACCCCTGGCAGCGGCCGGCCGGGGAGCGACGGCCGGACCCGGCCCACCTCGAGCAGTACGTCCGCGCCATGGCGACCGAGCTCGTCCGTCGGTACGCCGGCCGGCAACGCGGCGGCCCGCGCGGCAACCTGTCCGACGCCGAGGTGTGGGTCGACCCCGCGACCTACGACCGCGCCCTCGCCCTGGTCACCGAGGCCACCGACCTGATGCACGCCGGTGCCCGCCCGCCCGCGCACCGAGGGGACGAGGCGGGCCAACCTCACCGTCGCCCTGTTCCCGATGCAGTCCGCGTGAGCAGCAGTACGGCGAGCGTGCGCCCGTCGGCGCTGGCCCCCCTGCACGACCCGCGCTTCCGCTGGTTCTTCGCCTCGCGGCTGGTCAACCTGCTCGGGACCACGATGGCGCCGGTCGCGCTCACCTTCGCGGTCCTCGACTTCAGCGACTCCGCGTCGACGCTCGGGCAGGTCCTCGCCGCCAACAGCATCCCGCTCGTGCTCTTCCTGCTCCTCGGCGGCGTGATCGCCGACCGGTTCGACCGCACCACCGTGCTGTTCGTGACCAACATCGGCGCCGGGCTCACCCAGGGGGTCATCGCCTTCCTGGTCCTCCGGGGAGACATCCAGCTCTGGCAGCTGATCGCGCTGACCGCCGTGAACGGCGCCCTCGCCGCCGCCAGCTTCCCCGCGATGGCGAGCGTGGTCCCGAGCCTGGTGCCCCGCAGCCAGCTCCAGCAGGCCAACGTGCTGCTGTCGATGCAACGGGCCGGCCTGGCCATCATCGGCCCGTCGGTCTCCGCCGTGCTGGTGGTCACCCTGGGTCCGGGCGTCGCGCTCGCGCTCGACTCGGTCTCGTGGCTGGTCGCCGGGGCGCTGCTCATCAAGGTGCACGTCCCCGCCCGCCCCGCCCGCGCCGAGCGCACGTCGGTGCTGACCGACCTGCGGGAGGGCTGGACCGTCTTCACCGGGCACACGTGGCTGTGGCTGATCGTGCTCGCGTTCGGCCTGCTGAACGCGATCCACGCGGGTGCGTGGTTCACCCTCGGCCCCAGCATCGCGAAGGAGACCATCGGCGAGCGTGGCTGGGGCTTCGTGCTGTCCGCCGAGGCCGTCGGACTGCTCGCGATGACCCTGGTGCTGAGCCGGGTCCGGCTCCGCCGGCCGCTGCTGGTCGGCATGCTCGGCATGTCGGTGTTCGGGGTCCCGATGATCATCATGGGTCTCCACCCGCACCTGCCGATGCTGGTCCTCGGGGCCTTCGCGGCCGGGATGGGCATGGAGCTGTTCGGCCTCGGGTGGAACCTCGCGATGCAGGAGCACATCGAGGAGCGGATGCTCTCGCGCGCCTACTCCTACGACGCCCTCGGCTCGTTCGTCGCGATCCCCATCGGCCAGCTGGTCTTCGGCCCCCTCGGGGAGGCGTTCGGCGCCCAGCAGGTCGTCCTGGTCAGCGGCTTCGTGTACGTCGCGGTCGCGCTCGCCACGCTCAGCTCACGCTCCGTCCGGACTCTCGACCGGGTGCCGGTCCCGGACCCGGGCTAGCCCCACTTCTCCGCGAGCGCGCGGACCACGGTCAGGTTGCGGGAGGTGGCCGTGCCGAGCCCGGCGAAGACCTTGCTGGTGAAGAGCTTGCTCTCGTTGAACGGCAGGTACAGCAGTCCGTGGGCGGCCCGGCCCTCGACGAAGGCCCGCTCCCCCTCGAACTCCGCCTCCGCGAGGGCTCGCACGGCGGCGGCCGTCGGCGGGTCCTTGAAGAGCGCGACGTAGTGCGCCTTCGGCTCGCCGTGCTCGGCGCGGAGCTGCTCGGCGTACGCCGCGACGTCGGCCAGCTCGGCGAGGGTGAACACCATCGTCGGCACCTCGAAGCCCCGGTCGGCGCGGAAGGCCTTCTCCAGCGCCGCCTCCACCTTCGCCCGGGAGCGCAGCGAGGTGGTGAGCCGGACGTTCCCGGTGTTGATGTAGGTCTCGACGTCGGTCCCGCCGGCGGCCTCGACCGCCGCCTTGATCGCGTCCTTGGGGAACTTCCGCTTGGCGCCGAGGTTGATGGCCCGCAGGAAGGCGGCGTACGTCGGCATCAGCCCACCGCCCGGGCCCTGATCAGCACCAGCTGGTCCACGGCGAGCAACGGCGCCTGGAGACCGACCTCGGCGAGCACCCGGCCGGTCATGGTCACCCCGGCGGCCGACCAGCCGGGCACTCCCGCGGCGCCGCGGACCGCGGCGTCGCCCGGAGCCTGGGCCGAGACCGCGTACGCACGCTCCGGGTCCAGGCCCGGCAGGGTGACCCGGCCCGGTGGCCAGGTCAGGGTGTGGTCCAGGGCCGCCAGCCGGTAGAGCGCCTCGCTGCCGTCGGCCGCGACCACGCCTTCCAGCAGCAGCGCCGGGTTGGCGAGGTCCGCGTGCACGACGTCGCCGCTGTGCAGCAGGTCGCGCTCCTGCTTGTAGAACGCGATCCACCCCGCCAGCCCGGCCAGCTCGGCATCGGTGAGGGTGGTCAGGTCCCACTCGACCCCGAGGTGGCCCCAGATGGCGGTGCCGGCGCGGAAGTCCAGGTCGTGCGACCGGCCGGTGGTGTGGTCCGGGCTCGACCCGACGTGGGTGCCCATCAGCTCGGGCGGCAGCGTCAGCCCCGTCCACCGCACCATCCGCTGGCGTTCGTGCGCGTCGATGCAGTCGGAGACCCACACCCGGTCGGTGTGCTCGAGGACGCCGAGGTCGACCCGGCCGCCACCGCCGCAGCACGACTCGATCTCGAGCGCGGGATGCCGCGTCCGCAGCGCGTCCATGAGCCGGTAGACCGCCTCGGTCTGGACGTGCACGCCAGGTCGCCCGTCGGGTCGGTGCCCGGCGTCGACCAGCGCGCGGTTGTGGTCCCACTTGATGAACGCGATGCGGTACTCCGTCACCAGCGCGGACATCCGCTCGAGGAGGTGGTCGAACGCCTCGGGGTGACCGAGGTCGAGGACGTGCTGGTGACGCGAGGCGATGCCCGGGCCGTGGTCAGTCCCGAAGACCCAGTCCGGGTGTGCGCGGGCGAGGTCCGAGTCGAGGTTGACCATCTCGGGCTCGAACCACAGGCCGAAGTCCATGCCGAGGTCGTGCACGCGGTCCACGAGTGGATGGAGCCCGTCGGGCCACACCTTCTCGTCGACGTACCAGTCTCCGAGGCCCGCGCGGTCGTCGCGTCGGTGCCGGAACCAGCCGTCGTCGAGCACGAACCGCTCGATGCCGGTGGCGGCGGCCCGCTCGGCGAGCGCGACCAGCGTGTCGAGGTCGTGGTCGAAGAGCACGGCCTCCCAGGTGTTGAGGAGCACCTTGCGGGGACCGCGGGGGTGTTCGGGCCGGGACCGCAGGTGGCGGTGGAAGCGGCCGGACAGCTCGTCGAGGCCCTCGCCCCAGGACCCGACCAGCCACGGCGACGCGTACTCCTCGCCCGGGGCCAGCCGGACCTCGCCGGGCAGCAGCAGCTCGCCACCGCGCAGCAGCCGCCATCCGGTGAAGGAGTGCTCGGCGCTGAGCACCTGGTTGCCGCTCCAGGCCAGGTGCACGCCCCAGACCCGGCCGGTGCGGAAGGCGAAGCCCGGGTGCCCGGCGCACATCATCGTGGCGGCGTCGTGACCGGGGCGGCCGCCCCAGGCCTCGCGCACCCACTGGCCGAGGTCGAACGGCCGGCGCTGCGGCGTCCGTTCGTGCGTGTGCCGACCGGCCATGTCCAGCAGCTCGGCCGCCTCGGCCGGCACCGGCAGGGCCGGCTCCAGGTGGGCGACCTCGTACGGCGCGTCCCCGGTGTTGCGGACCGCCGCGCGCAGCCGCACCAGCCCGGTCGGCAGCACCTCGAGCTCGGTGGTGACCGCCAGCGCTCCGGGGCCGTCGGTGCCCACGCTCCGGAGCCGCACCGCCCCGTCGCCCCCGTCCTGCAGCCCGTCCTCCACGTCGTGGGTCACCTCGTCGAAGGTCACCGACCACGCCCGCCCGGCCCGGCTGCCGAGCAGACCCGGGCGGCCGGTCCAGCCGGCCGAGTGCTGCGGCAGCACGGCCACCGCGTCCTGGCTCATGACCACCGAGTCGACGTAGGGCAGGCCGACGGCGCGCGCCAACGCCTGCAGGTCGTCGGCGGCCAGGTCGCCGAGGTCGGGCCCCCAGTGCAGCACGCACGGGAGCGCAGCGGGCTCGAGCCGGACGACGACGCTGGTGCCGCCGCGGCGCAGGTGCTCGACGCGCGGCTGGTCGACCTCGGACGTCACGTGGCGTCCTGGCCCGGCGCCCGCGCGGTGGACGCTCGCACCACCAGCTCGGGCTGGTAGAGCACCTCGCCGACGTGCACGTCGGCCCCGGCGATCTGGTCGACCAGCTCGCGGCAGGCGGCCTCGGCCAGGGCCGCGGCCGGCTGCCGGATCGTCGTGAGGGGAGGATCGGTGAACTCCACCAGCAGGCTGTCGTCGCTCCCTACGACGGAGAGCTCGTCGGGCACCCGCAGCCCGGCCTGCCGGGCCGCCCGGATGACGCCGAGGGCGATCACGTCCGAGCCGCACAGGATGCCGGTGACCCCGCGCTCGAAGAGGCGCTGCGCGGCCACCACGCCCCCCTCCACGGTGTACGCCGTGCACTCGACGAGGTCGTCCACCGCCAGGTCGTCGGGCACCAGGCCGCGCGCGCGCAGACCGGCACGGAACGCCTCTGCCTTCCGCTGCACCGGCACGTAGCGCGCCTGCCCCAGGGCGATGCCGATGCGCCGGTGGCCCATGTGGTCGAGGTGCTGGAGCCCGAGCTCCACGCTCGCCGCGTCGTCAGTGGAGACGAAGTGGGCGGGGACCTTCGGGATCAGGCCGTTGACCAGGACGATCGGCAGGCCGAGGTCCACCAGGCGGAGGTACCGGTCCGGCTGGCTGTCGGCGATCGCGTGGATGCCCGAGACGAAGATGATCCCCGAGACGGCGTGCTCGAGGAGGATCTGGACGTAGTCGTCCTCGTGCACCCCGCCCAGGGTCTGGCTGCACAGCACGGGCGCGAAGCCGTGGCGACTGAGGTTGGTCTCCACCAGGTGGGCGAACCGCGGGAAGAACGGGTTCTCCAGCTCGGGCATCACCAGCCCGACCAGGCCCACCGAGCGCGGGCGCAGCCGGTGCGGGCGGTCGTAGCCGAGCACGTCGATGGCGGTGAGCACCTGCCGGCGGGTGTGCTGGTTCACGCCGGGCTTCTCGTTGAGGACGCGGCTGACCGTGCTCACGCTGACTCCCGCGCGCGCCGCGATCTCGGTGAGCCTGACTGTCACGCGGGACACCTTAGTGACTTACGCCACTTCTTGAAACTTCTTGCAGGAGTCTTTCCGTCATGAAACGGGACTGCTAGCGTGTGGCGCGCCTCACACCATTCCTCGGAAGGAATTCTGGCCCATGCTCAAGATCGCCCGAAAGATCGGCCCGGCCCTGCTGGCGGTGGCCCTGGTCGCCGCCTGCGGCGGCAACGACGACGGAGACTCCGCAGAGAGCAGCGCGTCCGACGGGACCTCTGCCTCCTCCGAGCCCTCGGACGGAGGCGGCGGGGATGCCGACCTGCTCATCTGGACCGACGCGCTCAAGCTCAAGGGCGTCAAGGCGGTGGCCGACGCGTTCGGCGAGGCCAACGGCATCACGGTGAAGGTGCAGGCGATCTCGGAGGACCTCCAGGGTGCCTTCGTCACCGCCGACGCGGCCGGCAACGGCCCCGACGTGGTGGTCGGCGCCCACGACTGGTTCGGGAACCTGGTGCAGAACGGCGCCATCGTGCCCCTGAACCTCGCCCCGGACGAGCTGTCGGGCTACTCCGAGAAGGCCGTCCAGGCCACCACCTACGACGGCAAGCTGTACGGCGTGCCCTACGGCATCGAGGCGCTGGCGCTCTACCGCAACGCCGAGATCGCGGACAAGGACGTGGCCACCATGGACGAGGCCATCGACATCGGCCAGGCCGCGGTGGACGCCGGCAAGGTCGAGTCGGCCCTGAACCTGCCCGTCGGCGAGCTCGGTGACGCCTACCACATGGAGCCGATCCTGACGTCGTTCGGCGGTTACATCTTCTCCTACGACGAGGCCACCGGGTACAACCCCGAGGACGTCGGCATCGGCAAGGAGGGGTCGCTCAAGGCGGCCAACGAGATCTCCGACGCTGGCCAAGCAGAACGTGCTGCGCACCTCCATCAGCGGCGACAACTCCATCGCCCTGTTCACCGCCGGCAAGGCCGCCTTCATGGTGTCCGGCCCGTGGGCCCTGGCCGACGTCCAGAAGGCCGGTTTCGACTACGGCATCCAGCCCCTGCCCGGTTTCAAGGGTGAGGGTCCCGCCGAGCCGTTCATGGGTGCCCAGGCGTTCATGGTCGCCG
Organism: uncultured Actinomycetota bacterium; assembly: GCA_963791275.1. GTDB lineage: Bacteria > Actinomycetota > Actinomycetes > Propionibacteriales > Nocardioidaceae > Nocardioides. Next base: position 10,181 of record CAWBRP010000012.1, read on the forward strand.
CCCACGGCAAGAACCAGGACATCGCGCAGGAGTTCGTCAACAACGGGGTCAACACCGAGGAGTCCATGACGACCCTCTACGACGACACCCGCCTGCCGCCGGCGATGACCTCGGTCCAGGACGCCGTCGACGACCCGGACATCAAGATCTTCGCCGACGCCGCCAACGCCGGGGCGCCGATGCCGGCCATCCCCGCGATGGCCGCCGTCTGGGAGCCGCTCGGCAAGGCCTACTCGGCCATCGTCGCCGGCAAGCCGCCGGAGGCCACCATGAAGGCAGCCGGCGAGACCATCAACAAGGCCATCGCCGACGCCGGCTGACCGGCCCAGCACGTCGCCACACCTGACCGGTGGGCGGACCTCAGGTCCGCCCACCGGCCGGACCCGATCCCACCGCGCCCGCGCCCCACCCCCATCTGCGAAGGGGAAGTGCCATGACGAACCTGCAGGAAACACCGCCTGACTCGTCGGAGAAGAAGTCCCACCGCTTCACCCAGCCCGCCCGGGACGGCGTGGGCGCGCTGCTCGTCAAGATCCTCTTCCTCGGCGTCGTCGTCGGCACCGCGATCGCGCTGACACCTGCGCTGGTCGGCGAGAGCTCGTGGGTGTTCCTGGTCGCGATCTGGGTCATCACCGCAATCCTGGTGGCGACCTACGCGACCGGGCGGGCGCTGCCCGCGAAGTACCTCGTGCCCGGCACGCTGATGCTGGCGCTGTTCGTCGTGTACCCCATCCTGCTGACCGCGAAGACCTCCTTCACCAACTACGGGGACGGCACCCGCAACACCCAGGAGGAGACGGTCAACCAGATCGTCGGCTCCTCGGTGACCCGCTCCGAGAACTCCCCGCAGTACAACCTGACGGTCGCCACCGAGGAGGACCCGGCCACCGGTCCCTACGTCTACTTCCTGGTCCCCCAGGACGACCCCGAGACGGTCCTCCTCGGGACCGAGGACGGGCTGGAGGACGTCGACCCCGCCGACGTGACGCTCGAGAACGGCAAGGTCACCGCCGCCGATGGCTACACGACCCTCGGCATCAAGGAGATCGGCGCCGCCAAGGAGACCCTGGACGCGTTCGCGGTCCCGACCGAGGACGGCAACTTCATCGTCCGCTCCGGCACGAGTGAGGCGTTCGAGGGCGCGCCCACGCTGGAGTACGACGAGGACGCGGACACGATCACCGACACCACCACGGGCACCGTCTACACCGTCCAGAAGAGTGGCGACCGGGAGTTCTACACCGACGAGAACGGCGAACGTCTCTCGGACCAGTCCTGGACCGCCAACGTCGGCTTCGCCAACTACAAGAAGCTCCTCACCGACCAGCGCATCCGCAGCGACTTCATCAGCATCTTCATCTGGACGTTCGTGTTCGCGACCGTCTCCGTGGTCTCGACGTTCCTGCTCGGTCTGCTGTTCGCCTTCACCCTCAACGACCCACGGGTCAGGGGGCAGAAGGTCTACCGAGCGCTGATCATCCTTCCCTACGCGATCCCCGGCTTCATCTCGCTGCTGTTGTGGTCGAGCTTCTACAACCAGGACTTCGGCCTGATCAACGAGATGACCGGGCTCGACGTCAACTGGTTCGGCAACACCAGCACCGCGAGGTTCGCCGTGCTGCTCACCAACCTGTGGATGGGCTTCCCCTACATGTTCCTGGTCGCCACCGGCGCGCTGCAGGCGATCCCGGAGGACCTCACGGAGGCCGCCACCATCGACGGCGCCAACGGCTTCCAGGGGTTCCGCAGGATCACCTTCCCGCTGCTGCTGGTGACCGTGGCCCCGCTCCTGGTGGCCACCTTCGCCTTCAACTTCAACAACTTCGGAGCGATCTTCCTGCTGACCGGTGGTGGACCGTTCAGTCCCGACAACCCGACGGCCGGCGGGACCGACATCCTGATCAGCTACACCTATCGCCTGGCGTTCGGGGCCGGCGGTGTGCAGATCGGCTTCGCCTCGGCGGTGTCGGTGATCCTGTTCATCATCACCGGCTTCATCGCCGCCCTGCAGTTCCGGGCAACTCGCTCACTCGAGGATGTGAACTGACATGAGCATCAGCCAAGGCCCCATGCCCAGCCAGGTGCCGCTGCCCATCAAGGGCAACCGGTTCGGTCGCAAGATCGACCAGGCGCCCAAGGTCAAGATGGGCTTCCGGCGCTGGTTCACCCAGATCGGCTGGCGCCACGTGGTCGGCGTCCTCGCCGTGCTGTGGGCGCTGTTCCCGGTGTCGTACCTGGTCTCGGCGTCGCTCAACCCGCTGGGCAACGTCGTCACGTCCACGCTGATCCCGCAGACCTTCAGCCTCGACAACTACACCAAGCTGCTCAACGACTACCCGTTCCTCACCTGGGCCAAGAACAGCCTGATCGTGTGCCTCTGCGTGGTCTTCATCCAGCTGCTCTTCAGCGCGCTCGCGGCCTACGCGTTCTCCCGGTTCCGGTTCACCGGCCGCCGGGGTGGACTGCTCGCGCTGCTGCTGATCCAGATGTTCCCGCAGTACCTCGCCCTGGTCGCGCTCTACCTGATGTTCACCAAGGTCGGCGAGGTCATCCCGGCCATCGGCCTCGACACCCTGGCCGGCTACATCATCGTGCTGTGCGGCAGCTCGCTCGGGCAGGTGTGGCTGATCAAGGGCTTCTTCGACTCGATCCCCAAGTCGCTCGACGAGGCAGCGATGATCGACGGGGCCAGCCACGTCCAGGTCTTCTTCCGGATCATCCTGCCGCTGGTGCGGCCGATCCTGGCGGTCTGCGGCCTGCTCGTGTTCGTCGGGGTCATCGCCGAGTTCATCATGGCCTCGATCTTCCTGCGGGACGAGAACAAGAAGACGCTCGCCACCGGGCTCTACGGGCTCATCGACGCGGACCGCTCCAACAACCTGGGGGTCTTCGCGGCGGGCGCGATCATGACCGCGATCCCGGTCGTGCTGCTGTTCCTCTACCTCCAGAAGTTCATCGTCGGTGGCATCACCGCCGGTGGCGTCAAGGGATGACAGTCCCCCACCCGCTCGACCCGCACCACGACGGCTCCATCCACTACACGCTCGCCGAGGCGCCGGTCCTCGGCGAGACCGTGGACCTGCGGGTCCGAGTCCCGCACCACGCCGACGGCTCACCGGCGGCCCGCGCGGTCGTGCTCCGCTGGGTGCGCGACGGCGAGCCGGCGCTGCGCCGGGCCACCGAGGAGAGCGTGGACGAGGCCGGGGTCTGGTGGAGAGTGCCGATCGACCTGGTCAACCCGGTCACGTCGTACCGCTTCGTGGTCTCGGCGGGGCCCTCGGACTACCGCTGGCTCAACGCCACCGGGGTCCACCACCGCGACGTCACCGACGCCGGGGACTTCCGGATCAGCACCGACCACCGGCTGCCGACGTGGGTCGGCGACCAGGTCGGCTACCAGGTGTTCCCCGACCGGTTCGCCCGCACCGAGACCGGCGCCCCAGTCCCCGCGTGGGCACAGCCCGCCGACTGGGACGACCCGGTGGTGCACAAGGGCCGCGACGTCCCCTACCAGTGGTACGGCGGCACCCTCGACGGCGTCGCCGCGCACCTCGACCACCTCGAGACCCTCGGCGCGACACTGCTCTACCTCACGCCAGTCTTCGAGGCCTGGTCCACGCACCGCTACGACGCGGTGTCGTTCGACCACGTGGACCCACTGCTCGGGGGCGACGCGGCGCTCGACCGGCTGATCGAGGCGGTCCACGCCCACGGGCTCCGGCTGGTCGGGGACCTCACGACCAACCACACCGGGGACCACCACGACTGGTTCCTGCGCGCCCTGGCGGACCCGAGCAGCCCCGAGCACGCGTTCTTCCGGTTCCGGCCCGACGGGTCCTACGTCGCGTGGCTGGACATCCCGAGCCTGCCGAAGCTCGACCACGCCTCCCCCGAGCTGGCCCGCCGGCTGTACGACGGTCCCGACTCGGTCGTGGCCCGTTGGCTGCGGCACGGCCTGGACGGCTGGCGCATCGACGTGGCCAACATGACCGGTCGGCTCGGGCCGGACGACCTGGCCCACCAGGTCGCCCTCGCGATCCGGCGGACCATGGACCAGGTCAGCCCGGACGCGTGGCTGCTCGCGGAGCACGGGCACGACGCGTCGCTCGACCTGCACGGGCCGGGGTGGCACGGGACGATGGACTACGCCGGCTTCACCCGGCCGCTGTGGTGCTGGCTCAACGGCGGCTCCCCCGCCGGTCCCGGCATCGCGCACGGGCTTGACTACCTCGGCATCCCCATCGACATCCCGGTGCTGCCCGCCGAGGCCGCGGTCGCCACCATGCGCGACGTCCACGGCGCCGTGCCCTGGACGTCGTGGACCAGCTCCACCAACCACCTCGACTCGCACGACACGCCCCGGTTCCGCACCGTGACCGGGGGCGGGGTGGACGGCCGGGTGGACGCGGCCGGCCTGGGCCGCGACCGGCACCTGGTCGGGCTGGGGATCCAGATGACCGTGCCGGGTGTGCCCGTGGTCTTCATGGGCGACGAGCTCGGGCTGACCGGCGTGGACGGCGAGCACGCGCGGACGCCGTACCCCTGGGCGCGCCGCGACACCTGGGACACGGCGACCTTCGAGGCCTACCAGCACTGGATCGGGCTGCGCCGCGCCCACGTCGCCCTGCGTCGTGGCGGCATGCGGTGGTTGCACGCCGAGGGCGACACGATGACCTACCTGCGCGAGCACCCGGACCAGACACTCCTGGTGCACGCCAACCGCACCGCCACGGACCCGGTGTCGATCCCTGCCGGCGCGCTCGGTCCGGGTGCCCCCACCCTCGAGGTGCTCACCGGTCCGTCCGCGACCGTGGCCGACGGCACCCTCACCCTGCCGGGGGACGCGGGCGTCGCGGTGTACGCCGTCGTCGCTCGATGACGGGGGCGCTCGAGCGCCTGCGCGCGGCCGGCTTCCCGGTGACCGAGGTGCTCGGGACCGGGATGGAGGGCACCGTCGCCGCCCTCGACGCGGAGCGAGCGGTCAAGCTGTGGGACTTCCGGGACCGGACCGACGTCGAGCGCCTGCGCGTCTTCTACGACGCGGTCGAGGCCTCCGGCTTCGCCCTCGCCGTGCCCCGGATCCTCGAGGTGGCCGAGGTCGAGGGGCGGATGGTCACCGTCCAGGTGCGGCTGCACGGGGAGCCGCTCGCCCGCGCCGACGCCGTGGTCGACGTGCTGGCCGACCTGGCCGCCGTCCTCGTGCATCCCGACATGGCCGTGCTGCCGGTGCCCGACGGAGAGCGACCGTTCGACCCCACCGTGCCCTTCGCGCACTCCCTCGCCGATCTGGTCGAGCGCCGCGCCCCGCTGCTGGCCGGTCACGTCGACCCCGGCGCGGTCGAGGCGCTGGCCGACGCCCTGCGTGGTCTCGAGCCGACGGAGCCGCGGCTCGTGCACGGTGACCTGGGGTCCGGCAACATCCTCGCCGTCGACGGCCGACCCACGGGGCTGCTCGACTTCGGCTACGTCTCCACCGTCGGCGACCCGGCCTTCGACGCGGCGGTGGCCGCCGCCGTGGCCGACATGTTCGGTCCCGGCTCCGCGGCGGCGACGGCCCGGATCGACGCGCTCACCCGGGCTCGCTTCGGCTACGCGCAGGAGCGGCTGACGGTCTACCGCGCGGCGTACGGGCTGGTCACCGCGAGCCTCCTGGTGGCGGCTCCCGACGAACCGCACTTCCGCTGGTGCCTGGAGTGGGTGCCGCCGGCCTAGCGTTCGTCCCAGCGCAGGGCCGCGGCGTTGAGTGCCGCCCAGCCGAGCGTCACGCCCATCACCTTGCCCCGGACCACGCCCTCGTCGGCGCGCGCCACGAGGGTCGCGCAGTCGGCCAGGTCACCGGCCATCCGGGCGGCCATCGCCCAGCGCACGGCTCGCGCCGGACCGAAGACCCCCACGGCGCTGATGGCCAGGTCCCGCACGCCGTAGGCCTTGGCGAGCGTGTCGTAGGAGTCCCGCCGGTCGGCGTCGGCCTTCATGGCGTTGGCGAGGTGCGCGGGACGCAGCAGCGCGTAGACGCCGTAGACCGCGGTCGCCGCCGACATCGCCCGGCTGGCGGGATAGGTGATCGTCATGCGCCGACCGTACCCACCGCGGGGTTTCGGCAGCCTCGGTCAGAGGTTGCCGCGGGCGTCCTGCTCGCGCTCGATGGCCTCGAAGAGCGCCTTGAAGTTGCCCTTGCCGAAGCCGAGCGAGCCGTGCCGCTCGATGAGCTCGAAGAACACCGTCGGCCGGTCGCCGAGCGGCTTGGTGAAGATCTGCAGCAGGTAGCCGTCCTCGTCGCGGTCGACGAGGATCTTGCGCTTCTGGAGCTCCTCGATCGGCACCCGCACCTCGCCGATCCGGGCGCGGAGCTCGGGGTCCTCGTAGTAGGAGTCGGGGGTGTCGAGGAACTCCACGCCGTTGGCCCGCAGCGCGTCCACCGAGGAGAGGATGTCGCCGGTGGCCACGGCCAGGTGCTGGGCACCGGGGCCGCGGTAGAACTCGAGGTACTCGTCGATCTGGGACTTGCGCGCCGCGATCGCCGGCTCGTTGAGCGGGAACTTGACCCGGTGGTTGCCGTTGGCGACCACCTTGGACATCAGGGCCGAGTAGTCCGTGGCGATGTCGTCGCCGATGAACTCCGCCATGTTCACGAACCCCATGACCTTGTTGTAGAAGGTCACCCACTGGTCCATCTTGCCGAGCTCGACGTTGCCGACGATGTGGTCGAGGGCCTGGAACAGCCGCTTGGGCTCGCCGTCGCGCTTGCTCCAGCGGGGCGCCGTGGCGGCGTAGCCCGGGAGGTAGGGGCCGGCGTAGGTCTGGCCGTCGACGGTTCGCTGCACGAGGGTGTGCCGGGTCTCGCCGTACGTCGCGATCGCGGCGATCCGCACGGAGCCGTGCTCGTCGGTGAGCGTCTCGGGCTCCCGGACGACCGTCGCGCCGGCCGAGCGGGCCTGGCGGATGCACTGGTCGACGTCGGGCACCTCGAGCGCGATGTCCACGACCCCGTCGCCGTGGGCGGCGTGGTGGGCGACCAGCGGGCTGTCCGGGGAGACCGCACCGCTGAGCACGAACTTGATCGAGCCGGACTTGAGCACGAAGGACTTGTGGTCGCGGTTGCCGTTCTCCGGACCGGAGTAGGCGACCAGCTCCATCCCCCACGCGCTCGCGTAGTAGTGCGCGGCCTGGGTGGCGTTGCCGACCACGAAGCAGATCGCGTCCCATCCGGTGACCGGGAAGACGTCGCTGTCGGCGTCGTACTCCACGAGCCCGACGAGCTGGCGCAGCTGCTCCAGGGTGAGGTCGGCCTTGATCTCGTCCATGGTCAGCGCGCCGCCGTGGCTTTCGGTTGTCGAGCCTGTCGAGACATCGGTGGTCATGCGGGTCAGCCTGCCCCGAAAGCGGCAACATGTGCAACACTTCGGACAATCACTAGTCAATCTGTCCAGCCACGGAGGCGCAGATGGATGATCTCGACGTCAGGTTGATCGATCTGTTCGCGCTCGAACCCCGGCTGGGGGTCCTGGAGGCCTCCCGCCGGCTGGGGGTGGCCCGCGGGACGGTGCAGGCCCGGCTCGACAAGCTCGCGTCCTCCGGGGTGGTGACCGGCTGGGGACCGGCCCTCTCCCCCGAGGCCCTGGGGTTCCCGGTGACGGCGTTCCTGACCCTCGAGATCCGTCAGGGCTCAGCAGAACCTGGGGCCGGTCGCGGGGGCCACGACGCGGTGGCCGGCCACCTCGCGACCATCCCCGAGGTGCTCGAGGCCTACACGATCACCGGGGCCGGCGACATGTGGTGCCGGGTCGTCGCGCGCACCAACGCCGACCTCCAGCGGGTCATCGACCAGGTGCTCGCCCACGCCGGCATCGACCGCTCCACCACGGTGATCGCGCTGGCCACCCAGATCCCCCACCGGGTGCGCCCGCTGGCCCGGATCGCGGTGGGCTGAGCGGCGTCACTGCAGCCGGGAGCCGATGGCGACCGCGGCGGCGACCACCTGCGGGCCTACCGCCTCGACGTCGAGGTCGGGGGCGAGCGTGAGGATGCCGATGCAGGCGTCCATGCCGGAGAGGTCCCGGATCGGCGCGGCCACGCTGCGGGCGCCGGGATACCGCTCGCCCTCCGAGGTGGCGTACGGCGTCGTGGACTTGTCGCGGCCCAGCTGGATCGCCCGGCCCGAGGCACCCGTGGGCATCGGGTGCCGCGCCCCGATCCGGTAGGCGACGTGCAGGTCGGTCCAGGACGGCTCGGCGACGGCCAGGGCCAGCACCTCCTCACCGTCGGCCACGGCGAGGTAGGACGTGCAGCCGGTGTCCTCCGCGAGCCGGCGCAGCACCGGCATGGCCAGGTCGCGCAGGGCCGGCTGCACGGCGGCCGCCAGGTGCACGATCCCCAGCCCGATGAACAGCCGGCCGCGCGCGTCACGGCGGATCAGGGCGTGCTGCTCCAGGGTGCTGATCAGCCGGTAGGTCACGGTGCGGTTGACGGCGAGGCGCGCCGGCCAGCTCCGTCACCGTGAGTCCGTCGGGCTCCTCCGCAAGGGCCAGGAGCACCCGGCACCCGCGGTCGAGAGTCTGCGACGTCTCGGACACCACCGGCCGAGGCTAATCCTCCGGGCCCCTGGCGCGCATCGGACCGAGCCCGGGTGACTAGACCGGGCCGGGCAGAGGGAGGCTCAGGCGCCCGGCGCGCGCCGCACGGCCCACTCGCGCAGCCGGTCGATGCGGGCGTGCAGCTGGTCCGCGCTGGCGACCGCGGCCGCCGGGCCGCCGCACTCCTTGCGCAGCGCGGCGTGCGTGAGGCCGTGCGCCTGGCCGGTGCGGTGGTGCCAGGCCGCGACCAGCCCGTTGAGCTCGCGCCGCAGCATCGCGAGCTGCTCGTGCGAGGCCAGGGGTACGTCGTGGCCCGGCGGCTGCCGGCTTGCGCCGACGGGCCCGCTCGCTCTGCCGGTGCGACAGCAGCTCGCGGACCTGGTCGGCCTCGAGCAGGCCCGGGATGCCGAGGAAGTCCATCTCCTCCTCCGAGCCGACGTGCACCTCGCCCGCGTGCCCGAACTCGGCCCCGTCGAACAGCACCCGGTCGAAGGTCGCCGACGAGCCGAGCGCCTCGAACGGCAGCGACAGCTCCTCGGCGGACGCGGTCTCCCCGGCGTTGGCCTGGTTCAGCAGGTCCTGCTCGGCGGCGAAGATGTCGCCCTCCTCGCTGATGCGTCGCCCCAGGACGTGGTCCCGCTCGACCTCCATCTCCGAGGCGAAGCCGAGCAGCGTGGTGACCGAGGGCAGGAAGATCGACGCGGACTCGCCCCGCTTGCGCGCCCGCACGAAGCGGCCGACGGCCTGCGCGAAGAACAGCGGGGTGGCCGTCGTCGTCGCGTAGACCCCGACCGCCAGCCGCGGGACGTCCACGCCCTCGGAGACCATCCGCACGGCCACCATCCAGCGCGCGTCGCGTCGGTGAACGCGGCGATCTTCTTCGACGCGGCCCTCTCGTCCGAGAGCACGACCACGGGCTTCTCGCCGCTGATCCGGGCCAGCAGCGCGGCGTAGGCCCGGGCGGAGTCCTGGTCGGTGGCGATGACCAGCCCGGCCGCGTCGGGGACGTGCCGGCGGACCTCCGACAGCCGCCGGTCCGCGGCCTCGAGCACCGCCGGGATCCACGACCCGCCGGGATCCAGGGCGGTGCGCAGCGCCTGCGCGGTGAGGTCCTTGGTCAGCGGCTCGCCGAGCCGTGCGGCGATCTCGTCACCGGCCCGGGTGCGCCACTGCATGTCCCCGGAGTAGGCCAGGAACAGCACCGGTCGGACCACGTGGTCGGCCAGCGCGTGGGCGTAGCCGTAGGTGTAGTCGGGGACCGAGACGCGGACCCCGGCTCCCTCGTCGGGCCTGGGCTCGTAGGTCACGAACGGGATCGGGTTGACGTCGGAGCGGAACGGCGTGCCGGTCAGCGCCAGCCGCCGGGTCGCGGGCTGGAACGCCTCGCGGACCGCCTCACCCCACGAGAGCGCGTCGCCGGCGTGGTGCACCTCGTCGAGGATCACGAAGGTCTTGAACCGCTCGGTGCGGATCCGCATCGCCAGCGGGTTGGCAGCGACCCCCGCGTAGGTCAGCGCGACGCCGACGTAGTCCTCGGACGTCTTGCCCTTGCCGGCGGAGTACGCCGGGTCCAGCGGGATGCCGGCCCGGGCCGCCGCCTCGGCCCACTGGACCTTGAGGTGCTCGGTCGGGGCGACCACCACGATCCGGTCGACCTGTCGGCGACCGAGCAGCTCGGCGGCGACCGAGAGGGCGAAGGTGGTCTTGCCGGCCCCCGGCGTGGCCACGGCGAGGAAGTCGCGCCGCGGCTGCGCGAAGTACGACGTCATCGCGGCCTGCTGCCAGGCGCGGAGCAAGGATGCCGTGCCCCACGCGGCCCGATCGGGCCAGGCGACCGGCAGCGCCGGCGTCAGGGGGGCGGCCCCGTCAGGGTGCCGTCCGGTCATGCGTCGGAGTCGTCCCCGTCGCCCTTGCCGCCCGGCTTGAGCGACTCCCAGATCTCCTGGCACTCCGGGCACACCGGGAACTTCTCCGGCGCCCGGCTCGGCACCCAGACCTTGCCGCACAGCGCGACCACCGGGGTGCCCATCACCATCGCCTCGGTGAGCTTGTCCTTGGGCACGAAGTGGGAGAACTTCTCGTGGTCGCCGTCCTCGGTCGGGAGCGTCCGCCGGTCCTCGAGGGTCGAGGCGCCGGGCGAGAAGCCGATCGTGGGGTTGCTCACCGGACCAGCGTAACCCCCGGATCCCTCAGTTGCAGTCCGGGTCGAGCGGCTGGGTGGAGGTCCAGGCCAGCTCTCCCGGCTGGCGTCGCAGCACGTCGCGCCACAGCCCGCTGGGGTCGTGGCGGAAGACGTCGGGCACCTCGCCGGGGACCACGTGCCAGCTGCCCTCCTCGATCTCCGCCTCGAGCTGGCCGGCCGCCCAACCGGAGTAGCCGGCGAAGATCCGCATGCCCGACGAGCGTGCCGTCCAGGATCTCGATCGGCGTGTCGAGGTCGACGAGACCGAGCCGGCCGGCGAACTCGCGGAACCCCAGCGGCGGCTCCGCGTCCGCGCGCAGCAGCCCGACGGCGAGCGCCCCTTCGGGGCTGACCGGTCCGCCGACGAACAGGGTCTCCGGCTCGTCGACGACCTCCCCCCAGCCGTCGAGGACCTGGGCCACCGGCACCGCCGAGGGCCGGTTGAGCACGACCCCGAGCGCGCCGTCCCCGTCGGCGTCGACCACCAGGACCACGCTGTCGGAGAAGTTCGGGTCGACGAGCGCGCGCGTGGCCACCAGGAGGTTCCCCGCTCGGACCAACGTGTCGCGACTCACCCCTCCATAGTGGCGAGTCGGGCGGGCGCCCACCACCCTCCGATGGTCGAGCGCCGGTAAAGATCGCGGCTCGTGGCCGGATCGTGCGTCCGCCTACACTCCGGTGATGCCCACGACCACGCCCGGGCCCGCGGCCGTCACCGGCGACCGGGACGAGCCGGCGCCAGCAGTACTCCGCCTCGACCCAGCGGGCCCTGGTCGACGTGGCCGAGGACCTGTTCACCGAGCACGGGTACGCCGCCACGTCGCTGGACGCGATCGTGGCGGGGGCGCAGGTCACCAAGGGCGCGCTCTACCACCACTTCTCCGGCAAGCAGGCGCTCTTCGAGGCGGTCTACGCGCGGGTCGAGGCGGACGCCTCGGCGACCATCCAGCGGAGCCTCGAGGACCACGCCGACCCGTGGGAGCGGGCCACGGCCGGGCTCCGCGCCTTCCTCGACGCGGTCCGGCGACCGGCGTACCGCCGCATCGTCCTCCAGGAGGGTCCCGCGGTCCTCGGCTACGAGCGGTCGCTCGAGCACGAGGAGCGCTCGACCTTCGTCCACGTCCGCGAGATCGTCGGGTCCCTGCTCGCCACCGGAGCGGCCGAGGTCGACCCGGACCTGGTCGAGACGTTCAGCCGGGTCTTCGGCGGCGGCCTGTCGTCGGCCGGCGAGTCGGTGTCCGCCAGCGACGACCCCGCGGCCGCGAGCGAGCGGGTCGAGATCGCGATCGTGGTCATCCTGTCCGGGCTGCGCACCCGGCTCGCGTCGGCTACTTCGTGAAGGTCACGTCGCCGTTGGCGGCCGGGACCAGCTCCACCCAGGTGTGACCGGCCGGGACCTTCAGGTCCCCGTCCTTGGTCGACAGCTCGATCGGGCTGTGCAGGTCCTTCTTCGACCAGGTCCCCCGGACCATCCGGCCGTCGTGGAAGATCATCGCGGCGCCCTCGCCGACGAACTTGGTCTCCGGCACGGGGTAGCCGGCCGGGTCGCGGTAGCCCGCGTCGCCGACCTCCACCCGGAGCACCAGGACGGTGTCGGTCGGGAACTGGTCGTCGGCCCCTGCGTAGCTGTTGGTGTTGACGTAGTGGTCCTTCTGGAACTGCCAGCTCGTGGTGTGGTTGCCGAAGTCGGCGTTGACCGTGGTCGCCTTGACGCCCTTGGGGAGGTCGTTGGCGCTGCCCCAGGGCAGGTAGTCCTCGGGGCGCACCATCTTCTGGTGGATCGTCGAGGCGACGTCGTGGAGGTTGGCCATCAGGTTGTACGGCGCGTAGCGGCTGGGCTCGCGGAAGAACCCCTTGGAGCCCTCGGTGTAGTAGGTGATGTCGGCCCCGGCGATGCGGTTCAGGGTGATGTTGGCGGCGCCGCTGGTGACGATCGAGGCACTGATCGGCGTCACGATGCCGATGTCCGAGGCCCGCATCGAGCGGACCGGACCGACGACGCCGGGGATGTCGGAGTAGTAGAAGGCCGCGAGCCGGGTGATCCCGCCCTCGACCAGCTCCTCGACGACCAGGTCGGCGTGCGAGAGGCCCATCTGCGGGCTGCTGGACGGGGTGTTGTCCATCTTGGTGACCAGCACCGGGTGCCGGGCGTCCGCGCTGCCGTCGCCCGCGACCTCGATCCCGGTCAGCGGCCAGGTCTGCGGCACCTCGGGGACCTCGACCTCCTCGACGGTGCCGTCGGCGTGCGTGGTCTCGACCGTCTCGGGCGCGGCCGTCGTGTCGTCACCGCCGCTGCAGCCGGCCAGCGCGAGGGTGGCGGCGAGGAGCAGGACGAGGGGGCCGACAGGGCGAGGGGTGTGACGCACAGGGGATCTCCGTTCGGGGGACGTGAGGTGAAGTCCGTGGACCAGTGTGGAACGCGCGCACCCCCCGATGGGTGAAGCACGCCGGTGAGTCGCGGTAAAAGTCGACTCGGTTTGTTGACTTTGGGTGGTGTTCAGACGAGCGTGGCGCCGCCGTCGACGTACAACGTCTGGCCGGTGATGTACGACGCCTCGTCGCTGCAGAGGAACGCCGCGGTCGCGGCGATGTCCTCGGGGAAACCGACCCGGCGGACCGGGTTGCGGTCGGCGGCCGCCTGACGGAAGTCCTCCACGGCCATCCCGACCCGGGCGGCGGTGGCGTCGGTCATCTCGGTGGCGATGAAGCCAGGGGCGATCGCGTTGACGTTGACGCCGTAGGGGCCGAGCTCGATGCCGAGGGTCCGGGTGAAGCCCTGGATCCCCATCTTGGCGGCCGCGTAGTTGGCCTGGCCGCGGTTGCCCAGCGCCGAGACGCTGGAGAGGTTGAGGATCTTGCCGTACTTCTGCGCGACGAAGTGCTGCTGCGCGGCCTTGGACATCAAGAAGGCACCGCGCAGGTGCACGTTCATCACCAGGTCCCAGTCCTCGACGCTCATCTTGAAGAGCAGGTTGTCGCGGGTGATGCCGGCGTTGTTGACCAGGACGTGCAGCCCACCGAGGTCGGCCACGACCCGGGCGACCGCCGCGTCGACCGATGCCGGCGTCGCTGACGTCGCAGCCGATGCCGACGTGGGTGGCCGCACCGCCCAGCTTCGCCGCCGCGCGCTCCGCGGCCGCCTCGTCGAGGTCCAAGACGGCGACCGAGGCGCCCTCCTCGGCGAACCTGGTGGCGGTGCCGAACCCGATGCCGCGCGCGGCGCCGGTGACGACAGCGACCCGTCCGTCGAAGCGACCCATCTGAACTCCTTGGTGCTCGTGTGCTTGTCCTTCTCGAAACCGCCCACACCTTAGATCAGCAACCTGAAGGTTTCTGTTTCGTCGGCATTCCCGGGCTACGGTCGGCTGGTGCCCGACTGCCTGTTCTGCGCCATCGCCGCCGGCGCCACGCCCGCGGAGGTCGTGGTCGACGAGCCGGACTTCGTCGCCTTCCTGGACATCCGACCGGTCTTCAAGGGCCACCTCCTGCTGGTGCCGCGCGAGCACGTGGTGACGCTCCCCGACCTGCCCGCCGGGCTTCGGGACGGTTTCCTGGAGGCGGCCCAGCGGCTGGCCACGGCCATGACGACCGGCCTCGGCGCCCAGGGCTCCTTCGTGGCCATGAACAACGTCGTCAGCCAGTCCGTCGCCCACCTGCACTGCCACGTCGTGCCGCGCACCAAGGGGGACGGGCTGCGCGGGTTCTTCTGGCCCCGGACGAAGTACGCCGCCGGCGAGGCCGAGGAGTACGCCGCCCGGCTGCGCGCCGCTCTGCGGGACCGATGAGTCCGTGGACGTGCTCGGGTCTCCCTCCTGACGCCGCCTACCCGAAGGAGACCGTGTGATCGACCTCACGCCGACGACCGACCGCACCCGGACCATCGCCGCGGGGGTCCGCGACGAGCAGCTCGACGACCCGACTCCGATGCCCGGCACCTCCGTGCGCGAGCTGGTCAACCACCTGCTGGGGCTGAGCGTCGCGTTCCGCGACGCCGCCGCGAAGCTCGACGGTCCGACGACCTCGACGCCGCCCGCGAAGGTGACCGAGCCGCTCCCCGACGACTGGCGCACGCTCCTGGACGCGCGCCTCCACGAGCTCGCCGCGGCGTGGCAGGACGACGCGGCCTGGGACGGCATGACCAAGGCCGGCGGGGTCGACCTGCCCGGCGCGATCGGTGGCCTGGTCGCGCTCGACGAGGTGCTCCTGCACGGCTGGGACCTGGCCCGGGCGACCGGGCAGCCCTACGTCCCCAGCGACGCGGAGGCCGAGGCCGTGCTGCCGATCGTCACCCCGTCGGACGACGACCCGGAGGGTCACGGGCGCGCCGGCCTGTTCGGCCCGGTCGTCGAGGTCCCCGAGGGCGCGCCGGCGTTCGACCGGGTGCTCGGGCTGGCCGGCCGCGACCCGGGCTGGAGCGGCCCCGGCTGACCCGGCCGACGGCTGACCCGGGCATGACACAGGGCCCGACCACGTGGTCGGGCCCTGCCATCAAGAGGTGATCGTGGTGGAGCTGGCGGGAATCGAACCCGCGTCCTCGAGCGTCGATCCAGTTCTTCTCCGGGTGCAGTCCGTGAGATCGCATTTCTCGGCCCCGACGCTCGCACGGACACGTCGTCGACAGGCTCAGTCACGGAAAAGTCCCGGTCAACCTCCGCGACACGAGTTGACCAGCAAGTCTCCTAGATGAGGCCTGGGTCCGGGACGGAGACGGGTGCCCGGTCAGACCCTTCGATCACTGCTCAGGCAGCGAGAGCGAAGTCGTTGCGCTTAGAGTCGGCAACTATGGTTTTCCAGCGATCGTTAACGAGATGACGCTGGCTCCTCGACCCGCTTCTCCTGGAACTAACGTCCCCAGTCGAAACCGATCAGCCCCTCTTGAGTTGTGATGGTGAGTCTACGGGTGAACGCCGACGGGTGCCTCATCCATTCCTGGTTCCCCGCTGCCGGGGCCTTCAGTCGCGGTGGCCCTTGAGCCGGCGCTGGACAGCCTGTTCCTGCTCGCGGTTGGACTGGCGCTCGGCCAGTGCGTGCCGCTTGTCGTAGGTCTTCTTGCCGCGGGCCAGCGCGATCTCCACCTTGGCGCGGCCGTCCTTGAAGTAGAGCGAGAGCGGCACCAGCGTGTAGCCCTTGTCCACGATCTTGCGCTCGATCTTGTCGATCTCGGTGCGGTTGAGCAGCAGCTTGCGCTTGCGCCGCGCGGCGTGGTTGGTCCAGGTGCCCTGGGTGTACTCCGGGATGTGCACCGCGTGCAGCCACACCTCGTGACCGTCCACCTCGGCGAAACCGTCGGCGAGGGAGGCGCGCCCGGCGCGCAGCGACTTCACCTCGGTGCCGACCAGGACCAGGCCGGCCTCCCAGGTGTCCTCGATGTGGTAGTCGTGGCGCGCCTTCTTGTTCTGCGCGACCAGCTTCTGACCCTTCTCCTTCGGCACCGGGACAGTCTCCCAGGTGTGCGCAACCGAGATGGAGCCGGAGGTCAGAGCCAGTTCATCGGGTCGACCGGACTGCCGTTGGCCATCACCGTGAAGTGCAGGTGGCAGCCCGTCGACCAGCCGGTGGACCCCATGTAGCCCACCACCTGGCCTCGAGAAACCTGGTCGCCGACCCCGACGACGTAGTGCGTGGCGTGGTTGAAGATCGTCGCCAGCCCGACCCCGCGCTGGAAGCCGTGGTCGATGACGATCCGGTTGCCGTACGCCGTCTGGTAGTACGCCTGGATCACGCGGCCGTCCGCCGGCGCGTACATGGGGCTGCCGCAGGCGCCGGCGAAGTCGGTGCCGTCGTGCAGGCCGTAGTAGCCGAAGATCGGGTGCACCCGCATGCCGTACGGCGAGGTCACCGGGCCGGGCACAGGCCGGTTGAGGAACCCTCCGCTGTTGCCCGGGGCGGTGTTCCGGCCGGCCCGCAGCGCCCGGAGCCGTGCCTTGCGCGCCCGCTCGGCGAGCAGGTGCTCGAGCCGGGCGTCCTTCTTGCGCAGGGTCTTGAGCTTCTTGCGGTCCGCCTGCTTGGCGGCCTTGGCCTCGGTGTTGGCGGCCTTGCGGTCGGCGACCAGCCGGACCACGTCGTCCTTGTCGGCCTGCGCCTGCGCCTCGAGGTCCTGCATCACCACCACGTGGGCGGCGGCCTCCCGGGCCTTGGTGGCGACCTCCCGCTTGGCGTCCGCGACCTCGCCCTCACGGACGTCGAGGAGCACCTCGGCCGCGGACAGGTCGTCGTAGGCGCGGGTCTCGCGGCCCACGATCGCGTCGCGGACGGAGTCCTGGCGGATCAGGTCCTCGGGCGTCTGGGCGTCGAGCAGCGCTGAGAAAGCCAGCAGCTCCGGGTCACCGGCGGTGTAGATGTCGGAGATCAGGTTCGCCACCGAGTCCCGCTGCCTGCCGACCGCTGCGGTCCCGGCGGTGACGGCCAGCTTGGCGTAGGCCAGGTCCGCCTGGGCCTGGGTCAGCCGGCCCTGCATCTCGAGGTCGAGGGCGCGCGCGGCGTCGAGCCGGTCCTGGCTCGCGTGCAGCGCGTCCTTCGCGTCGCCGAGCTCGGCGCGGGCGGACTCCAGCGCCTGGGTGGCCTTGACCACGCGCTGGCTCGAGTCCTCGAGGTGGTCGTGGGTCTGGTCGATCTTGTTCTTGACCTGGTGCTGGCGGTGTTTGAGGTCGTCGGCCTGAGCATTCGGGACTACTGCCGTCACACCTACTGCCAGGGAGACGACGAGGAGCGTCGCTCCCCAGCGAGGGTGCACGGCGCGGGGGAAGAGACGCACCGGTTGCCTTCGCAGTGTTCGGGGAAGTGAACGCCTCGACGCTAACCCGGGTCGCGTCCCCCGCCCGGGATTGCGATCCGGAGTGTCGCCGTCGGACTAACCTGCCCGGATGAGCGCTCTCAAGGTCCTGTTCCTCGGTGGCAGCGGCATCATCAGCTCCGCGTGCTCCGCGCTCGCGGTCGAGCGCGGGATCGAGCTGCACGTGCTCAACCGGGGCGAGACCTCGCTCCGACCGTTGCCTCCGGAGGCCCGAGTGCGGCAGGCGGACCTGCGCGACCCCCACGCGGTGCGGGCGGCGCTCGGCGACGAGGAGTACGACGTCGTCGTCGACTGGATCGCGTTCACCCCCGAGCACGTCCGCGCCGACCTCGACCTGTTCCGCGGCCGGACCGGCCAGTACGTCTTCATCAGCTCCGCCTCGGCCTACCAGACCCCGCCCGCCCGGCTCCCGGTCGTGGAGTCCACTCCCCTGCGCAACCCGTACTGGGAGTACTCCCGCAACAAGATCGCCGCCGAGGACGTGCTCGTGGCGGCCTACCGCGACGAGGGGTTCCCCGCCACGATCATCCGGCCGTCGCACACCTACGACCGCACGCTGGTCCCGCTGCACGGCGGGTGGAGCATGGTCGAGCGGATGCGCGCGGGACAGGAGGTCGTGGTGCACGGCGACGGGACGTCGCTGTGGACCCTGACGCACCACGAGGACTTCGCGCGCGGCCTCGTGCCGCTGCTCGGGTCGTCGCGGGCGCTCGGGGAGGCGTTCCACATCACCTCCGACGACGTGCTCACCTGGGACGCGATCACCCACGTCCTCGCGGCGGCCGCCGGGGTGGAGGCGCGCATCGTGCACGTCCCCTCCGACAGCATCGCCGAGGTGGACCCCGACTGGGGTGCCAGCCTGCTCGGCGACAAGACGCACTCGATGGTCTTCGACAACGCCAAGCTGCGCAGCGTGGTCCCGGACTACGTCGCCCGCATCCCGTTCGAGCAGGGCGCGCGCGAGATCGTCGACTGGCACGACGCCGACCCGGCCCGCCGGGTGCGCGACCCGGCCCTCGACGCGGTCGTCGACCGGCTCGTCGAGCGCTTCAGACCTTGAGGTACTTGCGGGTCAGCAGCAGCGTGGGCACCACGGTGAGGAGCGGACCGAGGATGGCGATCGCGATCACCGCCGTCGTGTACTCCTCCATGCCGATCCAGGGCATGAACTTCAGCTGGTCGCCGGCCCGCTCGAAGATGCCGTAGTACATGAACGCGCCGAGCGCGCCCGCGGCCAGGGCGACCCCGATGAAGGCGGTGACCAGGGCCTCGAGCAGGAACGGCAGCGCGATGTAGAGCGTGGACGCACCGACCAGCCGCATGATGGAGATCTCGCGCCGTCGCGCGAGCGCCGCGAGCCGGATGGTGTTGCTCACCAGCAGCAGCGCGGCCAGCACCAGGAACGCCGCGGTCCCGAGCGCCCCCCACTTGAGCGCGTTGATGGAGCCGTAGATCGGCTGCAGGACCTTGCGCATGTCGCGGATCCCGGAGACCCCGTCGAGGCCGACCACCGCGCTGGTGATGCCGTCGTACTGCTCGGGGTCGTTCAGCTCGATCCACACCGACTGCGGCATCGCCTCCGCGGTGGCGGCCGGGTTGGGCCCCTCGAACCGCTCGGGCCCGAGGAGCTCCTTGACCTTCGCGAAGGCCTCCTCCTTGGACTCGGTGTGGTAGCCGGCGACCTCGGGGTTCTCCGCGACGACGTCGAGGATGGCGGCCTTCTGGGCGTCGGTCACCTCGCCGCTGCAGGACGCGTTGTTGTCCTGGTCCTTGCAGAGCCACACGGTGATCTGGAGCTGGCTCCCCCAGTGCTGCGCGGCCTTCTCGGCCTGCTGGTTGAGCAGCACTCCGAGGCCGACGAGGGTCAGCGAGACGAAGAGCGTGAGGATCACCGCGACGTGCATGGAGAGGTTGCGGCGCAGGCCTTGGCCGAGGTTCGACAGGACGTATCGCATGGAAGAAGGTGCTCTCAGTTCTGGAAGCCGTAGACGCCCTGGGCCTCGTCGCGGATGACGCGTCCGTGCTCGAGCTCGATGACCCGCTTGCGCATCTGGTCGACGACCCCGGAGTCGTGGGTGGCCATCAGCACGGTCGTGCCGGTGCGGTTGATCCGGTCGAGAAGCTTCATGATGCCGACCGAGGTGGTCGGGTCGAGGTTCCCGGTGGGCTCGTCGGCGATGAGGATCATCGGCCGGTTGACGAACGCCCGGGCGATCGCGACCCGCTGCTGCTCACCGCCGGAGAGCTCGTCGGGCATCCGGTCGCCCTTGCCGTCGAGACCTACGAGCTCGAGGGTCTCCGGGACGACCTTGTTGATCTGGCTGCGGGGCTTGCCGATCACCTCGAGGGCGAAGCCGACGTTCTCGCTCACGGTCTTGTTCGGCAGCAACCGGAAGTCCTGGAAGACGGTGCCGATCTGGCGGCGGAGACGGGGCACCTTCCACCCGGCGAGCCGGTTGATCTCCTTGCCGGCGACGTAGACCCGCCCCGACGTGGGTCGGGCCTCCCGCAGCACGAGGCGCAGCGCGGTGGACTTGCCGGATCCGGAGGCGCCGACGAGGAACACGAACTCGCCCTTCTCGATGTCGACCGTCAGCTGGTCGAGGGCGGCGTGTCCTTGGCCGGGATAGGTCTTGGAGACCTTCTCGAAGCGAATCACCGGGTCGAGGCTAGACCAGCCACCTGAGAGGTCCGTAAACGCGGCGGCCGCGCCGGGCCGCTGTGGTGGGCGACACGCCCGGCTTCGGCGACCGGGCTTGGCCCTCCCGGAGATCTGTGCTTATTCTCTAGTAAGTCACTCGACATTATCCGAAAAGCCTTCCGGGAGACCTCCATGCGCACGTTCCTACCTCATGCCCGACCCGCCGGTCGACGCCCCGCTCGACGTCGTTCGCGGCTCGCCGTCTCGCTCCTGGCGGTCCCGCTGGCCCTGATGACGGCCTGCGGTGGCGGTCAGTCCGACGGTCCGCACCTCGAGCTCAGCGCCGCGCTGCCCGACGACGTTCCCGACGGCACGGTGCTCCGGATCGGCGACCCGGCCACCCAGGTTGCCCTGGAGCTGTCCGGCCTGGACGAGAAGCTGGAGTTCGAGCCCGAGTGGGCCAACATCAGCGGCGGCCCGAAGACGCTGGAGGCCTTCCGCGGCGACGCGCTCGACGTGGGCAGCGTCGCTGACATCCCCCCGCTGTTCGCGCAGTGGACCGGCACCGACGTGAAGATCGTGGCCGCTCGCTTCACCCAGGACCCACTGGAGCACCCGACGTACCAGCTCGGCATTGCGCCCGGCGTGGACGTGCAGGACATCGCCGACCTCAAGGGCAAGACCATCGCCTACAGCCCGGGCCAGGCCCAGGGCGCGCTGGTGCTGAAGGTCCTCAAGGAGGCCGGGCTCACCCAGGATGACGTCGAGCTGGTCGAGATGGCCAGCGTGGACGACGTCTACGTGAACGCGCTGGGCAGCAAGCAGGTCCAGGTCGCCCCGCTCCAGCAGGCGCTCGCGCTGCCCTACCTGGCGAAGTACGGCGCCGACGGCGGCACCACCATCGCGCCGGGAGTGCGCGACGACGCCTGGCACCTCTACGCGCCGACCGAGGTGGTCGAGGACGCCGACAAGGCGGCCGCGCTGCGGAACTACGTCGCAGTGTGGGCCGAGGCACAGACCTGGATCTCCGAGCACCCCGACGAGTTCGCCGAGGGCTTCTACGTCGAGCACGAAGGTCTGACCCCCGAGGACGCCAAGGCCATCGTCGACGCGCTCGGCACCTATGAGGTGCCCACCTCGTGGGACGACGTCATCCCGGCCCATCAGGAGACCGCTGACCTGCTGGCCGAGGAGCAGGGCCACGAGAAGCTCGACCTCAACGACATGTACGACCGTCGGTTCGAGGAGGCCATCGCGGGAGGTACCTCGTGACGACGCTCCAGGCCCCCGCCCCCGCCGGACCGCTGGTCCGGACCGGCACCGACCAGCGCGTCGTGCGCCGCCGTCTCGGCCCGGGTCGCCGGATCCGCTACGGCGCGCTGCTCGGCCCCCTCCTCCTGATCGGCTTCTGGGTCGTCGGGTCGGCGGCCGGCTTCATCGACGAGCGGACCCTGTCCGCGCCGTGGACCGTGGTCAGCACCGCCGGTGACCTGGTCGCCGACGGCCGGCTCCAGAAGAACCTGGTCGTCTCCGCCACGCGGGCCGGGCTCGGGCTGGCGATCGGCGTCGCGGTGGGGACCGTGCTCGCGGTCGTCGCCGGGCTGTCCCGGCTCGGCGAGTCCGTGGTCGACGGGCCGGTGCAGATCAAGCGGTCCATCCCGAGCCTGGCGCTCATCCCCCTGCTGATCCTCTGGTTCGGGATCGGCGAGGAGATGAAGATCCTCACCATCGCGCTGGGTGTGCTCGTGCCCGTCTACATCCACACCCACAACGGGCTGCGGGCCATCGACGGGCGGTACGCCGAGCTCGCCGAGACCGTCGGGCTGAGCCGGACGGCGTTCGTCCGCACCGTGGTGCTGCCCGGCGCGATGCCCGGCTTCCTGCTCGGCATGCGCTTCGCGGTCACCTCGGCGCTGCTCGCCCTCGTGGTGGTCGAGCAGATCAACTCCACCAGCGGGATCGGCCACATGATCACGCTGGCCTCCAACTACGGGCAGACCGACATCATCATCGTCGGACTGGTCGTCTACGCCGTGCTCGGCCTGCTGGCCGACGGCACCGTGAGAGTCATCGAGAGGAAGGCGCTGACATGGCGACGCACGCTGGACAACTGACGGCAGCGGTCCGGGTGGAGAACCTGCACCGCAGCTTCAACGAGGCGGGCGGGGTGCTCAACGGCCTCGACCTCGCGCTGGAGCCGGGCGAGTTCGTGGCCCTGCTCGGTCGCAGCGGCAGCGGCAAGAGCACGCTGCTGCGGGCCCTCGCCGGGCTCGACCGCGGGGTCGCCGGCTGGGGCACCATCACGGTCCCGGACAAGGTGTCGGTGGTCTTCCAGGACTCCCGCCTGCTGCCGTGGCGACGGGTGCTCGACAACGTCACCCTCGGCCTGTCCGACACCCGGGCCGCCGACGCCGACGAGCAGGGACGCCGAGCGCTGGCCGAGGTCGGCCTCGAGGGCCGCGAACGCGCGTGGCCGCACGAGCTGTCGGGCGGTGAGCAGCAGCGCGCCGCGCTGGCCCGCTCGCTGGTGCGCGATCCCGAGCTGCTGCTGGCCGACGAGCCGTTCGGCGCGCTGGACGCCCTCACCCGGATCCGGATGCACGCGCTCCTGCGCCAGCTGTGCGAACGGCACCAGCCCGCCGTGCTGCTGGTGACCCACGACGTCGACGAGGCGATCGTGCTCGCCGACCGGGTCATCGTCCTGGACGGCGGGGTGATCCGCTCCGACGTCCGCGTGGAGCTCGGCTCCACCAGGTCCCCCAGCGACCCGGCCTTCGCGCGGCTGCGCACCTACCTGCTGGGCGAGCTCGGCGTCGACGACGACGTGGCCCACCCCCACACCGAGAGGAGGGCGGCGTCGTGACGCTGAACCTCAACCTGTTCATCTACCCCGCCGGGCACCACGAGGCCGGCTGGCGCTACCGCGAGTCCGAGCCGGACCGGGTGCTCGACATCTCCTACTACCAGGCGCTCGTGCAACGGGCCGAGGCCGCGAAGATGGACGCCGTCTTCTTCGCCGACGGTCCGTCGCTGCCCGACAACATCCGGTACGCCGCCCGGTTCCGCCTCGAGCCGCTCACCTGGATGTCGGCCCTGGCCGCCGTGACCAGCCGGATCGGCCTGATCGGCACCGCGTCGACGACGTACACCGAGCCCTACAACCTGGCCCGGCAGTTCGCGTCGCTCGACCACCTCAGCCACGGCCGCGCGGGCTGGAACATCGTCACCACCGGCGCGCCCGACGCGGCCCAGAACTTCGGCCTCGCCGAGCACCCGGTGCACGCCGAGCGCTACCACCGGGCGGAGGAGTACCTCGAGGTCGTCACCAAGCTGTGGGACAGCTGGGAGGACGAGGCGTTCGTCAGCGACCCGGAGAGCGGAGTCTTCGCCGACACCGACCGGATCCACCGCATCGAGCACGTGGGCCAGCACTTCAAGGTCGCGGGCGCGCTCAACACCGCGCGCAGCCCCCAGGGCCGGCCGGTCTACGTCCAGGCCGGGTCGTCGGAGGACGGCCGGGCCTTCGCGTCCCGGTGGGCCGAGGCGATCTTCACCGCGCACCAGACGATCGGCAGCGCCCAGGAGTTCTACGCCGACATCAAGTCCCGGGCTGCGCGCATGGGGCGCCGCCCGGAACAGCTCAAGGTGCTGCCCGGCATCAGCCCGTTCATCGGGTCCACCACGCGGGAGGCGCAGGACCTGCACGACGAGTTCAACCACCTGACCCAGCCGGCGTACTCCCTCGAGCAGCTGAAGCGGATGACGGGGGCGGACCTCTCGTCCTACGACCTCGACGGGCCGTTCCCCCGGGACGTCATCGACGCCTCCGGCGAGCGCGGGGTGAGCAGCCGGTTCCAGGTGGTGCTCGACATCGTCGACCGGGAGCAGCCGACCATCCGGCAGCTGCTGCACCGGATGGCCGGGGCCCGCGGGCACCGGGTCGTCGTCGGCACCCCCGAGCTGATCGCCGACGAGATGGAGGACTGGTACGAGAACGGCGCCGCCGACGGCTTCAACGTGATGCCGCCCTGGCTCACCGGCGGCTTCGACGTGTTCGCCGACGAGGTGCTGCCGATCCTGCGCAAGCGTGGGCTGTTCCGGCACGAGTACGACGGCAGCACCCTGCGCGAGCACTATGGACTCGAGCGGCCCGCCAGCCAGTACTCCCCCACCTCCCGCACCCAGAAGGAGACCGCATGAGCACCTACCGCACGACCTTCCGCACCCTCGGCACCACCGGCGTCCGGGTCAGCCCGCTGACGCTCGGCACCATGATGTTCGGCGCCTGGGGCAACCCCGACCACGACGAGAGCATCCGGATCATCCACCGCGCCCTCGACGCCGGCATCAACGTCCTCGACACCGCCGACGTCTACGCCCGCGGCGAGTCCGAGGAGATCGTCGGCAAGGCACTCAAGGGACGCCGCGACGAGGTGGTGCTGGCCACCAAGTTCCACGGCCCGATGTCGGACGACGACCCCAACATGGGCGGCAACTCGCGGCGCTGGATCGTCCGCGCCGTCGAGGACTCGCTGCGCCGGCTGGGCACCGACCACCTCGACCTCTACCAGGTCCACCGGCCGCGGCCGGAGATCGACATCGACGAGACGCTGGGCGCGCTGTCGGACCTGGTCCACCAGGGGAAGATCCGCTACTTCGGCACGTCCACGTTCCTGGCCTCGCAGATCGTCGAGGCGCAGTGGGTGGCCGAGCGCCGGCACCGGGAGCGGCCGGTGTCCGAGCAGCCGCCGTACTCGATCCTGGCCCGGGCCGTGGAGCGGGACGTGCTGCCGACCGCGCAGAAGTACGGCCTGGGCGTGCTGCCCTGGAGCCCGCTCGCCGGAGGCTGGCTCTCGGGTCGCTACCGCCGGGACGCCGAG
This sequence comes from uncultured Actinomycetota bacterium, assembly GCA_963791275.1. Taxonomy (GTDB): domain Bacteria; phylum Actinomycetota; class Actinomycetes; order Propionibacteriales; family Nocardioidaceae; genus Nocardioides. The sequence goes on from CAWBRP010000012.1 coordinate 35,250, forward strand.
ACTCCGGTGTCGAGCCGCCAGCAGCGGCAGCCGGCGCGGCACGACCCGCACTCGCCCGAGAACCGCGTCAAGCTCGAGAAGGTGTTCGCGCTGACCGACCTGGCCGACCAGGCCGGGCTGTCGCTGATCCACCTGGCGCTGGCGTTCGTGCTCGAGCACCCGGCGGTGTCGTCGGCGATCATCGGGCCGCGCACCATGGAGCAGCTCGAGTCGCAGCTCGGCGCCGAGAAGGTGTCGCTGTCCAGGGAGGTGCTGGACCGGATCGACGAGATCGTCGCGCCCGGCACCACGCTCAACGAGGCCGACCGGGGGTACGCGCCCCCGGCGCTGACCGACGCCCGCCTGCGCAGACGGGGCAAGGGATAGGCGTCGGCTCAGGGTCAGCTGGCGTCGGCGGCCTCGGCACGGTCCGTGCCCCGGCGCCAGCGGATCCCGGCCTCGAGGAAGCCGTCGAGGTCGCCGTCGAAGACCGCGGTCGGGTTGCCGACCTCGTAGCCGGTCCGCAGGTCCTTGACGACCTGGTAGGGGTTCAGCACGTAGTTGCGCATCTGGTCGCCCCAGCTGGCCTGCACGTCGCCGCGGAGCCCGTCGAGGTGGGCCTTCTCCTCGGCCTTCTTCTTGGCGAGCAGCTTGGCCTTGAGCACCACCATCGCGCTGGCCTTGTTCTGCAGCTGCGACTTCTCGTTCTGGCAGCTCACCACGGTGCCGGTGGGCAGGTGGGTGAGCCGGACCGCGGAGTCGGTGGTGTTGACCGACTGGCCGCCCGGGCCGCCGGAGCGGTAGACGTCGACGCGGATGTCCTCGTCGGGGATGTCGATCTCGTCGGTCTGCTCGAGCACCGGGACCACCTCGACCGCGGCGAAGCTGGTCTGCCGGCGGCCCTGGTTGTCGAAGGGGCTGATCCGCACGAGCCGGTGGGTGCCGCCCTCGACGGAGAGGGTGCCGTAGGCGTACGGCGCGTGCACCGCGAAGGTGGTCGACTTGATGCCGGCCTCCTCGGCGTAGGAGGTCTCGAACACCTCGACCGGGTAGTTGTGCTGCTCGGCCCAGCGGACGTACATCCGCATCAGCATCTCGGCGAAGTCGGCCGCGTCGACGCCCCCGGCGCCGGAGCGGATGCTGATGAGCGCCTCGCGGACGTCGTACTCCCCCGACAGCAGGGTGCGGACCTCGAGGGCCTCGACGAGCTTGTGCACCCGGGCCAGCTCGCGCTCCGCCTCGGCGAGCGCCTCGGCGTCGCCCTCCTCCTGGCCGAGCTCGACCATGATCTCCAGGTCGTCGAGCCGACCGGTGAGCTCGGTGAAGCGGTCGATCTCGCCCTGGAGCATCGACAGTCGGCCCGTCACCTTGGTCGCGTTGGCCTGGTCGTCCCAGAGGTCCGGGGCGGCCACCTGGTCGCCGAGGTCGGCGATCTCGGTGCGCATCCCGTCGAGGTCGAGCACCTGGCCGATGGTCTTCATCGTCGCCTGGAGCTGCTTGATCTCGGAGTCGAAGTCGGGGCCTGCCACAACTGGCAAGAGTACGGCGCGGCCCGTGGGGTGTCGAAACACCCCACGGGCCGTCCCCCGTCGTGCCGTCAGTCGCAGAGCACCCGGGCCGCACCGGCCGAGGGCTCGGTGCCGGCGTGCCGTAGCTGCGCGAAGTCGATCCGCACCCGGTAGACGTCGGACACGTCGACGTGGGTGCAACTCGGCCTCACCGAGCTTGAAGGCGGGCGTAGGCGAGCGTGCCGTCAGTGGTCACCTTGAGGTATGCCTGACCGCCGGTGGCCGTCCGGTCGACAGCCCGAAGGTGGCGTCCAGGGAGAGGCACTTGCGACCAAGGGTGTACTCGGAGAAGGCCGGCTGAGGCTGGTCGTCGACGGTAGAGGGTGTGGCCGGTAGTCGTCACCGTTGATCGGCATCGGAAGATCGTCGGAGTCACGTTGAGCGTGGCGCTCGGGGTGCGGCTGTGCCAGCCAGTCCCAGCCGTAGACCTCGACGGCTCGCTCCTTGCTGACGCCCTTCGAACCTCCCTCGTCGGCAGGCTTGACGACGCGGTAGCCGGTCGAGGCCCGGGTGCTCGGCTTGTCGACGAACGTGTAGGACCCGTCGCCCTGACCTTGGCGGTGCCGATGACTTTCCAGGCGTTTTGCGCCGTCGTACCGGATCTGCACGGTCACCTTGCTGCCCGGTGCCTTGGGGCTGACCTTGCCGGTGAGCGAGACCTTGTCCTCCCTCTGGACGGCCTGGTCGGTCGAGACCTTGAGGGTGACGCGGTAGGCGGCGGCCGGGCAGCCGCGGAGTCCGAGGCCTGCGCCGGGGCGACGGCGCCGGCGGCTGCCGTCGCGATCATCGCGGCGGCGAGGGTGAGGCTGAAGCTCTTCTTCGGGGTCGTTCATGGCGGTTCCTCCGTTGGTGGTTTGCGCACCGCCCTCCGAACGGGTGTGCAGTCAGGTGTGACCCCCTTCACCCCCGGTTGGTTCGGGCGTTCCGGTCGCGGTCTGGACCGCCGAACCCGCGCCGAACTTTTCAGGTCCCGGGCAGCGTCTCGATCCAGTCGGTCCATCACCGGCGTGGACAGCACCCCGTGGACGAGCACCGAGGCGACGATGGTGAACGCGACCGTCGACCACAGCCAGTCCTGGCCCAGCTCGGCGGCCTCGCCGGCCGCGTAGGCGAGGTAGTAGATCGACCCGACGCCGCGGACACCGAAGAACGCGGCCGCCGCCTGCTCGCGCCGGTGCAGCCCGCCCACCTCGTCCGCCGGCGGCGACAGCTGAGCGCCACCATCCCGGCGACCGGGCGGACCACGAAGATCAGGGCGAGCCCGATGGCGACGCCGCGCCAGTCGAGGCTGCCGAGCAGCCCCCGGGTCAGGGCGATCCCGAGCACCAGCAGCACGAACAGGGTCAGCAGCCGCTCGAGGCGCTCGACGACCTCGTGCATCGCCGCGTGGTACTCGTGCGTGCGCTCGGCGGAGCGGAAGCGTCAGCGCGCAGACGAAGACCGACAGGAAGCCGTAGCCGCCGACCACCTCGCCGAGGCCGTACGCCGAGACCAGCGCCGCGACGACGAGCAGCGACTCCCCGCGCTCGGCCACCCGCAGCGACGTCGGCTCCGCGACCGGAAGGCCACCTGCGCCAGGGCCCAGCCGACGACGAGGCCGACCAGCACGCCGATGACGACCTTGCCGATGAGGTACCACCCCAGCCACTCCGCCCACCAGCCCGACACCGCGCCCTCGGTGGCCAGCAGGATCGCGGCGTACACGAAGGGGAAGGCCAGCCCGTCGTTGAGGCCGGCCTCCGAGGTGAGGGTGAACCGGACCTCGTCGGTCTCGTCGACCTCGTGGTCGCCGGTCTGCGGCCCGGCGACCTGGACGTCCGAGGCGAGCACCGGGTCGGTCGGCGCCAGCGCCGCCCCGAGCAGCAGCGCGGCCGCGGGGGCCAGCCCGGCCCACCAGCCCAGCAGCGCCACGCCGGCGATGCAGAGCGGCATCGCGATCCCGAGCATCCGCCAGGTGGGCGACCACGTCGCGCCACGAGGTCCGGTCCCGGAGGCTCAGGGGTCGGTCGAGGGCGAGGCCCGACGCCCATCAGCGCGACGAGCACGGTGAGCTCGGTGACGTGCTCGATGGTGGCCCGGTTGGCCTGCGGGTCGAGCGGCAGGTGGTCGGGCAGCGGGGTGAGCCCGATCAGCGAGGCCGACCCCGACCAGGACCATCGGCGCCGAGACCGCCCACCGGTCCAGCAGGTCCGGCAGCACGACCGCGAGGAGAAGGGCTCCGCCGGCCACGACGTACACGAGGTCAGCGGTCACCCGGCGACCGTACCCACCGGTGTGCGGTGCAGCCGTCCAGACCGGCTTGGATCGCGCTCGGACCGGGTCTAGTTTGCGAGGAGGAGTGGCTCGGGATTCCGCGACCACAAGGAGCAGCTGATGTTGAACGACAGCAAAGTCACCGCCAACGTCCCCGCGGCGGACCTCGACCGGGCCCGACGCTTCTACCTCGACACGCTCGGCCTGACGCCGAAGATGGAGAACGACGGGGGGCTCGTCTACCAGACCGATGGCGGGACGACGTTCTTCGTCTACCAGACCGAGTTCGCGGGTCAGGCCGGCCACACGATCGCCCAGTGGCACGTGGACGACATCGAGACCGAGGTCAAGGACCTGCAGGGCAAGGGCCTGTCCTTCGAGCACTACGACATGCCGGGCGTGACCTGGGCCGGCGACATCGCCTCCATCCCGGAGATGGGGCGGGCCGCCTGGTTCAAGGACAGCGAGGGCAACATCATGTGCCTCGACGACATGGTGAGCCTCTGAGGCTCACTCCGGGCTGACCGCCGCCGCACCCACCGCGGCGACGGTCGCGGTCTGCGGCGCGCCCGGGATGGTCAGCGGCAGCGCGAGCGGTGCGCTGATCCGCACCCGGACACTGCGGGTGGCCTCGTCGACCCGGACGGTGCGGACCAGGCCGGGGTACTGCGCCCGGGCGCCGGTGCGGACCAGGTAGTCATCGACGGCCTCCCGAGCGGTCGCCTCGAGGAGGGCCAGCCGGTCCTCGCCGAGGCCACCGGCGTACACGTCGTCACCCGCTGCCCCCGCGTCCGCCGCCACCAGCGCGGCACCGTCGGCGAGGTTGTCGAGGCTCTGTCTCTGGAGGTACGCCGCGCTCACGTTGACCACGAGCGCGACCGCCATCATCAGCACCACGGCGAACCCCACGATCAGCACGGTGGTCTGGCCGCGCTCGTCGCCGCTCCTCATCGGGTCTCCTGGTAGCGCCCGATCGGCACCGTGTGCGTGGAGGTGAGGGCGAAGCCCGAGTGCTGGTCCCCGAAGAGCGACGGCAGCAGCGGCAGGTGCACCGACGAGCCCACGCGCACCGTGATGACGGCACCTCCGCTGTGGCAGTCACCGGCAGGCACGCAGGAGATCGTCACGTCCGGGTCAGCGCCCTCGATCCCCTGGTCCACCATCACCCGGCGGGCGGCTGCGCTCGCGCGACTGCGTCCCTCGACGTCGTCGGCGGCCAACGTGAACGCGCGGGCCGCGGACCGGGCGGCCCCCGCGGTGGCGAAGGCGCCGCGCTGCACCTGGAACACCGAGACCACGATCCACACCAGCGGCACCAGCAGCAGCACCCCGAGCCAGGTCAGCTCGACCAGGGCGCTCCCCCGTTGGTCGCGGCGGCGCGTCATGGGTCGACCTCCTCGATGGCGGTTCCGCGGACGGTGAGCTCCACGGCCGGCCCACCGAGGCCCAGGGCCGGCACCGTCGCGTGGATCACCACCTCCACCCCCGGCGCGCCGTCGATGTCGAGCGAGTGCGCCTCCACGTCCTGGCGGTACGACGGGCCCAGGACCCCGTCCAGCTGCTCGCGTGCCTTGGCGACCCCGTCCGCGGGACCCCGGTCGGACGTGGCGGCGTACCGGGCGCCCTCCGATGCCGCCGAGGTCAGGGTGTTGCGCACGTGCAGGACGAGGGCGAGCTGGAGGATCCCCAGGAACAGGGGCACCAGCACCACCGTCACCAGGACGAAGTCGACCAGCGCGGAGCCCTGCTCGTCGGGCCCGCGGGCTGCGGGCACGTTCAGCCCTTGCTGACCGAGCCGAGCGCATCCTTGAGCATCTGGGTGAGCTGGTCGTCGGCGACCGCCCAGATGCCTCCGACGATGGCGACGGTCATCACCGTGATCATCACCCACCCGGGCACGTCGCCGCGCTCGTCGCGGCGCTCCGGGAGCGCGACCAACGCGTAGACGCGGAGGAGGGTGTCTGCGATGCGTTCCATTGATGTTCCCCGTTTCCTTGGCGGCTGTGGATCTACGGCGTGGTGAACCCGATGCCGACGACACCGGGCCAGAAGGCGAAGAGGATGGTCACGGGCAGCACGAGGAACACGACCGGAATCATCATGAAGACCTCCTTGCGGGCGGCTACCTCGATGAGCTCGCGGCGCCCGGCCTCCCGGACGTCGGCGGCCTGGGCGTGCAGCACGTCGGCCAGCGGTGTCCCGCGCTCGACCGCGACCGCGACGCCCTGGGCGAACCGCGCCACCAGCGGCAGTCCGGTGGTGGCGGCCATCCGGTCGAACGCCTGCGCGACCGGCTCGCCGGTCCGGATCGCGGCGAGCACCGTCCCCAGGTCGCGGGAGAGCTCGCCGCCACTGCGTCGGACCACGCGGTCCAGCGCCGCCACGGGGCTCTCGCCCGGCGGCCACGGCCAACGCGAGGAGCTCGGCCAGCGCGGGGAACTCGGTGACGATGCGTCGCTCGCGGGCGGTGACCTGACCGGTGAGGTGGCTGTCTCGAGCGAGCACGCCACCGGCGAACGCCGCCGCGCAGAGCAGCATCGAAGAGCCCACGTGGGAGGGGTCGGACAGCGACCGCAGCAGGCTCCAGGTCGCGACGACCGCGAAGGCGACCAGCCCCCAGACCACCTGCTCGACCCGGAACTCGTGGACCGTCTTGTCGATCCCCGCCCGCTCGAGTCGGCGTCGTACCGACGCGGCCCCGCCCAGGACGCGTTCGACGGCATCGGCCGCGCGGCGCAGCGGCGGCCCGAAGACGCCGGTGGCGGCCGAGGCCGGGGACGCGGAGACCACCCGCAACGCGGGCGTGCGGCCGACCTGCGGCAGGTCGCGGACGTACGGCAGCACCCTCGTCGCCAGCTGGGGCCGTCCGATCAGCCGCACTCGGGACAGGATCAGGACGACGCCCGGCGCCCGCGACCGCTCCGAGGACGGCTCCCCACAGGGCGAGGCTCACGACAGGATCCGTTGCTCGATGGGCAGCCGGCCGATCCGCATCATCAGCCGGTAGGCCACCACACAGAGGACGGCCCCGAGGCCCAGCACGACAGCTCCGGCAGGCGAGGCGTACTGCGTGATGATTTCGGGCTTGAACGACATGAAGAGCAGCACGATCCACGGAGCAGCGACGGCGAGGCGGGCGCCGTTGATCGTCCACGCCTGGCGCGACTCCATCTCCGAGCGGGTGCGGGCCTCGTCGCGGAGGTAGCCCGACAGGTTGCGCAGCAGCCGCCCGAGCTCGCCGCCACCGACCTCGCGGGCGATCCGGAGCCCCTCCACCACGCGGTCGCCCACCGGATCGGCGAGGCGCTCCTTGAGGCGGTCGAGGCTGTCCCCGAAGCGACCGGTCACCTGGTAGTCCAGGGCGAACGCGTCGAAGGCGTCGCGCAGCGGCTCGGGTCCGCGGGTGCCGAGCGCGCTCAGCGCGTCAGGCAGGGAGAGCCCGGCGCGGACGGCGGACGCAAGGTTGTCGACCACCTCGGGCCAGACCTCCGCGAACTCGCGCTGCCGGCGACGGGCCCGCCCGGCCACCACCGCGACGGGCAGGTAGCCGCCGATCACCCCGAAGATCACCGCCACCGGTGGCGTCCCCGTGACGATCTGCAGGAGCAGCGCGACGGCGGCGCCCAGCGCCACGCAGAGCACGACGAAGCCGTTGACCGCGACGTGGCCCAGGCCGGCCCGGGCCAGCAGCCGGGCGAGCCGACCTCGACGACCGTCGTCCTCGACCCTGGGGTGTCGAGGCAGGAAGAAGGCCGACCAGATCAGCAGTAGACCGATCCCGACCCCGAGGCCGACCACGGCGCCCATCAGCCGGCCTCGTTGAGAAGGTGTCGCACGTCGATGCCGACGTGGTCGTACCGCTCCGCGCGGGGTGGGATCCCGCTGCGCCGCCGCAGCTCCTGCCCGTGCCGCTCGAAGATCGTCTCGGTCTCGATCACGTCGTTCTCCACGCGACCGGGGACGCCCACGATCTCGTTGACGCGACGGACGCCCAGGGCGTCCACACCCAGGTGGACCACCAGGTCCACCGACGAGGCCACGGTGGGGACGACGAAGCGGGACCCGATGTTCTCCCCGGCCAGCAGCGGCAGGGTGCACATCTTCACCAGGGCCTCACGGGCGCTGTTGGCGTGCAGCGTGCACATGCCGGGCAGGCCGGCGTTGAGGGCGAGCAGGAGGTCGAGGCACTCCTCGGCCCGCACCTCGCCCACGATGATGCGGCTCGGTCGCATCCTCAGGCTCTCCTTGACCAGGTCGCGCAGCCGGATCTCGCCCGTGCCCTCGAGCCCGGCCTGCCGCGTCTGCATCGGCACCCAGTCGGGGTGCGGGAACTTCAATTCGAAGACCTCCTCGACCGACACCACCCGCTCCCCGCCGGGAATCGCCGCGGCCAGGCAGTTGAGGAGAGTTGTCTTGCCAGCCTGGGTGCCGCCTGCGACGAGGATGTTGAGTCCCGCCCGCACCGACGCCTCGAGGAACGACGCTGCGTGCCGGCTCAGGCTCCCGAGCTCCACCAGGTCGTGGAGGGTCGCGGCACGGAGGACGAACTTGCGGATGTTGACCGCCGAGAACCCCCGGCTGATCCCGTCGAGGACCACGTGCAGCCGGTGGCCCTCGGGAAGCATCGCGTCCACGAACGGCGAGCTGATGTCCACCCGGCGGCCACTGGACTTCAGCATCCGCTCGACCAGCTCGTTGACCTGGGCGGTGGTGAGCATCAGGTTGGTGAGCTCGTGCCGACCGCGGCGCGCCACGAAGACCCGGCTCGGATCGTTGATCCAGATCTCCTCGACCGCGGGGTCCTCGAGGAACGGCTGGAGGGGGCCGAACCCCGAGACCCGGGCGACCAGCTCGCCCACGACGGCGTCGGTGTCGGGGACCGGCGCGACGGCACCGGTGAGGCTGCGGTCGTCGTGCGCGCGCACGACACCCTCGGCGATCCGGCGCACCAGCAGCGCGTCCCGCTGGGGGTCCACAGCCTCGGCCCGGACGATCTCCCGGACCCGCGCATCGAGCTGCTCGATGAGCTCGCCGTGCGCGTCGGCCGCCGTCAGGGTCATGCGGTAGTGCCTTCCCGAGAAGCAGACACCCGGCCCGACCCGCGCATCTCCCTTGCTCGGCACGCTACGCCGACCCGCGCCGACGATTCCAGGGGGCGAAGGCAATCTGTGGACAGAGTGACCCGAGTGACCGCGTGATTCTTAACCCGAGCGGGCTTGACCCTGTCAGCGCGAGGCAAGACCCTGAGAAGGTCGGGGGACGGGGGAACGATGTTCTGGATCGCAGCGGCCTTGCTGGTCTGCCTGGGCGCCGTCGCGTCCGGCAAGCGGAGCCTGATCGGCTTCGCTCTCGTGGTGACGCTCGTCGTCATGACCGCCCGGACGAACGGGCTCATCGTCTGACAAGGCTGCGGCTCGAATTGGTCCCTTGGTCGGTCGACCGGTCTCCGACGCGCCCCTAGACTCCCGGAACCACTACGTCGATCAGGTACTCGGGACGCGGGAAGGGCGGCACCCGGTGCGTCTCCCGCAAGCGGGCGTCATCCGGCAAGCGCTGGCCAACCGCGACCTGCGCAAGGTCCTGGTCGCGTTCTTCATCTTCAACGTGGGCGAGTGGGCGACGTGGATCGCCCTGCTCGTGTGGGCCTACGACCGCGGCGGCGTGGGCGCAGCCAGTGCGATCGCGCTCGCCCAGCTCATCCCGTCGGCGCTGTTCGCTGCTCCGGCGGCCGCGTGGATCGGCCGGCTGCCCGGCGCCTCGGCACTCCGGCTGGGGTACGCCGCTCAGGCGGTGTCCTCGATCGCCCTCGGAGTGGCCATGCTCGTGGACGGCCCGGTGGTCGTCGTGGGGGTCCTCGCCGCCGTCGCGGCCGTGACGATCACCATCACCAGACCGGCGCACAGCGCCCTGCTGCCCCTCATCTCCCGCACCACCGGCGACCTGACGACGGGCAACGCGGCGACCGGCGCCGTGGAGGCCGTCGGCACCTTCATCGGACCCCTCTTCAGCGGGATCGTCCTGGCCACCTGGTCGGCCGGCGGCGTACCCCTCGTGGTCGGTGTCCTGTCACTGATCTCGGTCGTCCTCGTCGGCACCTTGGAGACCGTGCCGTCCAGCGGACCCCGGACGGCCGCGGCAGCCGCCGAGCCGCGCGGGTCCCTGCGCGCGGTGGCCCGGGACCCCGCCGCCCGGTTGTTCTGTGCGCTCATCGCCGCGGAGAACGTGCTCGTCGGGATGATGGACATCCTGCTCGTGGTCCTCGCCCTGGAGATCCTGTCGATGTCGGACGCCGGGCCGGGCATCCTCAACTCCGCGATCGGCTTCGGCGGACTGGCCGGCGCGGCCGTCACGTTCCTGCTCGTCGGACGCCAGCGGTTGGCGCTCGCGCTGACGGCCGGCGCCGTGACCGCCGGCGTCGCCTTCGCCTTCGCCGGCGTGTCGGGGAACGTGCCCATCGCGTTGGCCCTCATCGCCGTGTCCGGTGCCGGCAAGGTCTTCTTCGACGTCGCGTCGCGGACGTTCCTGCAGCGGCTGCTGCCGGACCACCTCCTCACCGCCGTCTTCGGTCTCCAGGAGTCGGTGATGATGGCCGGCCTCGCCGTGGGGGCACTGGCCGCGCCCTTCCTGGTGGCGTGGGTCGGGGCGGAGATGTCCTTCGTGGCGGCCGGCCTGTTCCTGCCCCTCGTCGCCCTCGCCGCCTTCACGCGCCTGCGGGGCTTCGACGCCCAGGCGCAGGTGCCGGCCGACGTCCTCGCCCTCCTCCTCGACGTACCGATCCTCGCTGTCCTCAAGCCGCGGATCGTGGAGCGCCTGGCCCGCGACTCCGTGCCGGTCCTCGTCGAAGCCGACGACGTGATCGTCGCCCAGGGCGAACCAGGGGACCGCTTCTTCGTCATCGCGGCCGGCCGGGTCGAGGTCACGATGGACGGGCACCGGGTGCGCGACCTCGGCGTCGGGGACTGGTTCGGCGAGATCGCGCTGCTCCGCGATGTCCCCCGGACCGCCACGGTCACCGCCACCGAACCGACCGCGCTGTGGGCGATGGGCCGTGCGTCGTTCCTCGCCTCGGTCGCCGGGGCGCCCCCGGCAGTCGCGGTGGCGGACGACTACGCGCATGACGTGTACGTCGACGAGGCGTGACGCGTGTGACTGGCCTGGTCCTGGACGCGGCCTTCGCCGGCGCGTTCGTGTCCGAGCCGGCCACGGGTGCGCACCTGGCGGAGGTGTTCGGCCTCGTGTCGGCGGAGCTCACGGCCGCCCTCGGGTTCTGCCCGTCCACGGCCGAGGGCGTCCGCCAGGTGCTCGAGCCGCCGACGAGGGCCGTGTCGACCCAGCTGCTCGTGCGCGACCGGGAACGGGGGACGCTGGTCCAGTGGTGGGGAGTCGTCCGAGATCCCGGCGTCGAGAGGTACGACGCCTTCGTCCGCACCCATCCCCGTCTCCCTGTCCCGAGGGCGACCGGCTGGCACGAGCCGGTTGGGCAGCGGTCCTCGACTGGGTCCGCGGCGCCACCACCCCGATCGGGAACGACGCGGTCGTCCTCACCTCGATCCCGCAGGGCGACGACGCGGCGGACCGACGGCTCCGCGCCGCCGGCTTCGCGTACGCCGGCACCATCTGGAACATGCGCGCCCCGTCGTGGGCACCACCCCTGCCCCGCTCGCGCCGGCCGGGGTCACCCTCCACGCCACCCAGGACGCCCGCGCGGTGTACGAGATCGTCGACGACGCCTTCGTCGGGCAGTTCGCCTACGAGAGCATGGACTTCGACGACTGGCTGGACGTGGAGCGGTCGATGGCCGGCTACGAGCCCGCCTGGTGGGTGCTGGCCGAGGCCGACGGTGCGCCGGTCGCCGCGATGATCATGAGCCGACGCGACGTCGATGACGGCACGCTGTACGTCCAGGAGATCGCGACCGTGCCATCGCACCGGAGACGAGGAATCGCTGGGATCCTCCTCCGGCACGCCTTCGAGGTCGCGGCGGCCGAGGGCTTCAGCTGGGTGCGCCTGCACGTCGACAGCGGCAACCCGCACGGAGCGACGTCGTTGTACCGACGGGCCGGCTTCGAGGTTCGGAGCGCCGGCAACACATTCAGCCAGACAGTGGGTCGGCCTACGTCCGTCGGGTGAACTTGAGCTTGCCGTGGGCGGTGGGGTTGGTCTGGTAGCGGGGGCCGTGGGCGGTGGGGTTGGTCTGGTAGCGGGGGTCGTGGGCGAGGGTGTGGTGGCGGGGGCAGAGGAGTCGTCCGGTCTTGGTGTCGGTGTTGCCGCCGTGGGACCAGGGGTGGTCGTGGTGGGCGTGGCACATCCCGGGTGGGGCGTCGCAGCCGTCGGCGGTGCAGCCGCGGTCGCGCTGGGCGAGGGCGATCCGTTGGGGTTGGGTGTGGAAGCGGCGTCGGCGGCCGAGGTCGAGGACCTGGGAGTCGCCGCCGAGGACGGCGGGGATGATCCCGGCCCCGCAGGCGAGCCGGCGGGCCTCGCCGGGTGAGAGGTGGCCGCCGGTGTCCAGCGACGCCGCCTTGAGCCCGCCGAGCAAAGTGTCGAGGGTCATGGTGACCACGACGGTGGCGCAGACGCCGCCGGCCTTGCCGACCGAGGAGGCGGGTCGGGTTTCGACGTACTCGCAGAACGCCTGACCCCACCGGTGCTTGGTCAGCGCCTCCCGGTCGGTGGTCGGGGCGTGGGCGAGGAGGTGCTTGCGCAGCATCGCGCCGTGCAGGGCCGGGAGGGTGAACCGGCCGTGGCAGCGGCCGTGGCCGTCCTCGACCATGGTGAACGACGCCGCCGCCCGGGCGGCCTGCTCCTCGGCCTCGAGCACGCGGGCTTCGTGGGCCTCGCCGATCTCGGGGGCGACCACGTCCAGGATCCGCCGGCCCAGCACCCGCAACGCCTTCGCGTCGTGATCCGCGGCATGCTCGAGCAGCACCCGCTCGGCCTCGGCGACCACGCCTGCGTCGACGAGGTCGGCTGGGAGGGCGTCGACGGCGTCCACGATCACCGCCGCCTGGTCCACCAGCACCACCCCGGCCGCCAACGCCGTCGCGGACCGGCTCGTGCACCTCACCCAGCCGACCGGCGAGCCGCGAGAGCCGGTGCGCCTCGGCGCGGGTCACCTTCGCGGTGTGGGACCACCAGCTGCGCCGTGGAGGTGGCGCCCTGGTCGAGGCCGACCTCGACGGTCTCGGCGTGCCGGGCCACCCGGAGCTCGAGCTCGGCCACCTGCGCCTGCAACCGGGTCAGCTCCACGAACGTCGCCGCGGTCTCCTGCCGGGTCATCGACCACACCGACACATCAGCCAGGTCCTCCAGGTCCGCACGCGCCGACGCCACGAACCGCGCGACGCGGTGCCGCGGATCGGGAGTGAACGACGCCTTCGGACATGACCCCAGTCAAGCACCAGCCACCGACAGTCAGATCGGCTCAGAACCCCTTCTCCACAAGGGGATTCCAGCTGCTGACGCTACGCGCCGCCGGGCTGACCGACCGTCGCCTCCAGCGTCACGTCGTGGTCGGCCGCGATCAGCTCCGCGGCACGCTCGCCGATCATGATCGTCGGCGCGTTGGTGTTGCCGCTGATCACGTTGGGCATCACGCTCGCGTCCGCCACCCGCAGGCCGGCGACCCCGAGCACCCGCAGCTCCGCGTCCACGACGCTGCCCATCCGGCAGGTCGACGTCTCGTGGTAGACGGTGAGCGCGTAGTGCCGGGCGAAGTCCTCCAGCAGGGCATCGCTGGGCTCGTCACCCGCCTGGTGCCCGTGCGCCGCGGCGAGAGCGGGCGGCACCAGCATGGAGCCGAGGCCCGCGCCCGGCCAGTGCGCGACGACGTCCAGCGCGCGTCGCATCACCGCGAGCAGCACCGCCACGTCGTGCGGGTCGTCGAGGTAGTTGAGGTCGATCCGCGGCGCGTCCGCGACGTCGGCGCTCACCAGCCGCACCTCGCCCTCCGAGTGCGGCTGCACCGGGTTGGGGAGGACGACGACGGTCTCCGCGTCGGGCGCCAGCGCCGCCGCCGGGTCGTCGAAGAAGTCGGCGGGGTTGATCCGGAACAGGCCCTGCCAGATCTCCGGGGTGTAGCCGCAGGCCAGCAACCCGATCTGCGCGTCGTGGGTGTGCTCGTCGCCCAGCCCGGTGGAGAAGAACGCGACCGCGTCGTACAGCGACGACGACGCGAGACCCTGCCCGGTCGTCGCCCACTCCAGGAGCCGTCGTTCCGCCTCGGCCTTGAGCCCGGCGAGCTCCGGGGGGAGCCCGTCGTCGTCGGCAGGGTCGGCGGGCAGCGGTCCGTTGGGAGCCCGCAGGATGTCCGGACCCAGGGAGATCGCGATCTCGGTCATCGACAGCCCCACGCCGGGGGCCGGGAAGGCGAGCGGGACGTGCAGGTGGTCCTTGAGGTGCTTGCCCACGTGCGGGTTGTCCACGACGGCCTCGACGCCGACCTCGGCGAGCTCGGCGCGCGGCCCGATGCCCGAGAGGAGCAGCAGCTGCGGCGACCCGATCGCCCCGGCGCTCACCACCACCTCCCGCTCGGCGTGCAGGGTCGCGGTCGTGCCGTCCGCGGTGCGGTAGCGCACGCCGGTGGCCCGGGGACCCGCACCGTCGGTCTCGAGCAGGATCTTCTCGACCTGCGCGTGGGTGATCACGGTCAGGTTGGGCCGGTCCAGGACCGGCTCGAGGAAGGCGTGGTACGTCGAGGACCGCTTGCCGTCGCGCGTGGTGGTCTGGAAGAGCGAGGCCAGCCCGGCCGGACCACCGCGGTCGCGTCCGTTGTAGTCCCCGGAGGGGATGCCGGCCGCGGCCGCGGCTTCGACGAACTGCTCGGCGGCCACCGTCCGCGGTGCCCGCACCGAGACCCCCAGCGGTCCGCCGGTGCCGTGCGCGTCCTCGTCGATCTCGACACCCTCGGGCGGGTCCGGTGGCGCCAGGTCCTCGCTCTTGATGAAGTACGGCAGGACGTCGTCGTACGACCAGCCCTTCGCGCCGTCGGCCGCCCAGCCGTCGAAGTCACCGGGGTGGCCGCGCACGTAGGCCATGTAGTTCAGGCCCGACGAGCCGCCGAGCATCTTGCCCCGCGGCACCATCATCCGGCCGTCGGTGAGCCCGCGGCCGGCCCCACCGGGATCCCCGGTGTACATCCAGTCGACGGACGGGTCGAGCTGCAGGGACGCGACCGCGGCGGGCATCGCCTCGTGCGGCGGCGGCGTGCCCCCGGCCTCGACCAGCGCGACGCGCACGGCGGGATCCTCGCTCAGCCGGGCGGCGACGACGGCGCCCGCCGAGCCTCCCCCGACCACGACGAAGTCGAACCTGTCGGCCGCGGGGGCCGCTGACGGACTGGCTGCGTCGGTCATCGACGCCACCTCTCGGGGTCGGGTCGGGTCGAGGGGATCGAGCGTCACCGTGTCTACCACCCGGGGAGCACGCGGGGAAAGAGCCGAGCCGCACCGGCCGATCCGTGGCCGAGGCGGAGAAAAAGTCTCGATTTCGTCGTCAAACCGCGTCATGGGTCGCGATTCGCGCCGTCTCTTGGTCGTGACACCCACCGTTCGGGGGGACAGTGGTGGTCGCATGGGGGGCAACACGAGCACGGTGGAGGACGTCCCGTTCGGGGGACCGGGACGTCCTTCCACACCTTCTGGCCACACCTTCTGGCCACACTCCCAGGCCGCTCTCACCCCGCAGGATCAGCGAGGTCCTTCTCGAACCACGCCTCGGCGTACGGGTTGTCGTTGTAGCGCCCGATCCGCCGGTAGCCCGCTCGCTCGTACATCGCGATCGCCTCGTCCAGCGTTCCGTTGGTGTCCAGCCGGACCACGTCGTGCCCGCGCAGCCGCGCGAGCGCCTCGAGGTGCGCGCAGCAGGCGCGAGCCCAGCCCCGCCCCACGCCACGACTCGTCGACCCACATCCGCTTGATCTCCGCGACGCCGGGCGCGATGGTCTGGACGCCGCCGCACGCGACCGGCCGGCCGTCGCTGGTGGCGACCACGAAGGTGCCGACGCCGGGTGCCATCGAGGCAGCATCGGCGGCCCGCGCGCTGTCGGCGTCGAAGCCGTCGGGGAAGCGGCGGTCCAGCTCGGCGAAGTAGCGGTCGACCGCCGTCACCGCCGCCGGCGAGTCCGGAGCGACCTCGCGCAGGTGCACGGTGGCGGCACGCACCAGGAGGTCGGCCGTGGCCAGGGCCTGCGTGAGCCGGGCGCGCTGCCGCCCGGTGAGCGGGTCGAGCAGGTCCCGGGCCAGCGCGTCGGAGCGCTCCTCGAGCCTGGCCAGGGTGGTCCGGCCGCGCCGGGTCAGGCTCACCCAGCGGCGCCGGCCGTCGGCCGGGTCCGGTCGTACGTCGACCAGTGCGCGCTCCTCCAGCGTGCGGAGCAGGCGGCTGAGGTAGCCGGAGTCCAGGTCGAGCCGCTCCCGCAGGTCACGCGCGCTCGCGCCCTCCGCGCCGATCTCGAAGACCAGGCGAGCCGCACCCAGCGGCAGTCCCAGGCCGAGGAACGACTCGTCGAGCGCACCGACGCGCTGCGTCCAGGTCCGGTTGAACCGGCGCAGGGTCGACGGGTCGTCCATCCTCTGACCTTAGTCAGAGAATGGACCGGGCTCAAGCCTGGACGGGGACCGGGTAGATCTGGTCGAACGGGTGTCCCGCCCGCGTGTGGATGCGCTGGATCGCCTCCGCGTCGGGCCCCTCCGACAGGCACCACACCATGCCGCTCTCCGGGTCGGCCCAGGCGTGCTTGAAGTTGACACCCTCCTCCCCCTGGATCGCCAGGTCGGCGTTGTGCGCCTCGAGCAGCGCCTCGGGTGTCACACCCTTCATCGTGGTGTGGACGTCCATGAACTCCGGCATCGTGTGCCCCCTCGTCGATGTGAACGCGCCGACTCTCCTCCTCCGGACAGGAGCCGACAAGAGCGGACACGAGATGGCCTAGACAGCCGCGCCGGCGCGCTCGCGTGCGGCAGCGGAGCGCCGGACGACCGGCGCCAGCACGACGATCCCGGCCACCGGCAAGATGGTCAGCAGGGCCAGGCTCGCCGGCACCCCGATCACGTGGCCGAGCCCGGCCACCTCCGCCGAGCCCACGCTCCCGCCGACCAGGAACAGCAGCGTCGCGATTCCCAGCGCCACGCCCCGGACCTCGCTCTCGACCGCGTCCCCGACCATGGCGCCCAGCGTGGGCTGGCCCAGGCCGAAGGCGATCGTGGTGAGCATGATCGACAGCACCAGCAACGGGCCCGAGACGGTCGCGGTGCCGAGCCCGGCGACCAGCAGCGAGACGGCCGAGATGACGGCGGCGACGACCAGGGCGCGGGGCGGTCCGAGGCGCAGGTGCATCGGACCGACGAAGCGCGGGACCAGCAGCGCGGCCACGACGCTGGGCAGCAGCAGGGCGCCGACCTGCCAGGTCTCCCAGCCGGCGTGCACCAGCACCACCGGCACCCCGACGAGCTGGGCGAACCAGCCCGCGGGGATCGCGGCGGCCGCGATCGCGCCGCGGACGACCGCCTGGTTCCGGACGACGGAGACCGGCAGGAACCCGTCGGGCCGCCGGCGCAGCCACATGACGACGGCCGGGACGCCGAGGAGCAGCAGCAGGGCGCCGACCACCGCGACCGCCACGCCCGTCGTGGGTGACTGGACGAGCAGCACGAGGCCGGCCGCGGTGGTGGCGACGAGCACGGCACCGACGACGTCGAGGCGGTCGCCGGAGCCGCCGCGGGTCAGGTCGCGCCAGAGGAACGGCACCGTCGCGATGCCGAGGATCGGCAGGGCCAGCACGGCCCGCCAGCCCAGGGTGTCGGCCACCAGGCCACCGACCAGCGGGCCCAGGCAGGTGATCGCGGCGGCGACCCCGGCCAGCCGACCGAGCGCCGGGCCGCGCAGCTCGCCGTCGAACCGGTTGCTGAGGATGGCCACCCCGAGCGTCGGGATGGCCGCGGCCCCGGCGCCTTGGAAGATCCGCGCCGTCAACAGCACGCCGTACGTCGGGGCGAGGGCGGCGACCAGGGCGCCGCCGGTCATCAGCGCCAGCCCGACCAGCAGCGGCAGCCGGATCCCCACCAGGTCGGAGACCCGGCCGTACACCGCCGTGGTCACCGCGAGCATCAGCACGTAGAGGCTGATCGTCCAGGCGGCGACCCCCACGCCGATGCCGAGGTCGTTCGCCATCGCGGGCAGCACGATCGCCGCCGACGAGGAGCCCATCCCCGCGAGACCGAACAAGGCTCCCAGCAGGAAGGGGAGGCGGCGGGAGTCGGTGGGCATGACTGCCCACAACACCCACCAGGCTGCCGCCATTCCTCAGCGGGCGGTGTCGGTGCTGATCCAGTCGATGGTCAACGACGGCTCGAGGTGCTCGTCCGCACCAGTCGACCACTCCGGGAAGTCGAAGACCGCGACCATGACTTGGAGCGGGTACGCCGGCGGGCCGGCGCAGCGGCGTACCTCCGTGCCGTCCACGCTGAAGACCGCGGCCGCGGCGTCCCAGTCGACCGCGTAGGTGTGGAAGTCGGTCACGTCGAGGGCCAGCCGGGGCGCCTCGAAGTCGTGCACGAGGACCGGGTCGCGCAGCTTCTTCAGGCCCAAGCCGACCTCCGCCGACCCGTCCCGCACCTCGTTGCCGAAGATCTCGACCACACAGACCTCGCCGCAGCGCTCGGGCTCGTCCTCGAAACCGACCATCCAGAGCGCCGCCATCGAGCGCGGCGACAGGTCCATGTGGCAGCGGATCTCGAGGTGACCTCCGTCGGCCAGGAAGCCCTCGAAGCGCTGCTGCTCCTCCCGCACGCGCTGGCCGGGGAAGATCGCCTGCTGGCCGAGGGTGCTGCCGACCGGCCCGGAGAAGCTCCCGCTCTGCATCCCCGACACGCGCAGCGGGGACGGATGCTCCTCGGGACACCAGAGCGGCTGGCCCACGGGCAGGTCGAGGACGAGGCACGAGTCGGCGAGTTGGTAGGACGCGGCGGACGCGGCCGACGAGCTCCACACCGGCAGGTAGTGGGGCAGCCAGCGGGACGTGTCGAGGGTGGGGCCGTCGAAGTCGTCGTGCACGCGGTGATTGTCGTCGAGCGACGTCAGGGGCGCCAGGGGCGCAGCCGCGCATGCGCCAGGGCGGCGCGGGCGGCGTTGCTGCCGCAGGCACCGTGCACGCCACCGCCCGGGTGCGCAGAGGCGGAGCCCAGGTAGAGACCCCGGATCGGCGTCTCGGCGCGGCCGAGTCCCGGCACCGGCCGGAACACCAGCTGCTGGTGCAGCTGGGCGGTCCCGCCGTTGAGCGCGCCACCGACCAGGTTGGCGTCGCGGGCCTCGAGCTCGCGGGGGCCCAGCACCCGTCGCGCCCGCACCCGCTCGCCGAAGCCCGGGGCGAGCCGCTCGATCCGCGCCTGCATCCGGTCGGCGAAGCGCTCGCAGTCGTCGCGGTCCCAGACCCCGCGCACCGAGCCGTCGCCCGCGTCCGAGGTCGCGTGCTGCGGCACGTGGGCGTAGGCCCAGAAGGACTCGGTGCCCGCGGGCGAGCGCGTCGGGTCCGACGTGGTCATCTGCCCGGTCAGCATGAACGGCTGGGCCGGGATCACGCCCGCCTGCACCTGGCTCATCGCGACCGTCATGTCCTCGAGCGAGTCGGCCACGTGGACGGTGCCGGGGGCCCGGTCCGGAGCCCCGGTCCACGCGATCGGCGCGTCCAGGGCCCAGTCCACCTTGACGGTGCCCGGGTCGAGCGCGAAGGAGCGCAGGGCGGTCCGGACCCGGCCGGGCACGTGCTCGGGCGCCAGCAGCCGTTCGTAGAGCGCGGGAGCGAGCACGTCGGCCACGACCGCGCGGCCCGCCGCGTGGCGCTCGCCGTCGGCGGTGCGGACGGCGACCGCGCGCCGGTCCACCACCTCGATGCTGACCACCTCGGCGTCGGTGCGGACCTCTCCGCCCTTGGCCCGCGAGCCGGGCGGCCAGCGCCTCGGTCAGCCGCCCCGCGCCACCCTCGGGGACCGGGAAGCCGGCGGTCTGCCCCATCATGCAGAGCAGCAGCCCCATCATGGCGGAGCCGGGAGCGTCGAGCGGGATGTCGGCGTGCGCGGCGTTGCCGCCCAGCAGCACCCGGGGCCCCGGGCCGCCGAACCGCTGCCGGCCGAGCTCGGCGACCGGCGTCAGCAGGGTCTTCACGTAGCCGAGGCCGCCGACCTTGCGCAGCGCCGCCAGCGCCCCCAGACCGTGCCTGACCGGCGGGAACGGCGACAGCAGGGCGCCGATGATGTGCTCCCCCACGTGGTCCCACTCCTGGCACAGCCGCAGCCACGCCTCGCCGTCGCCGGCGTGCAGGCGGTCCAGCCCGGTGGCCGTCTCGTCACGGTCCCGGTGGAGCACCGCCCAGGAGCCGTCCGGGAAGGGATGTCCCAGCACCGCCGGCGCGTGCCGCCAGGTCAGCCCGTGCTCCTCCAGCCCGAACGACTGGATCGTCGGGGAGACCGCGGCCAGGGGGTAGAAGGCGCTGAAGGTGTCGTGCACGAAGGCGGGATCGAGCTCGCGGTCGCTGCGGACCGCTCCGCCGACGTCCGGCTGCGCCTCGAGGACGAGGACCGACCAGCCCGCGTCGACGAGGACGTTCGCGGCCACCAGTCCGTTGGGTCCGGCGCCGATGACCACCGCGTCCCAGCTCATGATCCGGTGCCTCTCCGCCGGCCGAGGGCCACCAGGTTACGGCCCACGCCGACCAGCGCGTTGCCGAACGTCCCGCGCAGCGCGTTGCCCTGCGGGCGGGACTCGAGCACGTTGCCGGGCCCCCGGACGACCGGGCGGGTCAGGTCCTGGGCGACCACCCTGAACAGCGGGTTGACCAGGGCGTCGTAGACCACCGGCAGGGCGGTGAACCCGAAGCGGATGACGTCGTTGGCCAGCCCGACCTGGCTGCGGTGCCACCCGCCGTCGGCGACCGCCAGCACCCGTCGGGCGACGGCCTCCGGGGTCACCACCGGGAACGGCGGCATCCCGACGGAGCCGCCGTACGTCGCGGCCTGCTCGTAGATCGGGGTGTCCACGCCGCCCGGCGCGACGTAGCCGAACCGGAGTCCCGGTCGGTCCCGGTTGTCGACCCGGAGCTGCCGGACCAGGGCCCGGACGCCCCACTTGCTCAGGACGTACGCCGCCATGTCCGGCACCGCGAGGTGCCCGATGAGCGACCCGACGAGCACCAGGCTTGCCGGCGTCCTGGCCGCGCAGCACGGGCAGCACGTGCCGGGCCAGGTTGACCGGACCGTGCAGGTTCGTGGCCAGCACCCGGTCGAACACCTCCGCCGGGACGTCCTCGATCCGGCCGTAGGCCACGACCCCCGCATTGCAGACGACCACGTCGATCCGGCCGTGCTCGGCCACGACCGCTGCGACGGCGTCGCGCGACGGCCGCGTCGTCCGCCACGTCGGTGGGCAGCACCAACGTCGACGCCGCGCCCGCACCCGCAGCACAGGTCGGCGACCCGGGCGAGAGGCGCGCGGCCGCGGGCGAGCAGCACGACATGGTCGCCTCGGGCCGCGGCGGCGAGCGCCGTGGCCTCCCCGATGCCGCTGGACGCCCCGGTGACCAGCACGACCCGAGGTGTCGTCACGCGCGCCGCTCGGCGAGGTAGGCCAGGCGCTGGAGCGTCTCGACGTTGCGCCACTTCAGGGTCAGGCCGCGCAGCGGCTTGGGCACGAGCACGCCCGGGCCGGACACCGCGTCCTCCTCGATGAGCACGTCGGTCCGCGCGCCCGACCGGACGCAACCGGATCGTCACCGCCGCCTCGCCGATCGGCCAGCCGCGGGCTCGCAGCGACATCGAGACACCCGGGCTAGACGCGGTGACCTCGGTGTTGTCGTCGATGCAGCAGCGGCCACACCCCCACCGAGTGGTGCAGCTTCGCGCCGACCGCGGGCCACGCGTCGTCGACCTCGCGCATCCGCGACGGCACCCACCACCCAGACCGGGTAGAGCCAGCCGTCCGCCAGCACCGACCAGACCTCTTCGGGGCTCGCGTCGACGGTCCGGGTGTTGGTCACCATCTCAGCCCAGCGCTTCGAGCAGGGCGCGGTTGAACGCCGGCAGGTCGTCGGGGTTGCGGCTGCTGATCAGGTTGCCGTCCAGGACGACGTCCTCGTCGACCCACTCGGCGCCGGCGTTGCGGAGGTCGGTCTGCAGGCTCGGCCAGGACGCGACCCGGCGGCCGCGCACCACGTCCGCCTCGATCAGCACCCAGGGCGCGTGGCAGATGGCGGCGACCGGCTTGCCGGACTCGACGAACTCCTTGACGAAGGCCACCGCGGCCTCGTCCAGGCGCAGGGCGTCCGGGTTGGCGACTCCGCCCGGCAGCACCAGGGCGTCGTAGTCGACCGACGTTGGCGTCGGACACCTCGTGGTCGACCTGGCGCGTCTCCGCCTTGTCGAGGTGGTCGAACAGCTGGACCTCGCCCGCGTCGGGCGACAGCAGCTCGGCGGTGTGACCGGCGTGGGTCACCGCGCCCCAGGGCTCGGTGAGCTCGACGGCCTCGATCCCCTCGGCTGCGGTCAGGAAGGCAACGCGCTTCATGTGGTCTCTTCTCTCTCGTGGCGGATGGGAACGGGGCAGGTCACGGCGTGAGGACGACCTTCACGCAGTCGTCGGCCTTGCGCTGGAACAGGTCGTACATCTCGGGTGCCTGGGCCAGCGGCACCCGGTGCGTGGCGAGGTCGTCGACGCCGAGCACGTCGTCGTCCTGGGCGAGCAGGTCGAAGAGCTCCTCGGTCCACCGCTTCACGTGGCACTGGCCCATCCGCAGCGTCAGGCCCTTGTCGAAGAGGTCCATCATCGGCAGCGGGTCGGCCGAGCCGCCGTACACGCCGCTGATGGAGACGGTGCCACCGCGGCGGACCCCGTCGAAGGCGGTGTAGAGCGCGTCCAGCCGGTCGATGCCCATCTTCTCGATGGCCGCCCGGGAGACCGGCTTCGGCAGCCGGCTGGCGAGCCCGATGACCTTCTCGGCGACCGGGTTGCCGTGGGCCTCCATGCCCACGGCCTCCAGCACGGAGTCCGGACCGCGACCGGCGGTGAGCTCGCGCAGCGCGTCGGGCACGCTGTCGACGGCGTCCAGGTCGATGGTCTCGGCACCGCGAGCCCGTGCCCGGGCCAGCCGCTCGGGGACCCGGTCCACGACGATGACCCGCTCGATCCCCTGCTGGTGCGCGGACGCGATCGCGAGCTGACCGACCGGCCCGGCGCCGAGCACCGCGAGGGTGCCGCCCTCGGGGACGTCGGCGTACACCACGCCCTGCCAGGCCGTGGGCAGGATGTCGGAGAGGTAGAGGAAGCGCTCGTCGTGGACGTGGGCGTGGTCGGCGGGGATGACCACCGGCCCGAAGTCGGCGTGCGGGACCCGGACCAGCTCGGCCTGGCCGCCGGGGACCTGGCCGTAGAGCGAGGTGTAGCCGAACAGGCTCGCGCCCTTGCCCTGGTCGCGGTTCTGGGTGGTCTCGCACTGGGCGAACAGCCCGCGGGAGCACATCCAGCACGAGCCGCAGGAGATGTTGAACGGCACCACGACCCGGTCGCCGACCTTCAGAGAGCCGACGGCGGCACCGACGTCCACCACCTCGCCCATGAACTCGTGACCGAGCACGTCACCCGGCGTGAGGTATGGCGCCAGCACCTTGTAGAGGTGCAGGTCGGAGCCGCAGATCGCGGTCGAGGTGACCCGCACGATGGCATCGGTGGCCGCTTCGATGACCGGGGTCGGGGACCTCGTCGACGATGACCTTCTCGATGCCTTGCCAGGTAAGTGCGCGCATCCTTCGACGCTAGGCAGGCGAGCGGACCGGCGCCCCACCCCAAGGGGCCGAACCCGCGCGGCGAACCTCACACCGGAGTTGTCACGGCTCCCTACTCTTCGGAGGTGACCGAAGCGCGGCTGGTGAGGACCCGGGCACCGCGCGACCCCGAGGGGGTCGTCCTGGTGCTGCACGGCGGCGCCGCGCGCGCGGACCGGCCCTCGGTGAGCCCCAGCCAGCCGTCGGTGCTCCGGATGATCCCGGTCGCGCAGCGGATCGCTCACGTCGGTCGCGGCCGGCTCGCGGTCTTCCGGCTGCTCAACTCGGCCCGCGGCTGGGACGACCGGCACACCCCTGTCGACGACGTGTGCTGGGCGTTGGACCAGGTGCGCGAGCGGTACGGCGCGGTGCCGGTCTCGCTCGTGGGCCACTCGCTGGGCGGCCGGGCCGCACTGCTGGCCGGTGCCGCCGACGGGGTGCGCAGCGTGGTCGCGCTCAACCCGTGGGTCTACCCCAGCGACACCAGCGACCTGACCGACCGCCAGGTCCTCATCGTGCACGGCACCGAGGACCGCGTCGCCCCGATCGCCCGCGCGCGGGTCGTGGCCGATCGCCTGGCGCGGACCACCCGCGTCGCCTTCCTCGAGGTGCCCGGCGGCGGGCACGCCATGCTGCGGCACGGCCGACCGGTTCGACTCCTACGCCGCGGAGTTCGCGGCCGCGACGCTGCTGGGCCGCGAGCGGGTCCGGATGTCCCCGACCCTGGCCGCGGCGGTCAGCGCGGTCTGAACAGGTCGCCGAGGTCGTCGACACGCTCGAGGACGGCCTCGAAGCGGAACTGCTCGAGGTCCAGCGGGTCCTCGGCGCCCGCCTCGACCTCGTCCCAGGACAGCGGGGTGGCCACGGTCGGCCGCTCCCGGCCGCGCAGCGAGTAGGGCGACAGCGTGGTCTTGGAGCCGGCGTTCTGCGACCAGTCGAGGAAGACCTTGCCGGACCGCTTGGACTTGGTCATGGTCGCGGTGACCAGCGCCGGGTGCTCCCGCTGGAGCTCCTCGGCGATCTCCTTGGCCAGCCCCGTGGTCTCCTCGGGATTGAGCTTGCCGGGCAGCGCGGCGTACAGGTGGATGCCCTTGCTGCCGCTGGTGACCGCACTGGACACCAGGTCACGCTCGGTGAGCTTGTCGCGCACCAGCAGGGCCACCTGGGCGCACTCGTGCAGGCCGGCGGGCTCGCCGGGGTCGAGGTCGACCACCAGCCGGTTCGGGTTCTTGGGGCGGCCGTTCTTCCCGACCGTCCACTGGTGGACGTGCAGCTCGAGGGCGGCCAGGTTGACCAGCCAGGTCAGGGTCGCGAGGTCGTCGACGATCGGGAAGGTCAGGGTGTCGCTCCCCGCCGCTCGAGCCCGTCGAGGCCCGGGCGCGGCTCCCCGTCGTCGGCACCTTCGCGGTGTGCACCCACGACGGCGTCCCGGCCGGGGCGTTCTTCTCGAAGAAGCTCGCCTGCTGCACACCGTGCGGCCAGCGCACCCGGGTCACCGCTCGGTGGGCGAGGTGCGGGAGCAGCACCGGCGCGATCCGGGCGTAGTAGTTGAGCACCTCGCCCTTCGTGGTGCCGGTCTGCGGGTACAGCACCTTGTCCAGGTTGCTGAGCTTGAGGGTGCGGCCGTCGACCTCGACGTGGACGTCACTCATCGCGGGGCCTCTCCGAGGTCGGGACTGTCGATGACGCAGAACTCGTTGCCGTCCGGGTCCTGGAGCACGACGAAGTCCGGGTCCGGAGGGTAGGGCCAGTCCTCGACCCGGGCAGCGCCGAGGTCGACGAGGCGCTGCACGTGGCGCGCCTGCTCGGAGGTGTAGAGGTCCAGGTGCACGCGCGCGGGAGCCCGTCGCCGGCGTCTCCGAGCGCTGGAGCGACACCGACGCCCGGCGACCCGTCGGGTCGACGAGCACCATGAAGTCCGGGTCCCACTCGGCGTCCCGCGGTCGGTAGCCCAGGGCGGCGCTCCAGAACTCCACGGCCCGCCGCAGGTCCGACACGTTGACCACGACCGTGGCCAGGTGGAGGTCGCCGACGTCTCGGGTCGCGTCACTCATCGGCCGACCGCGATCAGGGGTGCGCGCTCGGGGTCGAGCCGCTTCATCAGCAGCCGGAGGACACCGCGCGGGGCGCTGACGCAGCCGGCCGTGGCCGCGCGCCCGTTGACGTGCAGGAAGATCCCCGAGCCCCGGTGCCTGACCTGCGCCCGGTTGAAGGACGTGACGATCGCGTACTCGTACTGACGGGGGTAGTCGGTCAGCCGCTCGGACGCGTTGGCGTCGCTCGTCGGCAGCCACCAGCGGAAGCCGCCCTGAGCGCGCGTCCGGTAGCGGTTGTAGAAGCGCGACGCGTTGTCCTGCACCCAGTAGTCGCCGCGCCGGACGCGGCGGTAGTCCAGGTCCCAGGTGTCCGCGCGGGCGTGGGTGCCGAAGGCCGAGAGCAGCCGGAAGGTGCCCAGCGGGGTGGTGCCGCTCCCCTGCCGCCGGACCTCGGGTCGCACGAGTCCGCCGTACCCGATCCGGCCGTCCGCCGTGCGGGCCCGGCGCACCCACTCCCCGCGGGTCAGGGTCCACAGCGCCACCTGTGCGCGGTAGCCGCCGGTGTGGTCCACCGTGACGACCTGTCGGGTCGCGGGGCGCAGGTCGACGCGCACCGCACCGAGGGTCACGTGCTCCTCGGCGTGCGCCGGCGACGGGGCCCAGGCGAGGCCGAGGGCCAGCAGGGCGACGACGAGCGCGCGTCCCATCAGAGGTCCTCGGGGGCCAGGTCGTCGCGGACGCCGCGGTACGACGGCTGTCGCAGCCGCTGGTTGCGCGCGGTCTGGTGACTGTCGACGTCGATGACCACGACCGGGTCGACCCAGAACGTGCCGGCGGCGTCCACGCGCGGCACCTCGTCGTCGAACGGGCTGTCAGCCCGGGACAGCGGGGCCAGGAGCCTGGTCAGCGCGGCGCTGGCCTTGCCGCCGATGCCGCTGCCGACCCGGCCGCGGTAGAGCAGTCCGTCCGGCGTGACCTCGCCGACGAGCACGGCGGCCAGCCGGTCGGAGGTGCCCTCCTGCGGCCGCCACCCTCCGACGACGTAGGAGTTGCTGTGCCGGTGCGCGAACTTCAGCCAGTTCGAGGTGCGCTGGTCGAAGGTGTAGCGCGAGGACCGGCGCTTGCTGACGATCCCCTCGAGACCCTGTTGGAAGGTCGCGTCGTACAGCATCGCCCCGTCGTCGTAGGACGCCGGCACCTGCCACGTGCCGGTCAGCCCGAGCCCCTCGAGCAGGGCACGTCGCGCCGTCAGCGGCTCCGTGGTCAGGTCCCGGCCGTCGAGGCGCAGCAGGTCGAACACCATGAAGGTCGCCGGCACGGTCGAGGAGAGGCGGCGCGCGGACGTCGCGTTGCGCACGTGCATGCGGTCCTGGAGCACCCGGAAGTCCGGGAGTCCACGGTCGTTGAGGGCGATCACCTCACCGTCGACGAGCAGGTCCCGGTCGCCCAGGGGCGGGGCGCTGATCTCGGGCCAGGCGATCGTGACGTCGTTGTCGTTGCGGCTGGACATCCGGCACCTCGGGCCGCCCGAGCCACTCCCCTCGGTGGTCGAGCTTGTCGAGGTCACGTCGCAGAGGACCCGCACCCCGTCCCACTTGACCTCGTGGACCCACTCGTCGCCCGCGGGCACGTGGGTGCCCTTGGTGGCGAGCATGGGGCGCATGCGGACATCATGCCCGTCCTCATCAGCCTGGCGGATGCGTCCTGTGGCCCACCCGTGAATACTGGAGGGCATGCGAGCCATCTGGAAGGGTGCAGTGTCGTTCGGGCTGGTCAGCGTGCCCGTGAAGCTGTACTCCGCGACCGAGTCCCACGACGTGTCGTTCCGACAGGTCCACGCCAAGGACGGCGGCCGGATCAAGTACCAGCGCGTCTGCTCCATCGACGGTGAGGAGGTCGCCTACTCCGACATCGCCAAGGGCTACGAGACCGAGGACGGCGAGATGGTCATCCTCAGCGAGGACGACCTCGCTGAGCTTCCCTCGACCTCGTCGCGCGAGATCGCGGTGGAGAAGTTCGTGCCCAGCGAGCAGATCGACCCGATGCTGTTCGAGAAGTCCTACTACCTCGAGCCCGAGAAGACCGGCGCCAAGCCCTACGCCCTGCTCCGGCAGGCGCTCAAGGACGCCGACCGGATGGCCGTGGTCACGGTGGCGCTGCGCCAGCGGACCTCCGTGGCCGTGCTGCGCGTCAAGGGCGACGTGATCGTGCTCCAGACGATGATGTGGCCCGACGAGATCCGCCAGCCCGACTTCAGCGTCGAGACCGGCGAGGTCAAGGACGCCGAGGTCAAGATGGCCAACATGCTCGTCGAGACGCTCGCCGGCGACTTCGAGCCCGGGGAGTTCGAGGACGACTACGCCGGCGCCGTCGAGGCCCTGGTGAAGACCAAGATCGAGGGCGGCGAGGTCAAGAAGACCCCCACCTCCACCAAGTCCTCCGGCGAGGTCGTCGACCTCCTCGCCGCCCTGCAGCGCTCCGTCGAGGCCGCCAAGACCTCCCGCGGCGAGGACACCGAGGAGAAGAAGCCCGCCAAGAAGGCGGCCAAGAAGTCCACCGCGAAGAAGGCCGCGAAGAAGAAGGCCAGCTAGCGCCTGGCACCTCGACCGGGTCCGAGACCCCTTCTCAGCGAGCGCTGCCGGACGCCGCCGTGCGAGATGGGCGGGAACAACCGCGAGTAGGCGAGGGTCCCTACACCGCACCTCGATCACCCGAACTGCGTCCACTGCCCTTCCGACACCACCTCGACGGCGCCGTCGACGGCCACGATGGCCGTCTGCTCGTCGATGGCGTACGCCTGGGATGTCGATCTCGGCCGCCCACCCCTCTGCGTCGGCAAGGGTGTTCTCGGGAAAGGCGTTGAGGTGCGGGAAGATCGCGAAGTCGACGACCTCGCCCAAGGCGTGCGGTCGTCCGGCGCGGACGCCCACTGGACGAAGGCCGTCCCGATCCACGTCGTCATCACCATGCGTCCCCGCGCTCATCCCGACCCAGACCTTGTCGGAGAGCGACGGCAGCAGGCCCGCCAGCCCGGACTCGCGCATCCAGTGGCACAGGTACGTCGCGTCGCCACCGTCGACGAGCAGCACGTCGGCCTCGCGGACCCAGGGCTCCCAGCGCTCGGGGCCGATGGTGGGGGTGCGGCGAGCTCGAGGACGCCGAGCGACGCCCAGCCCAGGCCGGAGAAGTGCCGGAAGTCGGGCTCGGCGGCCACCAGGCCACGCACGGATGGCCGTCCGCACATCGGGCGGCCCCACTGCGCCGTCGGGACGACCAGGGCGTGACACTCCGCCACCGGCTTGCCCAGCAGCTGCACGAGGGCCGCATGGATGGTGGGGTTCGTGACGCCGCCGGACGTGAGCAACAGCTTCAAGGTGCCTCCTCGATCGCGCGTGGACCCACCAGTAGACCAGCACCGTGCCGAAACTCATCGCTGTCGGGCAGTGCCTACTCCGTTGGTCGACGGATGGCCCTCGTCGATCGAGCAGGTGGCGCAGCAGCCGTGTCGCGACCCACGCACCTCCGGTGCACCGCTGCGGTTGCGGCCGGTCGAACCCGCAAGGCCAAAGCCCTCGGCCACCTCACCGGCGGCACACCGAAGACCAAGCTCTACCTGCACCTCGACCTCGCGGACGTCGTGGTCTCGACAGGCTCGACCACCGCAAGCGGGGTCGGCCGGGTCGAAGGGCTCGGCCCGGCCAGCCTCACCAGGATCAAGGCCTGGGTCGGCGGCTCCCGGGTCACGGTCCAGCCGGTGCTGCGCGTGCCGATCCACTCTCCTCCCTGAGTTTCGCCTACACGCATTCGTGACCTGGTCCGTCCACACTGCTGACATGGAGTCGCGTCGACGCCGAACCGCATGCCTGGCCGCGGGGATCCTCCTGCTGGCGGGGTGTGGTGGCGGCGCCGACGAGGACGCGGCGACGTCGGCGCCCACGGAGACCGTCGCGACGCCCACGGAACCTCCGTCGGACGCGCTGGCGATCGCCTGCCGCGGCGAGGGCGGGCCGACGGTGGTGTTCTCGTCCGGACTCGACACCGGCGGCGACGCCTTCAGCGCGCTCGCCCTCCGGCTCCAGGACCGGGCGAGGTTGTGCACCTACGACCGCGCCGGCGTCGGCGGCAGCCCACCGTTGGCCGCCGGAGACCCGGATCCGTGGCCGGGGAGTGCTGCCGACGCGTTGGTGGAGACCCTGGCGGAGGCGGGCGAGGAGCCGCCGTACGTGCTCGTCGGCTGGTCGTACGGCGGGATGGTGGCGCAGGCGTTCGCCACCCGGCACCCGGACCTCACCGCCGGCGCTGGTGCTCGAGGACTCGGCCGTGCCCCAGCAGTTCATGGATCCCGTCTGGGGCGACGATCCCTGGGTCGACGGTGGCCGCGAGGTCGACGAGGAGCAGACGGTCGCGGAGCTGTCGGAGGTCGACTTCGGTGCGCTGCCGGTCGTTGTGCTGACCCAGGACCAGCTGCCGCCGCAGCACAAGGCTCCGTGGTCGGGCTACCAGGACCGGCTCGCCGCCTCGTCGTCGGACGCGATCCACCTGCGTGCCGTGGGCTCCGGCCACGAGATCCACGTGGACGCGGAGAGCCTGGAGCTCGCGGCGATCAGCGAGGTCGTCGAGGCGGCGCGGGACGGCAGGGGGCTCGCGGCCTGCGACGACCGGTTCGCCGACCGCGGCGGCCGCTGCCTCTAGGGGGTCTCCCAGCGGAACACCTTGGCCGCGATCATGGTGACGAGGAGCGCGAAGAAGCCCAGCACGGCCATCGGCAGCAGCACCGCCGAGGCGGGTTCGCCCCGCACCATGACATCGAGCATCCCCTCGTTGAGCCACCAGAGTGGGAGCAGCTTGGAGACCACCTGGAGCCAGGGTGGTGCGCCGTCGAGCGGGAAGAACGAGCCGCTCAGGAACGCCATCGGCAGCACGAGGAAGTTGGCCATGTTGACCGCGCCCTCGGTGGTCTTGGCGACCGCGCCGGACAGCAGGCCGATCGACATGAAGCACAAGGTCCCGACCACCAGCAGGGGGATCGCCGCCGGCCAGGCTCCGGTCAGCCGGAGCCCGAACGCCGCGACGCCCAGGCCGAGGAAGATCGCCATCTGGGTCAGCGCGATGCCGACCGTCACCGTGACCCGCGCCCCGACCACGGTGCCGGTGGAGACCGGGGCGAGCTGCAGTCGGCGCAGCAGCTTGGAGTTGCGCCACCCGTTGAGGGTCGCGGCCGCGCCGAACGACGCACTCATCGCGACCGCCCAGCCGAGCAGCCCCGGTGTGACGTACTGGATCGTCTCGAGGGAGTCGTCCTCGACGCGCTCGGTGCGCAGGGAGTACGTCGGGGGCGCGCCGCTGAGTGCGACGTTCGTGCCGTCGACGAAGGCGCGCAGGGTCCCTTGCACGATCGCGGCCTTCACCTGCTCCACCTGGGTGTAATGGGCCACGATCTCGTCGCCCTGCTGCTCGATCGCGACGTCGGCGTCGCCCTTGCGCACCTGCTCCAGGGCGTCGGCCAGGTCGTTGCTGCGGGTCACCTCGAACGACTCGTCGAACGCGGCCCGGGCGTCCTTCGGCATCTGGTCCACGAGCGCGACGTCGCCCACCTCGATCAGGTCGATCGGTGCCTGGTCCTGGTCGCTGAAGATGCCGCCGAAGAGCACGAGGAACATCAGCGGGAAGACGATGGCGAAGAACACCGCGGCCCGGTCGCGGATGAACCCGCGCACGATCGCCAGGGACAGGCTCACGAAGGCGCGGGCCTGGGTGTGGCGCGCGCTCGACCGGCCGGTCGGCGTCCGGGCGGTGTCGGTCCGGGTGGTGTTCATGCGCGGTACTCGCGACCCGTGGTGGCGAGGAAGACGTCCTCGAGGGTCCCGGACTGGACCTTGATCCCGACCAAGGCGCCCCGCTCGGCGAGCGCGGTCAGCACCGCCGCCGGGCTGCGGGTGACCAGCACCAGCCCGTCAGACGTCTCCGCCACGGAGTCGACGTCGGCGAGCGCCTCGGCATCTACCCGGGTCAGCTGCTCGGGGGAGACGGTGATCCGGGTGGGCGCATCGAGCCCGCGCACCAGCGCTCCCGGCGAGTCGAGCTCCAGGATCCGACCGTGGTCCATGATCGCCACCCGGTCGCACAACGCCTCGGCCTCATCCATGTAGTGAGTCGTGAGCACCACCGTGCGGCCCGAGTCGTTGAGCCCGCCCAGCAGGTCCCACAGGTTCCGCCGCGCCTGGGGATCCAGGGCGGCGGTGGGCTCGTCGAGGAACACCACGTCGGGATCGTGCACGAGGGCGCAGGCGATCGAGAGCCGCTGCATCTGGCCCCCGGAGAGCTTCTCGACGCGGGTGTCCGCCTTGTCGACGATGCCCACCTGCTCGAGCCAGTCGTCGGCGCGAGTCGAGGGGACGCCGTAGAGCGCGGCGAACGTCGCGATCTGCTCGCGCGCGGTCAGCCGCTCGAAGAACGACGAGGCCTGCAGCTGGACGCCGATGCGGGGCAGCAGCGCCGGGTTGCGCGGCCAGGGTGACTCCCCCAGGACCCGCACCGTCCCGGTGTCGGGGCGTCGCAGGCCCTCGATCATCTCCAGCGTGGTCGTCTTGCCGGCCCCGTTGGGGCCGAGGATGCCGAAGAACTCGCCCTCGGCGACCTCGAAGGACACGCCGTCGACCGCTCGTGTCTCCCCGTATGCCAACGCCAGGTCGGCGACCTCGATCGCTCCCATTGCCCCCACGCTATCCAGAGCCCGCCGGCGGCACGACAGCGATCGACCCCGACGGCCGCCTCAGCCGTTCGAGAGCAGGCCCCGCACCACGCGCAGCCCCACCGACATCCGGGCCAGGTCGGCCGCATCGTCGGCGCAGATCTCCTCGAGGGTGCTCACCGCGCGCGAGACCACCACATCGTCGGCGTTCTCCCAGGCCGTGATCCGGTCGTCCGCGGACTGCGCGGCGTCGGTCGCCTCCAGCACCTGGGCGGTCAGCTGGGCGTGCACGGCGTACAGGTCGTCGCGCAGCGCCGCCCGGGCCATCGTCTGCCAGCGGTCCTCGCGCGGCAGCGCGAAGATGCGGGTGACCAGCGCCGGGAGCCCCAGCCGCTCACCGAGGGTGAAGTGCAGCCGGGCCACCTCGGCGGGGTCTCCCGCGTTCCGGTCGGCCACCTCGACGACGCCGAGCAGGACGTACGCCGGGTGCAGGACCGCGACCCGGGTCGCCAGGTCCTCCGGGACGTCCGCACGCACCAGCGAGTCGCGTCGGGACTCGAACGACGCCAGCTCCCGGCCGGACATCAGGTCCGGCAGCTGGGCCATCACCGCCTGCACCCGCGAGGTGAAGAACTCCACGGTCGCGTCCGAGTCCAACGGCGGCCGCCGGTTGGTGACCAGCCACCGGGAGGAGCGCTCGACCAGGGTGCGCATCTCGATCCGCATCCGCGTCTGGAGCGACGCGTCGAGCTTGTTGTCGTACGTCGACAGCTCCTCGCGCAGCCCCAGCGAGCCGAAGATCTCCCGGGACACGAAGTTGGCGTTGGTGAGCTCGGCCGCGCTCGCCCCGGTCTCTCCGGCGAGTCGTGGCCAGAAGGTCATGCCGGCACCGTTGACGAGGTCGTTGACCACCTGCGTCACGATGATCTCGCGACGCAGCGGGTGGTCCCGGATCTGGGTCTCGAAGCCCTCCCGGACCGGCCGGGGGAAGTAGGCCATCAGGTCCAGGTGCAGGTAGGGGTCGTCGGGCAGGTCGGAGGCCAGCAGCTCGTCGGCGAGCACGATCTTGGTCCAGGCGAGCAGCACCGAGAGCTCCGGCACGCTCAGCCCCTGGTCGCGGTCGAGCCGGCGGCGGACCTCCCGGGTCGTGGGGAGGCCCTCCAGCTCGCGGTTGAGGAAGCCGTCCTTCTCGAGCCGCTTCATCCACGACTCGTGCACGTGCAGCAGCCCGGTGGCGTTGGCCGCGGCGTTCGCGAGCGCGAGGTTCTGCTCGTAGTTGTCGCGGAGCACGAGATGGGCGACCTCGTCGGTCATCTCGGCCAGCAGCGCGTTGCGCTGCTTGCCGGTGAGGTCCCCCGCGGCGACCACCCGGTCGAGGAGGATCTTGATGTTCACCTCGTGGTCGGAGGTGTCCACGCCGGCCGAGTTGTCGATGAAGTCGGTGTTGAGCCGGCCGCCCTCGCCGCGGCGGCCACGGCGGGCGTACTCGATCCGGCCGAGCTGGGTCAGCCCCAGGTTGCCGCCCTCGCCGACACAGTGCGCCCGCAGGTCCTCGCCGTCCACGCGGATGGCGTCGTTGGCCTTGTCACCGGCCTCCGCGTGGGTCTCACCGCTCGCCTTGACGTAGGTCCCGATACCGCCGTTCCAGAGCAGGTCGACGGGCGCCTGCAGGATCGCCCGCATCAGCTCGGCGGGCGTCATCGCGGCGGGTGAGCCCGCGATGCCGAGTGCCTCGCGGACCGCCGGAGTCAGCTTGATCGACTTGGCCGACCGCGGGAAGACGCCGCCACCCTCGGAGATGAGGTCCTGGTCGTAGTCCTGCCACGACGAGCGAGGCAGCGCGAAGAGGCGCTTGCGCTCGGCGTACGACGACGCGGGGTCCGGCGTCGGGTCCAAGAAGATGTCGCGGTGGTCGAAGGCGGCGACCAGCAGGGTGTGCTCGGAGCACAACATCCCGTTGCCGAACACGTCGCCGGACATGTCGCCGATCCCGACCGCGGTGAAGTCCTGGCTCTGGCAGTCGATCCCGCGCTCGCGGAAGTGCCGCTGGACCGAGACCCAGGCACCGCGGGCGGTGATGCCCATCGCCTTGTGGTCGTAGCCCACCGACCCGCCGGAGGCGAAGGCGTCGCCGAGCCAGAAGCCGTAGTCCTTGGCCACGCCGTTGGCGATGTCGGAGAACGTCGCGGTGCCCTTGTCGGCGGCGACGACGAGGTAGGAGTCGTCCCCGTCGTGGCGCACCACGCCGCGCGGCGGGACGGTCTTGCCGTCGACCAGGTTGTCGGTGATGTCGAGCAGTCCGCAGATGAAGGTCTTGTAGCAGTCGATCCCCTCCGCCATCCACGCCTCGCGGTCCGAGGAGTCGGGCAGCTGCTTGCAGAAGAAGCCGCCCTTCGCGCCGACGGGGACGATCACGGTGTTCTTCACCATCTGCGCCTTGACCAGACCGAGCACCTCGGTGCGGAAGTCGTCGCGTCGGTCCGACCAGCGCAGTCCGCCGCGGGCCACCGCGCCGAAACGCAGGTGCACGCCCTCGACCCGCGGTGAGTAGACGAAGATCTCGTACTTCGGGCGGGGCTCGGGCAGCTCGGGGATCGCGGACGGCTCGAGCTTGAAGGACATGTACGACCGCACTCCCCCACCCTCGGCGGCCTGGAAGTAGTTGGTGCGCAGGGTGGCCCGGATGAGGGTGAGGTAGGAGCGCAGGATCCGGTCGTGGTCGAGGCTGGCCACGTCGTCCAGGGCCCGGCCGATCCGGTCCACGACCTCCTGGACCCGGGCGGTCCGCGCCTCCGCGTCGGCGCCGAGCCCGTTGGCACCGGGGTCGAAGCGCGCCTCGAAGAGCTGCACCAGCAGCCGGGTGATGTCGACGTTGGAGCGCAGCGCCTCCTCGATGTAGTCCAGGGCGAAGGGCGTGTTGCCCTGCTTCATGTACTTCGCGTAGGCCCGCAGCACCGTCGCCTGCCGCCAGGTCAGCCCGGCACCCAGGACCAGCGCGTTGAACCCGTCGGTCTCGTTGCGGCCGTCCCAGACCGCGCGCGAGGGCGTCCTGGAACAGGTCGCCGGCCGTGCGCGGGCATCCCGCGCCCGGCGTACCGGAGCCCGAACTCGTAGAGGTACGTCGGGCGGTCGAGCGCGAGCTCGTAGGGTCGCTCGTCGATCACCTCGACGCCCATCGACGACAGCATCGGCAGGATCTGGGACAGGGACAGCGGCGACCCGACGCGGTAGACCTTGAGCCGGGCCTCGCCGCGGCCGGCGTCGACCGGCTCGTAGAGCGACAGGTCGATGCCGTTGCCGTCGGGGCCGGGCTCGATCGCCTCGAGCCGACCGACGTCGACCGCACCCGGTGCGCGCGCTGAAGTCCTCCTTGTAGGCCTCCGGGAAGGCGCCGAGGAAGAGCCGTGCGAGCCGGGCGCCCTGCTCCTCGCCGAAGTCGGCGCGAGCGCGGTGGCCAGGTCGTCGCGCCACGAGCGGGCCGCGTCGGTGAGCCGGCGCTCGAGGTCGTGCGACGTCGATCGTCGCGGATGAGCTCGCCCGCCGGCGAGCGGACCACGAAGTGCACCTGGGCCAGTAGGACTCGTTGAGCCGCACCGTGAACTCGACGCTCTCGCCCCCGAGCGCGTCCTGCAGGATGCCGGCCATCCGCTCGCGGACCGCGGTGTTGTAGCGGTCCCGGGGCAGGTACACCAGGCAGGAGACGTAGCGACGGTAGGTGTCGGTGCGGACGAACAGCCGCAGCTGGCGGCGCTCGCGGGTGAGCATGACCGCCTCCGCGATCGGGATCAGCTCCTCGATCGGGGTGAGGAAGAGCTCGTCGCGGGGGTAGTTCTCCAGCACGTTGAGCAGCTGCTTGCCGGTGTGGCTGCCGGCGTCGACGCCGACGGTCTCGAGGACCTCGTCGACCTTCTCGCGCAGCACCGGGATGCGCAGCACCGACTCGGTGTAGGCCGCCGACGAGAAGAGACCGAGGAAGCGGCGCTCGCCGGTGACCTGGTCGTTCTCGTCGAAGCGCTTGACGCCCACGTAGTCGAGGTAGGCCGGGCGGTGCACGGTCGACTTCGAGTTGGCCTTGGCCAGCACGAGCACGGTGCGGGTCGCGGGCCCGCTCGCGCACGGCCTCGGGCAGCTTCTGGAACGCCGCCGACTGGAGCTGGTCGCCACGCAGGATGCCGAGCCCGGTGGCCGGGTCCGCGCTCAGGGCGAGCTCGTCCCCGACCTCCTCGAGGCGGTACTCGCGGTAGCCGAGGAACGTGAAGTGGTCGTCGGCCAGCCAGCGCAGGAACGCCGTGCTCTGGGCGAGCTCGTCGGCGACCGGCAGGTTCGGCGGGTTGCGCCTCGAGCTCGGCGACGATGTCGAGCAGCTTGGTCTCCATCCGCGGCCAGTCCTCGACCGCCTCCCGGATGTCGCGGAGCACCCGCTGCAGCTTGCTCTCGATCTCGGCCAGCTCCGCCTCGTCGGTCACCCGGTCGATCTCGATGTGCATCCAGGACTCCTGGACGGTCTCGAGACCGCCGTCGTCGACCTGGCCGGTGCTCTCGTCGTCGTCGGTGAGCCCTGGCTCTCGTCGGCGAGCACCTCGCGCAGCTCGCCGGCCACGTCGCGGACCGCCTCGAGCAGCGGGTGGATGACCAGGTGGACCGTGTGGTCGACCCGCCCCCGCGGTCGGTCAGCGCCATCGTCACCGAGTCGACGAGGAACGGCATGTCGTCGGTGACGACCTCGACGACGGTGTGACCGCCGGCGGACCACCCGTGCTCGGGGACGGTGGGGGTGAAGACGCGCACCCGCGCGGTGCCCTGGGGCCGGGTCTGGGCGAGCTTGGCTGGGAGGCGAGCGCGCCGTACACGTCGACCTCGCCGCGGTCGACCACGTCCTCGGCGGCGACGTGCCGGTAGTAGGCGGCAGCAGGCCCGCGGCGACGTCCGCGGGAGGCCCGCCGGGACCCTTCGCACGAGCCGCGAGGCCGCCGCCTTGGCGAGCACGATCGGCCTTGTTGTGCCTCCAGTCGTCGACGCCGCCCTCCGACATTAGCCTCGTGTCGCCGGGGCGGAGGATACACCGGGCAGGATGGCGCCATGACGACCCGTCGGTCGACCACGACCTCGACCTACGACGCGACCCTCGCGGACGTCGCCGCCATGCTCGCGGACCCGGCTTTCCGCGAGGACGTCTGCCGGCGCACCGCACACCACCCGGCACGACGTCTCGATCGAGGGTTCCGGAGCCAGGGAGGACCGTCAGTGTCGACCAGGCGCAGTCGGCCTCGGGCGTCCCGTCCTTCGCCAGGAAGTTCGTCGGGGACGAGATCGGCTACGTGCAGGTCGAGGAGTGGAGCAGCATCGACCGCGCCACCGTGACCGTGTCGATCCCGGGCAAGCCCGGCGACGTGGACGGCACCATCGATCTCGCGGAGTCGGGCGGCCTGACCACCGAGACCGTCGTCATGGACATCCGCGTGGGCATCCCGCTTCGTCGGCGGGAAGCTCGAGGCGCTGGTCGCCGACATGCTCCGCGCCGCGCTCGAGATCGAGAACGAGGCCGGCCGGGACTGACCTCTCCCGCTGATCCTCGCGCTTGCGCCGACCACACCACGACCCCGAGCACCACGAACGGGCCGAACGCGAGCACGAGCGTCAGCGTCTGCTCGAACGGGTGCAGGCCCCCGAAGTGCAGCGGGGTCGCGACAAGCTCGACCAACGGGCCGGGGTCATCCCATGTGCGGGTAGCGGTGGTCCTTCGGCGGCACGAACGTCTCCTTGATCGAGCGCGGCGACGTCCAGCGCATCAGGTTCTGCGGGGCGCCGGCCTTGTCGTTGGTGCCGGACGCACGGGCTCCGCCGAACGGCTGCTGGCCGACGACCGCACCGGTCGGCTTGTCGTTGATGTAGAAGTTGCCGGCCGCGAAGCGCAGGTCGCGGCGGGCGTCGGCGATGGCCCGGCGGTCCTGGGCGATGATCGAGCCGGTCAGGGCGTACGGCGCGAACGACTCCATCTGGGTGAGCATCCGGTCGTAGTTGCGGTCCTCGTAGACGTGCAGCGCCAGGATCGGTCCGAAGTACTCGGTGGAGAACATCTGGTCGGTCGGGTCGGTGGAGCGCACCACGGTCGGCCGGACGAAGTAGCCCACCGAGTCGTCGGTCTGCCCACCGGCGAGCGTGGTGAGGTGCTTGTTCCGCGACACCCGGGCCAGGGCCGACTTGTGCTTGGCGAAGGCGCGGTCGTCGATCACCGCGCCCATGAAGTTGGACAGGTCGGTGACGTCGCCCATGGTGAGGCTGTCGACGTCGTGCAGGAACTGGTCCTGCACCTTGTCCCAGACCGAGCGGGCGACGTAGGCCCGCGACGCGGCGGAGCACTTCTGCCCCTGGAACTCGAACGCGCCGCGCAGCATCGCGACCCGCAGCACGTCGGGGTCGGCGCTGGGGTGCGCGACGATGAAGTCCTTGCCCCCGGTCTCGCCGACGATGCGCGGGTAGGAGCGGTACGACGCGATGTTGGTGCCGATGGTCTGCCACAGGTGCTGGAACGTCGGCGTGGAGCCGGTGAAGTGGATGCCGGCGAGGTCGGGGTGCGTCAGAGCGACCTTGGAGACGTCGAGCCCGTCGCCGGGCAGCATGTTGATGACGCCCGGCGGCAGTCCCGGCCTCCTCGAGCAGCTCCATGGTCAGGGACGCGGCGAGCTGCTGGGTGGGCGAGGGCTTCCACACGACCGTGTTGCCCATCAGGGCAGGTGCGGTCGGCAGGTTGCCGGCGATCGCGGTGAAGTTGAACGGCGTGATCGCGTAGACGAAGCCCTCGAGGGGCCGGTGGTCGGTGCGGTTCCAGATCCCGGGGCTGTTGGCGATCGGCTGCTCGGTGAGGATCTGCTTGGCGTAGTGGACGTTGAAGCGCCAGAAGTCGATGAGCTCGCAGGCGGCGTCGATCTCGGCCTGCTGCGCGGTCTTGGACTGGCCCAGCATGGTCGCCGCGTTGAGCCGCTGGCGCCAGGGTCCGGCGAGCAGGTCGGCGGCCTTGAGCAGGATCGCGCAGCGCTCGTCGAACGGCATCCGCTGCCACGGCAGGGCGGCGTCCTTGGCGGCCTTGATGGCGGCCTCGGCGTCCTTGGTCGTCGCGTTCTTCAAGACGCCCAGCACGTGCTGGTGGTCGTGCGGCTGGACGACCTTGATCTCGCGACCGCCGCCGTTGCGCTTGCGTCCGTTGATGTGCGCGCGGAAGGTGTGCTGCCGTCGCTCGAGACGCTCGATCTCCACGAGGAGCGCGTCCCGCTCGGGACTGCCGGGGCCGTAGCCGAGGGTGGGCTCGTTGACCGGTGCGGGCGGGAAGGTGATCGCGTCCATGCCGGGCACTGTAGTCGTCAGACCTGGTCGAGCAGGACCGGGATCTCCGAGGGGGCGAACCATCCGAGGTCGTCGTCGGGGCCCGCGCCCTCGATCAGGTCGACGTGCACGGCCACGACCTCCTGGAGCCGCACCGGACCGTCGGCATCGGGCACCTCGGCCACGATCACCACCCGGCGTCCGGGGCCGCTCAGGAGCGCGGCCGAGCCGTCCGCGGCGGTGAGCAGCGCGGCGTACTCCGTCTCCTCGTCGTCGTCCGGCGCCACCACGGCCTCGGCGGAGCCGGGCAGCTCCCCGGCCTCGACGAGCCGGCGCAGGCCGGTCAAGGTCGTCGGGACGTAGATCCGCGCGGTCACGGTGCCTTCTGCTTCTTCTTGGCCGACGGCTTGCGGCCGCGCGCCGGCCGCCGGCGCGCGGCTCCGATGGTCTCGTCGAGCTCCTCGAGCGCGTCGGTGATGCAGTGACCCAGGAGGTCCACGTCGGGCAGCAGGTCCCGGTCGGCGGTGATCCCGTAGAACACGCCACCGTCGTACGACGTCACGCCGATCGCCAGCGCATGGCCGGGGAGCAGCGGGTGGACGGGGTAGGTCTCGACCATCCGGGCGCCCGCGGCGTAGAGCGGGAACTGCGGGCCCGGCACGTTGGTGACGCTGAGGTGGAAGCCCTTGCGCGCCTCGGCCGCGGCCACCCGGGAGCCCAGTGCGTGGAAGGTGGTGGGGGCGAAGCCGGCGATCCCGGCGAGCCGGTTCGCGGCCACGGCCCGCCCGGTGTCCTTGTGCGCCTGGAACGAGTAGGACACCTGGGCGAGCCGGACCACCGGGCTGGGCTCCCCGATCGGGAGGTCGACGTAGTGCGGAGCGATCTGGGTGCCGAGGGAGGTCGCCTCGAGCTCGTCGTCGATGACCGACATGGGCACGACCGCGCGCAGCTGACGCACTCCCGCCATCGACTCCGACCGCGCCAGGAGCCAGCCACGCAGGGCTCCGGCGATCGTGGTCAGCACCACGTCGTTCACGGTGCCGCCGTGCGCACGCCGGATCCGGCGGTAGACCGCGAGGTCGGTCCGGACGCTGACGAACCGACGCTGCTGCGACAGCACGCCGGTCACGGGTGAGTCGCTGACGGGCCGGCGGTTCGCCAGGGCCGCGCCCACGACGGTCACGCGCCGCACGGTCGCCTCCGCCTGGCGGAGCACGGCGGCCGTGTTGGCGCGGACGGTGCTCACCACCGTGGAGGGGTGTGCGAGGGACTCGGTCACCGCCTCGGCCAGGAGCCCGGTCGGCGTCGGCCGCCGCCGCGGGTGCCACTCGTCGGAGGTGAGCTCCTTCGGCTCGGGCGAGACGTCGAGCAGCACCTGGCCGAGGTCGACGGTCTCCACGCCGTCGACCAGGATCTGGTGCGACTTCGACAGGACGGCCACCCGGCCACCCTCGAGCCCCTCGACCAGGTAGACCTCCCACAGCGGCCGGCTGCGGTCCAGCGGGCGGGACACGATGCGGGCCACCAGCTCCCGGAGCTGGTCATGGGTGCCGGGCCGCGGGAGCGCGGAGCGGCGGACGTGGTAGGCGAGGTCGAAGCTGGGGGCGTCCACCCACACCGGGTTGGCCAGGTGTCCCGGGACCCGCCGCAGCCGCTGCCGGTAGCGCGGCACGAAGGCGATCCGGTCCCCGATCAGCCGCACGAGCGCGGCGTAGTCGAAGCCCGAGTCGCCCGGCTCGAAGATCTCGATCGTCGCGTTGTGCATCGGCGTCGTCGGCGACTCGTCGGCCAGGAAGGCCAGGTCACGCGGCCGTAACCGGTCGCTCATCGACACCCCTTGCCGTCATCATTTCGGTCCATCTGGGATTCTGGCAGAGCCCGCGACCAGCGACGGGCTCTGTGAAGGGGAAGGTAACCCATGCGTCACATCCTGACCGCGAGCGCGCTCGCCGCCGTGCTGCTCCTCGGCACCGGCTGCGGCGACGACGCGGGCGACGACGACACCACGGCGACCGAGACGACGCCGGCCGCCACGCCCAGCGACACGGCCTCCCCCGACGAGAGCGCCTCAGCCTCGGACTCGGCCGAGCCGAGTGCCGAGGGAACCCGGATCGAGGTGACGCTGAAGGACGGCAAGGTGACCCCGTCCGGGGACCGCGTCGCGGTGACCGCCGGCGAGCCGATCACGTTCGTGATCACCGCCGACGCGCCCGGTGAGCTGCACGTGCACTCAGCCGAGGGCACCGAGATCGAGTTCGAGCCCGGCACCTCCGAGCACGAGGTCACCGTCGCTCAGCCCGGCGTCGTCGAGGTCGAGCTGCACGACCCTGAGCTCGTCGTCGTCCAGCTCGAGGTCCGCTGACCTCGATGCCGTTGTCCGGGGACCACCAGATCCTCGCCCACGGGATCGGTGGCGCCAAGGACCTGCCGATCTCCCCAGCGCTGGCGATCGCCGGCGCGGTCGCGGCGCTCACGATCTCGTTCACGGTGCTCGTGCTTGCCTGGCGCGACCCGCGCTACGACGCCGCTACCAGCGGCCGCCCTGCCCCGGCCGAGCTGGCGAGGCTGGTCGACGCGCGGGCCTTCGGCATCGCCCTGCGGGTCGTGGGCATGGCGGTGTTCCTGTACGCCGCGTGGACCGCGGTGCTGGGCGAGGACCTGCTGATCAACCCGTTCTTCGGCATGTTCTACGTGCTGCTGTGGGTGGGCCTGGTGCCCGCCTCGCTGCTCCTGGGTCCGGTCCTCAAGGCCTGCAGCCCGGTGCGGACGATCAACGTCGGCCTGGCCAGGCTCACCGGGGGCGACCCCGACGAAGGACTGTTCACCTACCCCGAACGGCTCGGCTACTGGCCGGCCGCGGTCGGGCTGTTCGCGTTCGTGTGGATCGAGCTCGTCTACCCGCAGTCGACCGAGCTCGGCCCGCTCCGGCTCTGGTGCGCGGTCTACGTCGCGGCGATGCTGCTCGGCGGCGCGCTCTTCGGCAGCGGGTTCTACGAGCGCGGAGACCCCTTCGAGGTCTACTCCTCGCTGGTGGCCAAGCTGTCGGTGTGGGGACGACGCGACGGCGTCCTGCTCGTCCGCAGTCCCCTGGCGAACCTCGACTCGGTGGTGGTGCGACCGGGCCTGCTCGGGGTGGTCGCGGTGCTGTTCGGGAGCACGGCGTTCGACTCGTTCAAGGACTCGTCGGTCTGGGTGCGCTTCACGCAGGCCCACCTCGACGTGGCCTACCTGCTCAACAACCTCGCCCTGATCGGCTTCTGCACCGGCGTGTGGGTGATCTTCGCCGTGGGATGCATGGCCACCGGTGTGGGACCCGAGCAGAGCCGCCGCAACCTGCCCAACCTGTTCGCCCACTCCGTGGTGCCGATCATCGTCGGCTACATCATCGCCCACTACCTGAGCTACCTGGTCGAGGTCGGCCAGCAGACGGTGATCTTGATGAGCGACCCGATGTCCGACGGCAGCAACCTGCTGGGCACCGGCGATCTCTCGGTCAACTACTGGCTGTCCTACCACCCGACCTTCCTGGCCACGAGCAAGGTGGCCGCCGTGGT
Organism: uncultured Actinomycetota bacterium; assembly: GCA_963791275.1. GTDB lineage: Bacteria > Actinomycetota > Actinomycetes > Propionibacteriales > Nocardioidaceae > Nocardioides. Next base: position 78,450 of record CAWBRP010000012.1, read on the forward strand.
CGCCGGCCACGTGCTGGGCGTCGTCGCCGCGCACGACCGGGCCATCCAGCTCCTGCCCGCCCGGCACCAGGTCACCGGCCAGCTCCCCCTGCTGGTAGCGATGGTGGCCTTCACCGTCGGTGGTCTCTACCTGCTCTTCGCCGCCTGAGCCGGCCCCGCCGCGGCCGGACGTCCGGCCCGGACGGAGGGAGGACGGCCGCCGCGAGCGTGGCCATCTCCCGGGCGAGGGTCGAGTCGCCGCTCTCGGCCAGGGTCCGGCCCGCGACCAGGGCCCGGTCGGCGGCCGGCCGGTCCTCGGACAGGAAGTGCAGGCCCGAGACCCGGGCAAAGCCCTCCACCATCCCCGCGATGTCCCGCTCGGACCATCCCAGGCCGGGCCGAGCCCGGTTGACGACCACGCGGACCGCGGCGCCACCGAGCACGTCGCGCAGGTCCACGAGCGCGCGGGCCAGCCGCGAGAGCCCCACCGGGTCGGCGGTCCCCACGACCACCACCTCGTCGGCCACGCCCAGCGCGCCGAGCGTCATCGCGTTGCGCCCCGGGCGGCTGCCGAAGTCGGTACCCGGGTCCTCCTCGAGGCAGAAGCCGGTGTCCACGACCACGTGCGCGGTCTCCCTGAGCGCCTCCACCAGGTGCTCCACCGTTCCGGCCCGGACCTCGATCCAGCGGTCCGGACGGGGCAGCCCGGTCACCACCGACAGGTGTGGGCCGAGCGCCCGCGGCACCGTGGCCAACCGCTCCGCAAGCAGTCCGGAGGACGCGAGCCGGGCTGCCGACAGCAGTCCGGACACCTCGTCCAGCACGCCGAGCTGCTGGGCGGCCGCGCCGCCGTAGGGGTCGGCGTCCACCAGGACGGTGCCGAGACCACGCTGGGCCAGGGCTCCGGCGATCCCCGTCGCGACGGTGGTCCGCCCGGGTGCGCCCTGCGGTCCCCAGACGACGACGACCCGGCCGGGCTCGGCGCGCTCCGGCGGTTCCCCGATCGGGGTCTCCTCCAGCGCCGCGGGCACCACGTCGTCGTCCGCGGCGCTGACGGCGTCACCGAGGGTCGCGAGCTCGGTGTCGGCGAGCAGCGCGCCGATCCCGATCCGGTGGGCGCGCAGCCGACCCTGGTCACGCTCCGCGGTCCCGCCGGTCACGACCGCGACCGGACGCACCCGGTGCCGCCGGAGGTGCTCGACCGCGGCGGCGTCCAGACCCGGCGCGTCGAGGGCGACGACCGCCACCTGCGCCTGCCCGGCGGTCGCGACCCCGAGCAGGTCGTCGACGTCCACGCACCTCTTGAGGACCACCACGCCCGGCCGCTCACCGAGCAGCCGGAGGGCCGCGGACTCCCAGGTGGCGCCGGACGCGACCACGAGCACGCAGATCACGAGCCCCCGACCTCAGCTGCGTCCGACGACGGTCAGGGTCCCGGCGGCCGCCGCGGCGATCACCCTGGTGAGGGCGTCGTCCTCGCTCTCCGGCACGCCGAGCACCAGCTGGCGGTCGCCGCTGGAGCCCAGGGAGTCCTCGGTGCGCGGAGCCGCGGTGACCACCACGTCGCCGAGCAGCAGCACGGCCGGCCGGCGCGCCTCGGCGTCGTCGCTGACGTAGACGTCGACCCGGCTGCCGACGTCGACGCTGGGTGGTACGCCGTCTCCGGTCACCCGGATCGGCACCTGCACCAGGCCGCTCTCGGCGGCCTCCCCGAGCGCGGCCGCCGGCAGCAGCTCCCCGGCCCCGATGCCCCGGGTCAGGTAGCGAACGCCGGGCAACGGCTCGTCGGTGCGCAGGTACCGCTCGGCGTCGGCGGGATCGGCGAACCGGACCCAGCGGGACTCGAGGTGCTCGCGCTCGACGACCGCCCCCGCGCCGAGATCCTCGGTGACCGCCCACACCGACACGGAGTCGTCGGCCGCGCCCACCAGCCGGATGCCGGCGATCACCGAGACGGCCACGATCGCGATGCCGATCCACATCCGCGAGTCCCGCCAGCCGGGCGTGCCGGCGCGCGTGGCGGCGAGCGGACCACCGGTCCCGAGAGTGCTCACCGGCCCATCATGACTCCGATGCACCGATCACGTCGCCTGGTTGTCCACAGCTCCCCGGTGCCTCCCGGGATTCTCAGGCCGGGCTGGCAGCATGGAGACATGGCGGACGACACGGTTGGGACCCCCCGATTCCTCACCCTTGCCGACGTGGCCGAGGTGCTGAACACCTCCAGCGCGCAGGTCTATGCCCTGGTCCGACGCGGCGAGCTGCCCGCGATCAAGATCGGGGGACGCGGCCAGTGGCGGGTGGAGACCAGCGCCCTGGAGGACTTCATCCAGCGGATGTACGCCGAGACCAAGACCTTCGTGCACGAGCACCCGCTCGAGGCGGAGGCCCGCCCCGAGGGCTGAGCGCTCAGCCCACCTTCGAGTCGAGGGTGACCTCGACCTGACGCTCCTCGTCCCCGCGGACCACCGTGAACTCGAGGGTCTCGCCGGGCTGGTGGGTGCGGATCATCACGATCAGGGCGATGCCGTCGGCGACCCGGTCGCCCTCCACGGCGGTCACCACGTCGTCCTTGGCCAGGCCGGCCCGCTCGGCTGGGGTGTCCGGCTGGACGTCCTCGATCACCGCGCCCCGGCCCTCGTCCCGGCCGCCGGTCTGCACGGTCGCGCCGATGATCGGGTAGCGGGCCTCGCCGGTGCGCAGGATCTGGTCGGCGGTGGTGCGGACCTGCTCGATCGGGATCGCGAAGCCGACGCCGATGTTGCCGCTCTCGCCGCCCACGCTGCCCCCCGTGGTCGCGATGGCCGAGTTGACCCCGACCACCTGGCCCTTGAGGTTGACCAGCGGCCCGCCGGAGTTGCCCGGGTTGATCGCGGCGTCGGTCTGCACCGCGTTGATGTACGACGCGTCGTCGGCGGAGTCGCCCGTGGTCACCGGTCGGTTCAGGGCGCTGACGATGCCCGCGGTGACGGTCGAGCTGAGGCCGAGGGGCGAGCCGATCGCGACCACGCCGTCGCCGATGTTGAGCACCTCGGAGGCGCCCAGCGCCGCGGGTCGCAGGTCCGTCGCGTCCTTCACGTAGAGGACGGCCAGGTCGTAGACGGGGCTGCGGCCCACGAGCTCGGCGGAGTAGCGGTTGCCGTCGGCGTCGACGACCTCGATGGGTCCGTCGTCCTCCGCCGCGCTCGCCACGACGTGGTTGTTGGTGATGATGTGGCCCTCGCCGTCGAGGACGAAGCCGGAGCCGGTCGCGCCGCCGGCCTGGCCGTCGTACTCGGCGACGATCTGGACGGTGCTGGGCAGCAGCTCCTGGGCCACCGCGGCCACGGAGCCGTTGTCGATCGGCAGCGGCGCGTCGGAGCGGGTGGACACCCCGTCGAGGCCGTTGTCGTTGCCGCCGTTGGCGTCCCAGCGGTCGTACGCCGCGCCCCCCAGCGCGCCGCCGAGCAGGCCGATCAGCAGGGCCAGCACGGCCACCGCCGGCCAGATCCAGCCGGAGACCCGACCGCGCGGAGGCGTCGGGGGCGGCCCGTAGGGCCGCGGCGCGCCCCAGGGCGCGTAGGTCTGCGGTCCTTGGGGACCCGGGCCGCCCATCGGACCCAGGGGCCGGGTCGGCTGCGGGCCCGAGTACGGCGGCTGGCCGTACGGCGGCGTCCACGCTCCACTCCGCGGGTCGGGCCCGGTCAGCGGCAGGCCGCGCAGGGGCTCGGTCCGCGCGTCGTCGGGCCGCCCCTGCTCCAGGATCTCGGGGCGGTCGGGCTGGTCTGCTGGCTCGGGATGGGACTCGGTGGAGTCGTTCACGGGACTATCTTCACCCCGGCCACGCCCGCATGGGCACGCCGGGTGGAGAGCCACAGGTCGGCGACCGGTGTGGCCGTGGTGCTGGGGCGGCTCAGGCTGGAGACCGGCGGCCGTCGATCGACCTGGACTCCGCCCTGCGCGACCCCGAGCGCAAGCACCCCGGCGACGGCGGCGCCGAGCGCCGTGCCGCCCAGGAGCGCGACGTTGCTGCGCGACCGGCCGTGGACGGGCGGTGCGGGCGGGGCACCGTAGAACGCGCCGTGCGCCAGCGTCCCCTTCAGCGAGTCCGGCGTGCTGTCGGGCGCGGCGGACAGGCCCGCCAGCCGGGTCTTGATCCAACCCTCGCGCTCGACGAGGTCGCGGCAGAAGTGGCAGGCGTGCACGTGCGCCCAGGCCTTCTCGGCCTCGGCAGGGCTGAGCTGGCCGTCGAGCAGCGCGGAGACGCGTTCGCCGAGGTGACCGATCACGTCAGCGCTCCCTCGGGGCCGGCGTACCGCACCCGACCGGTGGTGGGCGCGCGGTGAGCCAGCTCGGCGCGCAACATCGTCCGACCGCGGTGGATGCGGGACCGGACGGTGCCGAGCTTGGCGTCGAGGATCGTCGCGATCTCCTCGTAGCTGAGCCCCTCGACGTCGCAGAGCACGACGGCGGCCCGGAAGTCCGGCGGCAGCGAGGCGAGCGCGCGCTCGACGTCGTCGTCGAAGGTCTGCTCGGCGTACGCCGTCTCGGGCGCGGGGGACGGGCTGGTGAGCCGGGCCGCGCGCTCGTCGGACAACGCGTCGAACCGGATCCGCTGCTTGCGACGGGCCTGGTCGAGGAAGAGGTTGGTGGTGATCCGGTGCAGCCAGCCCTCGAAGGTGCCGGGCGTGTAGGTGTCGAGGCTGCGGAACACCCGGACGAAGACCTCCTGGGTCAGGTCCTCGGCGTCCGCGCGGTTGCCGGTGAGCCGGTGCGCGAGCCGGTACACCCGGTCGGAGTGGCGTTCGACGATCTCGCCCCAGGTCGGGACCTCGGCGACGGCACGCTCGGGTAGGGGGTTCCCCACTGGAGCCTCCCCGTCTCGCGCGCCCTGTCGACGCGTACCTGATCCGAACAACCGACCTCGTTCCGTGTGACGAAGCCTCTGGGCGAACTCTCGCAAGCGCACCTGAGAGGAACCTGGGAACGCACCCGACCTGTGCTGAGAAAGGCGCGCCATCTTGGTCAACGAGCCGGACGCCGGAGATGTTCCGCGCGATAGAGTCGGCGCGTTCTGTTGCGCACCCGGCGCGACCGACCCGGGAGGCCATCATCACCAGTCCGATCAAGCCGGCGAGCTGGACCTATGCCGAGTCCTTCGTGGCCGAGGACGACGTCCTCGCCGCCGCACGGAGCCGCGCCGACGAGGTCGGCGTGGTGCCGATCAGTCCGGGCGGCGGTGCCGCCCTGCGCTTCCTCGCGTCGGTGCTCGAGGCCCGGGCGGTTGTGGAGATCGGCACCGGCACCGGTGTCTCCGGCCTCTGGCTGCTGCGGGGGATGCGCGCGGACGGCGTGCTCACGACGGTGGACATCGAGGCCGAGCACCAGCGGCTGGCGAGGCAGACCTTCGCCGACGCCGCCATCCCCGCCTCACGGGCACGCACCATCTCCGGCTCCGCGCTCGACGTCCTGCCGCGGCTCACCGACGGCCACTACGACCTGGTCTTCTGCGACGGCGACAAGCGGGAGTACGCCGCCTACCTCGACGCGGCGCTGCGGCTGCTGCGCCCCGGCGGTGTGGTGGCCTTCGACAACGCGCTGTGGCACGACCGGGTGGCCGATCCCGCGCAGCGCGACGAGGAGACCTCGGCGATCCGCGAGCTCGGGCGGACCGTGGCCGAGCACGACTCGCTGGTGCCGCTGCTGCTGCCCGTCGGCGACGGACTGCTGCTCGCCAAGAAGGAGTGGGCGGGAGACGCCTGACCCTAGGCGCGGGCCGCGGCGGTGAAGCCGCCGGCTCCCTCGGCGATCGCGACGATCTCGCACGGCTCGATCAGCGTCGGCGCGCTACCGATGATCTTCGAGCCCGGCGCCTCCGCCGCCCCGGCGGTGAAGGTCGTCTGGAACGCGTCCCGGGCCGCCGCGGTGTCGAAGACGTAGCACCCCTCGAACCACTCGCCCGAGCGCAGCCGCCAGGTCTTGTAGGCCAGCCCGTCCATCCCGGTGAAGCGGGCGTGCGAGGTGTCCGCGACGTACGACGCAAGGCTCTCCTCGACTCCCTCGGGAGCGTCGACGAGGGACCAGCGCACGGTGAGGCCCCGCACGTCAGAGTCCTTGCAGCGGGTCGGCGGAGCCCAGCCAGGTGAGCAGCGCCCGGCTCCCGAAGCCGGTCGGTCCGGCGCTCCACTCGAACTTCTCCGCCGCCGCGTCGCCGACCGAGGCCAGGTCGAGATGGGCCCACGGCACGTCTCCCACGAAGTGCTGGAGGAACAGCGCCGCGGTGATCGCGCCCGCCCCGCCGGGGCCGTTGTCGGCGTCGGCGACCTTGGAGGCCAGCCGCTCCTCGTAGTCGGCGACCAGCGGCAGCCGCCACAGCGGCTCGCCGGCGTCGCCCGCCGAGGCCTCGAGGGACGCGGCCAACGCCTCGTTGTTGGAGAACAGGCCGCCCAGGCCGGTGCCGAGGGCCACGCGGACCGCGCCGGTGAGGGTCGCGACGTCGATCAGCACGTCCGGCTTGAGCTCGGCGACGGCGTACGCCAGCCCGTCGGCCAGCACCAGCCGTCCCTCGGCGTCGGTGTTGGTGACCTCGGAGGTGCGGCCGCCGTAGTGGGTGATGACGTCCCCGGGGCGCAGCGCGTTGCCGCCGATGGCGTTCTCGGCGGCCGCGACCAGGCCGGTCACCCGCACCCGGCACCCGATGGCGGCCAGGGCGCCGAGGACGGCGATGACGACGCCACCGCCGGTCATGTCGCGCTTCATGGTGGTCATGCCCTCGGCCGGCTTGATGGACAGGCCACCGGTGTCGAAGGTGATGCCCTTGCCGACGAGGACGACGTGCGGCGTCCGGCGGCCGGACTTGGCCGGCGCGTAGTCGAGGCGGATCAGTCGCGGCGGGGTGGGCGACGCGGCACCGACGCCGAGCAGCCCGCCCATGCCCTGCTTGGCGAGCTCCTGCTCGTCCCAGACCGTGACCGCCAGGCCGGCGTCGGCGGCGACCTCCCGCGCCTGGTCGGCGAGCCACTCGGGGTTCTTGACGTTGGCCGGCACCGTGGCGAGCACGCGGCTCCGCCAGGCGGCTCCGCCGATCGCCATCGCCCGCCGCAGGTCGCCGTCCCGCTCGGGAGCGTCGGCCAGACCGGCGAGGACGACCCGCGCCACGGGCTGCTGCTTGGGGCCGGTCGAGCGCCAGTGGAAGCCGAAGGAGCCCAGCATCACGCCCACCACGAAGGCCTCGAAGCCCACCGGGTCGGCGATGGCCGCCACCGTGGTGGCCAGGGCGTCGGCGTCCTTGGTGGCGCGGGCCAGGGCGGCGCCGGCGCGGCGGAAGTCGTCGGGACGCTGGTCGCCGACGCCGACCAGCAGCACGCGGCGGGCGTTGGCGTGCCCGAGGACGGGGACTGTCGTGAGGCACCCGGACTTCGCCGGGCCGTCCGTCCCCGCGTCGGAGAGCACGTCGAGGGCATCGAGGAGATCGATGCCGAGGGCGTCGGAGGCCTCCTCCGCGCCGAGGCCGAGCAGCGGCGTCCCGTCGGGTCCGGGCAGCACGGGGAACGCCAGCACCTCGACGCCGCGGACGGCGTCGGGCAGCAGGGCGCTCAGCGCGAACTGCGGAGGAGAGACCTGAGCGGGAAGCTCTGCCGAGTCAGTCTGGCCCACCGACTTCAGCCGACGACGGCTTTGAGGGCATCGCCGAGGGCTCCGGCTTCGTCGGCGTTGAGCTCCACGACCAGGCGGCCACCACCTTCGAGGGGGACACGCATGACGATCCCGCGGCCCTCCTTGGTGACCTCGAGCGGACCATCGCCCGTCCGGGGCTTCATCGCCGCCATTCGCGCACCTCTTCCTTCTTGAATTCGGTCGTAGCGCGACAGACCCCACCGGCAGACGCGCGCTGGGCCATTATCCCCTACCGCACGTGATCGCGCCCACAACCCCTCGGACGTCACCGGACGCGACGGCCTACCCTGCACCCATGAGCGACCTCACCGAACCCGTCCTCGTCGACGTCGCGGACGGTGTCGCGACCCTGACCCTCAACCGGCCGGACGCCATGAACAGCCTCGACGTGCGGCTCAAGCTGGCGTTGCTCGACGCGGTCCGGGCGGTCGCGGAGGACGAGGCGGTGCGCTGCGTGGTGCTCACCGGGAAGGGGCGGGCGTTCTGCGTGGGTCAGGACCTCAAGGAGCACATCGGGATCCTTCAGAGCGGTGACCGCAGCTCCTTGTTCAACACGGTCGAGGAGCACTACAACCCGATCGTCTCGGCCCTGGCCACGATGCCGAAGCCGGTGATCGCCGGCGTGAACGGGGTGGCCGCGGGCGCCGGGGCGAGCCTGGCCTTCGCCTGCGACCTCCGCGTGGTGGCCGACACGGCGGGCTTCAACCTGGCCTTCGCCGGCGTGGCGCTCTCCTGCGACACGGGGTCCAGCTGGACCCTGCAGCGCCTGGTCGGTCGGGCCAAGGCGCTCGAGCTCATGTACTTCCCGCGCACCGTGGGTGCCGAGGAGTCACTGGCGCTCGGCCTGGCCTCGTCGGTCGTGCCGGCCGACCAGGTCGCTGCGACCGTGGCGGAGCTCGCCACGCGGCTGGCCGCCGGCCCCACCGTGGCCCTGGCCTCGATCCGCGCGTCCGTGGCGTACGCCGCGGAGCACACGCTCGAGGAGGCGCTCGCCTTCGAGGGCCGGATGATGGCCCGCACCGGTGCCACCGCGGACCACGAGACCGCGGTCGCCGCGTTCGTCGCCAAGGAGAAGCCGGTCTTCGAGGGCCGCTAGCTCAGAGCCAGTCGTGCCAGCCGCCGCCGAGCAGGTCGACGAGCTGGCGGGGCGCCTCGACGCGCATCCGGTGACGCGTGGGACGGGCGCCGTACTCGACGGTGAGCGCGGCGCCCCGGAAGGTGTGGTTGAACCAGCCGGTCATCGTGCCGTGACAGACGCCGCCGCAGTTCAGGGTGTGGCTGGGGAGTCCGAGGGCGCGCGCCACCCGACGGGCGAAGGCGGGATCCTTGGTGTCGGTGTCGACGCCCAGCAGCGGCTGGTGGAAGCTCAGGACCCGCGCGGGTCGGACCTCGCGCAGGAAGGCCATCACGGCGCGGGTCTCCGGCTCGGAGGCGGGCCCGGGACCCGACTCGTAGTTGCCGTCGAGGTCCACCCAGCCGTAGGGGAAGTTGCGGTTGAGGTCCACGCCGTGCGCGTTCTTGCGTGAGCCGGCGGCGAGCCCGTCGGGGTTGTACGTCGGGAGCACCCACACGTTCATGCCGTCGAACCTCGGGCCGTCCCGCAACGCCTCGAGGATCTGCCGGGTGGCGCCCTCGTTCCCGTGCATGGTCGAGATGAGCACGAACGTGCGGGTGCCCGGCTCGCCGAGGTGCCAGGCCACGAGCGGACGGCCGCGCACGGACGTGCCGATCACCCGTCGTTCGAGGACGTTGGGGGCCGGCTCGGCAGTGGCCGGGACCGAGAGCAGCGTGGCCACCAGCACGAGCAGCGTCCCCACGAGGGCCGAGCGACGCACGGTCACACGGCCGAGGTCAGGTAGGCCCAGGTGAAGACCAGGACCCCCACGAGCAGGCCGACGTGGGCGAGCACCGACAGCCCGGGACCCTCGCTCCAGGTGTCTTCGATGGCGCCCGAGGCGTGCCGGCCGCGCGAGGGGATCCACCGGATCAGGAGCAGCAGGCCGCAGATCACCACCACCCACCACAGCCCCAGCGCGATGATGCCGACCAGACCACCACCCGCGACGGTGTCCTCCGGTGCGACCAGGAACACCACCCAGGTGCCGAGGGCCAGCACCCCCACGACCGTGTGCACGTTGAGCAGGCCGGTGCCGACCTTGTGCCGTCCGGCGCCCTCCTCGTCACGGAGCCGGAGGCGGGTCAGCACCACCACCACGCCCGCGAGCGCGGTGAGCACGAAGACGACCACCTCCAGGGACACGCCCGAAAGTGTGCCTCAGTCGGTGTGTCCCTCACCACTCGGCTCCTCGGCGGGCGCCTGCTCCCGCTCGGCGGCGAGCCGGTCGAGCAGCGCGTCGACCTCGGACATCCGGTAGCCCCGGAGCGCGAGGGAGAACCGCACCCGGCGCAGGTCGTCCGCGCCGATCGGACCCTCCGCGGGCACCAGCGAGTCGGGCCGGTCGTCGAACACCGGCGCCAGCGGCGCACCGCGGCCCGCCGCCAGGGCGGCGACACCGCCGAGGGCGAGCACGATCAGGATCGCGAACAGCCACATCATCGGTCGGCACCGTCCTTCGCACTCGCCTCGACCATCAGCCGTACTGCCTCGCTGACGTCGTCGGTGACCGTCAGCATGTCCAGGTCGGCGAGCCCTATCTTGCCCTCCGCGGCGACCGTGCCGCGCAGCCAGTCGAGCAGTCCCGCCCAGTACGTCGTGCCGAGCAGCACCACCGGGAACGACGTGATCTTCTGCGTCTGCGCCAGGGTCAGCGCCTCGAAGAGCTCGTCCAGGGTGCCGAGTCCCCCGGGGAGCACCACGAAGCCCTGCGCGTACTTCACGAACATCGTCTTGCGCGCGAAGAAGTAGCGGAAGTTGACCCCGTGGTCGACCCACTGGTTGAGGCCGGTCTCGAAGGGCAGCTCGATGCCGAGCCCCACGCTGAGCCCACCGGCCTCGCTGGCCCCCTTGTTGGCTGCCTCCATCGCCCCCGGCCCGCCGCCGGTGATGACCGCAAAGCCGGCCCGCGCGAGCGCGCCTCCGAGCTGTTCGGCCTGCTCGTACGCCGGGTCGTCGACGGGGGTGCGCGCGGAGCCGAAGACCCCGATCGCCGGGCCCAGCTCGGCCAGCGCGCCGAAGCCCTCGACGAACTCGGCCTGGATGCGGAGCACCCGCCACGGGTCCGTGTGCACCCAGTCGGAGGGGCCGCGCGTGTCCAGCAGGCGCTGGTCGGTGGTGCTGCCGTCGACCTGGTCGCGGCGCATCAGCTCCGAGCCGCGCCGCTTGGAGCGCGCCGCTCCGCCGTCCTGGGTCACGAGACTCCGCCCAGCCACGCATAGAGGTGGCGCTCGCAGGCCTCGATCTGGTCGATCGGCACGTGCTCGTCCTGGCGGTGGGCCAGCGACGGGTCGCCGGGTCCGAAGTTCACGGCCGGCACCCCGAGCGCGGTGAAGCGGGCCACGTCGGTCCAGCCGAACTTCGGGTTGACCGAGCCGCCCACGGTGGCGACGAACGCCTTGGCGGCGGGCACGTCGAGCCCGGGCCGGGCACCCGGGGCGTTGTCGGTGACCTCGACGTCGTACCCGTCGAAGAAGTCACGCACGAAGGCCTCGGCGTCCTCCTCGGAGCGGTCGGGGGCGTAGCGGAAGTTGACCTCGACCACGCACGCGTCGGGGATCACGTTGCCCGCGACGCCACCGCGCACGGTGACCGCGTTGAGGCCCTCGTGGTAGGTCAGCCCGTCGATCTCGGGGGTGCGCGCCTGGTAGCCCGCGAGCCGCTCGAGGACGCCGACGGCCTTGTGGATCGCGTTGTCACCCAACCAGCTCCGGGCCGAGTGGGCCCGCGTGCCGGACGTGCTGACCTCGGCCTTGAGGGTGCCCTGGCAGCCGGCCTCGACCACGCCGTTCGAGGGCTCCATCAGGATCGCGAAGTCGGCATGGAGCAGCTCGGGGTGGCTCTGGGACAGCAGGTTGAGGCCGTTGAAGGCCGAGTCGATCTCCTCGGCCTCGTAGAGGATGTAGGTGACGTCGAGGGTGGGCTCGGGCACGGTCGCGGCGAGCCGGAGGATCACCGCGTCGCCACCCTTCATGTCGCAGGTCCCGAGCCCGTGGAGCAGTCCGTCCTCGCGCCGCGACGGCAGGTTGTCGTTGATCGGCACCGTGTCCAGGTGGCCCGCGATCACGACCCGCTCCGCGCGGCCGAGGTCGGTGCGGGCCACGACCGTGTGGCCGTGGCGGCTCACCCGGAGGTGCCCGAGGGCACGCAGCGCCTCCTCCACGGCGTCCGCGATGGCCTGCTCGTTGCGGCTGACCGACTCGATGTCGACCAGCCGCTCGGTCAGGGTCACCACGTCGGTGCTCAGGTCCAGCTGCATGCCGGTCATCCTGTCATCGCGCGGGTGAGGGCGATGGTGACCGGCTCGTCGGTCGCCGCGTCGCTGACCTCCAGCGACGTGGCCAGCGTCTCCCGGGCGATCAGGTCGCGGTGTGCCTCGACCGCCGTCCGGGTCTCGGCGGAGCCGCCGAGCGTCAGGGCGATCCGGTCGGACACGTCGAGGCCGGCGTCCTTGCGGGCCTGCTGGACCGCGCGCACGACGTCGCGCGCGAGTCCTTCGGCCTCCAGCTCGGGGGTCACCAGGGTGTCCAGGACCACGAAGCCCCCCCGCGGCAGCATGGCCACGACGCTGGACTCGTCGGCGGCACCGGCCACCGTCTCGAGGGTGAACTCGCCCTCCTCCAGCTCGAGTCCGCCCGCAGCCACCGTGCCGTCCTCGGCGACCGTCCAGTCGCCCGACTTGGCGCCCTTGATGGCCGTCTGCACGTCCTTGCCCAACCGGGGTCCCGCGACGCGAGCGTTGACCGTCAGGCGTTGGCTGACGCCGTACGACGCCGCCTCGGGGTCGTCCGGAGGCATCATCTTCACGGCCTTGACGTTCAGCTCGTCGGAGATGAGCAACGCGAACTCCCCCATGCCCGCGTCCGACACGACGGTGAGCTTCGAGAGCGGCAGCCGGGTGCGCAGCCCGCCCGCCTTGCGCAGCGCGGACCCGACCGAGCAGACATCGCGGACCGCGTCCATCGAGGTGACCAGGGCGTCGTCGGCGGGCAGGTCGGCGGCCGACGGCCAGTCCGTGAGGTGCACGGACCGCTCGCCGGTCAGGCCCCGCCAGACCTCCTCGGCGGTCAGGGGCAGCAGCGGTGCCGTCACCCGGCAAACCGTCTCCAGGACCGTGTACAGGGTGTCGAACGCGTCCGCGTCCTCCTCCCAGAAGCGCTCCCGCGAACGCCGGATGTACCAGTTGGTGAGCACGTCGATGAACCAGCGGGTCGCGTCGCAGGCGCTGGCCACCTCGTAGTTGTCGAGGTGGTCGGTCATCGCGTCGACGTACCCCCGCAGCTTGGCGAGGATGTAGCGGTCCATCGGGTCGCTGCTGTCGGTGCGCCGGGTGGCCTCGTGCGTGGCGGCGTTGGCGTAGAGCGCGAAGAACGACCAGCTGTTCCACAGCGGGATGAGCACCTGGCGCACCGAGTCACGGATGCCCTGCTCGGTGACGATGAGGTTGCCGCCGCGCAGGATCGGTGACGACATCAGGAACCAGCGCATCGCATCGGCACCGTCGCGGTCGAAGACCTCGCGCACGTCGGGGTAGTTGCGCAGCGACTTCGACATCTTGTTGCCGTCGTGGCCGAGCACGATCCCGTGCGACAGGCAGGTGGAGAACGCGGGCCGGTCGAAGATCGCCGACGCGAGGATGTGCAGCGTGTAGAACCAGCCGCGGGTCTGCCCGATGTACTCGACGATGAAGTCCCCCGGGAAGTGGTGCTCGAACCAGTCGGTGTTCTCGAAGGGGTAGTGCACCTGGGCGAACGACATCGAGCCCGAGTCGAACCACACGTCGAGCACGTCGGGGACGCGCCGCATCGTGGACCTGCCGGTCGGGTCGTCGGGGTTGGGCCGGGTGAGCTCGTCGACGTAGGGCCGGTGCAGGTCGGTGACCTCGACGCCGAAGTCGCGCTCGAGCTCCTCGAAGCTGCCGTAGACGTCCAGACGCGGGTACGCCTCGTCGTCGCTGCGCCACACCGGCACGGGTGAGCCCCAGAACCGGTTGCGGGTGATCGACCAGTCGCGCGCGTTCTCGAGCCACTTGCCGAACTGCCCGTGCTTGATGTGGTCGGGCACCCAGCGGATCTGCTCGTTGAGATCGAGCATCCGCTGCTTGATGGCGGTCACCTCGACGAACCACGACGAGACGCCCTTGTAGATCAGCTTCTCGCGGCACCGCCAGCAGTGCGGGTAGGAGTGGTCGTAGGTCTCCCGGCGCAGCAGCACCGTGCCCGGGTTCACCGAGCCGGCGTCGCCGGCACCCGCCGTCGCGGCCTTCAGGTGGTCGATGACGTGCAGGTTGGCGTCGAAGACGAGCATCCCGGCGTACTCGTCGACGGGGTGGGTGAAGCGGCCGTCCTTGCCGACCGGCATGACCGGCTCGATGCCCTCGCGGTCGGTGACCACCTTGTCGGCCTCACCGAAGGCGCCGGCGCTGTGCACCAGCCCGGTGCCGTCCGTGGTGGTGACGAACTCGGAGCCGTCGACGACCCGGAACGCGTTCTCGTGGCCCGCGTAGTAGCTGAACGGCGGCGTGTAGGCGAGGCCGAGGAGCTCCGCGCCCTTCACCCGACGCACGACCTCGAGCTCGCCCGTCGAGCCCGTCGAGCCTCCGAGCTCGCGCGCGAACGCCGGGAGCCGCTCGGCCCCGATCAGGTAGCGCTCGGTGGTGCCGGTGAAGTCCGACTCCACCACGACGTAGTCGATGTCGGGGCCGACCATGACCGCCAGGTTGGCCGGCAGCGTCCACGGGGTCGTCGTCCAGACCAGGAGAAGGGCGCCGTCGAGCTCGTCGTCGGACTGGGCCCGGAACCCGACGGTGACCGCGGGGTCCTGGACCATCTGGTAGACGTCGTCGTCCATCCGCAGCTCGTGGTTGGACAGCGGGGTCTCGTCGTTCCAGCAGTAGGGCAGCACCCGGAAGCCCTCGTAGACCAGCCCCTTGTCGTAGAGCTGCTTGAACGCCCACATCACCGACTCCATGTAGTCGGGGTTCATGGTGCGGTAGTCGTTCTCGAAGTCGACCCAGCGCGCCTGGCGGGTGACGTACTCGCGCCAGTCGCCGGTGTACTGCATGACCGAGGCGCGGCAGGCATCGTTGAACTTCTCGATGCCCATCTCGAGGATCTCGTCGGTGGTCTTGATGCCGAGCTGGCGCATCGCCTCGAGCTCCGCGGGCAGGCCGTGGGTGTCCCAGCCGAAGCGGCGCTCGACGCGGCGGCCGCGCATGGTCTGGTAGCGCGGGATGAGGTCCTTGACGTAGCCGGTGAGCAGGTGGCCGTAGTGCGGGAGCCCGTTGGCGAACGGTGGGCCGTCGTAGAAGACGAACTCGTTGGCGCCGTCCGCGCCGGCGTCGCGCTGGTCGACGCTCGCCTGGAACGTGCCGTCGGCCTCCCAGTAGGCGAGCACCGCCTCCTCGATCGCGGGGAAACGCGGGTTCGAGGGAACGCCTCGGGTGTGGTCCGGGGATGTCTCGGTGTGGGAGACCTTCGGATAGGCCATGCGGTGCGCTCCTGGTGTTCTCGGTGATCGAGCCTGTCGAGACCACGAGGACGATCCGGGGACCGCGGTACCACCTCGCTTGCCCTGTTCTCGGTGGTCGAGCTTGTCGAGACCAGGACCGCTTCGTGACGGCTGTGACGGGCCTACCCGTCCGGTTCTAGTAGGCCCCCTTGGGGGAGGCCGTTCTTCCGGAGGCTCACCGCTGATGACGGCTCGGACGCCTGTGCCGCCAGCGTACGGCGGCGCACGGGCCCACGCTAATCAGAATGAGTTTGCGCACCGCCCGTCCGGCGGCGAGGTTGGACGCATGACTGACACGAGAGGACGCAAGTACCCCGACATGTGGGTCGACCCCGAGGACGACCCCCGCGAGACCTCCAGCTTCCCGGTCGGCGAGCGCGCCACGCTCGTGGAGTACCTGGAGCACTACCGGATGACGCTGGAGATGAAGTGCCAGGACCTCGACGCCGAGCAGCTGGCCCGGCGCTCGGTGCCGCCGTCGACATTGTCGCTGCTGGGCCTGGTCCGGCACCTGGCCAAGGTCGAGCACAGCTGGTTCCGGCGGGTGATGGGGCACCAGTTCGACCTGGACCGGATCTACTGGACCCAGGAGGACCGCGACCTGGACTTCAACGGCGCCGTCGCGGACGAAGGGGTGGTCGCCGACGCCTGGGAGAGCTGGCGGCGCGAGGTCGCCCACGCCCGCGAGGTGGTCGACACCGCGGAGTCCCTGGACCTCACCGGCGAGCACCCGGACGGTCCGATCGCGCTGCGCGAGGTGCTCGTGCACATGATCGAGGAGTACGCCCGCCACGTCGGGCACGCCGACCTGCTGCGGGAGTGCATCGACGGTCGCACCGGTCAGTGAGGATTGGCCCCCGCTCCGTACAGTTGCCCGCGTGAACGCCGCCCCGACCACCGCCTTCGGCTTCGGCCTGTCCACCGTGGTGACCTCGGGAGCGAGCGAGGGCACGGTGCTCGACACGTGGTACCCCGCCCCCACGCTGGGCGTCCGCCCCGACGGTGCGGAGCCGCCCGTCGACCTCGTCGCCCTGGCTGCCGACCACCCCGCCCGCCGGGTGCGCACCGAGGTCGTGGCCGTCGAGATCGACCTCGGCGCCGCCCCGGCAGGTGCCGCCGACGCCTACCTGCGCCTGCACCTGCTCTCCCACCGGTTGGTGCGCCCGCACGGGCTGAACGTCGACGGCATGTTCGGCGCGCTGGCCAACGTCGTGTGGACCAACGCCGGACCGTGTCCCGTCGACGACTTCGAGGCGACCCGCACCCGGCTCCGCGCGTCCGGTCCGGTCCAGGTCTGGGGCATCGACAAGTTCCCGCGGATGACCGACTACGTCGTCCCGACCGGGGTGCGCATCGCCGACGCCGACCGGGTCCGGCTCGGCGCCCACCTGGCCGACGGCACCACCGTGATGCACGAGGGCTTCGTCAACTACAACGCCGGCACGCTCGGCACGAGCATGGTCGAGGGCCGGATCTCCGCCGGTGTGGTCGTCGGCGAGGGCTCCGACGTCGGCGGGGGCGCGTCGATCATGGGCACCCTGTCCGGCGGCGGCAAGGAGGTCGTCTCGATCGGCCGCGCGGTGCCTGCTCGGCGCCAACGCCGGGATCGGGATCTCGCTCGGGGACGACTGCGTGGTCGAGGCGGGCTGCTACGTCACGGCCGGCACGAAGGTGACCATGGTCGGGGAGTCCGGCGACGACGGGTCGCCCGTCGTGGTGAAGGCGGTCGCTCTCTCGGGTGCCGACAACGTGCTGTTCCGTCGCAACTCCGTCTCGGGAGCCATCGAGGCGGTGCCGTGGACGGGTCACGGCATCGCGCTCAACACCGCCCTCCACCACAACGTCTGAGCGGCGGTGGCACGGACGCGGGCGGGTCGCCTCGGCACCTGGGTGTTGGTGGGTACCGGCGCGCTCGTGCTCGCCGTCGGCGCCGGCGTGGCGCTGCTGACGGGTGCCGGGCCGCTCGCCCGACCCACCCGGCTGCACCGTCGTGGTGCGGGGCCACGAGGTGTCGCTCACGACCGAGCAGTCCGAGAACGCCGCCCTCATCGTGGCGCTGTCCGTGCGCCGCGGGATGCCGGCCCGGGCCGCCTCCATCGCGCTCGCCACGGCGTACCAGGAGTCGAAGATCTACAACATCGAGCACGGCGACCGGGACTCCGTCGGTCTCTTCCAGCAGCGCCCGTCCCAGGGTTGGGGCTCGGTCGAGCAGATCCTCGACCCCGTGTACGCGATCAACGCGTTCTACGACGCCCTCGAGCGAGATCGACGGCTACGAGACGATGCCGATCACCGAGGCCGCCCAGGCCGTCCAGCGGTCGGCCTTCCCCGACGCGTACGCCGACCACGAGGCCGACGCGCGCGCCCTGGCGTCCGCCCTCACCGGCGAGACCACGGGCGGCCGGTTCTCCTGCGTCACCCGGGCGGACGTGGCCGCGGAGTCCGACGACCTCGACGACGCGGGCCTGACCGCCCGCGCGGCCACCGTGCGCGAGGAGGTGCGCAACGCGTTCGGGGAGCTGCCGATGGGCGGCTTCGAGCCGGGCGGCGCGACCGAGGGCCACATGCCGGGCTCCGCCCACTACGACGGCCGCGCGGTCGACATCTTCGTGCGCCCGGTGAGTGCCGAGAACAAGCGGCTCGGCTGGGCCGTGGCGCAGTACCTGGTGGCCCAGTCGGACCGGCTCGCGATCAAGACCGTCATCTTCGACGACCGGATCTGGACCGCCGGGGACCGGTCGGACCAGGGCTGGCGCGACTACGACCCGCCCGACCACGGAGGGCGACCGGGCAGTGCTGGAGCACCGCGACCACGTGCATGTGGACGTCGAGGACTGAACACCCGACTGATTCCGAAGCAAAACTTGGGAGCGACTCGCCCATTCCTCCGTCGGGTCGCCAGATCGGCACCTACAGTTGCGGAACTGGTCGGCCGACGACGCACGGGGGGTGCGAAGGGGCAGGCCGGATCCGGAACTCCTGGGGGGGAGCCCGACCATGAACAACTCGTCAACCATCCTGACCGTCGGTACGGCACTGCGACACGCACAAGACGGTGCGGCCCGCGTGCACGTGCTGCTCGGCGGCACCTGGATGACCGGCTTGGTCATCGGGGTCGACGGCGAGGGCGCCGTCCTCGAGTCCGACAACGGCGACACCACGGTGGTGCGCATGCAGGCCATCACGGCCGTCCGCGTCGAGGAGCTCGGCAAGCGGCGTCCGCAGGCCGCCTGGCGCGAGCGGGCGAGCAGGGTCCCGACATGAGCGGCGAGCGGATCTACGACCCGGAGGAGTTCCTCACCCGCGACCTCACGGAGTACCGCCGGGAGCCTCAGCCCGCCTGAAACTTGTCCTCCAGAGGATTGCCTGCCGACCGCCGGTGCGGTCAAATGGATCACGGCTCGGGCAGATCCTGGGGGGGACGAGACAGCCATGAACATCACCACGACGATCTTGACGGTCGGCACCGCACTCCGGCACGCCCAGCAAGCGGGCGTCACGGTGGAGGTCCTGCTCGGCGACGACTGGATGAGCGGTCAGGTCACTGCTGTGGACGGCGAGGGCGTCTGCATGGTGACGCCCGACGGCGGGGCCACCGTCATGCGGATCGCCAGCATCAACGCCGTCCGCATCGAGGCGCTCGCCGAGCCCGAGACCCCGGCCGAGCGGGCGCCGTACGAGGGGTTCCGGTTCCCGAAGCCCACCGCGGCCGACCTCGGTCCCATGACACCGCCGGCGCCGGCACCGGTTCCGGACGTCGCCGTGGTGACGCCGTACCCGGTCCCGGTCGCCAGCCGGCGCTGATCCCTAGCGGTCCGCGGAGGCGAAGACCTCCATCCGCATCAGCGGCCTGACCTTGTCGGCCAGGGCGCCTCGCGAGACGTAGTCACGCATGTCGTCGCCGGCGAGCTCGTTGCCCAGCGCGGCCATGATCATGCCCTGGTCGAGCGAGAGGTAGCGCTTGCTGACGGTGCCGCTGCCGACCGCGACCGCGTCGTAGAACCCGCCCGGCCCGTAGGCGTCGAAGTGCGCCGCGCAGCTTGGCGAGGTTGCCGAGCGCGGCGCCCTTGGCGTAGCGCACCCAGTCGGTGCGCTCCTGGTCGGAGGTGTAGCCCGGGCCGTCCATGCCGAGCATGTCGACGCCGTACTCCCGGTAGCCTTGACGCCCCACGACCGAGCGCCCCAGGTCTCCTCGGGCACGAACAGCGGGACCATCAGCGCCTCGAACATGCTGCCGCCCCAGGTGGGCACGATCTTCATGCCGCGGTAGGGCAGCGCGCCCTCGAAGACGTTGAGGCCCAGGTGCTGCGAACGGATGGCGTTGGCGGCCTCGGCGACCGAGCCGTCGGCGCGCGCGGGGATTCAGGCGCCGAGGCGGGCGCGCGCGGCGTCGATCCGCTCGTCGGTCGCGGTGAACGCCACCCGCACGTGCCGCGCTCCGGCCGGGCCGTAGAACGGCGCCGGGCGCGACCAGGATGCCGCGCTCGGCGAGCCAGCCGACCGGTGTCCCAGCAGTCGCTCGTCGCGGGTCGCCCAGAGGTAGAGCGACGCCTCGGAGTGGTCGATCCGGAAGCCCGCGCCGCTCGCAGCGCCGTCGCGCAGCGTCGCCCGCCGGGCGGCGTACCGCGCGTGCTGCTCGGCGACGTGCTCGTCGTCGTCGAGGGCGGCGACCATCGCGGCCTGCTGCGGCCCGGGCATCTGCAGGCCGAGGTTCTTGCGGACGGCGAGCAGCTCGCCGACCAGCGCCGGGTCACCGGCGACGAAGGCGCAGCGGTAGCCCGCCAGGTTGGAGCGCTTGGAGAGCGAGTGGACGGCGAGGATGCCCTCGTGCGAGCCGCCGCAGACGTCGGGGTGCAGCACCGACGATCGGGCTCGCGTCCCAGGCGCACTCGAGGTAGCACTCGTCGGAGACCAGGATCGTGCCGCGCTCGCGGCACCAGTCGACGACCTTGCTTCAGGTGCTCGAGCGGGCAGCACCCGGCCGGTCGGGTTCGACGGCGAGTTGATCCAGAGCAGCGCGGGCGTCTCGGGCCCGAGCGCGGTCAGCGAGTCGGTGGCGACGCCGCGGGCGCCGGCCAGCGCGGCGCCGACCTCGTACGTCGGGTAGGCCAGCTCCGGGTAGCGCGACCAGGTCGCCCGGGCCGAGCCCGAGGTGCAGCGGCCAGCGACGCCGATCAGCTCCTTGGAGCCGATCACCGGCAGCACCGCCGTCGAGGCCGAGCCCGGTCGACCCCGTGCGCGGCGCGACAGCCAGTCGAGGCAGGCCTGCCGGGTCGCGACGCGTGCCGATCGTGAGCGGGTAGCCCGGCGAGTCGGCGGCCGCGCGCAGCGCGTCCTGGACGACCGCGGGCGTCGGGTCGACCGGCGTGCCGATCGAGAGGTCGACGATCCCGTCGGGGTGCGCCCGCGCGCGCTCGGCGTACGACGTCAGCGCGTCCCACGGGAAGTCGGGGAGCCGGGCGGAGACGCGCGTCCTCGCCCGCGGACCTCAGTGGTCGTGCTCCTGCGGCGGCAGCGCGGCGATCAGCGGGTGGTCCTGGTCGATCTCGCCCATCTTGGCGGCGCCGCCCGGCGAGCCGAGGTCGTCGAAGAAGTGGACGTTGGCGTCGTAGTAGCTCCTTCCACTCCTCGGGGATGTCGTCCTCGTAGAAGATCGCCTCGACCGGGCAGACCGGCTCGCAGGCACCGCAGTCGACGCACTCGTCGGGGTGGATGTAGAGCATCCGCTTGCCCTCGTAGATGCAGTCGACCGGGCACTCGTCGACGCAGGCGCGGTCCTTGAGGTCGACGCACGGCTGGGAGATGACGTAGGTCACCGGTTCCTCCTGAAAGGGCACGACGGGAGCGGGGAGCGCTCATCGCACAGCCTAGTATCCCGACCGTGCCGTCCGCCGACTCACCTCACGATGTGACCAAGCACATGCTTGGTCCGCACGTCGTCGGACAGCGCGTCGTGGTCCGCCGGGTGCTGCGCGGCGAGACCGGGCCCGAGCGGCGGACCGGCGATGACCGACGTGCTCGGCATCTGCATGTCGTGGGCCGACGGGACCTGCGTCGTCCAGCCGGAGACCGGTCCGCGGTCGACGATCGCGCATCGCCGACATCGTGTCCGGCAAGCCGGTCCCGCCGCGCCCGTCGCCCCGCCACCGGGTCACGCCGCGGCCGAGGCCCAGCCGCGCGCGCTCGCGCTCTGGCCGGACCTGACGACCGAGCCGCTCGGCGACTGGACGCTGCGCCACTCCGCCCACCTCGACCGCCCGGCGCGCCAACTCCGTGCTCGCGATCGAGCCGTCCGGGGGTCGACGACGACCTCGAGCGCGGTCGTCGCGCTTCTACGCGGCCCGGACCGGCCGGCCGATCGCCGCCGTGCTGCCGGACTCCGCCGAGGACGCGCTCTTCCGCGGCCACGGCTGGGTCCTGGAGAGCCACGACGCGGACACGCTCTTCCAGATCGCCTCGGTCTCGCAGCGCCCGGCGCGGTCGTCCGCTCGGTGCCGCGGCGCGACGCGTCGACCGTACGACGAGGACGGCGACCTGGTCACCGTCCGGATCGGCGACCGGGCCAGCGGGCGTCGCGGCGTACGCCGACGACTGGGTCGGCTTCCGGAGCATCGAGGTCGCCCCCGAGCACCGTCGGCAGGGTCTCGGGCTCGCGGTGATGGCCGCGCTGCTCGAGTGGGGCGCCGAGCGCGGCGCGACGCACGGCGTACCTCCAGGTCCTCGGCGACAACGCCCCGGCGCTGGCGCTCTACGCCGGCTCGGCTTCGTCACCCACCACGCCTACCGCTACCTCGCGCGAGCCGTAGGATGGGCACTCGGCGGTCGGCGAGGCCTGACACACCGCTCATGCAGAGCGCACCGCCCGCGCGTCCGGCGTACCGACGACGAGGCCGGCCCAGCACGTGTCAGGGCCGGCGAAGGTGTGGTGGCAGCCGCGATCTAGCCCGCCGCCCAGCACCTCCAGGGCTTCAGCGCCGAGGTCGCCTGCGACTGGACAGCACGAACAGAACACTGTGTCCAGACCTGACCGACGCCGTAGGCCCGGCACGACCACGTGCGCCTGCAGGGCTGGGTGCACCGCCGGCGCGCGCTGGCGAAGATCACCGTTCCTGGTGGTGCGCGACCGCACCGGCCTGGCCCAGGTCGGTGCTGCCCGCCGGCGAGCTCCGGTGCCGCCCGAGCGAGCACCACCGTCGAGGTGACGGCGGCACCGCGACCGGCCAACCCCCAGGCGCCCGGGCTGGCGCATCGAGGTGACCGAGCGCGACCGATCGGCGCCGCTCGACCGACGACGCCGAGACCCCGCCGTTCGAGCTGTGGCGCCCCGACCTCGGCGTCGCGCTGCCGACCGCTGCTCGACCACGCGCCGGTCGGCCTGGCGGCATCCCGGCCCAGCGGGCGAAGTGGGAGCTCGCCGGCGGCTCGAGCCTGCGCGGCTTCCGGCGGGCGCTGGACGCGCCGAGGCTTCACCGAGATCCAGACGCCGAAGTTCGTCGCGTCCGCCGACGCGAGTCGGGCGCGAACGTCTTCCAGGTCGACTACTTCGGCCGGCCGGCGTACCTCGCGTCAGAGCCCGCAGTTCTCAAGCAGCAGATGGTCGGGCGTCTTCGCGCGGGTCTACGACGCGGGACCCGGTGTTCCGCGCCGAGCCGCACGACACCGTGCGGCACCTGGCGGAGTACGTCGTCGCTGGACGTCGAGCACGGCTTCGTCGACGACCACCGCGACGTGCTCGCGGTGCTGCGCGACGTGCTGGCCGGGATGCTCGACGACGTGCGACCCGCACCTGAGCCGAGCGGCCGGCTGGCGTCGACCGTGCCGGCGCTGCTCGAGGACGATCCCGGTCGTCGCACATCGCCGAGGCGCTGGCGCCTGCGCGACGCCCCGGCCGACGAGCCGGACCTGGCTCCCGAGCACGAGCGGCGCGCTGCGGTGCGTGGGCGCTCGCCAGGAGCACGGCAGCGACTTCCTCGCCGTCGAGGGCTACCCGTGGCGCAACGCGGCCCGACTACACGCACCGCGGCAGCCGTCGGACCCGGTCGCTGGAGCGACAGCGTTCGACCTGCTGTTCCGCGGCCTGGAGCTGGTCACGCGGCGGGCAGCGGCTGCACCGGCTGGCCGACTACGAGCGGCGCGCTCCGGGCCCGCGGCGAGGACCCGGCGGCTCTACGCGGCGTACCTCCAGTCCTTCCGGCACGTGCATGCCGACCGCACGGCGGCTTCGCCATCGGCCTCGAGCGCTGGCGTCGCCGGCGCCTCGTCGAGGCCACCAACATCCGCGAGGTCACGTCTCTTCCCCCGCGACCTGCACCGGCTGACGCCGCTAGCTCGTCGAGTTCGGGGCATGGCCGCGATGGTCGGCGGCAATGGGTCACGCCCTCCGACCATCTTGCCCGCGGCTGCCGAGCGTGCCCGTTCGCCGGGCCGACTCAACGGGGTCAGTCGGGCGACTTGCAGATCACCGTGTCGGAGGGGATGTAGCTGGTGTGGAACTTCTCGTCGTGCTCGACGGCGGTCTCTGCCGGGCTTGCGGAAGTGGCGGGTGACGTCGACGTCGAAGCCGCCGTACCCGACGTTGGGGAAGCAGTCGGCGGTGCGCAGGGTGCGGGTCTCGGGGCCGGGGAAGTTGTAGCGGTCGCGACGTGGTCGTGGTGATGTCCCAGTACTTCGTGGAGTACATCGACACGGTCACGCACGCCCTGACGAGCCGGGTGCTCGGGGTGACGGTGGCGTGGATCAGGACGCCGTACGGCGTGTCGTTCTGGAAGCGCAGGTCGACCGATCCCCAGGCCACGGTGGCCTCGCGGCCCACCGGGTAGCGGTCGATGTAGAACGAGTGCGGCTTGTGCTCGATGTCCTTGAGGCCGGCGAAGAACATCGCGTTGAACGTCGTCGTCGCCATCTGCGAGACGCCGCCGCCGAGGTCCTCCTTGAAGATGCCGTCGCTGATGATGAAGCCCTCGGTGAAGCCGTTCTCGCGGGTGCGCTCGCCGACGATGTCGTTGAGCGAGAACGTCTCGCCCGGCTTGAGGACGGTGCCGTCGACGAGCTCGGCGGCCCGGCCGATGTTGATGTTGCGGTACTCCGCGTAGGGGTAGTACGTCGTGAACGTCGAGACCTTCTCGCTTGATCTTGAGGGCCTTCGCGTCCGCGGTCGTGAACTCCGGCTCCGCGACGGTCGCCTCGACCTTCATCTCGCGCTCGCCCTCCGGCCGGGTGACCAGGTCGAGGAAGGCGGCGTGACGTCGGCCGGGTCGTAGGTGACGCCCGGGCTTGGCCGGCACCACCTGCGGCTTGCCGTCGACCAGCTGCGACGGTGGCGTCGACCGGGGCGCCGCTGCCGCCGACGGCGCCCGGCGACCAGGCGGTCGAGCTTCTCGGCGTCGAGGTCGGGCACGAGCTCGCCGTCCTCGGCCTTCAGCGAGAGCGGCGTCGGCGTACTCGGCGGGGGTGAGCCGCACCGGGGAGTCGCCGAAGACCAGCGTGACCGGGCCGGACATCGCCGGGTTGGCGAAGGTGTCGAGGCGGCTCTGGACGTCGGCGTCGTCGATGTCGGGCGCCAGCGGCACCATCGGGAAGCGAGACTCGGCGACCGGTCGTCCGTCGACGAGGTACGCAGCGTCGAGGGCCGCGGCGGCGCCGTCGGGGTCGAGGGCCGTGCCGACCCGGGGCTGGGTCACCGTGACCCGACCCGACCGAAGGCGACCGCGCCGTCGCGGGCCGCCGCCGACCTCGGCGGCCAGCGTCGACGAGCGCGGCCTGCCGGGTCGGCTCGTCGACGGTCACGACCGGGTCGAGGTCGTCGCCGCCGGTCCAGTAGTCCCAGAGCCGCCCGGGCGACCAGCTGCGCTCGCCGCCGGCCGCCGCGACCGAGGCCTCGAAGTCGACGGCCAGGCCGGCCGTCGCCGGGCGACCACGCTGCGCGTGACGGTCGCCGACGGTCACCGGGATCGGCGCGGTCGACGCGGTCGGCGAGCCCGCGCTCAGCAGGCGCGTTCTCGGCGGCCCGGCGTGCGGCCGCCGATCTCGACGCCCGGCGACGGTGGTGCCGCGCGGGCACCTTGTCGCCGGCCGCGAGGTACGCCGCGGCGTACGCCGCCGCCGGCGCAGGAGCAGCCAGGACCAGCAGCAGGACAGGACGACCTTGCCGCCCGCGGTCTCGCGCTGCTCCGGCTCCCGCCGAGCTCGGCTTCGCCGTCGACCGTCATCCTCAGCGACGCGTTCCGGACCCCGCGGCCCGGGGATCCGCGCGAGCGCGCGCGAGCCAGTCCGACCACGCCAGCAGCACCAGGCCGACGCCGCCCGAGCACCCCGTACCCCGCGCAGTCCGCGCTGACCAGGTAGTCGCCCTCGGGGCGCGGCGACGGTCAGCCAGCCGACCAGGCCGCGACCCAGCCCAGCGCGAACGCCAGCCGCGTCCACCAGCCCGGCGGCAGCGCGACACGGCCGCCGCGCGAGGGCGGCACCCAAGCACCAGGCCCCAGCACCAGGCTCGTGCACGCGCGACCGTGGCGAGCGCCGGTGACCGCGCCGACCAGCAGGCAGAGCAGCGCCAGGCCGGCGAGCCCCAGTCTCCTCAGACCCCGGCGAACAGGTCGGTCTCGAGCCCGTCCTCGCCGGCTCGCCGCGCTCGCCCTTGACGATCCGGTAGAACTCGTCGCCCCACGCGACTCGCCGACGTTGTTGGACAGCGCGAAGAACGGCCCGTCGGTGGTGATCTGGGTGGCGTAGGCGCGCAGCGCGGCCATCTTCTTCTCGACGAGGTCCCGCCGTCGACCGCGGCCGTGAGGTTCTCGTCGGCGGTCACGAAGCGCGGCAGCGGACCGTCGGGGTCCATGCCCTCGAAGCGTCGTCGTGTCGCCGGCGTCGCGCAGCGCGCCGCAGACCGGCGCGCATCCGGCTCTCCGACATCGCGCCCCAGTAGATCTTGGCGATCTCCCACGGCTCGCCGAGGTCGCGGCGGTACGACGGCACCGCGGCGAGCTGCGCGGCGTACATCGCGACCCGGTGCGCCTGGATGTGGTCGGGGTGGCCGTAGCCGCCGAACTGGTCGTACGTCACCAGCACCTGCGGCCGGACCTCGCGGATGATCTCGACGAGCAGGGTCGGCGGCGTCGGTGAGGTCGGCGTTGCCGAACGCGTTGTCGTGGATGTCGTCGGCGGCGATGGCGTGGCCGTCCTCGTGCCACTTCATGCCCGGAGTCGCGGAAGTGGCCGAAGCCGCCGAGCCAGCGGTGGTCGGTGACGCCGAGCACCTTCATGGCGTGCGTCGATCTCGCCGCGGCGCGGTGCTCGCCGAGCCGGTCCTCCGTGTCGGCGGCGAGGTGCTCGAGCTCGGGGACCAGGATCTCGCCCATCTCGCCGGCCGTGCAGGTCACCAGGGTGACGCCGCGCCCCTCGGCGACGTACTTCGCCATCGTCGCGCCGTTGCCGATCGACTCGTCGTCGGGGTGGGCGTGCACGAGGAGGAGGCGCTGGTCGGGGGTCGAGGTCATGCAGGGAAGCCTAGTTGTCGCCCCGGACACGTCGCGGGGCGCGCGGCAGCTCGAGGGGTCGACGGGTGGTGCCGCCGGCTCGTCCACCGTCGAGCCAGCCGTCGTACTGCGTCGACGAGCAGCTCCAGGACCAGCTCGGGCGCGTCGGTGAGCACCGCCCACGGGTGGTCCTCGTCGTCGTCCTCGCCGGCGAAGCCGCTCGCGGACCGTGGTCGCGTCGAAGCCGTCGCCGACCAGCCGGGCGACCACCAGCCGGGCGTCGTCCTCGTCGAAGAAGATGCCGCCCTCACGCGTCCCAGCATCCCGCGACAGCTCGGCCAGGAAGGGCCGGTCGGCTCGAGCCAGTCGACGTCGTCGAGCTCGGCGGCCGTCAGCCACCGGACCTCGTCGTGCTCGTGGGGCACCGGCTCGCCCGCGACCAGCCGGGCGCGGGCGACGGTCAGGACCAGCCGCGCCCCGATCGGCGACCTGCCCGCGAGCCAGCCGTCGACCTCGACGCGGCAGCCGAGCTCCTCGCGCGATCTCGCGCACCACCGCGGCCTCGGCGCTCTCGCCCGGCTCGACCTTGCCGCCCGGGAACTCCCACCGGCCGGCCGCGGCCGCCGGCCGGGTACGGCGGGCGGCCAGCACCCGGCCGTCCCGGACGATCGCGGCTCCGACGACGGAGACGGGCGGCCCGGACATGGCGACGACGCTAGTGGCTGGGCCAGTCGGTCGGCCGTTACCGTGCGCAGCGTGGATGACGAGCACGCCGAGGGCGTCCGGCTGACCCGGACCGAGGAGAACCTCGCCGAGATCGACGCCCTCGCCGCGCTGCTCGGCGGCCGGGTCGGCGTCGCGACCGTGCTGGGTGACCTCAACCGGAAGGCGCGGCGGGCCCTCCCCTGGGGACGCGCGGTCCGTCGGGCGTTCACGTGGGACCGGGAGGACCGGCGCACGGAGCGCTGGTGCCCGCAGGGCATCACCACCTCGGCCGACGCCGACGACAGCGAGCGGGTCGCCGGCCGGCGGGTCGTCGTCGTCGCGTGGTACTTCCAGGACGCGCACGGCAACAACCAGGGCAGCCGGGTCACCTTCGTCGACCTCGACACGCTGCGCTACCGGCACGTGCTGCTGGTCAGCCCGCGGCTGCACCGGGGCAAGGTCACGCTGGCACCGCTCAAGGTGCACGCGGGGGGCATCGTCTGGCGCGGCCCCTACCTGCACGTCGCGGCCACCACCAAGGGCTTCATGACCTGCCGCCTCGACGACCTGATGCGGATCCCCGACGAGCGCGGCGGCGACCTGGACCGGCTCGGCATCGACGGCGACGAGGTGGCGTCGTACGGCTATCGCTACGTGCTGCCCGTCCGGTTCGCCTACCAGGCCTACACCGACGAGGGACACGAGCGGATGAAGTACTCCTTCCTCTCGCTCGACCGGGCGGGTGACCCGCCGGTGATCGTTGCCGGCGAGTACGCCCGCGGTGACCAGGCCAACCGGCTGGCGCGCTACCCCCTCGACCCCGAGACGTCCCTGCTGAGCAGCGGGCAGGACGGCATCTCCCGGCCGGTCCGGCTCGTGGACGGTGGCGTGCAGGGCATGCAGGGCGCGTCCGTGGCCGGCGGCCGCTACCACGTGACCGTGTCCCACGGGCCGTGGATGCCCGGCTCGATGTACGTCGGGGAGCCCGGGCGGCTGCGCCGGCACCGGCTGGCGATGCCCATGGGTCCCGAGGACATCGCCTACTGGCCCTCCACCGACCTGCTCTGGTCGGTCAGCGAGCACCCGCGACGTCGCTGGGTCTTCGCCATGCCGCGGTCCTCCTTCGACTGACGCTCACGCGGGCCGGGGCAGGCGGGCAAGCTGGCGGGACTGCGCGACCAGCCGGTCCGCGGAGTCCCAGACGTCGCAGTCCTCCTCGAACATCCCGCCTGCGACGTTGCGGGTCTCGTGCCGCACCCGGAGCCAGCCCGGGGCCGGCCGGGCGCGCACGTGCACGCTGAGCTCGAGCGTCGGTGCCCAGCCGAACAGCCCGAGGTCGAAGGTCACCGGAGGCAGCCCGTCGACGACGGTGAGCAGCGAGATCGGATCGGGCTCGCGCCCGTCGGCGAGCCGGAACCAGGCCTGGATCATCCCGTTGCCGCTCGGCCGCCCCACCGCCCAGCCCACCGTGCGCGGGTCGAAGCGGAGGTCGAAGCGCTCCATCAGCGGCGCCATCGTCCGCACCTCCGGCGGCGCGAGGCTGCCGGCGACGCACTCCTCGACCGGGGGCAGGTCCGGTTGCGGGTGGGTCGTGCGCGGGTCCCCGGTCAGGGCGCCGAGGTCGCCGAAGGTCGCCAGGGTCGTGAGGCGGACGTCGCCGCCCTGGCTCAGGTCGGCGGCCACGGTGGCGACGCTGCCACCCTCCCGGAGCACCCGGGTGCTCACCGTGGCCGGACCCGGCGTGGCCGCGGACAGGAAGTGGGCACTGATCGCCAGCGGGTCCGGCTTGGCCGGCACCGTCTGCCGGATCGCCTGGCCGATGACGGCGAGGAGCAGGCCGCCGTTGATGGCTCCGCCGACCAGCCACCCGGGGTGCAGGGTCGCGTCGTACGCCCCCGTGCCCGCGGGGGTCACCGACGTGTGCTCGTCGAACTCGAAGGCCATGGCTAGGAGGCCAGGGACTGAGCGGCGCGGGCGAGGTCGTCCACGCCGCGGCCCAGCTCATCGGGACGGTCCGTGGCCAGGTCCAGGTGGAAGCCGTAGAGCGCCGAGTCGACGAGGGTGACGATCCGGGCGACCCGCCGGGTCGGGGCGCCACTGCGCACCAGGTAGTCGCTCAGCGCCGCGGCCCACCGCTCGTTGCTGGCCCGGGCGTCGCTGAGGTAGGGCTCCTGGCCGATCAGGCCCGTCGCGGCGGCCTGGACGTAGACGTCGAGGCAGCCCTTGAGCGGCGCACAGCTGTAGGCGACCCACAGCCGGTTGACGGCCGCCCGCACCGAGGGTGCCGGAGGCAGCGCGTCGACCGCGGCGAT
The DNA here is from genome assembly GCA_963791275.1 of uncultured Actinomycetota bacterium. Taxonomy (GTDB): domain Bacteria; phylum Actinomycetota; class Actinomycetes; order Propionibacteriales; family Nocardioidaceae; genus Nocardioides. The sequence goes on from CAWBRP010000012.1 coordinate 108,200, forward strand.
CGCGCGTTCGGTGGTGCGGGCCACCACGGCTGAGACGAGGGCGTCGCGGTTGTCGAAGTGGTAGAGCAGCATCCGGTCGCTGGTGCCCAGCGCGGCCGCCAGTGGTCGCAGGGTCAGCCCGATCAGGCCCTCGGCCAGCACGTGGTCGGTCGCCGCGTCCAGCAGCTCGTCGCGCCGGTTCACCCCGCCAACGTAGCAGGTGCTACAGTAAGCAATGTAGCGAGTGCTACATGGTCTCGACAAGCTCGACCAACGAGCTTATGGGCAAGCTCGACCGACGAACGACGGACAGAAGCAGGTGGGCAGGATGTACGGCGCGGGAGTGCTGCTGGTGGTGGCGATCGTGATCGAGGTGGTGTCGACGGCACTCCTCCCCCGGGCACAGGGGTTCACGGACCTCGCCTGGAGCGCGGTGGTGCTCAGCGGCTACGGCGTGTCGATCTGGCTGCTGGCCATCGTGGTGCGCACCCTCCCGGTCTCGATCGCCTACGCCGTGTGGTCCGGCCTCGGGACGGCGATCGTGGCGCTGATCGCCTTCTTCTTCCTCGGCGAGTCGATGACCGTCCTCAAAGCCGCCAGCCTGAGCCTGATCGTGGCCGGTGTCATCGGCCTGAACCTCGCCGGGGCGCACTGATCCGACCCCCTCGTCGCGGACGCCGGTGTCCGGTGTCCGGCGTATCGCTGAACCACCCACGAAGTGGGTACCGTCAGTGCTGATGACCGCTATCCAACGCAAGCCCGACAACCAGGTCGCCCACCTGTCCGCACACGACGTGGAGCAGCTGGGCAGCTCCCTCGACCGGATCCGGGAGTCGGTGCTCGCGTCCCGCGGCACCGCCGACGCGGCGTACATCCGACGGGTGATCACGATCCAGCGCAGCCTCGAGCTCGGCAGCCGAGCGGTCCTGCTCGCGAGCGCCTACCGTCCGGCCTGGCTGCTCGGCACGCTCGGCCTGGCCGTGGCCAAGATCCTGGACAACATGGAGATCGGGCACAACGTCCTGCACGGTCAGTGGGACTGGATGCGCGACCCCAAGATTCACTCGTCGACCTGGGAGTGGGACCACGCCACGCCGGCCGAGCAGTGGAAGGTGTCCCACAACCAGGTGCACCACACGTACACGAACATCCTCGGCAAGGACAACGACCTCGGCTACGGCATCCTGCGCGTCGACGAGGACCAGCACTGGGAGCCGCGACACCTGATCCAGCCGGTGCTGAACGCACTCAACGCGTTGCTGTTCGAGTACGGCATCGCGCTCTACGACCTCGAGGTCGGCGCGATGCTGCGCGAGAAGCGCCGGGTCACGCCGGAGTTCAAGGGTCGGCTCAAGCAGACCCTCCACAAGGTGCGCCGCCAGGCCACCAAGGACTACCTCGTCCACCCCGCCCTGTCTGGCACATCGTTCAAGCACACGTTCGCCGCCAACCTCACCGCGAACCTGATCCGCAACGTGTGGAGCCACTCGGTGATCATGTGCGGCCACTTCCCCGAGGGTGTCGAGACCTTCGAGCAGGACGCGCTCGCGGAGGACGAGACCCGCGGTCAGTGGTACCTCCGCCAGATGCTCGGCTCCGCGGACGTCACCGGTCCGCCGCTGCTGCACGTGATGACGGGGAACCTCAGCCACCAGATCGAGCACCACCTGTTCCCCGACCTGCCGAGCAACCGGTACGCCGAGATCGCGCCGCGGGTGCGCGAGCTCTTCGAGCGCTACGGCCTGACCTACCAGGCGGCCTCGCTGCCGCGGCAGGTCGCCTCGGCCTGGCACCGGGTGCTGCGCCTCTCGTTGCCCAACGGCTGGCTGGCCGAGACCACCTGGCGCAACGCCCGCGAGCAGGTCACCGCGCTCGTCCGGCCGCCGGCCCTCACTGCCGCCTGACGCGTCCCTCGCCGCCGGCGCCGCGCGGCCCGAGCTTGTGCGTGCCGTCGCACCACGGCGCGATCCCGGACTTCCCGCAGCGGCACACCGCGCTCACCGGTCGGGTGGTCCGGTGCAGGGTCCCGGTGCCGTCCTGGACGAGGTGGTCACCGCGCAGGAGCATCGGTCCGTCCGGGCAGAGGACGACGTCGGGGAGCTCGTCGCCGCTCACGCGGCCCAGCTCTCGAGCAGTGCTGCGGCCGTGCGCGACTCGAGGTCGAGGCAGGTGAAGGCGCCCAGGAAGACGTCGTCGACAAGGGCGGGCTCGTGCTCCACCAACGGCTGGCAGATCTCTCGGACGGCCAGCTGCTCGTGCACCGCATCGGCCTCGACGTGCTCGACGTAGTAGGCCGCGATCTCCTCGGGCATCTCGAGACGGCGCAGACCCTGGGCCATCTGCCTCGACGGCAGCGAGCTGACGGCCTCGAACGCGGCCAGGTGGCCCACGGCGGCTCCCCGCCACCGGCGGTGCAGGCCGAACATCGACATCGCGTTGTTCTGGGCCAGTGCCTCGACCGGGGCGGTGTCGACGTAGGCCCCGTAGGCAGGGTCCAGCTGGCAGGCGTCCATGCCCCGGGCGAAGAGGTGGGCGTGCTGGCGGTGCGGCCGGCCGCCGCCGTACTCGTCGTACTGCAGCGCCATCAGCGCCACCTGGGGCCGGACCGGCAGGCGCGGGATCGCCCAGGTCGTCGGGTCCGCCTCGTGCAGCTGGTAGAGCGAGCGGACCCGGAGCAGCTCGAGGACCTGTTCCCGGTCGGCTTCCCGCTGCACGAACGTGGCGACGGACGGACCGTCCTGCTCGGCGACGTAGGCGAAGAAGCTGTCGGCGAACGGGTCCGTCCGGGTCGGGGGCACGAAGCGCTCGACGAGCTGGTCGGTGAACCACTCCTCGAGGCTGGCCCGCAGGGCGAGCAGCGTCGGGTGCCACTCGAGCCGGACGTCCACGTCCTCGAACCCGCGGTAGTGCTGCTCGTAGAGCGTCCACAGCGCGAGGTGGGCGTCACCATCCCCGTCGGGTGCCGCCGCGGCCAAGGAGTCCTCGGGCGAGCCGGAGCGCAGGGCCGCGCCCAGCCACTCGCTGAGCTCTCCTCGGGGTTTCGGTACATGCATCTGGGTCTCGGCTCAGGCGATGACGGCGTCGAGGGTCTTCTTGAGGGCGCTGGGCTGGGACGGCTTCCGCGGTGCCTTGGTCCGGGCCTTGATCATCTCGGCGCCGATCTCCTGGATCGTCTTGCGGCCGAGGCCCTCGCGCACCTTGGGGAACCAGTCCTGTTCCTCCTCCTGCATGTGGTGGCGGACGTTCTCGATGAGCACGGTCGTCTTGGCCGTGAAGCGCTCGTCCGACGGCTTCATGGCGTACAGCTCGGAGACCAGCACGTCGGCGACGTGGTGCTCCTCGTAGGACTCCAGGACGTCGTCCTCCAGGTCCGGCAGCAGGGCGCGGACCCGGGGGTACATCACCTCGTTCTCGATGTAGGTGTGCACCGTCAGCAGCTCGATCATCTTGTCCACGAGCCGGCCCTTGGTGGCCAGCGCGTTGTCGCCTGCCTTCTCGAAGGCGGTGAAGACGGCGCGCATCTCCTTGTGGTCGTTCTTGAGCAGCACGATCGCGTCGGTCGACATGGGTGGAACCTCCAGGCTAGGGAATGGCTCCGTACCCGTTCCGTGGCCGAGCCAACCGGTGACGGGTGTCGGCTGCATCACTCCTCTCCGCGGCGGATCCCTCATGGGACCTGGGCAATACTGGGCGGGCCGTCCCGACCCGGCGGTGGCTCCGCGCCCGCACGTCCCAGCCCAGGGAGTGATTCCCGTGCTCATCGACGGCACACCCCGCGCCGACCGGGCGGCCACGTTCCGCGCGCTGCTGTCGGCGGCCCACCCGGGGCCGGCCTTCGGGGTGACCGTGATGGTGGGCGTCCTGGCCGTGGCGGTCGGACTCACCCCGGCCCGGGTCGCCCTCGTCGTCGGCGCGGTGCTCACCGGACAGCTGAGCATCGGGTGGAGCAACGACCTGGTGGACCTCGCCCGCGACCGGCAGACCGGGCGGACCGACAAGCCCCTGGCCACCGGTGCCCTCGCGCCCGGCCTGGTCCGGACCGCCTGCCGGGTCGCGCTCGCGGCGACCGTGATCCTGTCCGTGGCCCTCGGCTGGCTGCCCGGCGGCGCCCAGCTCCTGAGCGTCGCGGCCGGCTGGGCGTACAACCTCCGGCTGAAGGCCACCGTCTGGTCCTGGGTGCCGTACGCCGTCGCGTTCGGCGCGCTGGCCGCGGTGCCCTCGCTCGCGCTACCGGTCGTCGACGTCCCCTGGTGGCTGCCCGTCGTGGGCGCCCTGCTCGGCGTCGGCGCCCACCTGCTGAACGTGCTCCCCGACCTCGACGACGACGCGGCGACCGGCGTGGTGGGGCTCCCGCACCTGCTGGCGGCCCGGGTCGGCGCGACCGGCGTCGCCGCCGTGGCCGTGGTGCTGCTGCTGCTGGCCACCGCACTGCTGCTGGCCGCGGTGCCGTTCGGTCCCGGCGCCTGGGTGACCGTCCTGCTCGTCCTCGCTCTTGCCGTCCTCGCCCTGGTCAGCGACGGACGCACGCCGTTCCGGGCGGCCATGGCGATCGCCCTGGTGGACGTGGTGCTGCTGGCGGTGGCTCTATGACGTGGGACCTGGTGATCGTGGGTGCCGGACCGGCCGGCGCCGCGGCCGCGCTGGGGGCGCTGCACGCGGAGCCGGGACTGCGCGTGCTGCTGCTGGACCGCAGTGACTTCCCGCGGGACAAGACCTGTGGTGACGGGATCGCCCCGCACGTCCTCGACGTGCTGGCCGGGGTCGGCGCCGCCGACGTCGTCGAGGGCTGGGAGCCGCTGCGCCGGCTGGACCTCACCCATCGCTCGCGAACGGTGGCCGGGCGGCTGCGCCGTCCGGTGTGGGTCATCCCCCGCGCCGTGTTCGACGCCCGTCTGGTCGCGCGAGCCACCGCGGCCGGCGCCGTGCTGCGACGGCACCGGGTCCGCCGGGTCTCAGTCGGCGCCGAAGCAGTGACCCTCGACGACGACCTGCACACCGCCCTGGTGGTCGGCGCCGACGGCGCCTCGTCGGTGGTGCGGACCGCGCTGGGCCGGCCCTCCTCCCGACGCCGCGCGGTCGCGCTGCGCGGCTATGCACCGACGCCCGCGGACCGTCGCGGCCTCCAGACGATCGTCTACGGCGACCGCCGAGCGCCGTCGTACGCCTGGGCCTTCGACCGCGGCGACGGGCTGTCGAACGTGGGGTACGGCGAGTTCGCCCCCACCCCCGACGACCGGCCGACCCGACAGCTGATGCTCGCCGAGCTCGAGCGGCTGATCCCCGGGAGCACCCGCACCGGCGGCGACTGGAAGGCGCACGCGCTGCCGCTGTCCGGCTGGCGTCCGGAGCGATCCGAGCCCCTGGTGCTGCTCGCGGGCGACGCCGCGCACCTGGTGAACCCGATGACCGGCGAGGGCATCTTCTACGCGGTCGCCACCGGGGTGGCCGCGGGCCGGGCCGCGGCCGAGGCCCTGGTGAGCGGCACGCCCGCGACGGCCGGTCCGGCGTACGACCGCGCGGTCCGCACGCTGCTCGGCACCCACCTGCACCACACCTGGACCGCGGCCCGCCTCAGCGCCTGGCCGCGGGTCATCGACGCGGGCATCCACGCCGCCGGCCGCGACGCCCGGGCGTTCGACGCCCTGGTCGAGCTCGGGCTCGGGGACGGTCGCATCACGCCTCGCCTGGCGGCCCGACTCGCCGCCGGCCTCGTCCTCCGAAGCAACCACCAGACCACCGCCGGACGAAGGTAGACACATGGAGATCCTCACCGTCAGGGGCGTGCTGCCCGAGTTCCGCTACGCGCAGGAGGAGATCACCGACGCATTCGCCGCAGCGCTCACCGGCAGCCGCGTCGACGAGCTGATGCTCCGTCGCTTCCACGCGAACGCGGGGGTCGAGCACCGCAACCTGGTGCTGCCGCTGGATGCGTACGCCGACCTCGAGGACTTCGGCGCCACCAACGACCTGTTCATCGAGGAGGCCGTGCGCCTCGGCGCCGAGGCCCTGTCCTCGGCCCTCAAGGCGGCCGACCTGTCGCCCACCGACGTGGACCTGATCATCTCGACCACCGTCACCGGCCTGGCGGTCCCGTCGCTCGACGCCCGGATCGCTGCCCTCCTCGGGCTCCGGCCGGACGTCAAGCGGGTCCCGCTGGTGGGACTCGGGTGCGTCGCCGGCGCGGCCGGGATCGCCCGGCTCCACGACTACCTCGTCGGACACCCCGGAGAGGTCGCGGTCCTGGTCGCCATGGAGCTGTGCTCGCTCACCGTGCAGCGCGACGACGTCTCGGTCGCCAACCTGGTAGCCAGCGGGCTCTTCGCCGACGGCGCCGCGGCGGTCGTCGCGCGCGGCGTCGAGCGGGACACCCCGCTCACCGCGTCGACCGGACCGCGCGTGCTGGCCACCCGGAGCCGTCTGTACCCGGACTCCGAGCGCACGATGGGCTGGGACGTCCGCAGCACAGGGCTGCGGATCGTCCTCGACGCGGAGGTGCCGAACCTGATCGCGCGCCACGTGCGCGGCGACGTCGACGGTTTCCTGGCCGATCACGGACTCACCCGCGCGGACATCGGCTGGTGGGTCTGCCATCCGGGAGGACCGAAGGTGATCGAGGCCATCGAGAGCGCGCTCGAGCTGCCCCGCTCCGCCGTGCAGGTCACCTGGGACTCGCTCGCCCGGATCGGCAACCTGTCGTCGGTCTCGGTGCTCCAGATCTTCGAGGACACCCTGCGGGACCGGCCCCCGGCACCTGGATCCAAGGGGATCCTGATGGCGATGGGGCCCGGCTTCTGCCTCGAGATGGTCCTGCTGGAGGCCGCGGCGTGACCAGCCTGACCGCCTTCACGGTCCTCGTGATCCTCGTCGCCCTCGAGCGCCTCGCCGAGCTCGTCGTGTCCAACAGGAACGCGGCCTGGTCCCTGGAGCGCGGCGGGGTCGAGTACGGCCGAGGTCATTACCCGTTCATGGTCGTGCTGCACTCCGGGTTCCTCGTCGCCATGCTGGTGGAGGCGTGGGTGGTGCGTCCCGACGTGTCCGCCGCCCTGGCCTGGTCGATGCTGGCCCTGGTGCTGCTCTCCCAGGCGCTGCGCTGGTGGTGCATCGCCACCCTCGGCCCCCGCTGGAACACCCGGGTGATCGTGGTGCCCGGCCTCCCCCGCGTGACGGGTGGGCCCTACCGCTTCTTCTCGCACCCCAACTACGTCGCCGTCGTGGTCGAGGGGATCGCGCTGCCGATGGTGCACGCGGCCTGGATCACCGCCCTGGCCTTCACCGTGCTCAACGCCGTGCTGCTCACCGTGCGGATCGGCGTGGAGGACACCGCCCTCGGCACCCTGACGGCGGACCCCGCCTGATGCGCGACCTGATCATCGCGGGGGGTGGCCCGGTGGGCCTGGCCGCGGCGTTGTACGCGGCCCGCGCCGGGCTCGACGTCGTCGTCCGGGAGCCGCGTGGCGGCGTGATCGACAAGGCCTGCGGCGAGGGACTGATGCCCGGCGCGGTGGCGCTGCTGGCCGAGGTCGGCGTCGACCCCGCGGGCCACCGGCTGGCCGGGATCCGCTACACCGACGGGACCAGGGTCGCCGAGGCACTCTTCCGGCACGGCCCGGGGCGCGGGGTGCGGCGCACCACCTTGCACCGGGCGCTGCGGACCGCCGTGGACGCCGCGGGCGTGCCCGTCGAGTCGCGCGCCGTGCGGTCCGTGGAGCAGCGCGACGAGCACGTGCTCGTCGACGGTGACCGGGCCCGCTTCGTGCTGGCGGCCGACGGTCTGCACTCACCGGTGCGCCGGCTGGTGGGCCTCGAGGCGCCGAGCCGCGCGGCCCGTCGCTTCGGCCTGCGGGCGCACGTCGCCATGGCGCCCTGGTCGAGCTGCGTGGAGGTGCACTGGTCGCGGTTCGCCGAGGCCTACGTCACCCCCGTCGCCGACGACCTGGTCGGCATCGCGGTGCTCAGCCGGGAGCGGGGCCGTCTCGAGGACCACCTGGCCGGGTTGCCGTCCCTGGCCGGGCGGCTGGCCGGCCGCACGTTGCTGCCCACCCGCGGTGCCGGCCCTCTGCGGCAGCGCTCGCGGCACCGGGTCGCGGGCCGGGTGCTCCTGGTCGGCGACGCGGCGGGCTACGTGGACGCCCTGACCGGCGAGGGGATCGCCGGCGGTCTGGCCCAGGCGCGGGCCGCGGTCGCCGCGGTCGCCACGGGCGACCCCGCGTCGTACGAGTGGGAGTGGCGCCGGCTGACCTGGCGGCACGACCTCCTCACCCACGCCCTCCTCGCCGCCACGCGTCCGATGGGCCTGCGCCGCCACATCGTCACCTCGGCCGCCGCCCTCCCCCGCGTGTTCGACGCCGCGGTCAACCAGCTCGCGAGGCCGGCGTGAGCGGGCCGGTCACCTCGACGGTCGAGCACGTCGTGCTCCTCGACGACCACGGCCGGGCGATCGGGCGCGCCGCCAAGGCCGGCGTGCACGGGCCGGAGACGCCGCTCCACCTGGCCTTCTCCTGCTACGTGTTCGACGCCGGGCACCGGCTCCTGCTGACCCAGCGGGCCTGGCACAAGGTGACCTGGCCGGGGGTGTGGACCAACACCTGCTGCGGCCACCCGGCTCCCGGTGAGCCGTTCGTCGAGGCCGTGCGCCGCCGCACCCAGCAGGAGCTCGGGCTCGTCCTGGACGACCTGCGCCTGGTGCTCCCGGAGTTCCGCTACCGGGTGGCGATGGCCGACGGCACCGTCGAGCACGAGCTCTGCCCGGTCTTCGTCGCCCGCACCGACGGACCCGTGCACGCCGACCCCGCCGAGGTCGCCGACCACCGCTGGGTGCCGTGGGGCGCCTGGCGGGCCGACGTGCTGGCCGGTCGCGCGGACGTCAGCCCGTGGAGCGTCCTCCAGGTCGCCGCGCTCCCGCCCGAGCCGTACGCCGCGCCGCCCGCCGACCCGGCCCGGCTCCCACCCGCCGCCCGCGGCATCGAGCTGCGCGCCGGCCTGGAGCTGCGACCCGCCACCGAGGACGACGTCGCGTTCCTGACCGACCTGGTCATCGACGTGACCCGGGACCAGGGGCGCTTCCCCGGCGACGTCGACGAGGCGGAGTACCGCGCCGGCTTCGCCGACTGGACCCGCGAGCAGGTGGCCGGCGAGCTGCCGGGATCGACGACGTACGTGCTCGTCCGCGGCGACGAGCGGGTGGGCCGGCTCCGCCTGGTGCGCACCGACGACGGGACCGAGCTCGCCGGCCTCCAGCTGCGGCCGGACGTGCAGGGGCGCGGCCTGGGCACCGCACTCGTCCGGTCCCTCCAGGAGGAGGGTCGGCCGGTCACGCTCGGGGTCGAGCGGGACAACCCCCGGGCCCGGGCCCTCTACGAGCGGCTGGGGTTCGCGCTGGTGGGCCACGACGACCGGGACGACCTGCTGCGCTGGGCCCCGGATTCGGGGATGCCGGGAGTCCCCGGTCCCGAGTAGCGTCCGCGGCATGACGAGCACGATGAGCATGAACAAGGCGATCCACGGCGCGTTCCGACGCGACCTCCAGCGCTTCCTCACCGCCCTGGGCACGTTCCGCGACGGCGACGCCGACCGCGCGGCCGGACTGGGCCGGGCGTGGGACAACTTCGACGACCAGCTCACGCACCACCACACCGGCGAGCACGAGATCGCCTGGCCGGCCCTGCAGTCGATCGGCGTCAGCACCGAGCTGCTCACCCAGCTCGACGCCGAGCACGAGGCGATGGCGGCCGCGCTCGGCGAGGCGCGGGCGGCGATGACCCGGTTGCGCCACTCCGCGGCCGCGGCCGACGCCGAGGCCGCGCGGGAGGCGTTCGAACGCCTCCAGGCGGTGACGATCACCCACCTCGAGCACGAGGAGGCCGAGATCGAGCCGGTCTACCTCACCCACCAGGACGGTCCGGAGATGAAGGCGATGGGCCGGGCCTTCGCCAAGGTGTCCCCGGCCCGCGGGGGCCGCTTCTTCGCCTGGGTCACGGACGGGGCGACGAAGGACGAGATGGCCACGATCACCGACGGCATCCCCGGCCCGGTGCTCGCCATCCTCAGCGGGATCTTCGGCCGCGGCTACCGGCGCGACGTGGCCCCGGTCTGGCGCTCCTGAGGCGAGGGGCCGGCCCTCCGAGCCCGTCGTCGGCTAGAGACGGCTCGGCGCCGGACGGCGTACGCTCCGAGAGGGATCGACCACCCCTCGACCGAGGAGCACCATGAGCGACGCGAAGTACCTGTTGGAAGAGCTCGAGCCGACGGTCGCGGAGAACCTCGACCGCCATCTGGGGCTGGCCCAGGAGTGGCATCCGCACGACTACGTGCCGTGGAGCCAGGGCCGGGACTTCGCGTTCCTCGGCGGCGTCGACTACGACCCCGAGCAGTCCCGGCTGTCCGAGACCGCCAAGGCCGCGATGTTCACCAACCTGCTGACCGAGGACAACCTCCCGTCGTACCACCGCGAGATCGCCACGCGCTTCGGCCGGGACGGCGCCTGGGGGACCTGGGTGGGGCGCTGGACCGCGGAGGAGAACCGGCACGGGATCGCGATGCGCGACTACCTCGTGGTGACCCGGGGCGTCGATCCGGTCGAGCTCGAGCGGGCTCGGATGGACTACATGACCTCGGGCTACGACTCCGGCGACAAGACGCCGCTGGAGGCCGTCGCCTACGTGTCCTTCCAAGAGCTCGCCACCCGGGTCTCCCACCGCAACACCGGCAAGGTGACCGGCGACCCGATCGCCGACCGGATGCTCGCCCGCATCTCCAAGGACGAGAACCTGCACATGGTCTTCTACCGCAACATCGTCGCGGCCGCGCTCGAGATCGCGCCGGACGAGACCATGCGCGCGATCACCGACGAGATCGCCGGCTTCGAGATGCCCGGCGCCACGATGGCCGGCTTCCGGCGCAGCTCGATGCTGATCGCGAAGGCTGGCATCTACGACCTGCGACTGCACCACGACGAGGTGATCATGCCGATCCTGCGGCACTGGAACATCTTCGAGCGCACGGGCTTCGGTCCGGTCGGCGAGCAGGCCCGCGACGAGCTGGCCACGTTCCTGGAGGGGCTGGACGCCCAGGCGACCAAGTTCGTCGAACGGCGGGCCGCCAACCGGGCCCGCGTGGCGGAGCGCTCGGACACCGACGAGACGCCCGACATCGCCTCCTGACCGATGACCGACCTCGTGGACACCCGGCGGTCGCTGCACGCCGTCGCCGAGCTGCTGCTGGCCGGGCCGCAGTACGCCGCCAGCGGCACCATCAAGCTGCGCCCCACCCCCTCGGGCTTCGGCACCGTCCGCACGCCCGACGCGAGGGTCGTCGGCACCGACCTGGTGGGCCCGCAGGGCCCGGTGGCGCTGCCCGGCCGGTCGATCCAGGACGTGGCCGCCGAGGCCGGGCTGACGGTCCGGTCCCTGGCGGACGTCTACTCCGACGGTGCCGGCCTCGGCCCTGAGCACGTCCTGCACCTTGATGCGGCGGCCGCCCACGAGATCGCCGACGCGTTCCGCATCGGAGACGTGGCCCTCGCCTCACTGGCCCCCGACGTGGATCGGGTGCTCTGGCCCGAGCACTTCGACCTCGGCCTCGCGCTCGACGAGGTCAACTACGGCGTGTCAGCGGGTGACTCCTTCCTCGAGGTTCCCTACGCCTACGTCGGGCCGTGGTCGCGCGACGGCGTCAGCGGCTCGTTCTGGAACGCGCCGTTCGGCGCGGCCCGGCCGCTGGCGGAGGTCCCCGACGTCGGGGCGTTCTTCGCCGAGGGCCGGGCACTGGTGGCTGCTAGCCAGTGACCATCCCGTCCCAGGACCACCGGGGGACCGCGAGTCCGTCGGGGACGTCGTCCGCGGACTCGTGATAGGTCGCCATCTCGCTCGTCGCCCAGCGGAAGTAGTCCTGGAGCGTCTGCCGGAGCCGGGGATCCTCCGGCAGCCCGGCGTCGTCGAGCGCCTCCGCGAAGCAGGCGATCGCGCGCTCGTCCATCTCCTGGTGCTCGCCGTTGCCGGAGTGCATCCGGACGACGGTGGTCTGGTCGGCGATCGTCTCGGTGAAGTCCGGGGGGCCGCCGAGGGTCTCGGCCCAGTACGCCGCGAGCCGCTCGGTGTGCTGCGGGTGGAAGCCGTGCGAGAAGGCATGGCTGACCACGGGGTCGGCCAGGCAGCGCTCGTGCCACGCGTGTGCCAGGGCGAGGAAGGCCGGGCCGCCGCCGGCGGCCGCGTAGACGCTCTGCTCCATGCTCGGACTATGGCACGCTGAGCGTCGTCCGGACCCCACTGACGAACGAGGCACCCGTGCCCTACGAGACCCTGACCTGGGACGTCGACGTCGACGGGATCGCCACCCTGACCCTGAACCGGCCCGAGAGCCTCAACGCCTTCGACCTGACCATGGCGCGCGAGCTGGAGCGGGTCTTCCTCACCGATGCGCGCGACGACGCGGTCCGCGCAGTCGTCGTGACGGGCGCCGGCCGGGCGTTCTGCGCCGGCATGGACCTGTCGGCCGAGGGCAACGTGTTCGGGCTCGACGAGTCGGTCACCCCGACGCCCGAGGACCTGCGCGCCCACCTCTCCGAGGCGCCGTACCACGACGGCGTGCGCGACACGGGAGGCCGCGTCACGCTGGCGATCCACACGCTGCCCAAGCCCGTGATCGCCGCGATCAACGGCGCCGCGGTCGGCATCGGGGCGACCATGACCCTGGCGATGGACCTTCGGTTGGCCTCCACGACGGCCAAGATCGGCTTCGTGTTCGGCCGCCTCGGCATCGTTCCCGAAGCCTGCTCGAGCTGGTTCCTGCCGCGCATCGTCGGCATCCAGCAGGCCCTGGAGTGGGTCTACTCCGCGGAGATCCTCACCGCCGAGGCAGCCCTCGCCGGCCGCCTGGTGCGCTCGCTCCACGAGCCCGACGACCTGCTCCCCGCCGCGCACGCGCTGGCGCGGACGTTCGTGGTCGGCCGCTCGCCCGTCGCCCTCGGGCTGGCCAAGCAGATGCTCTACCGCAACGGCGCCGCCGCCGACCCACTGGAGGCGCACCTGTCCGACTCCCTCGCGATGTTCTACACCTCCATCGGTGACGGCAAGGAGGGCGTCGCGGCGTTCCTGGAGAAGCGCCCGGCGCAGTTCACCGGGCGGGCCTCCGAGCTGCCGAGGATCTCCTGACCCGGGAAACGGCCGGTCAGCCGACCAGGTCGCGCAGCACCGCGACGACCTCGGCGGGTGCCGGCATCGCCGCGATCTCCGTCGCCACCGCCAGGGCACCCCGACCGAACGCGTCCTCGTCGAGCAGCCTGGTGACCGCGTCGCACACGGCCTCCCCCGTGATCTCGTCGGGCGCCAGCGCCAGCGCGGCGCCGGCGCGGACGCCGCCCGCCGCGTTGCGGAACTGGTCGGCCGCCTGAGGGAGGCACAGCTGCGGGAGCCCCTCGGCCAACGTGCCGAGGAACGTTCCCGACCCCGCGTGCGACACGACGACCGCGCAGTGCCGCAGCACGACCGCCTGCTCGACCCAGCGCTCGACGGTGACGTTGGAGGGCTGGTCACCGAGGGTCGCCGGATCGCCGTCCGGGCCGACCGTGACCAGCACGCGTACGTCGAGCCGCGCCAGGGCGGCCACCACGGGCCGCAGCATCGGCAGGTGGTTCTGCACGGTGCCGAGGGTGACGTAGACCAGCGGCCGGCCGTCGTCGACCAGGTAGGCGGGCAGCTCGCCCTCGGTCGGACGGCCGTCTCCCACCGGCCGGAGCGCCTGGACGGCCGGGACGTGCCCCAACGGCACCTCCTGGACCGATGCCGGGCAGATGTCGAGGTAGAGCGAGGTGAAGCAGCCGGCGTACGGCGGCGCCTCGAGACCCTGGTCGGCCCACAGGGGCGCGACCTCCGGTACCGCCGAGCCGAGGATGGCCGTGGGGATGGCGCCGCCGAACGAATGGGTCACGCTCGGCACCCCGAGCACCGCGCCGACCAGCGGCGACGCCAGCTCGCCGTGCTCGTGGACGAGCAGGTCCGCGCGCCAGGCTCGGGCGAGCGGCAGCAGGTCGGCGGCCATGGGGCCGGTGAGCAGGCCACCGAACATCCGGGGGAACATGAACGCCGCCCGTTCCGGGGGCGGTACGTCGCGGGCGGCCGCGTGCAACGGGCCGATCCCCTCCCGAAGGGCCGCGCCGGCCAGCCCGGCCGGCGACGCCTCGAACCCGACGCTCTCGACCAGCGCACACGCGTCCGCGCTGGTGGCCCACCGCACGTCGTGGCCGCCGTCCCTGAACGCCTCGGCCAACGGGACCATCGGCAGGTTGTGCCCGACGCCGAACGTCGAGGAGAAGAGCACGCGCACGGGGTACCTCGTTCTCTGGTCCGTCGGGCCTCGGCAGGAGCCTAGTACGCCGGAGCGTCCCTGCTAAGATACCCCCCTAGGGTATAGGAGGTGGTCATGCACGATGCGGGGACAGACCTGAACCGGATGGCCGCCAGCGCCACCCTGCACTGCCTCACGGGCTGCGCCATCGGGGAGATCCTGGGGTTGCTGATCGGCACCGCCGCCGGCTTCTCCACAGGCCTCACGATCGCGCTGTCGGTGGCGCTGGCGTTCGTCTTCGGGTTCGCCCTGTCGACGCTGCCCCTCCTCAACGCCGGACTCGGCCTGGCCGCCGCGCTGGGGGTGGTGGTGGCCGCCGACACGCTGTCGATCGCCACGATGGAGCTCGTCGACAACGCCGTGATGGCCCTGATCCCGGGTGCCATGGACGCGGGACTGGTCAACCCGGTGTTCTGGCTGGGCATGGCCCTCAGCCTGCTGATCGCGTATGCCGTCGCCTTCCCGGTCAATCGTTCCCTGCTGGTCCGCGGCAAGGGACACGCCCTCACGCACGTCCACCACGTGGCGGCCGACTCCAGTGCGCGGCGCTGGCCGGTGCCCGGTAGCACCGCGCTCGCGGTGGCCATCGGCACGTTCATGCTCGGCGGCTTCGTGGTCTCCGTCGCCGACGCCCTCGAGGACCCGGGCACGGACAGAACCGCCCCCGGTCTTGGACCACCGGAGGCGGTTGCTGTTCCAACAGTGGGGGGACCTCAGCCCGGCGAAACCCCCGATTCGGCCGGCTGCGGCGACGACATCGCGACGGTCAGTTGCTGGCCTGCCCGCGTTGGTGTCCGGACCCATCGTGAGGCCGGATAGCGGACGCGTCAAGGAATGCGGACGGGTGAAGTCTCCGCCGTGATCAGCGCTCGGCGTCGAGGGGGAAGCCGTGCTGCACGCCCCACACGACAGCCTGGGTGCGACTCACGACATCCATCTTGCGATAGGCACTGCGGATGTAGCTCTTGACCGAGTTGATGCTGAGGACGCACTCGTCGGCGATGTCCCGGTTGCTCATGCCCCGGACGATCCGGCCGAGGATGTCCGCCTCGCGGTGGGTCAGCCCGACCTCGATGCCGAGCCTGGTGCCCTGATGGGCCGCCCGGACCACGGAGCTGGTGTCGAGCCGGCCGGAGATGGCCGCGTCGACGACCTGGAGCAGGTCCTCCGCGGACGCGGAGAGCGAGACGGCCGCGTGGGCCCCGCGGTCCAGCGCGGCCAGCCCGAGGTCCGGCCGGAGCTCGTGGGTCACCGCGACGACCACCGCGTTGGTGTTCGCGACCCAGCGGTCGAGGTCGCTGCCGTCGCCGCTGTGGAGGCCGATCACGTCGTAGAACACGACGTCGGGCTGCTGCCCGAACTGGCCCTCCATGGTGATCATCAGGTCCCCGTGGCGACCGCCGATCAGGCTGGCGATGCCATTGGCGACGACCGACTGCGGCGTCACCACCTGGATCCACGCGTGTTGGGGAAGGATGCCGAGTTCGGAGGTGAGGGCCACAGAGAAATAGTGGACGAGATCAACCATCCACCGGTACACCCCAAGACAGGTAACCGTCCGCGGGGCGAGACGAGCCGAAACGGACGTCTAACACCCCGCGGACGCGGGTACGACGGTCAGCCGAAGATGCTGACTCCGCCCGGCCCGACGAGCAGGCCCAGGACGATCAGCACGATGCCGAACAGCACCGAACCCCGGAAGATGGTCACGATCCCGGCGATGACCAGCACGGCCGCGATGAGGAAGAGCAAGAGAGTCATGGTGTTGCCTTTCGTTAGTCCCCGTTGCCTCATCCCAACACCGGCGCCCGCGGCCGTCTGCACCCCGCGGGGTGGGACCGGGGCCGACACACCTTCGGGGGTCCTGGGCGGGGCGGGACACCTGTCCCCGCCCTGGGCGACCGCGACCCGCGCGGCCCTTCTCGCGGCCATGGATCGCACCGCCCGGTTCTTCGACCGCCGACTCTCCTGAGGTTCACACCGATCGGGAAGGATGAATCACGCCCAGGCCGGGTACGACCTTCTTCAACGAGAGGGGATCCAGGTGCTGGAACCGCTGCCGGAGACCAAAGAGGCGCTGGCCGAGCTCATCAGCTTCGATGAGCCCGAGCTCGACGACGTGCTCCTCGACCTCGGCCAGCGGGCGCGGGCGATCGTGCCCGAGCTCGTCGGCCTCAGCCTCACCCTTCTCCACGAGGGACTGACCCTCACGCTCGTGGCCTCGGGTAGTGCGGCCGCGGGGGTGGACGCCACGCAGTACCTCGACGGCGGCCCCTGCGTCCAGGCGGTGGAGAAGCCCGAGGAGGTCGACGGATCCGGACCCACCGAGGTGGTCATCGAGGACCTCTTCGACGAGGAGCGCTGGCAGCTCTACGCGCAGGCGAGCTCCGCCGTCGGCATCGCGAGCAGCCTCTCCATGCCCTTGGAGAAGGATGGTGAGATGACCGGAGGGATCAACCTCTACGCCTCCACGTCGCACGCCTTCACCGGGCACCACCAGGACCTGGCCGGGGTGCTCGGCACGTCCGCCCTGCGTGCGGTCGCCAACGCGGACCTGTCCTTCTCCTCGCGGCTGCTCGCCGTCGAAGCGCCCGCGCAGGTCCGCGCCACCCGAGAAGTGGACACCGCGGTGGGGGTGCTTGCGGTGCGCTATGGCGAGGACGTGGAAGCGGCCCGGAAGCGGCTGCGTGACGCGGCGGCCCGGGCCGGGGTCAGCGAGACCCTGGTGGCACGGGTGATCATGGTGCTCCGCAACGACGGCTGACCGAACGGGGTGCCGGAACCGGAAGCGACACCAAGCGGTGCGCTCCCCAGCGCCCACCATGCTCGCAACGCAAGCGAGGCCGTACCGTGCCGGGCAGGCCCATAGGGGACAGCCTGGGGACGAAGGGACTCCATGACCGCCTGCCCGTCCACTTGCTCGATCGCGGAGAGGCCGCCGCGGCGGTCGCGGTCGTGGTCACGGTGGCGATCGCCCTTGAAGCCGACGCGGATGCCGCCGACAGCGTCGCTCACGAGGCGACGCTCACGAGTCGAGGTCGGGCGCGAGCACGATGTCGAAGCGCGTCCTGGTCCAACCGCGCCCCTGGAGATCGCGCCCGTCCGGGGTCGGCGTGCCCGCGGGCTGGTCGACGAAGTCCCTGACCAGGGAGTCGCGGACCCCGAACACGCTGTCCCGGTCGAGCAGGGCGTCACCGGCCACGAAGAGGTGGGTCACCAGGGTGCGGCAGCCGGGCGCCTCGACCCGGAAGTGGAGGTGCGGCGCACGGTGCGGCGAGCGACCAGCGACCGCCAACAAGGTCCCGACCGGGCCGTCGTCGGGGATGGGGTACGCCGTCGGCGTCACGGCCCAGAAGCGGAAGGTCCCGTCCTCGGCGCAGACCAGGTGCCCGCGCGCGGCGGTGCGGGCGTCGTCGTACTGGACGTCGTAGAAGCCGGCCTCGTCCGCCTCCCACACGTCGAGCCGGGCCTGCGGCACGGGCGCTCCCGCGGTGTCCCGGACGGTCCCCTCCACCCAGCACGGCTGCCCGGCCGCGCCCGCGGCGATGTCGCCTCCCAGCTCCACGCGCGGAGCGTCGGCCACGAAGAAGGGTCCGAGCACGGTCGCCTCGGTCGCGTCGGCGTGCGCCTGGTTGTTCATCATGACGGTCTGCATCGAGGCCCCCAGCACGTCCGAGAGCAGGATGAACTCCTGGCGCCGGTCGTCGGTCAGGTGGCCGACGGCCGTCAGGAAGTCGATGCCTCGTTGCCACTCGGCCTCGGTGAGCCGCACGTCGCGGAGGAACGCGTGCAGGTGCCGGACGAGGGCGGTCAGGACCTCCTTGGCCCGGGCGTCGGCGGTGCCCTCGAACGACGCGAGCACCCGCGCCACCAGCTCGTCCTCATGCGCCTGCTGCTCCTCCGCGCTCATCGGGGGTCGACCCCCGCCCAGGCGTTGCGCACCAGGTGGTCGAGGTCGGCACGGGTCACCGGGACCGGGTTGCCGGCGGGCACCTGCGGCAGGATCGCCTCGACGGCGTCCGGGATCTGCCCCTCCTCGAGGCCGAGGCCGCGCAGGTCCTGCGGCGCTCCGACGAGCGTGCGGAGGTCCATGAGCCCGTCGAGCGCCGTGTCGGCGTCCAGGGCGGCGGCGATCCGCCGCTCGGCCACCGGGGCGCCGGGGGCGTTGAGGGCCAGCACGTACGGCAGCACCACGGCATGGGTCGCCGCGTGCGGCAGCGCATAGCGACCGCCCAGGACGTGGCAGATCTTGTGGTGCAGACCGGACCCGGCGGAGGCGAACGCGACCGCCGACAGGTACGCGCCGTAGAGCATCTGCTCGCGGCCGGGCAACGCACTGGGACCTGCCACGACGCGGGGCAGGCCGGCGCTGAGGGCGCGCACCCCCTCGACCGCCCAGACCGCGTTGAGCGGGTCCGCCCGCGGACCCCACAGCGCGTCGACGCAATGGGCGAGCGCGTTCAGCCCGGAGGCGACGCTGAGGTCCACCGGCAGGGACGCGGTCAGCGTCGCGTCGTAGACCACCGTCCGCGGGAGCACCCGACGGTCCACTCCCGTGGTCTTGACGCCGGCCTCGGTGAGGCCCCAGACATCGGTGGCCTCGCTGCCGGCGTACGTCGTGGGCACCGCCACGACCGGCAGGCCGGAGGTGAGGGCGACGGCCTTCGCCAGGCCGGTCGCCGACCCGCCACCCACACTCAGGAGGGCGTCGACCTCGTGCTCCTCGGCGGCTCGACGTGCACGCTCGGCGACCTCGACGGGCACGTGCTCGACGACCTCGTCGTGCCACCACGCAACCGGCACGCCGGCCGCGATGCTCCGGGCGGCCTCGGTCGCCCGGGCGGAGGCGATCACCATCGGCCGCTTGCTCCCGAGGGACGCGACCTCGTCGGCCACCGCCGCGGCGGCCTCGCCGGGGGCGAACCGCACCCGCTGCCCGAGCGTCTCGTGCACGAACCGCATGCTCACGACGCGTGTGCCCTCACAGCACCTTGTCGCCGTACATCTCGCCGAGCGGGTCGGCGATCAGCTCGATGCGCGCGCCGTCGGGATCGCGGAAGTACACCGACACCCCACTGTGGATGACGTAGTCCAGCCCGGCGTCCTCGAAGCGGCCGACGATCTCCGCCCAGCGCTCGGGCTCCATCGAGATCGCCAGGTGGTGCAGGCCGCCGAGGACCTCGGCGTACGGTCCGACGTCGAGCCCGGGGAAGTCGAAGAACGCGAGCAGGTTGCCGTTGCCGATGTCGAAGAAGAAGTGCGACGAGCCCGGGTAGTCCCGGTTGTCGATCAGCTCGGTCAGCGGGAAGCCCAGCAGGTCCTGGTAGAAGCGCACGGTGCGCTCGACGTCGCTGCTGATGAGCGCGGTGTGGTGCAGTCCGCGCGCCGTGGACGACGGTCGCTCTCCGGACGGCCGCAGGTGGGCCGTCCGGATGCGGGCGCGCTCGGCCTCGATCGCGGACAGGTCTGCTCGGGCGTCGTTCATGGTGCGCTCCTGGACTCGTGTGTCTCCCGAGCGTCCCAGACGGGACGGGGTCGGCGCCTCCCTTGCGCACGGACTCGTCGAGTGCTTTGCTAAATGTCACTCCCAGACCTTGAGTGCCTTGATGCGGTTCCCGCGACACCCCCCTGTGGCGGGAAAGCGGAGGTCGTCGCCCGGGGATGCTGGCTCTTCCGAGACCCGGGGCCACCTTCGTGTCGAAGTGGCCCCGCTCGACTGCCTCCCCCGCAACGTCGGGCGGGTCCGCTAGCGCGGGCCCCGGTCGGGTTCCAGACCCGACTCGGGGCTCGACGTCGGTGCCACGACGGTCGACGGAGTAGCGTGCGCCCCAGGAGCCCCATCTGGGCCCGCCGCACCGAACTGGGTGGTGACATCACCGGCGACGACGTCGAGCATTCCGAGGCAAGCGTCCTCGAGTGGTCACGTGCCCTCATCAACTCCCAGCCGTCCATCGACGGCGGGCAGATCGGTGACCGGCTCCACCAGGTCTGCCTGGCCGCCGTGGCCGGCCTCGGCATGACCGGGGCGGTGGTGAGCCTCCGGTCGGCCAGCGGGTCGGAGGCGGTCGCGGCCGCCTCCGACCCGGCCAGCACGGCGACTGCGGAGCTCGAGCTGAGCCTGGGAGAAGGTCCGTCGCGCGACGCCTTCGTGCTCGGTCGGCCGGTTCTCGTCACCGACCTGAACAACGGGAGTCAGGCGTCCTGGGTCGGCTACACGTCGGCCGCGGTGCACCTGGGTGTCGTCGCCGTGTTCGCCTTCCCCTTGCATTTCGGGGGCGCGAAGTTCGGGGTGCTCACCATGTACGGCGATGCTCCCCAACGTCTGGACCGGTTGCGCACCGCGCGTTGCCTGGCCGTGTCAGACCTGGCCACCGAGGCGCTCCTGAACGGTTCCGGCGCCCGGACCGACGGGCGGCTGGACCCGGACCTCGCGAGTGCCCTCGACTTCCGCAGCGAGATCTACCAGGCCCAGGGCATGGTCATGGTCACCCTGGGGACCGACCTGCCGGACGCCTTGGCGCGGATGCGGGCGCACGCGTTCCACACCGAGCGGACCCTGCTGAAGGTGTCCCAGGAAATCTTGGCGGGCCGCTTGGTGCTCACCGACGAGGAAGCCGCGCCATGATGGTCTTGTGCACGATCGACGCTAAGGAAGCACTCCGATGATCTCCACCGAACGCCTCACAGATCTCTTCGTGGAAGTGGCGGACACCCTGGTCGCCGACTTCGATCTCGTCGACTTCCTGCACCACCTCGCCGACCACGCGGCCGACGTCAGCGGGGCCGGCGCCGTCGGCCTGATGCTCGCCGACCACCGCGGCAAGCTGCGCTTCATGGCCGCGTCCAACGAGCAGGGCGAGATGCTCGAGCTCTTCCAGCTCCAGAACTCCGAGGGACCCTGCTTGGACTGCTTCACCTCCGGCGAGCCGGTCGTCAACGCGGACCTGACGAAGGCGCACGAGCGATGGCCGATGTTCGCGCCGGCCGCCGAGGCCGCGGGGTTCCGTTCCGTCCACGCCTTCCCCATGCGTCTGAGGAACGACACGATCGGCGCGCTCAACCTGTTCGGCAGCGCCGACGTCGCGTTCGCCGACCACGAGGTCAGGGTGGTCCAGGCGCTGGCGGACGTCGCCACCATCGCGCTCCTGCAAGAACGCAGCATCGCGCGGGCGGACGCCCTGACCGAACAGCTCCAGGGCGCGCTGAACAGCCGCATCCTCATCGAGCAGGCGAAGGGCGCGCTCGCCCAGCAGGAGGGCACCTCGCCCGACCAGGCGTTCCAGCGGATGCGGACGACCGCACGCTCCAGCCGGCGCCGGCTGGTCGACGTGGCCCAGGACGTGCTGGCCCGCCTCGGCGATCACCCCTGACGTCCCCGGTCGTCGCGCGTCGTCCGGCCACAGTGGTCCAAGTGGTCTATGCCTCGTCACGTCACGCGTTCCCAGACGTGACCTCACGTGTCATGCTCGCTGGAAGAACCGCTCCGAGACCCTGAGCCGCCCTTGGACATCGCGTCCGCGAGCGGTTCCGTGCTTCCCCCCAGACGCAGCGACGAGGTGATCGAGGTGCCCGGTACGTCGTGGTTCGCGATCCTCCTGGTCGCCTGCCTCGTGGTCGCCGTCGTCCTGATCCGTCGTCGCCGCGGTCTGGATCGCGGCGGCGCCTTCCGCTCCGGGTCGACCGGGCTGGGGGAGCAGGACCAGGCCTGAACCTCAGCGGTTCGAGACGCCGTGGGGTCGCAGCAGCAGGTCGACCTGGCTCTCCAGCAGGAGCGCGTCGGCGCGTTCGTGGCACCGCGCCCAGCTGACCTCGGGGGCGAGGCGCGCGATGGCGTCCGCCGCCCACCGCCGGGCCCGACGTGGTCCCTCGGCCCGGAGCCGGCGCAGCTGCTCCTCGACCCAGGCCGGGTCCGCGAGGGCTCGGTCCAGGGCGGCCTCGCCGAACCCGCCGACCGCACCGTGGTCGGTGCGGTAGACCGACAGCCGCCCGCGCAGACCCTGTGCGCGTCCGCTGCCGGCCCGCTCCCCAGCCATCCCGGCGTGCGTGATCAGCTGGCTGTCCGGCTCGCGGAACAGGTACACGCCGGGCTCCCGCGGCGCTGCCTCGAGACCGGTCTCGAGCGGGAGCCAGTCGGACCACTCGGCCAGGTCCGCGACCGCCGCGTACGCGTCGCGCAGGACGTGGTCGCGGACCCGCTCCCCGATCCAGGTCATCGCGCTCAGGTGGGCGACACCCGGCCCGGGGACGGGGTCAGGGCCGGGTCCAGCGCGGCGTAGCGGTGGAACCACGGCCGGGCCTCCTCGAGCTGGGCGGCGAGCTGGAGCAGCAGCCCGTCCGCACCCAGCCGACCGACGAGCTGGACGCCGAGGGGCAGCCCCGCGCCGGTCCAGTGGAGCGGCACGCTGATGGCCGGGCGTCCGGTCAGGTTCGCGAGCTGGGTGTAGGGCACCCATCCGATGTTCTCGTCGATGATCTGGTCGAGCATCCCCGAGACCGCCAGCAGCTTCCCGGCCCGGGTCCTGGCGACCACGCGGGCGGCGCGCTGGAGCGCGCGGGGAGACGTGAGGGCGCCCACGGCGAGCGGCGGCTTGGCCAGGGTGGGGGTGAGGAACAGGTCGTGGGTCTCGTGGAAGCCGGTGAGCGACCGGATGTATCCGTTGACGTTCGTCAAGGACTGGAACAGCGGGCGCATGCCGGCCGCCCGCCCGAGCTCCGCAGCCGCCAGCGTGTCGGCCTCGAAGTGGCTGTCCGGAGAGCCGAGGCGCCGCTTCACGTCGGAGACCTGGGCGTAGAGCTGGGCGAACCAGATGGTGAGGAAGTCCCGGGCGAGCGCCCCGTCGTCGTACGGCGGCGCGACCTCCTCCACCTGGTGACCGAGCTCGGACAGCAGGGCCGCGCTGGACTCGACCGCGGCGACCGCCTCGGGGTCCGGGTCGGGTTGATGGCCGACGACCACGAGTAGCCGATCCGCAAGGCACCCGGTCGCCGGGTCACGGCTTCGGAGAACGACTGCGGCGGCAGGGCGGCCTGGTAGCCGGCAGCCGGGTCGGGACCGATGATCGTGTCCAGCAGTGCGGCGCTGTCGCGGACGGTGCGCGAGACGACGCCCTGGGTCACCATCCCGAACATCACCTCCCCGGTCTGCGGGCCGTAGGGTCCGACGCCGCGGCTGGTCTTGAGCCCGACCAGGCCGTTGCAGGCCGCCGGGATCCGCACCGACCCGCCGCCGTCGTTGGCGCCGGCGGCCGGGACGATGCCCGCGGCGACGGCGGCGCCGGACCCGCCCGAGGACCCTCCCGGCGTGCGCCCGGTGTCCCAGGGGTTGCGGGCCTCCCCCCACAGCTCGGGCTCGGTGACCCCCTTGGCCCCGAACTCCGGGGTGTTCGTCTTGCCGAAGACGACCAGACCGGCCTCGAGGAAGCGCTGGGTCACCAGGGCGTGCTCGGTGGCCACGTCGTGGGCCAGCGCGCGCGAGCCGTTGGACGTCGGGAAGCCGGCGTACTCCTGCGCGAGGTCCTTCACGAGGAACGGCACTCCGGCGAAGGGACCGGCAAGCTCCGGGTCCGCTGCCCGCGCGTCCGCGACGTCGGTCAGCATCGCGACGACGGCGTTGATCGTCGGGTTGACGGCCGCGCACCGTTCCCGGGCCAGGGCGAGCAGCTCGACGGGGGTGACCTCCTTGTCGGCCACCAGGCCGGCCAGCGTGGTCGCGTCGACGGTGAGGTACTCGCTCTGGTCCATCGCCGGAGTCTAGGGGCGGATTCGCAGACCAGGCGCGGCGTCCGCGGCTAGCCTTGCTGCGTGATGAGTGGCCCAGGCGTGGGGGAGCTCGAGCTCCGCATCCTCGCGACGATGGACCCCTCGGGGACCACGACGACAGCCCTGACCGAGCACCTCGGCGAGCCGGCCGACGGGGTGCACGCGGCCGTCGCCAGCCTCGTGCGGGAGGGGTTCGTGCTGTCGACGGAAGATTCCGTGACCCTGACCGAGACAGGCGAACTTGCCGCGGCGTACGCCCGGAAGTCCCTCCCCGGCCTGGGCACGGCGTGGGGCCCGGTGCCCACCCTGGACCTGGGCGAGGTCGCTCGGTTCATCCAGGCGCGGTGGCCGGCCGACGCCGAGCGGGCGGCCGCCGACGAGGCTGCGCGCGACGAGCTGCTGGCCTCGGACGCCGACCGGGACCGCGTGGTGGACCTGCTGTCGGAGGCGTTCTCCCAGGGCCGACTCTCCTCCGAGGAGCTCGAGCAGCGATCCGGCACGGCACTGTCCGCGCGGAGCTACGGGGAGCTCGACGAGGTGCTGCGCGGGCTCGGCGGGCTGCCGCGGACGGTCCGCGACCACCCGGTGCGCAAGGTCGCCTTCTGGGTCGCCACCGTGCTGGCCTCGCCGTTCGTGCTGATCGGCACGCTGCTGTTCGCGTTCGGCGAGGACGCGGGTGACCATGTCGGCGGGTTCATCTTCCTCGCCGCGCTCCTGCCCGCGCTGTACCTGCTGCAGCGCTGGGCCTGGCCGCGACCCGGCCGCTGACCGGCCGCGCGGCTCAGGCGGCCGTCTGCCGGCGTCCCTCCCAGTAGTTCCAGGCGAGGGTCACCAGGATCGCGCCGATGATCGACCCGATGATGCCGCTCGGCTTGAGGTCGAGTCCGTCCCCGGAGAGCAGGCTGAAGAGCAGGCCGCCGACGAAGGAGCCGACGAGACCGGCGATGATCGCGGTGGTCCAGTTGATGCCCTGGCCGCGGGTGCCGAGGATGAGCTGCGCTGCGGCACCGACGAGCATGCCGAACAGGATGATGGCAAGGATGAGCATGGACTGACCGTACGGCCTGCCGCCCCCCGGGCCGACAGCGGATCAGTGCATCAGCGTCTTGAGCGCGATCAGCGAGACACCGAGCATGCCCGCAGCCCCGACGGAGAGGGCCAGCCGCAGACCGGTCAGGTTCTGGGCCCGGCCCATCTGCCAGCCGACCAGGAAGAGCAGGCCGGCGTTGAGCACGAGGGCCAGGTCGAGAGCCACCGAGGTCTCGACCCCGGCGATCCCCTCGAGGGTCAAGAAGACCACCGGTACCCCACAGGCCGTCACCAGGGGCCAGCCGTCGATGAGGATCTGTCGGCGCTCCACGCTCGTGAGGTCCCGGCCGACGACGCTGCGCGCGGCGAGCCAGTGGACGTAGGTCTCGGCCGCGAAGTAGATGAGCAGGGTGCCGAACAGGAGGATCGCGACGCGCCCGAGGCGGAAGTCGTCGGGAGCGGTCGCCAGGACGGCACCGCTGACGATCAACCCGTAGAAGTGGGCGGCGCGGCGCCGATGAGCATCACCGACCGGTGGAGCCTCGGCAGGCGTGACGTCGTTCTGCATCGCGCCAGTCTGTCAGCCGATGGTTCGTCAGTTCTCGCAGGCCGTCCCGTCGCGGTCCCGGTCGAGCCGCGTTGTAGTACTGCCTAGACCGCGGGGGTCACGGGGGGCGTTGCTGATCCGGGGCGACCGTCGGCTCGGCGTGCGCGTCCTGCTCGTAGAGCGAGGCGTTGAGGGTGGCGGCACCGATGATCAGCCGCCCGATGAGGTAGAACCAGAACAGGACCGTGGACACGACGCCGACCAGTCCGTACAGCTCCGTGGCGTTGACCAGCTTGGGGCCGAGGAAGTAGACGGTGAAGACGTGGATGCCCTCGACGCCGACTGCCAGGACGGCCGCGCCGGGCACCAGTCCCGCCCATCCCACCCCTTGGCGGGGCAGGCGGGACGAGGCCAGGAGCCAGAGCGTGAACGGCACCGCGATCACCCCCAACGTGGCGAGCAGGCCGAGCTGCGGGAGTGAGTCGCGCACCCAGCGAGCGGCCGACATCGACACGACGAGCGCCACCGCCCCGCCGGTGAAGACGAGCGACATGCGCATCCGGCTCCGGACCCGCGGTGGCGGGATGCCCCAGACCGCGGCATGGACGAGCACGAGGGTCTTGGCGCCGAGGTAGCCGGTCCACAGGACCAGCCAGATCCCCACGAGCAGCAACCACCAGTTGAACGTGGTGGAGCCCTGCGTGGCTTGCTGCATCGAGGCGGCCAACGACGGATCGACGCCCTGCGCCTCCAGCCTGTCCTCGAGGGCGTTCGAGTCGACGAGGCCCAGCGCGCCGTTGGCGAGCAGCGACATCGCCAGGATCCAGAAGAAGATGCGGTACGCGAGCCCTCCGGCGAGGACCGCGGCCGCGACCCGCCGGTCGCGGTCGGCCGCGAGGAAGCCCACGTCGATGGTCCGGTGCGTCTGTCGGGCCTGGTTCGTCCAGTCGACCCCCTGCGCGATCGCGCCCTCCGACCACGTCCTCGCGCGGGCCAGCCGACCCGGGGACGTCGGCTCGGGCGGGATGTCAGTCGACGGGTCGACCGGCTCCGGCTCGGGGACCAGCGTGGGGTCGAGCAACGCAGCACCCCTTCCCGGGAGCGATGTGACGAGGACTTCCGGCCCTGGCCCGAGGATTCCACGATTCCGCCCGCGCGGGGGGAAGCCGGCTCAGCCGGTGGCGCCGAACTGCTCGATGCGGATGACGTCGCTGCGTACCCCCGCTTCGCCGAGCAGGCGGGTCGCGTAGGTCGCGAAGCCGACGGAGCCACAGACGTAGCCTCGCTCGACACCCTCCACGAGCGGGCCGAGCTCGGCGGGGTACGGCGGTGCGGCGACGCGGTCTCCGAGGTTCTCGCGGGTGAGAGCCACGAAGGCCCCCGCGGCGAGGAGCTCCGCGGCGTACGGCAGCTCGGTCAGGCTCCGACCGACCGCCACCACGTGGAGCCGGTCAAGCAGTCCGTGGTGAGCGGCGTGCCGCAGCATCGAGACGATGGGCACCACGCCCGACCCGCCGGCCACGCACACGGCCCGCACCTCACCGGTCCAGGTGAACCACCCGCCGATCGGCCCCCGCAGCTCGAAGACGTCGCCGACGTCCGCCACGTCGTGCAGGTGGCCGGAGACCTCGCCGCCGGGCAGGCACTCGACCATCAGCTCCACCAGCGGGTCGTCCGGCTCCGAGGCCACCGAGTAGGACCGCTGCGCGGTGTAGCCGTCCGGGGCCCGCAGCCGCACGACGTAGTGCTGTCCGGGCAGGTGGTCGACCCGGTCGGCGACCTCGAGCCGCAGCCGCACCAGCCGGTCGCCGATGCGCTCGATCTCGACCACCTCGCCGGTCGTCCACGGTGAGTCGACATCGGTCACGGGTCGCCCTGGTAGCGCTGCTCCAGCCACGGGTCGCCGCGGTCGTGGTAGCCGTTGGTCTCCCAGAACCCGGGCCGGTCCTGCGTGAGGAGCTCGAGCCGGTCGACCCACTTCGCGGACTTCCAGAAGTACAGGTGCGGCACCAGCAGCCGCACCGGGCCGCCGTGCTCCGCCGGCAGCGGTCGTCCGTCGTGCTCCCAGACGAGCCAGGCCCGACCTCCGGTCACGTCGGCCAGGGGCAGGTTGGTGGTGTAGCCGGTCTCGCAGTGCGCCATCACGTGGGTGGCCTCGGGCCTCGGCCGCACGACGGCGAGGAGCGTGTCGAGGCTGACCCCGCGGAAGGTGGTGTCGAGCATCGACCACGTCGTCACGCAGTGGATGTCTCCGAAGTACGTCGACTCGGGCAGCGCGTGCGCCTCGCGCCAGGTCCAGGTCCGCGGCCGGTCGACGGCGCCGTCGACGGTCACCGTCCACGTCTCCGGGTCGATGCGGGGCTGGACTTCGGCGGTGAGCACCGGCCAGTCGCGGCCGGTGTCGTACTGCCCAGGTGGCAACCGGTCGGGCCGCCCGCGCCGGGCGCCGCCACCGAACCCGCGTGTCACTGGCACGGGACGAGCCTGCCACGGACCGCGCCGGTGGTCGCGTTGCGACCACCAGACCCGCGCCCTAGTCTCCAGGCATGGCTGCGACCCTCGCGCTCGTCGCGGCATTCCTCTTCGCGCTGGCAGCCACGTTCCAGCAGAAGGGGACGCTGGACCTCCCGACGATCTCGCTGGCCCATCCGAGCTCGCTGCTGCGCCTGGCCGGCCAGACCACCTGGCTGATCGGCACGCTGATGCTGTTCGCCGGCTACGCGTTCCAGGCCGCCGCGCTCGACCGGGGCCGGCTCTCCGTCATCCAGCCGTTGCTGGTCACGACCGTGGTCTTCGCGCTGCCGCTCGGCTACTTCCTCACCGGGCAGCACGTCGGCCGTCGGGAGGTGCTCGGCGCGGCCGTGATCCTGCTCGGCCTCGGCCTGTTCGTCTACTACGGAGACCCGGCCGGGGGAAAGACCAACGCGTCCAACACCCAGTGGGCGATCACGATCTGCCTGCTGGCCGTGCTCTGCGTCCTGCTGCTCGTCCTCGGCAGCGGCGGCGGCCTGTCGAAGAAGGCGGCGGTGTACGGCACCGTCGCGGGCGTCCTGTTCGGGCTCTCGTCGTCGCTGACGAAACCGACCTTGGCCTACCTCCACGAGAGCGCGGGCACGATGCTGTCCCACTGGGAGTGCTACGCACTCGCCGTCGCCGCGGTCCTCGGCTTCGTGCTGCAGCAGGTGTCGCTCGGCACGGGACGACTCGCGCCCTCCGTCGCCACCGTGTCGGTCGCGAACCCCGTCGTCGGCATCCTGATCGGGGTCGTCCTCCTGGACGAGCGGCTCAGCCAGCCGACCTGGCACGTG
Organism: uncultured Actinomycetota bacterium; assembly: GCA_963791275.1. GTDB lineage: Bacteria > Actinomycetota > Actinomycetes > Propionibacteriales > Nocardioidaceae > Nocardioides. The sequence continues at coordinate 137,162 of CAWBRP010000012.1, forward strand.
ATCGTGGCCGTGATCGGCCTCGGCTTCGCACTCGGGGGCGCCGTCGTCATCTCGCTCGCGCGTGATGCCACCCCGCGCGAACCCGCCGCGGACTCGACCGACGACTCCGTCCCGACGGCGTAGCGGCGATGATCTACGCCGGCGCCCAGGTCCTGTTCTACGCGCTCGTGGCCGCCGCGAGCCCGCTGGTGCTGGCGGCGACGTTCCTCGTCATCCGGAGCGCGAAGCCGCGCCGCAGGGGCATCGCCTTCCTCAGCGGCTTCGTGATCGGCACGGCGATCGCGTGCGTGCTGGGCCTGATCCTGGGCAGGACCTTCGTCGAGCGACTCGACTCGCACGACACGGTCAAGTTCGTCGTGACCTTCCTCCTGGGGATCGTGCTGCTGGCCGTCGGGATGCGGGCGCGGCACGCGACCGCGCCGGCCCAGCCGAGGAGCAGTCGGGCGAGTGCGATCCTCGCGAGCCTCGGCAACGTGGGACCCGCCGCCACGTTCTCGATGGCCGGCCTCCTCGGCTTCGGTGGCCCCAAGCGACTCGTGCTGACCTTCCTGGCGATGGCGTCGGTCAGCGAGGCGAGCATCCGGTACATCTTCGACCTCACGCTGGTCGCGATGTACGTCGCGGTGTCCACGGCGCTCGTGTCCGTGCCCGTCGTCGCTCGTGGTCATCGCGGGCGAGCGCGCCGCGGTGGTCCTCGCGCGCGGCCAGACCTGGCTCGTCGATCACGCGACCCAGCTGCGGGTCTGGCTGTCGCTGGGGCTCGGCGCCGCCCTGGTCGTGGACGCGTTACTCCACCTGCTCCTGTGAGCCCCGGTGACACGGTGCTCGACCTGCGCTCCGGGCCGGCCTTCGGCACCTAGGGTGGGAGGATGCCGGTCAACCGCAGCCGCAGGAGTCGGGCGGCCCGCAAACGGCGGCGGCGGATGGGTCTGGTGACGCACGACCTCAGCGATGCCCAGTGGGGCGCGCTGAAGGTCGCCTGGGGTGGCTGCGCCTACTGCGGGGCCACGGACCGGCCACTGCAGCGTGACTGCGTCGTCGCCTTGTCTCGCGGCGGGCGCTACACGCTCGACAACATCGCGCCGGCCTGTGCGTCCTGCAATGCGAGCAAGTGCAACGACGAGGTGACCGGCTGGCTTCGCCGCAAGCGGCTGGACGAGCGAGGCTTCCTGCTCCGGCACCTCGAGATCACGGGAACATTGGCGGCGCGCTTCTCCGCCGGCGACTGACCCCTCGCTCCGGCGCTAGATGCACTCGGGTCCGGTGGTCGTGGGCCCGGCCGTGGAGCCCGCAGGGCTGGCGCGGCTCGCGCGGGCAGAGCACCCACACCTCCGAGGCCGTGGCCCGGTAGAGGCGGTACGCCGAGGCGCCGGTCACGTCGTCCAGCGTCAGGGAGGTCGCGCCCCGGGTCGCCGGCCCGGGATAGGCGGCCAGGCCTCCGTCGAGCTCGGGGCCGGACAGCTCGCGCGCGGTGCCCACGGCGTACAGGGCGCGGCCGTGGTAGGGCGGGACGCTCGAGTCGAAGACGACCAGGCTCACCTCCGGACGCTCGGCGAGGTTGCGGGAGTGCCGGGCATCGATGGTCCGACACCCACAGGAACTCCCGCTCCCCCTCGGCCGCGAAGTAGACCGGGCTGGTCCACGGCTGTCCGTCGCTGCCGACCGTGCCCAGGGTCAGGTAGCGGTTCGCCTCGAGGAGGTCGTGCGCGTGCGCCACGAGGAGTGGATCGGGCCGCACGAGGTCAGTTCCTGGCGCGGGCCGCCTCGACGCCGGCCTTGACGAGGATGAGCGGGATCAGCAGGGTGGCGAGGGCGGTGGCCAGCCAGACGATCACGGTGGCGGTGAGCCAGGTGCCCACGCCGCCGTCGATGGTGAGCGAGTCACCGAGGAGCGTGGTGAGCCAGAGGGCGACGAAGGTCGACAGCAGGCCGACCCCGCCCAGCAGTGCCGAGGCGTTCCGCGCGGTGACCTTGGCGATGAACGGCGCGAGGATGCTCTGGATCACCGCGAAGATCACCACCGCGGCCAGGAAGCCACCTGCCGTGACCTCGACACCGTCGACGAACTGGGCCGTGACCAGCAGACCGATGGCGGCGGACACCAGGAAGATCGCGGTGCGGACGAGGAACCGAATCATGTGGGCAGCCTAGCCACGTGGCGCGGCCCGGTGAGCGGGCCGCGCCGTGGTGCGACCGCTCATCGGCCGACGAGCTCGCCGGGCTCGGGAGGCACCGGGGTCGCCTCGGCGGGTGCCGGGTCGGCTCCCGCTCCCCCATCTCGTGGCCGAGCCCTCCCTCGACGGTCAGGTGCGGCAGGATCCGGTCGAGCCAGGCCGGCAGCCACCAGTTGGCCTTGCCGAGCAGCGCCATCGTGGCGGGCACCAGGACCATCCGGACGACGGTGGCGTCGATCGAGGATCGCGGTGGCGAGCCCGAGCCCGAGCATCTTCAGCGACGGCACCGGGCTGGCGACGAAGCTGAGGAAGACGGCGATCATGATCAGCGCGGCCGAGGTGATCACCCGGCCGGTCCCGGCCAGGCCCCGGGCGACCGACTCGGCGTTGTCACCGGTCCGGACGTACTCCTCGCGGATCCGCGAGAGCAGGAACACCTCGTAGTCCATCGAGAGCCCGAACAGGATCGGGAACATGATCACGATGATGATCGAGGTGATCGGGGTCGGCCCCTCGAGGCCGAGCAGGCTGCTGCCCCAGCCCCACTGGAAGACCACGACGAGCACGCCGTACGCCGCGCCGATCGACAGCAGGTTCATCGCCGCGGCCTTCAGCGGGCACCACGATCGACCGGAACACCAGCATCAGCAGCAGGAACGAGACTGCGATGACGGCGCCGACGAACAGCGGGAGGGTGTCGCTGAGCTGGCTGTTGAGGTCGTCGGTGATGGCGGTGATCCCGGAGACGTAGACGTTGCCGGGGATGACGTCGCGCACCGCTCGATGGTGACGGAGGTCTCCGGGTCGGCGGGACCCGTGGTCGGCAGCGCGGTGAAGACCACGGTGTCGCCGTCGGCCGAGGTCTGCGGCTCGCTCGACGGACGCGATCTGCGGGATCGCGGCGATGGCTGCTCGGTCAGGGTCGGGCAGGTCAGCGGCGTCGACGCCGGGGACGTCGAGGTCGACGACGACCAGGAGCGGGGCGTTGAAGCCGGTGCCGAAGCCCTCGGCGAGCAGGTCGTACGCCTGCCGGTGCGTGGTGTGCGGCGGGTGCGTCACCTGCGGCGGGGAAGGCGGTCTGGATCCAGAGGGCCGGGGTCGCGATCGCGACCAGGGTGACGACGGCGCCGAGGAGGTAGGGCCACGGGCGACCCGAGACCCGGTGGCCGAAGCGCCACCAGACGGTGTCCTCGGCGCGCTTGGCGGGGCGGTGCCGGCGCACCAGCCTGCCGGTGTCGATCCGGTCACCCAGCAGGCTGAGCAGTGCGGGCAGCAGGGTGATCGCCGCCGCGACGGCGAAGAGCACCATCAGGGCGGTGGACAGGCCGATCGAGGTGAGGACGCCGAGGCCGGTGATGGCGAGAGCCGCGGTCGCGACGACGACGGTGCCGCCGGCGAACACGACGGCGGAGCCGGACGAGCCCATGGCGTTGGCGAGAGCGCGGTCGTTGTCCTGGCCGGCGGCGCGGTTCTCGCGGTAGCGGGCCACGACGAACAGCGCGTAGTCGATGCCGACGCCGAGGCCGACGAGGCCGGCGACCGGGATGGCGGAGACCGGACACGTCCATCGAGCCGGCCAGCAGGGTGATGGCGCCGATGCCGGCACCGACCGCGACGATCGAGAGCCCGATCGGGACGACGGCGGCGACGAGCGGTGCCGAACACGACCAGCAGGACCAGGAGCGCGACCAGGAGGCCGATGCCCGACGTGGCCCGAGCTGTCGTCCTCGGCGTTGAGGAACACGGCGTCGCCGCCGAGCTCGACCTGGACGCCCGGGACGTCGGATGGCGGAGACGGCGTCGGAGAGCACGGCGAACGCCGGCTTGCCCATCTCGCGCTCGGGTACGTCGAGGGTGAGCACGGCGAAGGCGATCCGGCCGTCCGGCGGAGATCGTGCCGGCCGCGAACGGGTCGGCGACGGACTCGACGTGGTCGACGTCGGCGACGTCGTCCAGCACGGACGTCGATCTCGGCGCGGTGGTCCGCCAGCGGTCGCGCCGTCCTCGGCCGCGAAGACGACCAGGGCCGTGCCCTTGGCCGCCTCGGGGAAGTTCTCGTTGAGCAGCTGCCGGGCGCGGTCGCTCTGGCTGCCCGGGGCGGCGAAGTCGTCGGCGAACGTGCCGCCGCCGCTGGCGGCCAGGAACAGGACCGTGCCCATGACGAGCGGCCCAGGCCGCGATGGTGCGCCACGGGTGCCGCGCGCTGGCCATCGCGATGCCGCGGGTGAACCTGTCCATGATCGTGCCTTTCGGAAGGTGCGGCTGGGCGGCCGCTTCGCTGGCGGCCGGAAGCTAGGGAGCGATGTGGTGAGCGGGGAAGTTCGGGGCCGTGCGCGAGTCTTGGACCCTGGAACTGACGGAAGGAGAGACGACATGGGCAGGCTCGTCAGCAACACCAGCATGACCGTCGACGGACTGTGTGACGTCGGCGCCTGGTTCGTCGCCGAGGGCGACCACGACACCGCGGGGGTGGAGCAGCTCGCCGGCGCGGCCGGCTTCGTGACCGGACGCAAGTGCTACGAAGGGTTCCTCGGCTTCTGGCCGACGGCGACCGGTCCGTGGGCCGAGGTGCTCAACCCGATGCCGAAGTACGTCGCGTCACGCACCCTGCACGGCGAGCTCGACTGGAACGCACGCGTCATCGAGGGTGATGCGGTCGAGGGCATCCGTCGGCTGAAGGACGAGCTCGCGGGAGATCTGTTCCTCTCCGGTTGCGGCGAGCTCGCGTGCGGGCTGCTCGAGGCCGGCGTCGTCGACGAGGTGAACCTGTGGGTCCATCCGGCGCTGGGAGGGGCGGGAACGCGCCCGTTCGAGGGGACCACGCTGGGCCTGGAGCTGCTCGACGTGACGGCGTACGACTCCGGGGTGGTGCTGCAGCAGTACCGCCCAGTCAACTGATCCGTCACCTGATCAGGGGGACGGCGCCGCTAGTGCCGCTTGCGGCGGTCCGTGCGGGACTGGGAGCGCCGACGCTTCCGCTCCCGCCGCTCGGCACTGCCGGAGTGCGTCCGTGACGCACCCGCCGTACCGCTGTGCACCGGAGACTTGGCAGCCACGTCGGCAGCCTTGCTGTGCGAACGCTGCACCACCACGGCGACAACGAGAACGACCGCCACCACGCTGAAGACGGCGATGTACCACATGCTGATCCCCTTTCGCACCGCATCCTGACCCCGACCGGTGCACACGCCACCTGGTCGGAGACGCTACACGCCGGAGGCTCTAGTTGACGTCGAACTCATTGCCCTCGGGATCGGCCAGCGCGACGGCGTAGTGGTCGAGGCCCTCCTCGACGATCGAGTGCAGCCTCGTCGCCCCGAGGGACACGAGCCGCGCCGCCTCCATCTCGACCCGCTCTCGTCGGGTGTCGAGCGAGGAACCGCGGCCACCGCTCGCGTTCACGTCGATGTGCATGCGGTTCTTGATGGACTTCTTCTCAGGGACGACCTGGAACCAGATGCGCGGACCCTCCCCGTGCGGATCCTCGATGACGTCCACGCCGAGCCCGAGATCGGACTCGGGCACCCCCAGCGACCGGTAGTAGTCGTCCCACGACTCCGAGGCGGGCGGCGGGGGTGCGAGGACGTAGTGCAACGCCTCGGCCCAGAAACGCGCCAGCGGCTCGGGCGAGGAGCAGTCGATCACCAGCTGGTACGACACCGCCATCTGCCACCTCCGGAACGGGCTCGGGGCCCCAGGCTGGCACAGGTGACGAGGCTCCGGTGGGCGACCGTCCGTCGGTAGCTCAGGGTTGCCGGCCGGCAAAGGCGCCGGTGCCGTCGAAGGCCAGCCGCGCGAACCGCTCACCGATCTGCCGCTGCGTCGCCGCGTCCGGGTGGAGGTCGTCCGGCAGCGGCCGCTCGTCGTCCCGGGCGCCGTAGAGCTCGAGGCCGTCGAGGTAGTCGAGGTGCGGATCCTCGGCCGCTCGCAGCCGCACGACATCGGCCAGCTCGTCACGGATGACCTCGAGCGTGAGCTTGCCGCTCACGACCTCGGCGGGGTCGCCCGCGGCCCGGAAGCGGAGTCGTCCCTCGGCGAGGCCGGCCATGTCCATCTCGCTGGGTCCCGGCGTGGCCTCGTGGATGGGGCACGCGATCGGGGAGACGAGCAGCAGGGGCGTGTCCGGGTGACCTTCGCGGATCGTGTCGAGGAAGCCGTGGACGGCCGGGCCGAGGGCGCGCCGACGCAGCAGGTCGGTGTTGACGAGGTTGATCCCGATCTTGAGGCTGATGAAGTCGGCGTCGGCGGCGCGGACGACCCGCGCGACGAAGGGGTCGAGCAGGGCACTGCCACCGAAGCCGAGGTTGAGCAGGTCGACCCCCGAGAGGGACGCCGCGGTCGCCGGCCACGTGGACGTGGGTCCGTCGGCGTTGGACCCGTGGCTGATCGAGCTGCCGTAGTGGACCCACCGGGGGCGGCGAGGGCCGCGCAGGGCCTCGACGGGAGCGTCGGTCCACAGGGCGACGAGCTCGGTCCGCTCGTTCCACGGCAGCCAGACCTCGACCTCCTTGTCGTGCCCCGGCAGTCCATCGAACTCGAGGGTCGCCGGCGCTCCGGAGGTCAGGTCGGCCGACCCGGTCGCCATGTCGACGGTCATCGTGTCGCCGCCGGTCGCGATCGCCTGGGCGGTCACCCGGCCGTCGACCACGAGGTCGTAGACGCCGTCGGGTCGCGCCGGCGCGCCGACGTACACCTGCTTGGTGGGCACGGTCTCCAGCCGGAGGTACGTCGCCCGGGTGCGGAAGGCCAGCCGCACCCCGGACGGCTGCGCCTCGGCCGAGGCGAGCTGTGCGTCGGCGTACCGACGCGCCCACGCCGGCAGCCGGTGCGGCAGGACGCCGCGCGGGGTCGGCTCGAGCTCGAGCGCGCCGCGGACGAGGTCCTCGGTGAAGGGGGTCGAGACGAGGTCGGTTCGGGAGTCCACGCGCCCAGCATTCCGCGTCCCCGCGAGACCACGCGCGGCGGCCACCCGGTCCTGGATAGTGGGTGCTGCGACCATCGGGAGGGTCATGCGCGACACCACGGAGGCGTTGGTCATCGGGGCAGGGGTGATCGGGAGCTCGATCGCGCTCGACCTCGTTCGCCGCGGACTGAACGTGACGGTGGTGGACAAGGCCGCAGGTCCGGGCCTGGGCTCCACCAGCGCGTCCAGCGCCATCGTCCGCTTCAACTACTCGGGCTGGGACGCGATGGCAGCGGCCTGGGAGTCCAAGTTCGGCTGGGAGGACTGGGAGCAGACCCTCGGTTTCCGCGACCCCGACGGCATGGCGCGGTACGTCCGCTGCGGCATGGTCATGCTCGACGTGGACATCCTGCCGCGGGCCCGGATGGTCTCGATGTTCCGCGACGCGGGCATCCCGTTCGAGGTCTGGGACAGCGAGGAGCTCGCAGCCCGGGTCCCCGGGCTGGATCCGGGTCGGTTCTGGCCGCCGAAGCCGGTGACCTCCGAGGAGTTCTTCGACGAACCCCAGGGAGCCCTCGGTGCGGTCTACACCCCGGACGCCGGCTACGTCACCGACCCGCAGCAGGCCGCCGCCAACCTGGCCGCCGCCGCCGGCAGCCGAGGAGCGAGGTTCGCGTTCCGGGAGGACGTCGTCGCGATCGCTCGGCCGGCACCCGGCTGGCGGCTCACCTGCGCGAGCGGGCGGGTCCTGGAGGCGGACGTCGTCATCAATGCGGCCGGGCCGTGGTCGGCCCGCCTCAACAAGCTGGCCGGGGTCGGCTCGGACTGGACCGTGCACACCACTCCCCTGCGTCAGGAGGTGCACGTGGTCGCGGCGCCCGACCGACTCACCCGCGGCGGCGAGCCGGTGCCCTGCATCGCCGACGTCGACCTCGGTACGTACCTGCGTGGCGAGACCGGAGGCAATCTCCTGGTCGGGGGGACCGAGCCGGCGTGCGACCCGCTCGAGTGGGTCGACGATCCCGATGCGGCCGATCCCCGACCCTCCGCCGAGCGCTTCCAGGCCCAGGTCTGGCGAGCGGCGCGCCGGCTTCCGGAGCTCTCCGTGCCGAACCAGCCCCGCGGCGTCGCGGGCGTGTACGACGTCTCCGACGACTGGACGCCCATCTACGACCGCACGGAGGCGCCCGGGTTCTTCGTGGCGATCGGGACCAGCGGCAACCAGTTCAAGAACGCGCCCCTCGTCGGCTCCCTGATGGGTGCGCTCATCGAGGGCGTCGCGGGCGGCCACGACCACGACGGGGACCCCCTCGTGTTCACCGCGCCCCACACCGGGCACGTCATCAACCTCGGGGCGTTCTCGCGCCGCCGGGCCCGCGATCCCCACGCGACCGGCACGGTGATGGGCTGATTCATCGAGGACTTGCGATATACGTATGCGTGTGCGTATATTGATCTCTGGAGGTTAGGATGATGCCGTGCCGAACAAGACGATCTACGTGTCCGACGGGGACCTGCCCGTCTTCCAGCGTGCACAGGAGCTGGCCGGCGGGCAACCTCTCCCAGGCCATCAGCCGCGCCTTGCGCCGGTTCGTCGAGGTCGAGGAGGGCGTCCTCGAGGGCTTCGACGAGATCACGGTCCAGGTCGGACTCGGGAAGGGCCGCCGGCAGCGGTTCGTGGGGGTCGAGCTCGTGGCCTGGGGCGCTCGAGCAAGGACCGCACCGAGCAGTTCACGGTCTACCGCTCCCGGACCGGCAAGTACGTCGTCCACTGCCTGCGCTCCCCCGAGTACGTCCACCAGGCCGGCCCCGACGGCGACGCGAAGGGCTGGCGCAAGCACTTCAGCCCCGACCAGGTCTGGGGCCAGACACCCCCCACCGCCACCCTCGAGGTGTTCGACAGCCTCGAGGACCTCCGCGAGACGATCCCGACCGAGCTCTACGCCCTGGTCGCGGCCGCCGCCGAGATCCCCGAGGTCGAGGACCTCGACATCTGACCTCGCGCGGCCCTGACGGCGCCGCACCCCCGTTCGATCACCCGCCGACCCACGTCGGTCGCTTCCACCCTGCCCAGAAGGAGTTCTGTCATGCCCGAATCACGCCCCGCGGCCATCTCGGCCACGGGCCTGCGCAAGTCGTACGGCGAGCTCACCGTGCTCGACGGGATCGACCTCACCGTCGCCGCCGGCACCGTGCTCGCCCTGCTCGGACCCAACGGCGCCGGCAAGACCACCACCGTCAACATCCTGTCCACCCTGATCCGCGCCGACGCGGGCACGGCCGAGGTGGCGGGCCACGACGTCGCGGCGGACCCCGACGCGGTGCGGTCCACGATCGGCGTCACCGGCCAGTTCTCGGCCGTCGACGGGCTGCTCACCGCCGAGGAGAACCTGCGCCTCATGTCCGACCTGCTCCACCTGCCGCGCGCCGAAGGACGGATCCGCGGGGCCGCCCTGCTCGACCGGTTCGAGCTGTCGGACGCCGCCCGCAAGCCCGCCGCAGGGTTCTCCGGCGGCATGCAGCGCAAGCTCGACCTGGCGATGACCCTGATGGGCAACCCGTCGGTGATCTTCCTCGACGAGCCGACGACGGGCCTGGACCCGCGCAGCCGGCTCGCGATGTGGGACGTCGTCCGTGAGCTGGTCGCCGACGGCGTCACGGTCCTGCTCACCACCCAGAACCTGGACGAGGCGGACCACCTGGCCGACGTGGTCGCGGTCCTGGACGGCGGCCGGATCGTCGCGCAGGGCACGCCGACCGAGCTCAAACGGCGCGTCCCCGGCGGCAGCATCCGGCTGCGGATGGCCGACACCGACACGCTCGACGCCGGCGCCCGCGCGTTTCCCGAGGCCACGCGCCACGACGACGCCCTCACCCTGAGCATCCCGGGCACCGGCGACCTCGCCGCCGTCCGCGAGGTGCTCGACCGCCTCGACCGCTCGGCCGTCGGGGCCGAGCACCTGGACGTGACCAGCCCGGACCTCGATGACGTCTTCCTCGCCCTGACCGGCCCCTCCGCACGAAAGGTGGTCTCCCGATGAGCACCCTGTCCCTGGCCATGACCGACTCGACCACGATGCTGCGCCGCAACCTGTTGCGCATGCGGCGCTACCCGAGCATGACGGTGCATCCTCATCGGGATGCCGATCGTGTTCCTGCTCCTGTTCGTCTACGTGTTCGGCGGGACCCTCGGCGCCGGCCTGTCCACCGGCGGAGGGCGCGCCGAGTACCTCGACTACGTGACCCCGGCAATCATGCTGATGGCCGCCGCGGCCGCTGCGCAGGGGACCGCCATCTCGGTCGCCATGGACAAGACCGAGGGGATCTTCGCCCGGTTCCGCACCATGGCGATCGCCCGCGTCTCCGTCCTGACCGGACACGTCCTCGGCAGTGTCATCCAGTCGGTGCTCGCCATGGCAACCCTCCTGGGGGTCTCGGTGCTGCTCGGCTTCCGCCCGTCGGCGTCCGCCCTGCGACTGGATCGGCCTGCTGGGCCTCCTGAGCCTGACCGCCTTCGCCCTCACCTGGCTGACGGTCGCGATGGGGCTCTCGGCGAAGACCGTCGAGGTCGCCAGCAACTCACCGATGTTCCTGGTGATCCTGCCGTTCCTCAGCAGCGGGTTCGTCCCGGTCGAGTCGATGCCGACCTGGCTCGGGTGGTTCGCGGAGCACCAGCCGTTCACGCCGATCATCGAGACGGTCCGAGGCCTGCTGGCCGGCGACCCGGACGGCTCGACGGCGCTGCTGGCCGTCGGCTGGTGCGCGGCCATCGCCTTCCTGGGCTATCTGTGGGCCCGCGCGCTGTACCGCCGCGACCCGTCGTCGAGCTGACGGCGCGGGGTCTGCCCAGCCGACCGGCGACCTCCTGACGCCACAACTGGGGCATTTCGGCCGAAATGTGAGGTAGGCGTCTCATGCGCGCCCCTCCGCGCTCCGAGAGGTGTGGCGACCGAGCCGCACCGAAGCGGAAGCCCGGAGGGAGCAGCACGATGACCGTGACCACGACGAACCGAAGCCGATCCCTGCTGCCGGTCCGCGCCGCGGTGGACGCGCTCTCCACGTGCGCCTGCGGTCAGGCCCTGGAGACCTGGCACGCCGCTTACTGCCCGCGCTGCGGGGTGCGGGTCGAGGCCGCGGGTCCGGAGGGATCGCGATGACCGACCCCGCGCCGCTGTTCGGTCTGCTGGCCGGGTCGCTGGCCGTGGCCTGCACCGTGCCGTACGTGCGCGACACGCTGCGCGGCACCACCGTCCCGCATCGCGGCTCCTGGCTGATCTGGAGCGTGCTCGAGGTGGTGGCGGTGGAGGCGCAGCGAGCCGACGGTGCCCGGTGGAGCCTGGTCCCGCTGGTCAGCCAGACGATCGGCACGTGCCTGGTGTTCGGGCTGGCGCTCTGGCTCGGGAGCGGCGGACTCGGTCGGGTCGACCTGGCCCTGCTCGCCCTCGCCGGCGTCGGCGTCGCGGGATGGCTGGCGGTCGACGTGCCGGCGATCGCCACCGGGTGCGTCATCGCGGCCGACCTCGTCGCGATGCTGATGATGGTGCCCAAGACCTGGCGCCACCCGCACTCGGAGACGCTCTCGACCTATGTGCTCGCCGCCGGGTCCGGCGCGCTGGCGCTGGGGGCGGTGGGCTCCCTGTCGGTGCCGCTCCTCGCCTACCCGGCCTACTTCGTCGCCGTCAACGCCGCCGTGTCGGGCCTGATCGCCCACCGGCGCGCCGTCCTCGCGCGTCGTGCCGGAAGCCGACCGTCGCCGGTCCCGGAGACCGCCGCCGCGCTCCCCGTCTTGGCCGCAGGACCGGTCCGCTGAGGGCTTCCACGGAGGCGGCTTCAGGGCCGCGCGCCACCTCGGCATTGTCGCGGGTCGGCACCGCGCGGGCCAGAGGGCGCGACCTGGTCAGGCGACCGTGGTGACCGCCGGCCGCGGCCTGGTGTCGACCGCCCGCTCATCGGGTCCCTGACAGCACGTGCAGCTCACAGGGCCCGACGAACCCGCCGCCCGTCTCGCCTGTCTCGAACTGGCCCAGCGCCACCTCGATGTCGGCCCAGACCAGGGGCCGCTCGCCGGCGGGAACGCCCGCCAGCATCTGATGAAGGGCGCCGAACGACTCCCTCTCAAACGCGAGGCAGTCCGCTGCCGAGGGCATCCGCAGAGGGGCGCCGAGGGTTCGGACGCTGACGTCCCGGAAGCCCGCCGCGGTCAGCAGGTTCCGGGCCGCGGCGGAGTCACCGAGGCTGAAGGGACCGGGCTGGCCGGGGAGCGGCGCGCCGAGGCCGGCGTACGCGCGGATCAAGGCGACCGGCACCGAGAAGAACGCGTTCCGGTCGGCCGTCGAGTAGACGATGGCCGCGAACCGGCCGCCTTCGCGGAGGCTGGAGCGGATCCCGCGCAGCGCTCGCGCCTGGTCGGGGAAGTAGTTGAGCCCCAACCGGCAGATGACCGCGTCGAACTCCTGTGACCACTGGCTGCCGAGCTCCTCACCGTCGACCACCGCGGTCGTGACGTGTCGCAGTCCGGCCTCGACGGCAGCGCGCTCGGCGTACGCCAGGATCGACGGCGACAGGTCGGTGACCACGACGCTGCCGGTGGGGCCGGTCCGGCGCGCCGCGGTGAGTGCCTGTCCGCCGGCACCGCCGGCCACGTCGAGCACGCGAGAGCCCGGACCCACCGCCGCGGCGTCGAGCATCGCCTCGGTGGACTCGCCGAGCCACTCCTCCAGCGTCGGTCCCCACCGGTGCCAGGCCTCCGCGGCCGCGTCCCACTGCTGCTTGGTCGTCGCCTTGTAGACGGCCGCGTCGAACGCCATGGCTTCTCCTCGGTTCGGCATGCTTCCTGGCCCGCCCAGTGTGGCGGCGACTCAGGGTGCGATCTCTGAAGCTGGGCAGGCCTTTTCAAACAGCGCGACCGCCGGTTACGGTGCCAGGTACTCGAACGTGAAACGGGCACGGAAGAGCCGCGAATGGTCACACGTGCCGTCTGGAGGCACTGATGGGCACCATGAACCGATCTCTGGCCCGCACGCTGCGGGGGTTCGTCGCCGCGACGATGGTCGTGCTCTCTCTCGCCGCCGGGGGTGTCGGCACCGCGTCCGTCGCGTCCGCGGCGGCGCCCGGACTGCGCCGGCAGAGGAGTGCCGACGAGCAAGATCTCGATCCAGCTCTGGACGTTCGCCGAGTACATCGGCTTCGGCACCGACGCCGCCACCGTCGCCAGGACCGAGGAGGTGTTCGGCCGCCTCAGCGCGATGGGCTACCGGAACGTCGAGCCCTTCACGCTGAGCGGCATGACCGCCGAGCAGTACCGCGCGCTCCTCGACAAGTACGGGCTCAAGGCCTCCGCGCGGCACGTCGATGTCGGGACGCCGCAGAACCCGGCCGACATCGACGCAGATCCTGAGGGACAACCGGACACTGGGGATCAAGTACTTCGGGTCCGGGTCCACCCCGATCTTCCCGCCGATCTACACCACCGAGGCCGAGTGGATCGCCTACGCCGAGTACCTCGACGAGATCGGCGCCGTGGCCCGCCGGCAGGGCCAGACGCTGATGGTGCACAACCACGACATCGAGTTCGAGACGGTCTTCGGCGACCGGACCGTGTTCGACATCCTCATGGCCTACACGGAACCGAAGAACGTCGTGTTCCAGCTCGACCTCTACTGGGCGACGAACGGCGGCGGCATCGACCAATCCGCTCGACGTGATCGAGCAGTACGGCAACCGGATCAAGCTGTTCCACGTGAAGGACATGGCGGCCGGCACGTTCCCCGGTCGGATCGAGATCGTCGGCGACGGGATCATCGACTTCCCGTCGATCTTCGACGCCGCGGGTGGCAGCACGAAGTACTACGTCGTCGAGCACGACCCGCGCTTCGGCGACCCGACGTTCGACCCGTTCGAGGCCGCCCAGGAGGGCTTCGACTACCTCGACTGCGTGACCTACTGAGCCTGCCTCGACGGCAGGTCATCACGTCACTGCGAGGGCGTCGATCGTGATCTTGGCCCTGACGGTGCCGTCCTTGGGTCGTAGACGCAGCTGCCCTTCGCTGCCGCCGCGCGGATCCAGGGTTGCCGCCTGAGTCGCGGGTCACGCCCACGGGCTCTTCTGCCACCCCACCGATGTCTGATCGGCGTGCTGCCGTTCGTGGTCAGGGTGGAAGGTGGTCACCGGCACTGCCTGGGATGAGGAGAATCGGATGTCAAAGGTTGTCGCACTCATGTCCATGTCGCTCGACGGCTACGTCGCCGACCCCAACGACGGCGTGGCCGAAGTCTTCGACTGGTACACCTCGGGCGACGTCGCGTTCGAGACCGGGGGATCCGACTCCATGACGTTCACGGTGTCCGCGCCGAGCGCCGAGCACCTGCGTGGTCTCGCTTCCGAGCTCGGTGCCATGCTCACCGGTCGACGCACGTTCGACGTCGCCGGTGGCTGGGGCGGAAACCACGCGTGGGGACCGGCCTTCGTGCTCACCCACCACATCCCCGAGGGTTGGCCGCGACCCGGCTCGACCGTCCACTTCGTGACCGACGGCGTCGAGAGCGCCGTGGAGCAGGCCAAGGCCGCCGCCGCCGGGAAGTCCGTGGGGGTCCACGGCGCCGACACCATCCAACAGCTCTTGAATGCCGGGCTCCTCGACGAGATCCACGTCGACATCGCGGCGATGCTCCTGGGCTCCGGGGTTCGACTCTTCGACCACCTCGCGCGTACGCCGGCCGTCCTTGGCAACCCGCGCGTGATCGCGGGCGCCGGCGTCACGCACCTGCGCTACCCGGTACGCAAGACGTAACCGCGCGCCCTGCCCCGTTGTCAGGGGCCCCGAGGGACCGTGAACTGGAAGGCCTGCCAGTCGTAGCGGGTGCCGTCGGTGGCTGCGACGGCGACCCAGGCGGCGCCGGCGGGTGGAGCTGCATCGGAAATTCACGGGCTGGTCCAGTCCAGTGGCCGGGGCTCGTCGCTAGTGTCACCGCGTGCCGGTAGACCGATCAGTCATCCGGGTGAAGTCGATGCTGATTGCACCGAACGACGGCTTCACCCGCCACGCCGTCAGCCTCCATCCGACCGACGGGCGAGAACCCCCACGGCTACCACCGCCTCATCGGTGGCGGCGTCGACCTTGGCGAGACCCACCACGATGCGATCGTGCGCGAGGTGGACGAAGAGCTCGGCGCGACCATCCACGACTTCGCCTTCCTTGCCGCTGTGGAGAACATCTTCCGGATCGACGGCGTGCTCGGGCACGAGATCGTGTTTCTCTACTCCGGTCGGCTCGCGCCCCAGCCGGCCGCAACTGACGCGACACTGACGGAGAGCGATGGCAGCACCGCGCCGGTTGTCTGGCGTCCGTGCGACGACCGAGATGAGTCCCTGCCTCTCTACCCGGCTGGGGCCGTCCCGTGGATCCGCCACCTCGCCGACCGGCGGTAGACCGGAACCGGCGGTCGCGCCGAGGAGGCGGCGGCGGATCGCGGTACGTCGAGACGTAGGCCACCTCGATCAGGACGGCCGCCGAGACCCGGCCACGGAGTCGCAGCGGTGGTCAGGCGCAGTCGGCGCAGAGGTCGACGCCCGGGGCGGACCGTCGCGATACGTGCTGCACGAGGAAACAGCCGGTGCAGGTGAACTCGTCGGACTGCTTGGGCGTGACCTCGACCGAGAGGGTCTCGTGGGAGAGATCCGCGCCGGGCAGCTCATACGTCTCGGCCAGCTCGGTCTCGTCCTCGTCCATCTTCCCCGAGGTCTTGTCCTGCTCGCCCGAGGTGAGGCGGCGGGCCTCCAGGCTTTCTTCCTTCTGTTCGTCTTCGGACTTGCGGGATGCGTCGTAGTCAGTAGCCATGTGGAGGTCCTCTCGGGGCAGAGCGCGAATGCTAGCCCGGACGTCCTCACGGCCTGCAATGCCGGTGCTGCGATGAACAGCGTGGTCCGCAGCACCAACGAGCCAGACGGGCCCGGGCGCATCGCGCCCGGGCCCGTCCGTCAGGTGTCGTGGGCTGTCACGGCCTCGGCAGGACGAACGGGACCTGCTCGCCGGCAGTGATCGTGATGGTGTCGCCGCGGTGCCGGGTCACCTCGCCGTTGGCGTAGGTCTCACCGGTGAAGTCCTCCAGCACCCGGGTCGACTGACCAGCCCGGAGCGTCACTCGACGCCGGGTTCTGCACGCCGACGTACCCGGCGGTGGTGGACGTGGTCGCGATTGATCTTCGTGCCCCGGCTGAACGCCGGCTTCAGGTCGATGCCGTCGAGCCGGACTCCGGCCGGCCGCTGCGCCGGCGCGTACGACGCGTACGACGCGTCGAGCGTCGTGTGGAGGTCCGTGCTGTTCACGATCGTGTCGTTGGCACGGCCGCCACCGCGGACGAGGTCAGCGTTCTCGCTCGCACACGATCCACGGGACGCGCACGCCACCCTCGTACATCTGGCCCTTGTCCGCGCGGAGCGGTCCGTTGAACGCACCCGAGTTGACCGGGTCCTACGTAGAGCCGTGTCTCACCCTGATCTAACTCGATCGAACTACTGTAGTTTTGGGTCATGACCAACGCCGAGGCCGGACGGGCACGTCTGCCGCTCCTCGAGCCGAGCCAGGACGCACGGCCCCACCCCGGTGAGCACACCGGGTCGTGCTGCGCGCCGTCCGCGGCCGCGCGGCCACGGCGCCGCCGCGGCACCGGCGATCCCGCGCGGCCAGCGGAGCACCCGCGGCCAGGTCCGGATCCCCGAGGGAACGTTCTGGATGGGCGACAGCCACGGCGACGGGTACGCCGCGGACGGCGAGCTTCCCCAGCACCGCGTCCGGGTCTCGCCGTACTTCATCGACACGAAGGCCGTGACGAACGCACAGTTCGCCGCCTTTGCGAAGGCGACGCACTACGTCACCGACGCCGAGCGCGACGGTGTGTCGGCGGTGTTCCACCTCGCGGTCGACGCCGCCCCGGCCGACATCCTCCAAGGCGCGGCCGGCGTGCCGTGGTGGCTGGCGGTGCGCGGCGCGGACTGGCGCCGTCCCGCGGGTCCGCGCTCGAGCATCAGCGGCCTGCAGAACCACCCGGTCGTCCACGTGTCGTGGCGCGACGCCCAGGCCTACTGCCGCTGGGCCGGCAAGCGCCTGCCGACCGAGGCCGAGTGGGAGCGCGCCGCCCGCGGTGGACTCGACCGCGCGCGGTACCCCTGGGGCGACGAGCTCACCCACGGTGGCCGGTGGCGCTGCAACATCTGGCAAGGCGAGTTCCCGCAGCGCAACACCCTGGACGACGGCTACCTCACCACTGCGCCGGCGACCGCGTTCCGGCCCAACGGCTACGGCCTGCACAACGCGGTCGGCAACGTGTGGGAGTGGTGCCACGACGCGTTCCACGCGACCGAGTACGCCGACCGGGCGGGCGAGGCTCCCGTGGTCGACCCGGTCTCGGCGGAGCCATCCGAGGCGGACGACTCCCAGGTATGGCGGGTGATGCGGGGCGGGTCGTACCTCTGCCACGACAGCTACTGCAACCGCTACCGCGTCGCTGCCCGCTCGTCCAACACGGCCGAGTCCTCCTCGGGCAACATCGGCTTCCGGTGCGCCAACGATGCGCCGACATGACACCGAGGTCCCCCGTCATCGACTGAGCACCCTGCTACCCGCAACGGGGCCGGGCCCGGTGGGGATGGGCTCGGCCCGAAGCGGTGGTTGTCAGACCATCTCGGGGACGTGCAGATGCGCGTAGGCGAGCTCGAACTCGCGCACGTCGACGATCTCGCCGCCCACCTCCCGCGCGGTCCGGCTGCGCATGTCGTCGGCCGACGTTCGGCTGGCTTCCATCGCGGCACGGGTCTCCCAGGCCGTGGTGGCGCAGCCCAGGCCGGCAGCCCGGTTCACGAGCAGGCTGGCGCTGCAGAATCCACTCGTCTCCTCGAGCTCGGGAAGGACGCCGACCCGCATCGCCTCCGTCATGGCGTCGAGGTCACCCTGGAGCCAGCTGACGCGACAGCACTCCCCGTGATGGGTGCGGTGCATGACGGCGATCTCCCACGCGTCGACCTGCATCGAGCCGCCGAGGATGTCACGCCCGCGATCACGGAGCGGGCGGAGCTGCTCGTCGCTGGCGCGCATGCTCGCCTCGTTCTCCCAGGAGCTCGTGGCGATGCAATGACCGGTCTCGCGGTCGACCACCAACGAGAGGCCGCGACAGCCCTCGATCTTGTCGAGCATCGGCCCGGCCTCGGTCTTGATGAAGGCAATGCCCGCGTCGATGTTGCCGGGCATCCCGTCGAACGTCGTGGAGCGTGCGTACACGGCCCACTCCTCTCTGGGACGGGGCAGTGCCCGTCCGGCACCGCCGGTTGATCCCTGCCTACTCCCCTCGACGCGCGCGCGCCATGCCCGCGGTCGAGTTTCGCGATCACGGGTAGGTGCCCGGGAGATCACAGGCCGAGCATCACTGGCGTGCCCGGGATGTCACCGGCGATCAGCGCCGCCAGCGGCGTGGCGATGTCGCGAGGTGAGAAGAGGTCGGTTCCGCCGTATTCGGCGATGTCTTCGTGCCGCCACCATCGCATGGCGCTGATGCACTCGGCGGCGAGGTCGTCATCGGACAGGGCGCCGCGGGGATCGAAGCGCGTGGTGCGGACGAGGAAGTAGTCGTTGACCACCCCGTCGTATCCGTCCGCACGGCTGGGAGCGGCGACCTCCTGGTGCCAGACGTGAGGCGGGTCGGCGTCAAGGACAAGCCCCGTCTCCTCGTGGAGCTCCCGGCGCAGTGCCGCCAGCGGCAGCTCACCGGGCTCGATGCCGCCGCCGGGGGCCGCCCACACCCCCGCTGCGCCCGCCGGTACAGCTGGATGCGGGAAGCGGAAGCGGCACAGCAGGACCCGGTCGTCATCGGCCAGGATGACCGCTCGGACGGCGCGTCTTAGCCTTGCCGTGGCCGGCGTCTCGTTCATGTGCAGATCCTCACGTCGCCGCCGGACTTACGCAGCAGTGTCACGGCGGGCAGGACCCGACAGTAGGGGCTGGGAGGAACCCAACGCGCTCACGTTTCTCCGGCGTACGTCGGAGAACCGACCCGGTCAGCTCTTCTTCAGCTCCTCGGCAAGCATGACGATGATGCCGCTGGGGCCGCGGACATAGGTGAGCTTGTAGACGTCCTCATAGGTCGCGACGCCGCGGAGCGGGTGGCAGCCGTGCCCCGCGGCGATCTCGAGGGCCTCGTCGATGTCGTCGACCGAGAAGGCCACCCGGTGCATGCCGATCTCGTTGGGTCGGGTGGGGTCCGTCTCGATCGCGTCGGGGTGGATGTACTCGAAGAGCTCGAGGCGACCGTTGCCGTCCGGCGTCTGGAGCATGGCGATGTTGGCGTGGTTGCCGTCGAGGCCCACGGCAGTGTCGGTCCACTCTCCACTGACCGTGTCACGGCCGAGGAGGGTGAGTCCCAGGTCGGTGAAGAAGGAGATCGTCGCGTCGAGGTCCCGGACGGCGATCCCGACGTTTTCGAGTTTGATGGGCATGCGTCGCACGTTATCGAGTCGGCGCGATTTTCGGTCAGGTCCGCGGGCTGGCCGCTGGGCCGGCCAGGCGATTGCAGGATGACGTCAGCCGAGTGGGAAGCCCATCATGCGACTCCATCCACCGGGCACGTCGGTGCCGCACCACAGGGCGACTTCTGTGATGTGTGCTCTGATCGGTAGATAACTCAGCACGCGCACTTCTGCCTCTTGGAGTTCGCTTCCCGCGGCAACGGCGTTTCCCACGGTCAGGTGCGGTACGACGACCTCATGTCGGCCACCGAAAGGCGGGTAGTCGGGAAAGGCGTCAGCAACAACCCTCGTCAGTGCTCCGAAGACGGCGGCTGGCTTCGGGGCGAGCCACAGCACGTTCGTGCCGAACCAGCCGGTGGTCTCGAACGCGACATTGAACCTTGGGATGGTGGAGATCGCGGCGGCGAGAGTTTCGATCACCTGTGCGTCGACATCTGGCGCTGGCATGAACGGGAATAGCACGGTCACGTGGGCAGGTATGCCGAAGCTGGCTGGTTCGTCGAACTGGGCACGATGGAGGGCAACGGCCTCTTCAGCCTCCGGAATGCTGACGATCAGCGCGCACTGCATCGCACCGTTCATAGCGCGAAACCTATCCACGCAAACTCACGGTGTGAGTCGCACCCTCATCGCGGCAGATCCGGACGTCCACTCGACGAGCGAAGAACGCCGGGTGGGTGTCTCATCAAGATCGTTGATAGTTTGCAGATGCCCGACCGGCACAAGGAGGTGGTACCCGTGAACGTCTCGACATGGGCGCTTTCCTTCGGGGTCGCGGCCGGACGGTAGGTCGTCTGGGAGCGCCATTCCAGAGCACTCCCGAAAGGCACGACCATGCGCGTAACTACTGAGCGACTCCTCGACGGCGGCATTGTCGAACGTGAGTTCACCGTCGACGACGTCCCGGGCATCCTGTGGACGCCCGCGTCCGCGACGGCATCCGCACCTGTTCCGTTGATTCTCCTGGGTCACCCGGGTGGGATGCGCACGATGTATCCCCGTCTGGAGACTCGAGCACGGCACTCAGCAGGGTTGGGATTCGCGACCGTGACCATCGAGGTGCCCGGGGGTGGAGACCGGCCGAGCATCGGCGTCGAGCCGGCCCGCGCCGATCTGCGTCAGGCGATCAAGGCTGGGGAGCGGCCGAGCGAGGAAGTCATCGACCGACTCATCCTGCCGTTGGTCGAGCAGGCCGTTCCGGAGTGGCAGGCGGTCCTTGACTCGGTTCTTGCTCGGCCCGAAGTGGGCGGCCCGGTCGGAATCTCCGGAGGTCTGACCGCAGCCGGCGTCCGGTTGGCCGTGGTGGAGCCACGCCTCGTGGCCGCTGGCCTCTTCGCGGGGAGCTTCGTGCCCCGCGCGATCATCGAGGAAGCCCGCCGGATCACCATCCCTCTACATGTCCTCTTGCAGTGGGACGATCACGGCAATGACAGGCAGAGGGCTCTGGATCTGTTCGATGCCATCGGGTCCAGGGAAAAGACGCTCCAGGCGAACATGGGTGGGCACACCGGCATTCCGTGGTTCGCCGCGGAAGACGCAGGTCGCTTCTTTCTCCGTCACCTGAGCTAGCGACCTGGAGTACCGGCCGGGCGCGGCCAGCCAACGTCGCGCGGCTTTCCGGATCTCGGCAGCGCCACCGCTTGCTCATCGGCCTGACAGATCGCGCATGAGTCGGTCCGCCCGACCCGTCACGAGTGAGCGGTCATGCCGGTGACAGGGCTGACGTGCCCCAACCAAGACCGCGTGGGCTGACATGCCGCTGCGCGAGCGGATGCGCCCCGAAGTGATCGGTCAGGTCCCGGAGGCCATGTGGCGACCAGGATGTAGTTGGGGTGCCGGTCGAGGTCGACGAGCGGATCTATCGTTCGGTCATGGTCACCATGCTGGAGCGGCTCAAGGATGCGGCGAACGCTCACGATGCGCAGCGGCTGGCGTCGCTGTTCGCTGAGGATTATCGAAGCGCGCGCAACCGCTGCACCCGAGTCGGGGGTTCGGCGGGAGCGCGCAGGTGCTCGAGAACTGGTTGTCTGTCTTCGATGGGGTGACGGACGTTGTCAGGTTGGCGTTACGTGACCACGGCGCTAGATGGATGGTTGTCCTCTCAGGCCTTCTGCACCAGCTGATCCCGCGAGGTCGCTATAACTTCCTGCAGCCGCGCAACAAGCTCTTGGTCGATCGAGCTCGCACCGCTCAGGATGTCGACTACCTCTAAGACCTGACCGTCAAGTCCGGGAGGTTCGAACGCCAGGCCCGCTTCAGCAGCGTGGTAAAGGGACGCCTCGACTCGCTGCAGACACCATCCCATGGCCTGCTCGCTGCCCTGCCCACTCTCCAGGGCGTAGGCAAGGGCGTCCACGAAGTCGACCCGAAAAGCCCCCGGGCCGTCGGGTTCCTCCTCGAGCTGTTGCTCCTCGGTCGATGCCACGTCCTCGACCAGGGTCGCGGACGGGCCCGCCTCGACGTCCCCGAGCGCCTGGTCCAACAACCGTCGGCAGGCATCGCCCCGCTGCTGTCCGTGCTCGGTGTCGTCGAACCGCAGGAACGGCTGCAACAGCCACGCGAGGACCAGCCCCAGCACCATCTGCGAGCGCGCGGGCAGTCCCTTCGCCTGCGCCGCTAGGCCGTCACCGTTCATCACTCACCACCACCGAACCAGAAGAACTGGACTGACTCATCGTCGGCTTGCCCTGGAAACGATAGGGCCCCAGCGGACCCGTGAACTCTCCCGCACTGTCCATGATGGCGTTGGTGCAGAAGGGACACGACGGCCGGCTCACGGCGCCTGCCAGCTTCGTGCAGCCCTGCTCGGCCGAACTCGTCGAAGTCGAAGTAGGAGCGGAAGGCGCGGGTGTCGGTGCCGCCGAAGCCCTGGTGCTCGGCGTCCTGTACTCAGACGACCTGGGGACCGGCGCGACGTTCGCCGGAAGCGTGCTGGCGATTGGTCAGATCTTCCGTCGCCGTCGCCGCCTGCTGGGTCATGCGCGAGGTCTCTCCCCGTAAACCGCCGCGAGAAGAATCCAGCCCGGCGTACGCACGGCACCCGCTCATCGGCATGTGAGTGCGATGGATGTGCGCCGAATCCCAGCGGAATGACGCGGTCCCGACAGCCGAGGGATGAGGCTCGGGACCTCAGCCCACCTTGTGGTACTTGCGATGCATGGTCTGACGCGTCACTCCGAGCAAGGTCCCGATCTCGGCCCAGCTGAGACCCGTGTGACGAGCTCTTCGAACGGCGACCTCCTCGCGCCGCGACAGCTCGCGCTTGGCATCCGCAACGGCTGCGAGTTCCGCTACGACCCCTCCATCGTCGTGTGCATCCTGTGATGTCTTCACAGCGTCAGCATATGCTGACACGCCGACCTGGCCAAGGACTGCCCACGAGCCGACTACGCACATGCGGTTCGGTGCGGGCTCGCTGTCGTCGTGAGAGGGTCGCTGCGTGAACAGCGAGTCGATGTCCGGGGGTCTGGATGTCCGCTGGATCCATGGATCGCCGTCGCGTCGGCACCGCAAGGATCCGCCGTGGCAAGTCCATCGGTACCGCGATGACACGGTCATCATGCGGCAGAGCAAAGACGCCACGTTCGAAGCGCCTTTCACGTTTCTCCTGTTGGGGGACGAGCGGGCATTGCTACTCGATACCGGTGCGGTCGACGACGATCTGCTCAGACGCACGGTCGACGAACTCATCGGCGACTGGCTGACGACCCACCCGCGGGCCGGTTACCAGCTTGTCGTCGCCCACACCCATGGGCATGGCGACCATGTCGCCGGCGACGCATCCTTCGTGGACCGCCCAGACACGGTGCTGGTGGGCCGGACGCCGCGGGACGTGCGGGCATTCTTCGGCTTCAAGGATTGGCCCGATCAGATCGTCGACTACGACCTCGGTCAGCGCCGGATCGAGCTGACCGGGATCCCTGGCCACCAGGACGCCTCGATCGCGCTGCACGATGAGCGCACTGGCCTGCTGTTCACCGGTGACTCTGTCTATCCCGGTCGGATATATGTCGGGGACTTCCCAGCATTCGTCGACAGCATGAACCGGCTGGTCGAGTTCGCGGAGGCGCGCACGGTCACTCACGTGCTGGGCTGTCACATCGAGATGACCAGAGAACCGGGACGTGACTACTACTTCGGCTGCCGGTACCAGCCAGATGAACCGCCGTTGCAGATGACTGTGGGGCAGCTGGGGAACCTCCGCCAGGCAGCAGTGTCCGTCGCCGACCACCCAGGCGCACACCGCTTCGACGACTTCGTGCTCTACCACGGGATGGGGATACGCACGCAGATACCCCTCGCGATACGCGGACTAGTCTGCCGCGCGTGGGACGCCCTCCGCCCGCACTAGCTCATTGCTTCGCGCAGGGGCGGCAACCCCAGCGGTTCCCGGCGGTCTGACTCAGCCTGACAGCGGCATGAGAGCGCGCTGCCCGCCGCTCGGATGATCGCGAGTCGCAGGACTATTCGGTCTGTGCCCATCCTGCGATCGGGAGAGACAGATAGACCCCGATGCTGAGGGGGCCGACTGCATCACGGACTGCATCGCGTAGCCGCTCGCACCGTTGGTGCCGGTCCTCAGCCCGGGTGGCGAACCACTTCGATCGAACTTCGATAAGGAGATCGAGATCCGCACTATCAAAGGGGCTGCATTGCAGGAAGCGGATGATCACGTCACCTGGACGCAGATTCCCGTCGTAGGGCTCCTCTGGACACTCGACGGCAAGCGACACGGCGTGCGGCAACGTCGCTGCGAGTGTCCGGAGTTCGTCCTCCGTGATCCGTGACTGGTAGACGACATCGACGATCGGCACGAGTTCACGGTAGTCGTCACGCGACATCCGCTCATCGGCATGACCGCGCGGATCGCGGCAGATGCGGATGTGCGCATAGGCGACCAGTGCATGTGGGGGGAGCTGGCGAAGCCCGCTACCTTCGCGAGGTGGAGATCACCACGCGCATCAGATCCGGTCAAGGTGACTTCGTCCTCTTCGCGATCACCCCGCCGAGGCAGTCGACGCCCGCCGAGCGGCTCCCGGAGATTGCACGCGCCACCGTTGAACGGCTGGACCACCTCGACCTCGATGGACTGGTCCTGTACGACATCGACGACGAGAGATCCCGCAACCCGATTGAGCGCCCATTCCCCTTCAGCCCGACCGTCGACCCGTCCGAGTACCGTGCGGAACACCTCCAGGCGTGGCGAACGCCGGCCATCGTCTACCGCGCGGTCGGCAAGTACCAGCGCGACGAACTGCGAACGTGGCTCACCGAGCAGGATCCCCGCCGAACGTTGACCGTGCTGGTCGGCGCCGCCTCCAGCGGCACCACCCCGCCCGTGTCCCTCGCCGATGCCCAAGCGCTGCGGACAGAGCTGAACCCGGAGCTGCTTCTCGGAGGAGTGGCGATCCCCGAGAGGCACAGCCGCCGCGAGAACGAGCACTTGCGCCTGATCGCGAAGCAGGAGGCGGGCTGCCGGTTCTTCGTCTCCCAGGTCGTCTACGACCTCAACGCCGCCAAGAACCTCCTCTCCGACTACCGCTACGAGGGCGAGACCCGTGGACTGGCCCCGGTCCCCATCGTGTTCACGTTCTCCGTGTGCGGCTCGATAAAGACCCTCGAGTTCCTTCGCTGGCTCGGCGTCGACGTCCCTCGGTGGATCGAGAACGACCTCCGGCACTCGACCAACCCGTTGGCGGCCTCCCTGGAGCAGGCGCAGACGACGGCCATCGAGCTCATCGACTTCTGCCGCCGCCTCGGAGTGCCCTTCGGCCTCAACGTGGAAAGTGTCTCCATCCGTCGTGAAGAGATCGAAGCCTCCGTGGAGCTCGCTGCTCGACTGACGACCTACCTACGGGCCTAGTCGAGGCCCGGATGGGTCCGGACATCGGCAGATCCGCGCGGATCGCGGCATGTGCCGTCGTCTAGTCAGCCACGTTGGGATCGTTGCCAGCGACCGGGATGCTTGTGAGGCTGAGATGGACGGACACGGCGATGATCCAGAGTCCTCCCAGACTCCCCAACAGGCCAGCTGGCCCGATGGGTAGCAGTGCGACGGTGGTGAAGAGGAAGAAAACAACTCCGAAAAGGTTGAGCCACCGGGGCAGAACGCGGTAGCGGAGGCCGGCGAGTGTGGCGGCCCCGATCATGGCGGCGTACGGCGCGGCCCCGACCCGGGCGGTGTCCCAGAGGGCGAGCATCAGGAGACGCGCGGCGTCGGGGTTGCGGTAGTCGGTGGTTGTCACCATGACCGTCAGCATCGCGGCGGAGATCACGCCGACAACGGCGATGGTCACTCCTGCAGCGACCGTGACGACGGCGAGCCACTCAGCCCCAGCCTTGACACGGATCCAAAGCGGCCCAAGGAACACCAGCAGCAGGACCACGCCGAGCATGGTGAGGGTGATGCCCACCTGAAGCTGCCTGCGGTTGTCGACAAAGGTGTCGATGAGTGTCTGGTCGGGCGAGTCAGGGTTAAGCCCTTTCGCGGCAAGGTCGGAGACCATGCTCCCGACCAACGACACCACGACCGAGGCGGCGCCGCACAGAGACGCGACTCGCAGGACTGGGCCGTTGCGCGTGGTGGCGACGGCCCCGTCAGACGGTGCCGCCATCCCCGGCCCGCCGGGCCGGGAGGCTGAGGAACCTGCCGCTGTCAGGGAGCCGTCCCTCCTCGTCGGGATTGCGGTGCAAGGCGAGACCTGTTGCGAACTCATGGAACGCCTTGACGTTCTGCCAGTCTCGGTCTATCCGAGAGCAAAGGCAATGCCCGCTCATCGGCGGGTCAGTGCGTCCGACAGGCTCGGTATGACGCGCGGTGGATCAGTGCGCGCGAGGCGCACATCTCGCGGCAGAACACCTCGCGACTGAACCGCGCGGGCCGCCGGCGCGCGCTCGCAGCGGCCTCGAGGGCGAGGACCGCGAACAGCTGGGTGGCGACCGCGTGGCTGGTGTGAGGTTGGCGCGGTCACAAGCGGTCACCAAGGTCTCGCCGCACCACGCGCCGGCGCAGGGTAGGCGAGGCCACCACCTCGTATCCGGCCTCGAGGAAGACCTGCACCAGTCCGACCGACGCTTCGTCCCAGATCACGGACTTGCCTGGCGGCGGCTCGATGGGGTAACCCTCCAGGACGCGGGCGCCGACCTGGTGGCCGTACTCAACGGTGGCAGCGGCGAGCTCGTAGGTCAGTCCCGACTGCCGCCAGCCCTTGCGCACGACGAAGCAGGTGACTGACCAGACCCCCTCCAGCTCGGGGTCCATCCGCATCCACGCCTGCTTCCGGCTCCACAGCCTGGGGTAGTTCTCCCGCTGTTCGACCGCCACCCAGCCGGCCGCCTCGCCTTCGACGTACCCGATCAGCCCAGACGTCGGTCCGGTGGTGCCGCAGGCGGTCTGCTCAAGCAGCGAGGCGTCTCTCTGCTCCTGGGTGGTGTCACGCCAGATCCAGCCCGGCACCTTCAGAGCCTGGCAACGGCACTTGCGAGCGCCGCTCGTGGCGAACACCGCCTCGACGTCCTCGGCCGTTGCTTGGTTGGCGGGGAGCCAGGTGAACTCAGGCATGCTGCGACCCTAGAGCCCACCGGACACCGTGCAGCTGAACGCGTTGCCTAACGATCGTCGGGATCCGAGCTCAGGGTCGAGAGCTGCTCCCAGTGCCCTTCGGAAACGAAGTCGACGACGCCCTCGACCACCGTGATCGCCGTCTGGTCGTCCATCGCGTACGCCGTGTTCGGGATGCCGGCCGCCCACTGCTCCGCCTCTGCCAGGGAGTTGCCCGGCATGCCGTCGGCAGCCAGGTGAGGGCAGATCGAGAAGTCGACGACGCCCAACGTGGTCTCGTCGCCGGAGGGTGGTCGCCACTGGATGAAGTCGTCCCCGACACGGGGGGTCATCACCATGCTTCCCGCGCTGAGCCCTACCCAGACGGTCTCGCTCAACGTCGGCAGCAGGTCCGCAAGCCCGGACTCGCGCATCCAGTGGCACAGGTACAGGACGTCGCCGCCCGCGACGAGCAGGGCATCGGCTTCCTGGACCAGCGGCACCCAGCGCTCCGTGTCGATGCTTGGCAGTGCGGTCAGCTCCAGCACGCCGACGGACCTCCAGCCCAAGTCGACCATGGGGTTCTCGGAGTTGCCGCTGATGAACTGCCAAGCCTTCACTCCAGGGCCGACCATCGGATGCCCGTACTGCGCAGTGGGGATGCACAGCGCGGTGGACTCGGCGATCGGTTTGCCCAGGAGCTCGACGAGCGCGTCGCGGATGCTGGCGTTCGTCACGCCCCCGGACGTGAGAAGAAGCTTCACGATGTCTCCTAGAAGTCAGTGTCGTCGCTACGGAACGGCGCCCACCGCGGCCACCACCCTTCCCACGAACGCCCTCACCTGGATCCGACACATCTGACCAGATTCCTCCGAGAACGTCCCCACACGCGGCGCCCCGCAGCCGCATGAATCACGACGCGAAATGCGCAAGGGGAAGCTCAACCCGGCACTCGTAGTAGCGCATGGCAAGACGTGCGTGCTCGACGTCAATCGTTCCCTCGCCTATGGCGAGGACGTCATTCAGCCAGAGGTATGTGGGGGCGGCGGTCTGGAACGTCATGACGTGGACGCCTTGACCGTCGTCGAGCGACGACAACCCTGTCAGGGCAAACAGCACGTCTATGTCACCCGCATGAATGACTCCGCGAGCATCGGGAAGCGCGAAGTGGTTGCGGATCCGTGGAAAGTTCGACCACTGTGCCGACCCCGACAACCGACCATCAAATGTGGCCGTGCCCTGACCGTAGACACGGCCGTCGGCACCTTCGGAAGGTTCGACCTCGTGGAGCAAGTCGTAGGTCCAGCTGACGTCGCAGAGATGTTCCAGTTGCATGTCCGAACCTCGTGGTCTTGTGGAACCGACTTGCCTCATGACGCTACACCGGCCCGGACGTGACCCGCGCCCGTAGATGGGACCGCTCACGTCGCTCGCTGGCGTCGACCACAGCGCCGCTACGCGCGGGGGCGCCTCTTTCCCGTGTCATAGATCGGCAGCACGTCGACCGTTGCGGGGACGATCCCGCCGCCGACGGCCACGCCGAGCGTGTTCCCCGCACTCGCCTGCTCGCTCGCGATCACGGCGAGTCCGATCTTGCCGAACCTCGGGCTGTCCGTCGGGCTCGTGAGGACTCCCACCTCCTCGCCATCCTTCGTGACCGCGGCCCCGTACTCGGGGAGCGCGTCGGCCTCGTAGCGCAGCGTGACGAACCGGTTGGGCTTGTCCGCGGCGACGGCGCGCAGCTCGTCCTCGCCGGCGAAATCGAGCCCCAAGTCTGTTCGCACCATCCGATCGAGATTGAAGTCGAACGGCGTGCGCTCGTGCGGCTCGTAGTCGTAGCCGGTCACGATGAGCCCGGCCTCGACGCGGGCGACCTCGATGGCGTCGGTGCCGATCGGTGTCACGCCTGCGCCGACGACCGCGTTCCAGAGGGACTCGGCGTCGGCGGGGTCAAGCAGGAAAAGCTCGTACCCGAGCTCGCCGCCGTACCCGGTCCGCGACAGGTGCACGTCCACGCCTGCCACCTGGATCGGCCGCGGGATGAACCGGAAGTAGCCCAGCGACCCCAAGTCCTCTTCCGTGAGCTTCTGGACGACTTCGCGGGACCGCGGACCGATCACGCCGAGATGCGGCATGGACGGCGTGATCCACTCGAACTCCGCGTCGAGGTCCTGCACGAGCTCCCCGAAGCGCTCGTCGTGGTCCCGGCCGTTGGTCATCACCCAGCAGTGGTCCACGCGCGCGGTGTTGAACACGGTCCCGTCGTCCACCATGAGCCCGTCGGCATCCACGAACGCGCCGTACCTCACCTGCCCGACCTCGAGTCCGAGCGCGTTGTTGCTGAAGGCCCCCTGGGCGCCCCTCAGGGCGTCGGGTCCGCGGAACTCCCACTTGTTCAGCGGCGAGACGTCCCACACCGCCACGTCGTCGCGGATCGCCGCGTACTCCTTCGCGACGTCGCCGAACCCCTCGAGCCACATCCACCCGCCGTCCTCGACGTGCGAACCGCCCTGCGTGGCAGTCACCTCGTGGAACGCGGTCCTGATCGCTTCGTTCTCATTCACTCGGGCCTCCGGGTCGGGAGGCCACATCCTCCCACGGGTTTGAATGACCGTTCAAGGTCGAGGCGGCGTGCCTCAACCCGCCTGTTGAACGGTCATGCCGTCCCGGATGGCGGCGTGAAGGGCCTCTGCGTTGATCGCAGAGAGGCCCTTGAACTTGAGGCAATAGCCCGTGACCTTGGCCTTGCCGATCGCGGCGCCGTAGGTGCGCGACAGGTAGGTCTTGTCATCGAGGCCGAGCACATAGACCGAGATGCCTGTCGTGTTGGCGCTCATGCCAATTCGATAGAACTCTCGCGAGGACCCATCCGCGTAGCTGATGGTGTGGCCGCCATAGCCAATGCTGGGGTTGGCGACGACCTTGCCGTTCTCGTTCCTGCCGTCGCTGAACCACAGCCTGGCATCAGGGAATTGCGCGAGCATGTGCGCGTGCAACTGTCGGAGGTCCGATTGCTTCGGCTCCGGTTGACTGGCGAGGTATGCCTCGACCCGCTCAGGGGTGTCCATCTCCCTCCCCGATGCTCGCTGGCCGCATCGGGGGCGCGGATCCCTTGGACGCGGCAGCGACGTTCGCGGCGAAGCGACGCATCGCGCATTGGTCGAAGGCGCTATCCAAGGGATCCAGGGCCCGAGTGGGATCGGGATGTCCGCCGCCCATCCTGCTTCTTGTCCGAGCGTCGAACTCTCGACGGCGTCAAGTAGCCCTCCTCAACTGCGGCGTACACACCACAGATGATGGCGACGACCTCCGAGACCGCCGCCAGCCAGGCGTACCAGCTCCAGCCCGTGTGGATGCCGAACAGGCCCCCACTGGTAGTGGCGATGAGGAAAGCGCCGAGCGTGCTGGCCCCGAACCCGGCAAGCAGGAACAGCGGGATCCAATGACGCCACCGCAACAGCAGAACAGCGATGGCCGCGCCCGCGACGACGTTGACGACGAACAGTGCTCCGACCGTGCCCTGATCTTTGACGCCGTCGAACCACAAGTACAGATGGACCGCAGCGGACACCAGCGCTGCCAGTGCCCCGATCAGTCGAGTTCTCACGCTTGCCTCCGATCCGATTGAGTCCCAGTGGCTTCGGCCAGGTACTCACCTGTTGAACACGGCGCCCTAGGTGGATCGGTTCACTCGCCGCGGTTTCCGCGGGCGTGGTGGTAGGTCGTGACCTGTGCTAGGGCGCTCCGAGTCCGGACCGTCAGGCGTTGAAGCGGATCGAAGAGCACACCGAGTGATGGTGGCGGTCAGGCACGACAACCGCCCCTGACCTGCAGATTCTCTGTTGACACGATTCGGTCGAGTTGGCTGTCGATGACGCCGATGTCGGCAAAAATGTGGCGGAGCTGCCTCGCCCTGAAGGTGCGAAGGGTATGAGGAGGCGCTACCGCATGACGATGCGGTTGCTGAGCGTGCCGATGCCTTCGATCTCGGTCTCCACCACGTCGCCGGAGTCGAGGTAGCTCGGGGGGTTCATGCCCAGGCCGACGCCGCCTGGCGTCCCTGTGAGAACGAGGTCGCCCGGCGAGAGCCGTGTGAACGTCGAGATGTAGGCAACGAGGTCGGCCGCGTCGAACACCAGTTCCCGGGTGTTGGACCGCTGGCGAACCTCGCCGTTGACCCGGCAGACGATGTCCAGGCCCGTGGCGGGGTCGACCTCGTCGGCTCCGACGTAGTGGTTGCTGACCGGTGTGGTGCCGTCCCAGGCCTTGCCTTGGAACCACTGCAGGGTGCGGCGCTGCCAGTCACGCAGCGAGATGTCGTTGGCCACGGCGTACCCGGCGATCGACTCGCTCGCCCGCTCCCGGTCCGCGTTCCGGACCTCGGCGCCGATCACCACCGCCAGCTCCGCCTCCCAGTCGAGCTCGCATCCTGCCGGGACGACGATGTCGGCGTCGGGGCCAACCAGGGTGTCGGCGTACTTGGCGAAGAGGGTCGGGTACGCCGGCGTCTCCCGCCCGGTCTCGGCGATGTGGTCGGCGTAGTTCAGCCCGCAGCAGATGACCTTGGCGGGCACCGGTCGCTCGTGACGCATGTCGCTCCTTGGATCGGAAGGGGTCACGCCACCGGCCGCACAAGTCGGTCGTCCGGGATCACGGCGACGCCGAGGATCTCGATCAGAGCCTCGGGCTGCCACAGCGCGGTCGTGCCGATGCCGGCCATCGCGGGGTACACGTTGCCCGCGAGCTCACGCCACACCCGACCGATCTCGTGGCCGTGGGCCTGGTAGTCCGGGATGTCGGTGAGGAAGATGGTGATGCTCACCAGGTCCTCGGGCACCCCTCCGGCTTCCCGGAGCGTGGTCAGCACGTTGCCGAACGCCTGGCGGAACTGCTCGACGATCCCGCCAGGAACGATGGTCATTTCCTGGTCGAGTGCGGTCTGTCCGCCCAGGTAGAGCGTGTTTCCGCTCAACGTGCCGTGCGAGTAGCCGTGCGGGACCGGCAGGGCCGTCGGGTTGATCGGAACGGGAGTCAGGTCGGCGTCCATGGCTCTTCCTTCGCTGCGGATCGAGCGTTCCGGCGGGGCTCGGATCGAGGCCGGTCCGAAACTATTGACAAGTTCGTGACGATCGTGACCATACTGGCACAACCGCTGACGATGGAAGAGCACGTTCCATCCCGAAGAAGGGTGGGTCTCGCACATGGACGGGACGAACGAGGGTCCGTACGCGCCGGCGGGCGACAACTCGATGTACGCCGACGAGCACGGACTGGTCGTCCCTGTCGTCACCAGGCGGGGGTCGGAGCCGGACAACACCGGTCAGTCCGAGGGCGCCACGCGCATCTCGGGCGTGAGCGTCCAGCACACGCCCGCGACCAAGCTCTGGTTCGGGCAGGTGCACAACCTGGCCGGCTACCGGTCGGCCCCGCACCACCACGGCGAGGCCGAGACCGGAGGTTTCGTCCTGTCGGGTCGGGCACGCATCTACTTCGGCGAGAGGTTCGCGGAGTACTACGACTTCGACGAGGGTGACTGGGTGTTCGTGCCGCCGTTCATGCCGCACATCGAGTGCAACGTCGACCGCAACAACCCACTCACCTGGATGACGTGCCGCACTCCGGAGAACATCGTCGTCAACCTGCCGGACGTCCCCGACGACCAGCTTCGAGACTGGAGCACTCGGCCATGAGCGCCACGAATGAGGCCCCCGGATCGACGGTCTTCACCGACGCAGTGACTCTGAACGAGACCACGGCCGAGATCTTCGACCTCGCGTTCACCGCGGTCACCCAGCCCTGTCCGTGGCCGAAGGCGTACGGCGGGGACCTGGTTGCCCAGGCCGCTGCGGCCGCCATGCGCACGGTCGACGACGGGAAGGTGATGCACTCGATGCACTCCTACTTCATGCGACCTGCCGAGATCGGGGCCGAGGTCCGCTACGAGGTCGAGCTCCTGCGCGATGGTCGTGGTTACAGCACCCGGCAGGTCCGCGGCTACCAGAACGGCAAGCCGCTGTACGTCTGCCTGGTCGGTTTCGCGGCCGGCGAGCAGAGCGGCACGTATGCGTCCCCGTGGCCCGACGAGCTCGCTACCCTCCCCGGTCCCGACGATCTGCCCAGCTCTGCGGACTACTTGTGCGAGCGCGGGGGCGGCACGATGACCGAGGAGTCCAAGGCCTACTGGTCGCACGGCCGCTCCTTCGACATGCGCCACGTCCCGGGCCCGGTCTACCTCACCGTCGACGGCAACCAGCAACCTCACCAGGCGATCTGGGTCAAGCCGTTCGACGAGCTCCGGTCGGTCGTCGGACTGACTGACGCGCAACGTGATCTCGCGGCGCTGACCTACGTGTGCGACTACACGATCCTCGAGCCGGTCCTGCGTGTGCTGGGCCTGGGCTGGGCCGACGAGGGGCTCACCACCGCAAGTCTCGACCACGCGATGTGGTTGCATCGCACGCCAGCTCCGGGGGTCCTCGACGGATGGCTCCTGTACGCCCAGGAGGCTGTGGGTGCCGACTCAGGTCGCGGCGTCGGCCTCGGTCGCTTCTACACGCCCGGCGGCCTTCACCTGGCCACGGTGGTCCAGGAAGGAATGATCCGGGCGTCCAGGGGGGACCGGGGATGACACTGACCCGCAGTGGTTACGTCGACTCGTTCGCTCGCGACAACCTGCCCCCCGCCGAGCTCTGGCCGGAGCTGGAGTTCACCACCGAGCTCCTGCAGTACCCCGACCGCCTGAACGCGGCGACAGAGATCATCGATGTTCCCGCCTCGGCCTGGCCGCACCGGCCCGCGCTCCGGACGCCA
Organism: uncultured Actinomycetota bacterium; assembly: GCA_963791275.1. Lineage (GTDB taxonomy): Bacteria > Actinomycetota > Actinomycetes > Propionibacteriales > Nocardioidaceae > Nocardioides. The sequence continues at coordinate 171,104 of CAWBRP010000012.1, forward strand.
GACGGCGTCGAGTGGACCTACAGCGAGCTCCTCGCTCGCGCCAACCAGGTCGCCCGGGTGCTCACCGAGGACCTCGACCTGATCCCTGGCAACCGGGTGCTGCTGCGATCACCGAACAACCCGTGGACGGTCGCGGCCTGGCTCGGCGTGCTCAAGAGCGGTGGCATCCCGGTCACCTCGTTCTCAGCGCTGCGGGCCCGCGACCTCACTCCCGTCGTCGAGAAGACCCTGCCGGTGATCGCCCTGGTCGACCACCGCTTCGTCGAGGACGTCGACCTCGTCCGGGAGGCCGTGGCCCCGGCCCTGGTCGTCGTGCCGTTCGGCGGAGACACCGCGTTCGACCTGGTCGCTCGTGCGGTCGCGAAGCCCGCGACCTTCACGAACGTCGAGACGGCCGCTGACGACGTGGCGCTGTTGTGCCCGACCTCGGGCACGACGGGAGTTCCGAAGGTCTGCATGCACTTCCACCGCGACCTCCTGTCGATCGACAACACCTTCAGCCGACACGTGCTCGCCCTGAACAGCGATGACATCGTGGCGTGCAGTGCACCGCTCGCCTTCACCTTCGGGCTCGGCATGCTGGTGGTCTTCCCGCTCCGTGTCGGTGCCTGTGCCCTGCTCACCGAGTCGACCACCCCCGCCGAGCTCGCTGACGTGGTGGCCGAGACCGGCGTCACGGTGCTCGCCACCGCACCCACGGCGTACCGGGCGATCCTGAACAGCGGGAAGGGGAGCCAGCTCCAGGGCCTGCGCATCGCGGTCAGCGCCGGTGAGCACATCTCGCGACAGGTGTGGGAGCACCTGCACGACGGTTTGGGTCTGGAGGTCATCGACGGCATCGGTGGCACCGAGCTACTACACATCTTCATCTCCGCCGCCGGTGGCGACGTCCGGCGCGGCGCGACGGGGAAGCCACTGCCGGGATACCGCGCCGCCATCCTTGACCCCAACGGCGCCGAGCTGCCCGCGGGTCAGGAGGGCAGGCTCGCCGTCATCGGCCCGGTCGGATGCCGCTACCTGGCCGACTCCCGTCAGCGCCAGTACGTCGTCAATGGATGGAACGTCACCGGAGACACCTTCGTGCGGGATGAGGACGGCTACTACTACTACGAGGCCCGGACCGACAACATGATCGTGTCGTCGGGCTACAACATCGGCGGCCCCGAGGTCGAGGCGGCGATCGACGAGCACCCCGACGTCGTGGAGGCAGCTGTCGTGGGCGCGCCCGACGCCGATCGCGGCTCCATCGTCTGCGCGTTCGTGGTCCTCAAAGACGGCGTTGTCGGTGACGCGGCGAAGGCACGGGAGATCCAGACCTTCGTCAAGCAGACCTTGGCGCCGTACAAGTACCCGCGCGAGGTCCGCTTCGTAGATGCGCTGCCCCGCAACGTCAGCGGCAAGCTCCAGCACAACAGGCTGCGCGCTCAGCTCGAGACAGAACAGGCAGTCGCCAGTGTCGGCGCCGACCGGGGGGGCGAAGCGTGAAGATCGCCATCGTGGGCGGCGGCCCGGGTGGGCTCTACTTCGCCGCGCTCATGAAGGGCCTCGACGACGCCCACGAGATCACCGTCTGGGAACGCAACGCACCTGACGACACGTTCGGATTCGGCGTGGTGTTCTCCGACGAGACTCTCGGAAGCATCGAGGGAGCCGATTCTGTCGTCCACGAGGCAATGGAGAGTCGGTTCGCGCGCTGGACCGACATCGACGTGACCGTGACGGATGCGACCGGGACCCCGCACCCGTTCACGATCGGCGGCCAGGGATTCGCAGCGATGGGCCGCAAGGACCTACTCATGATTCTGCAGACCCGCGTCGCCGACCTCGGCGTCACGGTGCATTACCGCACCGAGGCTCCGGACCCGGACGAGCTCCGGGCGTCGTACGACCTCGTGCTCGCGGCCGACGGCCTGAACTCGGTGGTGCGCACCAAGTACGCCGATGTCTTCCGCCCCCTGCTCGACCGCCGTCACAACAAGTACATCTGGTTCGGCACCGACCTCGTCTTCGAGGCGTTCCAGTTCTTTGTGAAGAACACCGAGTGGGGCACCATGCAGATCCACGGCTACCCCTACTCAGACACAGGGTCAACGTTCATCGTCGAGATGCACGAGGACGTGTGGCGCCGCGCCGGGCTCGACGCAACCGAGCACGAGGACTTCGGTCCGGGAATCTCGGACGAGTACGCCGTCCGCCGGATCGCGGAGATCTTCAGCGACGAGCTGGCAGGTCACCAGATCCTCACCAACAACTCCAAGTGGCTCAGCTTCCACACGGTGACCAACGAGAGCTGGCACCACGACAACGTCGTCCTGCTCGGGGACGCGGCCCACACCGCGCACTTCTCGATCGGCTCTGGCACGAAGCTCGCCATGGAGGACGCGCTGGCACTGGCCGCGTGCCTCCACGAGCACCCGACGGTCGACGCTGCCCTCGTGGCCTATCAGGAGGAGCGCAAGCCCGTCGTGGAGTCGACCCAGCGAGCCGCCCAGGCCTCGCTCGAGTGGTTCGAGAACATCGGCATGTACGCCGACCAGGACCCGGCTCAGTTCGTCTTCAACCTGCTCACCCGATCGCGCCGGATCACGTTCGAGAACCTCAAGGACCGCGACCGCGAGTTCGCGGCCCGGATGGAGTCGGAGTTCGCGCGCCACCAAGGCGCTTCCGAGGTCGCTCCCGCGATGTTCCAACCGGTCCGGATCGGACAGCTGGAGCTGCAGAACCGGGTCGTCGTCTCGCCGATGGACATGTACTCGGCCACCGACGGGTTGGCGAACGAGTTCCACCTCGTCCACCTCGGCTCGAAGGCACTCGGCGGGGCCGGGCTGGTGATGACCGAGATGATCTGTGTGTCCGCGGCCGGGCGCATCACTCCCGGCTGCACCGGGCTCTGGAACGGCCAGCAGGCGGCGGCGTACCGTCGCATCACCGACTTCGTCCACGACTCCACCGACACCAAGATCGGCGCCCAGCTCGGCCACTCCGGCCGGAAGGGCTCGACGAGGCTGATGTGGGAAGGAATGGACGAGCCGCTCGCGGACGGCAACTGGGAGGTCGTCGGCCCCTCGGCTCTTCCCTACGGCGACGGCTGCCACGTGCCGCGTGAGATGACCCGTGCCGACATGGACCAGATCCTTGCCGAGTTCGTGAGCGCTGCGGACCGAGCCGTCGCGGCCGGGTTCGACCTCATCGAGATCCACGCAGCCCACGGCTACCTGCTGTCGTCCTTCCTGTCCCCGGTGTCGAACCAGCGCACTGACTCCTACGGTGGGTCGCTGGCGAACCGGTTGCGCTACCCGATCGAGGTGTTCGACGCCGTGCGGGCCGCTGTGCCGGAGCACATCCCGGTCACCGTGCGGATCTCGGCGACCGACTGGATGCCGGACGGCAACACCGAGGACGACGGGGTCGAGATCGCCCGGGCCTTCATCCATCACGGTGCCGCCGCCATCGATGTGTCCACGGGTCAGGTGAGCAAGGACGAGAAGCCTGCGTTCGGGCGCTCGTACCAGACGCCGTTCGCCGACAAGATCCGTCATCTGGTCGCAGAGCCGGGCGGCGCGAAGGTGATCGCTGTCGGCGCGATCTCGTCGTACGACGACGTGAACTCGATCCTGCTCGCGGGCCGCGCCGACCTGTGCGCCCTCGGACGCACCCACCTGTACGACCCGAACTGGACCTTGCACGCTGCCGCTGAGCAGGACTACCGCGGGGCCGGCGCCGCCTGGCCGGTGCAGTGGCAGCCCGGACGCCGCAAGCCGCCGACGTCGCGGACGGACAAGGTCCCGCCCCGGCTGTCGCTGTTGAAGGCAGGCGCCGACGACGATGTCCACCTGCGCTGGACACCCGGCCATGAATGACCACGCCGTCCCAGCTGGTCCTGGACCCGTCGCGGAGTTCCGAACCATGATCGAGTGGATCGACACGGATGCCGCCGGGATCTACCACAACAGCACCGTGACCCGGTTCGTCGAGGCCGCCGAGGCGCGGATGATGGCGGGGCCGCACCTCGACGAGTACTTCCACTCGGCACCTCGGGTGCGCTACTCCGTCGAGTTCGAGGCTCCGTTGTTCTTCGGCCAGGAAGCGACCACGGTCCTGACCCTGGAGAAGCTCGGGACCTCGTCGATGACGTTCGCCTTCGAGGTGTGGGGCGAGACGTTCAACGGCGGTCCCCGCCGCCGCGCCGCGCACGGCACGTACGTCACGGTGCACATCGACCGTGGTCGCCCACACGCTGAGGGCGCTCGCAGCTCGCCGTGGCCAGAAGAGCTGGTCGCCCAGTGGCGTTACCGCGGACGAACCGTAGGCTCCGGCACAATCTGTCGCGTGACTCCCGTGGATGAGAACAGCTCACCGGCATCCCGGCGCTCCCGGAACCTCCTGGTCACCTTCCTGGGCGCCTTCGTGCGGGACCTCGACAACTGGATGCCGATCGCTGGAACCATCGAGCTCACCGGGCAGCTCGGCCTGGACGCTGCCAGCGTCCGCACCGCGATCTCCAGGCTCAAGAAGCGCGGCTGGCTCGACGCAGAGAGCCGCCATGGAGTCCGGGGCTACCGGCTCACCGGGGAGGCCCTCGCAGAGTTTGCTGCCGGCGACGAGATCATCTGGCATGCGCGTGAACCCGCGCGGCTCGAGGACGGCTGGTGCGTCGTCAACTTCTCCGTTCCGGAGTCGGCACGCACCAAGCGGCACCTTCTCCGCCGCCACCTGACCGCTCTCGGGTTCGGCAACGTCAGCTCCGCGGTGTGGATCGCACCGGCGCGGATGCAGGCTGCCGCGGTGAAGGCCATCACGGAGCTCGACCTGGCCCAGTACTGCGCGATCTTCGTCGGGGACTACGTCGCCGGCCAGGACCTCCGGACGCTGCTCGACCAGGCGTGGAACGTCGCGGAGCTGGAGAGGAGCTACGCGTCCTTCCTCACGGACAACCCAGCGTGGACGGACGACCCGCGTCTCGCCGAGCTCGACGGGCCTGAGGCCTTCGCGACGTACGTCGGCGTCCTTGACCGCTGGCGCAGGCTCCCCTACCGCGACCCGGGACTGCCCCGCGAGGTCCTTCCAGAAGGCTGGAACGGCCCGACGGCCACGGCTCGTTTCGAGGGACTCGCCGAGGGTCTCCATGCACCCGCGCTCGCCCACGTCGCCGAGTACTGGCCGCAGCCGGCGACGCGACAGTCATCCAGCTCATGAGTCGAGACGCTGCCGCGTCCGGCTCCGGTCGGCCCCGGGCATTTCCTGCGTTCGTCGGACAAGCTCGCCGCCTAGACTTGACCGATGAGCGCGGGGATGGACGATCTCGAACTGGCTCCGATCAATTGCCTGCAGGCGCACCCACGGATCTCGTAGGCCAACGCCGCAACCGTCCTCGGTGCCTGCCCCGGTTCACTGGCTTCTCGGTCGAACGCCTTCGTCAGCGCGGGCACCGGCCGGATCACGACATCGCCGCGCGATCTGGGACGCGTCACCGTGACGTTCATCCCCTCACCGGTGCCCATGCAGGTGTGATGGGGCTGCCCAAGCTGACGGCCGGGGACGGGCACACGTACCTGACGCGACAGGTCGCGGTGCAGGACGCGACGCAGCGGGGGCACCGCAGTCTCGGGGACTACTACGCCGAGCAAGGGTCGCCGAGGAGCAGATGCGGAACCTGTTCGGGGCAGGGCGATCAGGCCAGAACCAAGCACAGGCACGCTTGGTGATGCGCGATCACCGCCGGTGACGATGCCGACGGCGCGTAGAGATCCGCACGGACGAAATGGCCAAAGTCGCAGCCAAGGGTTCTTCCGGGGCCTGTCCGGTCGCCCGGCCAGAGCGCCGTGGGGGCCGGTCGCAGGCTTGTGCGGCGCGGGGGGACGCGCCTCTTGGAGGCGCCTGCTTGCTGGTAGATGGCCGGGTCCGCTCGCGTGCAGTCCGATCTCGACGTCGAAGTGCGCGGCGATGAGTGTCGGGCACTCGGAGCGGACGTTGCCGGCTCCAGTACCCGAGCAAGCGCGAGTTTCGTCGATGCTGAGGACCGCATGAATGGCTGATTGGATCGGCCGGACCTGGCGGACTTCCACTTCCGGCTGCGTTCGACTCGATTTTCGGGTCGGGTGGGTCAGCGAGGCGGGCCTTGCGAGATGAGTCCTGATTCGTATGCGTGGATGACCAGGTGTGTCCGGGTGTTCAAGCTGAGCTTCTCGAGCAGTCTGCTGACGTAGGTCTTGACGGTCGCGACGCCCAGGTGCAGTTGGTCCGCGATCTCTGCGTTGGAGAGTCCCCGTGCGACGAGCAGGAGGATGTCGCGTTCGCGTGCAGTGAGGTCGGGGGTGGGTCGGGTGGGTTGCGGGGTGGGTGTGGATGCGAACGCCTCTATGAGGCGTTTAGTGACACTGGGCGACAGGAGTGCGTCTCCTGCGGCGGCGACCTGGACGGCGCGTAGCAGTTCGGCCGGTGGGGTGTCCTTGACGAGGAAGCCGACGGCTCCGGCTCTCAGGGCGCCGAAGACGTATTGGTCCATCGCGAACGTGGTCAGGACGATCACCCGCACGTGAGCAGAGCGCGGATCGGCCAGGATGCGCTTGGTCGCCTCGATCCCGTCCAGCACAGGCATCCGCACATCCATCAGGACGACGTCGGGGAGCTGTTCGACCACCAGCCGAACGGCCTCCTCGCCCTGCCCAGCTTCTCCCACGACCTCGAGGTCGGGGCTGGATGCCAGCAGTGCTACGAAGCCGGCGCGCACCAACTCTTGGTCGTCGACGACCACGACCTTGGTGGTCATGTGGGGGCGCCGACCCGGGCGACCCCGGGGAGGACGGCCCGGACCCGGAAGCCGCCCGCCTCCGTCGGCCCGGCCTCGAAGACGCCACCGAAGAGGCCCACCCGCTCACGCATGCCCACCAACCCGAAGCCCGGCGAGGTCTGCGTGGTCGGCTGACCAGACTCGGGGTTCTCGATCACCACGGTGACATCACCATCGGAGGAGGCGACCCTGATAGTGACGGCGGCCCGTGGTGCGTGCTTGCGCGCGTTGGTCAACGCCTCCTGGACGATCCGGTACACCGTGATACGCACGCTGTCGGGAAGCGGCTCTACTCCCGGCTCGATGATCAGTTCGGCAGGGCCGTACGACTCCCGGTGCATCGCGATGAGTGGCTCGAGGTCGCCCAGCCCCGGCGCCGGGGACAGCTCCAGGGCGCCGATCTCGTCGGGTCCCTCCCTCAGCACACCCAGCATCCGGCGCAGGTCGTCGAGTGCCATCCGGCTGGCCTCCTCGATAGCGGTCAGCGCCGGCCCGACGCGCTCGGGCTGCTCGAGCATCAGGTGGCGGGCGACACCGGCCTGGACAGCCACAACCGACAAGGTGTGAGCGACGACGTCGTGCAGCTCACGAGCGATGCGGAGCCGCTCGGCGAACACCGCTCGCTGCTCGGCAGCGGCGACTTCGCGCTCGGCGGAGAGCGCACGCTGGGTGGCCTCTTCACGCAACGTCCGTTGGCGTCGTACCGCCATGCCAATCGCCCAGGGCACGCAGAAGATCGCGGTGCTGAGGATGCCGGCGGGGTCGTCGAAGGCAGCGGCGTCGATCAGCGCAAAGAAGGCGAACATCCCGAGCACGGTGACCAGGCCGGCCACGGCTACCCGCGTTGGACGATAGACGGCCACGGAGTAGAGCAGGGCCAAGGTGCCCAGCGGCGTCACGCCCTCGTTCCACGGCACGGCCATGATCGTGGAGATGCAAACCGCCGAGACGACCAGCGCGGAGTAGGGGTAGATCCTTCTGAAGGCCAAGGGCAGGCTCGCGCCGATCGCCAGGAAAACGAGTGACGCATTGGCCGGCGGGTAGTCGACCGCGACGGTCGGGTCGGTGGTGAACACACTGCCCACACCGATCGCGGTCATGACGAGAGCGAAGACACAGTCCAGCTGGAACCAGCGGCTGGCCAACAGTGCCCTCATGCTTGGGAGGGTACGCCGACGCGGTTCCCTGGAACTCCGCACAGCGGAGGCGCTGCGGGTCCGTCTCGCGGAGGAATCGAGACCAAGAGATCCACCTCATGACGGATCCGTTTCCGAGACTCCAGATGGTTGGACGACACTCCGATCACGAGAAGCCTGAAGGTCCACCGGCCGACCACTCGCCAGGCCCGAATGCTCTGAGGAGGACTCATGTCCACAGCCGTACTCGACCCCAAGGCTCCCGGAGCCGAAGTGGCCCCCGCGTCAGGCGCTATCGCAGCGGCGGCACTTGCCGGAGCACTGTCGTCGGCAGCCTTCGTCGCCGGCTTCGTGTTCTTTCCTTCCCAGAGCTTTCGCGAGGGAGTGCTGACCCCCTACTCGATCGTGAACAACGTCGTGACGACGTTCGCTTTCGCGTGCCTTGCCATGGCGGTGCCGACGCTCCGGCGCGTGCTCGACGTTCCCCGCTGGGCCTTGTACCTGAGCTCGGCGGCCTTTGCGGCGGTGGCCGCCATGTCATGGTCGCTGGCCACACTGGCCCCACACATGGCGACGCTCGTCAGTGACAGCGAGTACGACGAGTTCACCACCTACCTGATCCTGTTCCCGCTCCCGAAGATGATCCTGGGCCTCGTCGGGTTCACCGCCCTGGGCGTATCCGGTTGGCGTCGACGCGCCATCCCGCGAGGAGCCGCGGCACTGCTGATCCTGGCCGGCGTTGCGTCCCTGTGGTGGGCCTACCCTCCCGGCGCCCTGCTCGCCGCCCTCGCCTTCGCCTGGATCGTCAAGACAGTCGAGGCCGGGTCTAGCGGACCCACCCAGCTCCAGCGGTCATCGATGTCAAAGGAGCAGTCATGACCGAGCACGTGGGACTACCTCACCTCCACCGGTACGCGACCGCGCTCACCTTCCTCGCCCTCACCACGGCTGCCTGCAGCGCCGGGAGCGACAGCTCCGACACCGAGACGGCCACCGCGACCACCCCGCCGGCTTCCTCTGCCTCCGTGACAGGTTCGGGGGAGCCGTCGCCGAGCGCGAGCGAGACGGCTCGCGGACCCGTGCTCCCCGGTCTCATCGCCTTCCGGCGCTACTCGACCGGGTCTGAGACGGACGGCACCCTGTTCAGCATCGCCACGGACGGGAGCCACGAGCGCTTGCTGGCGAGGCCGCCGGCAGGGACCTCTCTGGAGGACCCGGACTGGGCACCCGGCCGAGGACTGCTGTACTCGAGGATCGGGATGGCCGACACGGAGACCCACCAGCTGGTGCTAGCCGGCCCAGGCGGGAGCCAGCCCCGATTGTTGAACCCGACCAGCCCGGGCACGCTGCCTGACGGTGACGCGGCGGACAGGGGGGTCTTCTCACCCGACGGCCGATTCATCGCCTACGTGCGCGGCGGCGGCAAGGTCACCAACGACCAGTTGCAGCACGTCGACATCTGGATCAGCGACGCCGACGGCAGCCATCGCCGCAACCTGACGAAAGGTGCTTCCTACTCAGCCGACCGCGACGGCGTCGCCTGGTCGCCCGACGGCAGCCGCCTGGTGTTCTCGCTCCTCATGTCCGCATCGGGCACTCCCGCCAACGGTCTCGCCCTCTTCGTGATCAACGTCGACGGCAGCGGCCTGCGACGACTTACTCCCTGGAAGCTGGGCGCCGGCGGTCCACCCGATTGGTCTTCCCACGACCTGATCGCCTTCCGCGCCGTCGAAGACGAGGAGTCCGGGATCGGCAACTTCTTCACGATCCGCCCGGACGGCACCCACCTCACCCAGGTCACGCACTTCGCTGGTGCCGTCGTCAGCCACAAGGTGTCCTTCTCACCCGACGGGCGCTGGATCGCCTTCGCCCGCTCGGATAGTGCTGGTGCCAACGACATCTACATCGCCTCCATCGACGGCAAGCACGTCTACCCGGTCACCCAGACCCCCGAAGCAGAGAGTTCGCCCGACTGGGGACCGGTCCCTTAAGAGCTCAGCAGGCCTGACTGCAGCAGGCCCTCCGTGATGGCGAGCAGCACCGCCGACAGGCGGCATGCAGTAACAGTTGGACTCGCCGCCCGTGCAGATTTCATCGGCAGGAGCACGCGGATCGCGGTGCGGGCTCAGACGGTCAACGCAACACCTCGGCTAGTTAGTGCTTGTGATGGTGTCTTGAACCCGAGGGTCTGTCGAGGTCTGTCGTTGAGCTCGAGCGCGATCGCTCAGCCCGAGCCCGCGGGTCGTCGGCGCACCCACGGTGCTGCCCTGTGACTCGGAGTCCGGGCAATACTGACATGAGTCAAGACGACGCCAGGATCGACCTGGACACGTCCCTGGGGTACCTGCTGAAAGAGGCGTCGACCGCCCTTCGCCAGGCGATGGAAGCAGTGCTGCGGCCGCTCGGCATGTCGGTGACGCACTACTCCTGTCTCGAGCTGCTGGCTCAGCGCCCTGGGCTGTCGAACTCCGATCTGGCGCGGGGAGCATTCGTCACGAGGCAGTCGATGACCGTCCTGCTGCAGACCTTGGAACGAGACGGTTACGTGACCCGACCAGCCAAGGCGCCTGTGGGGAAAGCGCTGCCGGCAGAGCTAACGCCGAGAGGCCGGCGAAGCCTCGCCAAGGCGTCAGCGGCTGTTCGATCTGTCGAGGTCAGAATGTTGTCGCGAATGACCCCGGCAGAACAGGCCGGTGCTCCGGATCCTGCAGAGCATGATCCAGGCGCTGCGGAATGACGACGAAGGCGTGTAGCTCCTTCGCGGCGAAAAGACGCACCCTCATCATCGCGGCATGAGAGTGCGTTTGCCCACCGGGTGGGCATCGCGTACGGGCTGCGTCGCCTTCAGGAGCTGACGACCCGGAACTCGTGCTGATCACTCACGAGGTCGTGGGCGTAGGGACGCACCTCGACGCTCAGCACGCGTGCCTCGACCCCCGCGCCGACCGGTGCGAACGCGAGCCCTTGCTCGAGAGCCTCGGCCACACGCGCACGCCCGACCAGGAGTTCGTCGGACGGCACGCCGTCAGCCATCAGGCGCAGCACCACGACACAGACCGCATGCATGGCGATCTCCTCTGCCGGGTTGTACCCCAGCACGAGATCCTCGTCGTCAGTCGGCTGGCGCACGGCCAGGCGTACGGTGGCGTCGACGATCACGAGCTGGTCGTCCTGAGCGATCAGTGGGGAGCCGGTGAGCACATAGTCCCGGTCGCGAAGGTCAGGCCCGGATGAGTGACGTGAGAACAGCCCCATGCGTCCATGGTTCCCCGGGGGCAGGGGTTCCAACCGCTGAATCTTCGCCCCATCGCATGACAGCGCGGATCGCGGCCGTGAGCGGGCGCTTGACATGCTCAAAGTCGAAGATCTGCAGCCTGTCGGCGAGGGAGCTCTCGCGAGCGCCGGTCATCAAGGAAGGCTGAGTGCGTGATCGAGATCGAGTTCTGGCCTGACTATGGCCCAGGCCCACTCTGGGCAGATGGGCGAGAGGTACCGCCGGAGGACCTCGATGTTCCTGCGTCCCTTGCAGAACGACTTCGAGCCTGGAATGCGCTGTACGAGGAGTGGAAGATCCCTCTCGATGGAGAAGGAGATGAACTGTGGCTGGCCGAGGGACGGCGGCTCCTTCACGAACTCCGCGTAGCCCTGGGTCAGGGCTACGAAGTCGGCGTCAACGAGGATTGGTGGGCCAGTGAGTGAGCACGCCGGCGGCGTGTAGGTGCGTTCGATCTGCGAATGGATGCTTGAGTCGAGGACCTCCCCCACCGATTTGGTTGGCGTGCGCGCGCCGCAAACTCGATGCCGAACAGGGTTGACGTCAATGACGGCGGAACCACGAACGACGAGTTGTCGCGGAGGTGTGACGGGGGCGCAAGGTCTCCGACTGGGGGTCGTAGCAAACCAGTCCGTGCTCCTCGGCGAGTCGTGACGCGAAGGCCGAAGCCTCCTCAGCTCGGCTCCACACCATGGAGAAGTAGATGGTGTCGCCGACAGCGTTTGCCATGAGCGGTCCGTCCGCCCATGGCGAGTCCTCGTCTGCGTCGTCCGTGATGTCCGGCCATCGCTGAAGAAGCGCGTCAACGTAGGCGCGGATGGCCGGGGAAGGCTCGACCTCAGGCTCCCCGGCTTCCATTCGTTCCATCATCTGCTCGTAGACAGAAGACGCATCTGCATCCGATCGTGGAGGCGCCCCCACCCAGACGGCCAAGTCGTAGCTCACGAAGGCAACAGTTACAGATGTGCCGCGTAGCCGCCCTGGCATCGGCATGACCGCGCGGATCGCGGCAGATGAGTGCGTTTCCCGAGTCAGCGTTTAGTAGCGCCACAGCAGCGCCAGGGTGGGCCAGGGCGTAGATCGGGGTGGTCCCCGATGTTGATTGCGGCTACACAAGCGCATGCTGTGGCCCTGAACAAGGTTCCGCTGACGGCGCCCGAAGGAGCAAGACATGAGATCGCCGCACAAAAGAGACAAAGCTGTGGAGTCCCAGCATGTGCCTGCGAGCGCGGCAGTGGCAACGAGGGGGCCGATCCCGACCCCTGCGTTCGGGGAGCGGGTCGTGGGCGCGGCGGCGATCGCGTTGGTAGCGTCGTTGGTCATCCAGAACGCGGTGCTGGTCTGGGCCGGAGCGCCCGGCTTCGGCGACCCGATCGAGAAGGTGCTCGCCTTCCACGCGGAGCACCGGGGCGCGGTCGCGATCGCGGTCGGCTCAGAGGCGCTGAACCTGCCGCTGCTGCTCCTGTTCGTGACCGGTCTCCACGGGCTGGTCGGGCGTCGCGGGGGTGCGGGCGCCGACTGGTCGCGCCTCGCGGTGGCCGCGGGCGCGACTCTCGCGGCGGTCTTGGCGCTCTACGCCGTTCTGTGGAACGGAGTCGTATTGTCCGCCGGCGAGCTCGCCAAGCCGAGCCCGCTGTTCGAGCTCGTCTGGCAGCTGCATGCAGGAGCATTCGCTCTGGCGCTGTCGGCGCTCGGCACCACCTTCATCGGCGCTGCGCTGGCGGCGCATGCGAGTCGGCTGGCGGCGCCGTGGCAGCGTGTGCTCGGCGTGGCCGGGGGAGGCCTGCTGATCGCCGCCGGGGTGGCCAACCTCGCGATCGCTGACGGCTCGCCGATCCTGTTCGTGGGGCTGCTCGGCTACGCCGCCTGGCTCGTGTGGCTGCTGGTGACCGGGGTACGGCTGGTTCTGATGCCCAGGAAGGTCGGCGCTGCCTAGGAACCGTTCCCGCCACGCGGCAGCCCCGATACAAGGATTGCGTCAATCTGGGCGAGCCGAAGTGACACGACCGCTCATCGGCATGACCGCGAGGACAGCGGCATGTGCGGTTGCGTTCGGCTGCCGTGGCAGCATCCACCGGATGTGGCTCAACTAGCCGTAGCGAGTAGCCGGTCCAGGCTCCGGCGCACGCAGCCGGGGTCCTCGAGCCAGGGAAAGTGACCGTTGCCCGGAAGCACGTCCACGGCTGCGCCCATGAGCTCGGCGATGTCCGTGCTCGCGGTTACCGGCAGGGGATCTAGCGCGCCGTGCACGAACCGGGTCGGCACGGGGCAGTTCCGGAGCCGTTCAGCGAGGGCCGGTAGCTCTGCGCGGATTGAGGCCCAGCTCTCGTCGCTCGGCGCGTGACCGGTCTGGGGGATGGGTTGCGCCGCCTCCAGGCTCGAGAAGTATCCCGGCCAGGCGATCTCCATGGCCTCGAGGTGCTCGGCCGGAGTCAGGGCTCGAGTCGCCTCGACACCCTCGAGTTCCTTCAACCTCGCCACCGTTACCTCCGGGAGTCGGCGCAGCAACTCGGCCTCGAAGGCGGCCACTCCTCCGTCCCCGACCGCGCCCAGGGGATCTACGGCGAGGGCCGCCCCGACGCGCGCGGGCGTCACCGCCAACAGATGAAGCAACAGGTGCCCGCCCCAGGAGTGGCCGATCATCGCCGGCGCTTCCCACCCCAGGGTGTCGAGGACGTCGATGACGTCGTCGCGCAGCGTGGGCACGTCGAACGGTCCGGCCAACGTCGATGGTGCGACTCCACGCTGCTGGAACAGCGCGGCCCGGTAGCCGTCCAGCTCCGGCAGCAGGCTCTGCATGTAGTCGGTCATGCCCGGCCCACCGTGCAACAGCAGCACCGCTGGTCCGGACCCCGTGACGTAGCCCACGAGTCCCCTCGGCGTGGTGAAAGCGCGCCTCACGGCTTCAATCTAAGGCAGCCACGGACCCGCTGTCGCGGTCGGCCGACCGACCGACGTGTGCCACGAGCGCTCATCGGCATGACCGCGCGGATCGCGGCATGAGCGGTCGGCACCTGAGGTGGGCAGGCGAGGCCGACGGCCGTCAGGCTCGGTACTCGCTGTCCGTGACGTGGTCGAGCCAGGTGACCATGTCGCCGTGCTCGTCGGCCTCTTGAATGGCGACGTGGGCCATGAACCGGTCGGGGGTGGCGCCGTGCCAGTGCTCCTCCGCGGGTTCGATGTAGACGACGTCACCGGGGCGGACCTCTTGGACGGGGCCGCCGCGGTGGGCGACGTAGCCGATGCCGTCGGTGATGTAGAGGGTCTGGCCACGGGGGTGGGTGTGCCAGGCGGTGCGGGCGCCGGGGGTGAAGCGGACGTGGGCGCAGCCAACGGCGGACTGCTCGTCGGGGTTGCGGATGCCGTCGATGTGGACGAAACCGGTGAACCAGTCGTTGGGGCCCGGGGCGGTCATTCCTCCGCTGGGGGTGAACTTCATGGTGGGTTCCTTCTGCGACGTAGGAGTGCGCTGGCGCGGCAGATCAGTGCGATTCGTTGATCTCGGCACGACCATGGCCTCCCGACTACCAGAGGTGGTCGCCTTGTAATCTCGCCGGATGACACGGCGGATGGTAGTAGTGATGATCGGCTGTGTGCTGTCCGCCGGGTGCGGGGGAGGCGACGACTCGGTCGCCGGCGACGAGCCGATCACGCCCGCGGCGATCGCTGCCATCGCACAGGAGCACGTCGACCTCAAGCCACGCCGCATCACACCGTGGGACGTCTTCACCCGCGAGCTCGGTGTCGAGTCCCCGGGCGCGTGGCTCCAGTACGCCGACGTGTCACTCCACGTCGTCGTCGCGCCGACCAGCGACAGCCCGCTTGTCTGCGCCGTGCCCACCTTCTTCGACGAGTGCCTTGACGAGTCCGTCGACGGTCACGACGTGACGATCGCGTGGCAGGAGCTCGAGCCCGAGGAAGACCCCGGCGTCGTGTACGTCATCGATCGCCGCGAGGGCGAGGACGTTGCCGTTGGAGTGTCCGGAGCCTCCGTCACCGAGGACCCGCGCAACCTGGACCTCGGGGTGCCGCTGGCGGATCTCGCCGCCCTGGTGACCGACCCTCGACTGAGCCTTAAGACGTCGCAGGTGGTCGTCGACCTGGGCACCGGCGTGGCGATCGACCAGCCTGAAGGGAATGTGACCCCCGCGCCCCATTGACCGTGCCATGTTCGCATCCGCGACGAGGGGAACCGGCGCACGCACCTCGGCATCCCGCGCTTGGATGGGCGACTCGCCAACGCTCTGCCGCTCTGGGAGGTCTTCGGCGTGCCTGTCTCCTTGGCAGTCAGGGACCCGAACACCACCCCATTCTGCGAAGACAGTGAAGACGAGGAACTGCGCTCAGTCCTCACTGGTTGAACTGCTGATTGATCCAGTCGATGACGTCGCACTCCCAGTAGACAACCCGGCGCCCGAGCCGCACGGACCCGCGGTCCCGTGCCTTGGTGGCGCCAAAAGCGCAGTGTGTTCACGGGCAGGCCGGTCATCTCGGCGACCTCGGGCAGTCGGAGCAGCTTCTCCACAACATTTCTCCTCTCGCTAGTCATGGCACCTGGTGATGCTCACTGAGGAGAGGCGATGACGAAGACCGGATCCGGGACAACGACACGCGGTGATGAGCCGGATGGGGAGGCAAGCGGTCAAGTACGGCTCCGAGCGCACCGTCCCCATGCCCGACGAGCTGGCAAGTATCTTCCAGCGCCACGAGGCTCTCGGCCATCTGAGCAACTGGCTGTTCGCCGCCGGCGAGCGCGATTCACCGCACCAGAACACCGTCGGTCACCAGTGGCGCCAGACCCTTAGGCGGGCCGGGCTGGGATCCGTGCGGCTGCACGACCTGCGGCGCTTCTAAGCCAGCGGTCTGATCGCCGACGGCTGCGACGTGGTCACCGTCCAGCGGGCCCTGGGGCACGCCAAGGCCAGCACCACCCTGGACACCTACGCCAAGCTCTGGCGCTCCGGGGAGGACCGGACCAGGCAGGCCGCCTCGAACCTCGCGCGGCAGGTGCTGTCGCCACGTGTGGGCGAAATGTGGGCGACGAGCCCCTGAGAAGTACCCAAAGCGAACCTGACCTGCGGAATCGTCATTGCGTCACACGTTGAAGCGGAACTCCACCACGTCGCCGTCGGCCATGATGTAGTCCTTGCCCTCCATGCGTACCTTGCCGGCCTCCTTGGCCTTCTGCATGGAGCCGAGGGTCATCAGGTCGTCGAAGGAGACGACCTCGGCCTTGATGAAGCCGCGCTGGAAGTCGGTGTGGATGACGCCGGCCGCCTCGGGGGCGGTGGCGCCCTTGGCGATCGTCCAGGCGCGCGACTCCTTGGGGCCGGCGGTGAGGTAGGTCTGCAGCCCGAGGGTGTCGAAGCCCACCCGGGCGAGGACGTCGAGGCCGGGCTCGTCGACGCCCATCTCGGCGAGCATCGCGCGGGCCTCGTCGTCGTCCCCGAGCTCGACCAGCTCCGCCTCGAACTTCGCGTCCAGGAAGATCGCCTCGGAGGGTGCGACCAGGTCGCGCATCCGGGCCTTGAGCTCCTCGTCGGCGAGCTCGTCGGCATCGCAGTTGAAGACGAAGATGAAGGGCTTGGCGGTCAGCAGGGAAAGCTCGCGGATCAGCGACCGGTCGATCGTGGTGGCGATCACGGGTGTACCGGCCTCGAGGGCGGACTGGGCCTCGCGGGCCGCGTCGAGGTTGGCGGCCAGCGCCTTGGTGCTGCGGGCCTCCTTCTCCAGGCGCGGGATCGCCTTCTCGACGGTCTGGAGGTCGGCGAGGATCAGCTCGGTCGAGATCGTCGACAGGTCGGAGGCCGGGTTGACCTCGCCGTCGACGTGGGTCACGTCCTCGTCGCGGAACACCCGGGTCACCTGGCAGATCGCGGCGGACTCCCGGATGTGGGCGAGGAACTTGTTCCCGAGCCCCTCCCCCTCGGACGCACCGCGCACGATGCCGGCGATGTCGACGAACTCCACGGTCGCCGGCAGGATCCGGGCGGAGCCGAAGACCTCCGCGAGCTTCGGCAACCGCTCGTCGGGGACCCCGACCACGCCGACGTTGGGCTCGATCGTGGCGAACGGGTAGTTCGCGGCCAGGACGTCGTTCTTGGTGAGGGCGTTGAAGAGCGTCGACTTCCCTGCGTTGGGGAGTCCGACGATGCCGATGGTGAGTGCCACGGGCGGCGAGTCTACGGCGCACCGCGCGAAGGCTGACATCGCGACGAGGGGCCCACGACGGGACCCACCACGGACGGTCGTGGTTCGGGCTCTTGCGCCGCGTGTGCCAGGCTCGTCCACGTGAGCATCGAGGCGGTCCTGCGCGAGCCCGCGCACCAGGTGTCCCCCCGCGCCGTGGGCTACTGGCGGCTGGGTGCCGGCCTCCTCCTGGCGTTCTGGGTCGTCGTCGCCCTGGCCTGGCTGGTCTTCCTCCCGCACCCCTGGTGGTCGGTCCTGATCGCGTTGCTCGTGCTCGGCACCTCGACGGCGTACG
Source organism: uncultured Actinomycetota bacterium (assembly GCA_963791275.1). GTDB lineage: Bacteria > Actinomycetota > Actinomycetes > Propionibacteriales > Nocardioidaceae > Nocardioides. The sequence goes on from CAWBRP010000012.1 coordinate 188,788, forward strand.
CCGTGATGATGCCCGCGTTGCGGTTCCGGATCCACCGCTGGGAGGTCACCCCGCTCGCGGTGTTCACCCGGTCGGGCTGGCTGTCGCGGGAGCAGCGCATCGCCCCGCTCAACCGGGTGCAGACCGTCGACGCGCACCAGGGCGCGCTGATGCGTCTGTTCCGGCTGAGCACGATCACCGTCACCACGGCGTCCGCGGCCGGACCGATCCGCATCGACTGCCTCGACGAGGAGGTGGCCGCGCGCGTGGTGGCGGAGCTGACCGAGATCACGGCCGCCGCGGAGGGCGACGCCACGTGACCGAGGCCCTCCCCGCCCCGCCTCCCGACCAGGAGGGGTGGCAGAAGCTCGACGTCCGGATGCTGCTCCTCGACCCCGTCAAGACGCTCGCGCAGTTCTTCATCCCGCTGCTGATCGGCCTGGTCGGGCTGCGCAACAGCGGCACCTGGCCCCTGTGGGCGTTGCCGCTCGCGATCCTGGTGCCGATCACCTTCGGCAGCCTCCCCTGGCTCACGACGCGCTACCGGATCACCCCCACCCAGTTCCAGATGCGCACCGGGCTGCTGAACAAGAAGCAGCTGACGGCGCCGCTCGACCGGATCCGCAGCGTCGACCTCGAGGCGACCGTCCTGCACCGGGTGCTCGGGTTGTCCAAGGTGGAGATCGGCACGGGCGTCGACGACACCCGGATCACCCTCGACTCGTTGTCGGTGCCCCAGGCCGACGAGCTGCGCGGGGTCCTGCTCGCCCGGCGGGCAGCCGCCGCTCGGCCCGCTGTGCCACCCGAGACGAGCCCGGGGATCGCCGTCGAGCAGCCGGTCGAGCCCGTCGAGGTGCTGGCCCGCATCGACTGGTCCTGGCTGCGGTTCGCGCCGTTCAGCCTCTCGCGGTTGGCCGTGGTCGCCGGCGCCATCGGGGTGCTCTCCCAGTTCGGTGACGACCTGCCCTTCGTGAACCGCGACAACCTGGAGCACACCTGGGAGTGGGTGGCCCACTTCGCGCTCGCGCTTGTGGTCGTCGTGGCCCTGCTGGTCGGGCTGGTGCTGTGGGTGCTGATCTCGGTGACCGGCTACGTCCTCCAGTGGTGGAACCTCCTGCTCGTCCGCGAGCACGGCCACGTCCGGCTCACGGCTGGGCTCCTGACCACCCGGTCCACGACCGTGGAGGAGGCCCGGATCCGCGGCGTCGCCCTGTCGGAGCCCGTGCTGCTCCGCCTGGTCGGCGGGGGCGAGCTCGCGACCCTCGCGACCGGGGTCGGCGAGGGCGGGGTCACCACGGTGCTCCCGCCGTGCCCGGTCGAGGTGGCCACCGGTGTCGGCCACACCTTGCTCGCCGAGGACGGCGCGCTCGCCATGGAACTCGTCGCCCACGGACCGATCGCCCGCCGACGCTGCCACGTGCGCATGCAGTGGGTCACCCTCGTCCTCACCGTGGCGGCCGTGGTCGCGGTCGTCGTCCTCGACCTCCCCGTGTGGGTCCCCGTGCTGGTCGCGGTGGGCGTCGGCGCCCTGGGCGCGGCGAGCGCCGAGGCGGAGTACGCCCACCTCGGCCACGGCCTCACACCGCGCCACCTGGTCGCCGGGTCGGGCACCTGGGAGCGTCGGCGTACGGCGCTGGAGCGCGACGGCGTGATCGGGTGGGTGGTCCAGCAGAGCTTCTTCCAGCGTCGGCGCGGACTGTCGACCCTGGTGGCGACCACGGCCGCCGGCGCCGAGAAGGTCGTCGTGAGCGACCTGGCCCTCGCCCGGGCGGTCGCCCTGGCCGACGCGGCGACGCCGGGGCTGGTCACGCCGTTCCTGGAGCGGACGACGAACGGCCCCGCACCGGGTGCGGGGCCGTCCGGGTCGAGCTCAGCCGTCGGTCAGGGGTAGGCGATCGCCGCACCCTGGCGGTCGAGCGCGGAGAACGTGAGGTTCGCCGAGCCGCCGTTGCACTGCGGGTAGTGCATGATCGAGACGTTGTCGTACGGCGTCAGCGCCACCCAGTTGTTGTCCTCGAAGCAGGTGCCGGCCTCGGGCCGGGTGTGCTCGTGACGGAAGCCCAGGGTGTGCCCCAGCTCGTGACCGAGGATGTTGCCCGGCGTCCACGGCGCGCTGGTCACCAGCGAGGTCGCGTTGACCAGGATGTTGCGCCCGCTCTTCGTGGTGCTCGGGAAGAACGACCGGGCGATGTACTGACGGGTCTTGGTGGGCTCCACCGAGAACAGCACGCTGTTGTTACGCGTCGTGCAGTTCGCGTCCTGGGCCGGCACGTAGACGAAGTTCACCTTCGCGGTCGCGCCCTCCCACAGCGCCGCCCCCTGCGCCATCGCGTTGACCACGGTTGCGTAGGAGGAGCCGAACTTGGTGCTCACGCAGTAGGTGAGGTTGAGCGCCTGGGCCGCGGTCCACTTGTCCTGCACACCGCCGACGGTGTTCACGATGAGCGACTGGTCCCACCCGCGCAGGGCGCTGTAGTAGGCCTTGAGGTCGCGCGTGTTGGCGACCGGCTCATCGCCGTTGACGATGAACTGGCCGTCCGCGTCGCGGAACGTCGCGGCCTTGAACTGCTGGAACGTCGGCACGGGGCCGTCGACCTTGGCCTGGACCGGAGCCGACCCGAGAGTCAGGGCGAGCAGCCCGGCGGCGGCGGTGGCCACCCAGATCGAGCGAATGCGCTTCATACGTGTTCCTTCCGAGAAGTGAAGTGCTGCACCGGCGGCGCCCGAGTCAGTCAAGCGACCCGGAGCGCTCGGAGGCGAGACCCGCAAAGGTCACGATTCGGTAACGACTGACCGAGACCGGTCAGTCGTCGTACGAGTGGCTCAGCGCCGGAGGATGGCGACCGCGCCCTCGGCCCCGGAGGCCCAGCAGGTGCCGTCGGCCGCGCACATCACCGCGTCGAACGACGCGTCGTCGAAGGCCTTCCAGGACTGCCCGCCGTCCTTGGTGATGTCGCTGCCCGTGGGGCCCACGGCGACCGCCACGGGCTTGTTGCCGGACAGCCAGGCGACACCGGAGCGGTAGCCGCCGAGGTCGCCGCCCCGGGTCCAGTGCGTGCGGGCGCCGTACGACGAGGCGTCCGCGCCGTTGTCGGGGACGGTGAAGTCACCGCCGACGGCGATGCCGGTCTTCGCGTCCTTGAACGCCAGGGAGAAGACGCCGCCCGCGTCCGCGGCCGGGATCCTGCTGTTGCCGACCTTCCAGGTCTTGCCGAGGTCCTTGGAGAAGAAGATCCGGCTCGCGCTGCCCCCGGACGCGAAGTAGGCGTGGTTGGCGCCGGCGGTGACCAGGCAGGTGCCGCTGGCCGCGAAGCCGAACTCGCCGTCGACCGCCTTGGGCATGCCCTTGCGCGAGACGACCGACCAGGTGCTGCCACCGTCCTCGGTGCGGATGATCCGGAACTTGCCGTCGACCGGGTCGCTCATCGCGAGTCCGTGGACGCCGTCGGGGTACATCGCCATGCAGTCGTAGAAGGCGTCCTGGTCCTTGTTGGTGAACGTACGCTCCCAGGTCAGCGCCGCCATCGGCGGTGCGGTAGATGCGGGACTGACGACCGGGGCCGATCGAGAGGATCTGCGCGTGGTCGGCGTCGGTCGCCTCGACGTCCCGGAACAGCAGGGGCTTCTCCAGGTCGGGACCGACCTTGTCCCAGGTCTTGCCGGCGTCGGTGGTGCGCCAGACGCCTCCGTCGCTGCCGCCCACCCACGCGGTGGTGGCGTCGACCGCGGCCAGGCCGCGGAAGCCCTGCTTGGTCTTGATGTCGACGTGCTTCCACGAGGGCATCGCCCGGGCCCCTTCGTCGGACGTGGCGGCGCCGGCAGTGACCGGAGCGGCGGAGAGGAGGAGGGCGGTGGCAAGGATTCCGAGAGTCAGGCGCATCAGGCCACCCTGTCCCGAGTGGTGTCCCCTGTCCAGCACCGCCACGGTCAGCGCTTGCAGATCAGCGTCAGCCCGTCGCTGATCGGGAGGATCACGCTGTCGGCCCGGTCGTCGCCGGCGACCAGGTCGTTGAAGTCCTGGATGACCGCGGTCGTGGAGCCGGGCTCGGCGGGCCGCGCCACGTCACCGGACCACAGCGTGTTGTCCACCATCAGCAACCCACCCGGCCTCAGCAGGGCAAGCACCCGCTCGTAGTAGTGCGGGTAGTTCGCCTTGTCCGCGTCGATGAAGGCCAGGTCGAACGGCTCGGTCTCCGCCAGGTCCGCCAGCGTCTCGAGGGCCGGGGCGATCCGCAGCTCGATCCGGTCCGTGAGCCCGGCCTCGGCCCACGCCTCGCGGGCCACCGCGGTGTACTCCTCGCTCACGTCGCAGCAGAGCAACGACCCGCCCTCCGCGAGCCCACGGGCGATGCAGATCGAGGAGTAGCCGGTGAAGGTGCCGAGCTCGAGCGCCCGCCGGGCGCCGCTGACCCGGGTCAGGAGCGTCAGCAACGCGCCTTGGTCGGCGGAGACCTGCATGTTGGCCGCACCGCCGGTCTCCGCGCGGGTGCGTTCGATGAGGCGGCTGAGCACCCGGTCCGGCGCAGTGGCACGCGCACCGACGTACTCCGCCACGTCGGTCCGGAACCATGGCGGGGTCTGCTTGGAAGTCATTCCGGCACGGTAGCCCCGTCGGGCCACTTCTCGCTCGCACTAGGGTCGGGGCCGTGCGCATCGCGACCTGGAACGTCAACTCCCTCCGCTCCCGCATCGACCGCGTCGAGGCGTTCCTGCAACGCCACGACGTCGACGTGCTGGCGCTGCAGGAGACCAAGGCCCGCGAGGACCAGCTGCCGCTGATGGGCCTCCAGTCCCTGGGGTACGACGTCGCGGCCGCCGGCACGAACCAGTGGAACGGCGTCGCGATCGTCAGCCGGGTCGGGCTCGAGGACGTCGCAGGTCGGCTTCGACGGGCATGCCGGGCTTCGGCGACCCGGTCGCCGCCGAGGCGCGGGCCATCGGCGCGATGTGCGGCGGCGTCCGGATCTGGTCGCTCTACGTGCCCAACGGCCGCAAGGTCGACGACCCGCACTACGTCTACAAGCTGGACTGGCTGGCCCGCCTGCGCGCGAGGCCGCGCAGGGTGGCTCGGCGAGGACACCGCGCTGGTCGGCGACTGGAACATCGCCCCGCTGCGACGAGGACGTCTTCGACATGGCGCAGTTCGCGAAGTCCACGCACGTGACGCCGCCGCGAGCGCGCGGCCTTCCAGGCCTTCCTCGACGACGGGTACGTCGACGTGGTCCGGCCGCACACGCCCGGGCCGGAGGTCTACACCTACTGGGACTACTACCGGCAGCGCTTCGAGCGGAACCGCGGGCCTGCGCATCGACTTCGTGCTCGGCTCGCCGTCGCTCGCCGACCGGGTGACCGACGCGTTCATCGACCGCGACGAGCGCGCCGGCACCGGCGCCTCCGACCACGCGCCGGTGCTCGTCGACGTGGCCTGACGGACCGACGGCGCGCCCGCCTCGACGCCCGCCCGGAGACCCGACGCTGCGTCCGGCGTCGACCCGCGTCGCCGCCGCTGCGGCCTGGTCGCCGCTGGTCGTCTACCTGCTGCACGGCTTCGACGGGCGCGCTGACCCGCGACCTCGCGCGTCTACGCGTACGGCGGCCAGCAGGTCGCCGACGGGCGTCGCGCCGTACGTCGGCGATCCTCAACCGCGCCGGGCCGCTGGCCCACCTGGTGCCCGGGCATCGGCGCGCTGGTCGGCCGGCCTGGTCGGCGTCGACGACCTCCTCGGCATGCGGGTGCTCGTTCATGCTGCTCGTCGGTCGCCTGCGTCTGGGTGGTCTACCTGCTCGGCCGCGACCTGTACCGCTCGCCGGCTGGCCGGCGTCGCCTCCGCGGCCGCGCTGCTGTGCCTCCGAGGGCTTCATCACCTACGCCACCGGCGGGCCGCGCGAGAAGACCACGATGGTGCTGCTGCTCGCGCTCGCCCTGCTGGCCATGGTCCACCAGCGCTGGGGCACGACCGGCGCGTTCATCGCCCTGTCCACGCTGACCTGGCAGCCGGTCGTTCTTCCCGGCCATCGCCGCCGTCGCCGCGGTCGCGGCGCTGCTCGGCCGAGCGCGGCACGCAGGCTGCCGGGCGCTGGTCCGCATCGCCGTCGGCGGGATCGTCGCCACGGTCGCGATCGTCGGCGTCTACGTCGCGATCGGGGAGCTCGCAGGTCTTCTTCGACGACTTCGTCCTGCATCAACCTGCAGCTACACCGAGCAGACCGGGCCTGGCCGACGACCTCGAGCGAGCCTGGCGGCGGCATCGTCGACGCCTACGGCTGGCCAGCTGTGGGCTCGTCATCGTCGGTCTCGGCCTCGCTCGTGCTGGCTCGGCCGTCGTCGCGCTGGCGCGCCGCCGTCGTCGCACGCCGCTGCGGCCGCGGCCCTGGTCGCTCTTCGCCGTCGCGACGTCCTCGTGGGCGTGCTCTGGTCGTTCAAGGCGTTCAACGGCTGGCCGGACGCGTTCTGATCGTGCTGCCCGGTCTCCGCGCTCGGCATCGGCGGCCTCGTCGCGCTGCTCGCCGGCGGGCTGCCGGCCCGCGGTCGCGTCGGCCGGTGCTGACGCTGGTCTGGGCGCTGGTCGCCACCGCGCTGTCGGCGTCGACTGGTCCCTGACGAACCGCGACGACGACGCTCGACGAGCAGCGCGCCGACGTCGACGCGCGTGATGGCGCTCCTGCCCGCCGACGCCACGCATGCTGTCGGTCGAGGCGCCCGCAGCCGCTGGTGCTGGCCCACCAGCGCAACCTCGTCGCGCTACCAGCTGTTCGGCAACGGCCTCGAGCGACTACGTCGACGACACCTGGCCCGGCGGCATCGACGGCTACGCCGCGGCTGGTCGCGCGAGCAGGCAGCCGACGGTCATCACCGTGGGCGACGCGGCCGCGCATGCCCGACTGGCTGATGCCCGCGCTGCTGGCAGGACTACGTCGACGTCGGCGCCAGCTACGGGCTGGTAGCTGGTACGTGCGCGCGGCGACGCTCGGGCACCCGGCGCCCTCGAGCGGCCTGCGGACGAGCGCCTGGGCGGCTGAGCCGCGCTGTGACAGGATGCGCGCCATGACGTCGCCCGCCCGGTGCACCGGCCCCTCGACCGGCGCGCAGTTCACGCTACTCCGTGGTGATCCCGGTCTACAACAGCGAGCAGATCGTCGGCACCACCGTCGACCGCGTCGTCGAGGTGTTCACCGAGGCCGGCCTGCGACCACGAGGTCATCCTCGTCAACGACGGCAGCCCCGACGGCAGCTGGGACGTCATCGCCGAGAAGGCGCGCACCGCTGCCCGCACGTGGTCGCGCTCGACATGCTGAAGAACTACGGCCAGCACCACGCCAACCTGGCCGGGCTGCGCGAGTCCACCGGCGACTACGTCATCACCATGGACGACGACCTGCAGAACCCGCCCGACCAGGCGCTGCTGCTCATCGACGAGGCGATGACCGGCAAGGACGTCGTCTTCGGCGAGTTCGAGACGCAAGCAGGCGGCCGGCTACCGCCGGCTGGGCAGCAAGATGATCGGCATGATCAACCGGCGGATCTTCGGCCAGCCCGACGACCTCGTCGGTCTCCAACTTCCGGATCCTGCGCCGCGACGTCGTGGACCGGATCTGCGCCTCGCAGCACCGCGCTACCCCTACATCACCGGCCAGGCGCTGCTCTACTCCCGCAAGCGCAGCAACGTCACGGTGCGCCACGAGCCCCGCGCGGTCGGCAAGAGCAACTACAGCATGCTGCGGATCCTGCGCGCTGGTGCTGACGATCCTGTTCAGCTACTCGTCGTTCCCGCTGCGGCTCGCGGCCATGGTCGGCTTCGGCGATCGCCGGCGTGAGCTTCGCTGCTCGGCGCGTTCTACCTGCTGCTCCGGGCTGCTTCGGGCGACACCCACGTGCAGGGCTGGACGACCACGGTCGTGCTGCTCTCGGTCTTCAACGGCTTCACGATCGCGCTGCTCTCGATGCTCGGCGAGTACGTCGTCCGCACGCTCAACGCGGTCAGCGCCCAGGACAGCTACCACGTCACGACGCCGGGTGCCCGGAGTGACGCGGCACCTGCTGGTCGATCGGGGCCCAGCGCTGCGGCACGACGTACCTGCACGACCTGCTCGCCGCGCACCCGCAGGTCGCGATGGCCGCGCCCGCGCGGCCCGAGCCCAAGGTGTTCCTCTCCGACGAGCTCGCCGGCCGCGGGCGCGGAGTGGTACGACGCGACCTACTTCGCCCACGCCGCGCGACGAGACGCGTGCTCGGCGAGAAGAGCACCAGCTACCTCGAGTACCCGAGGCGGCCGCGCGGGCCGCGCGCCGTGCTCGGGCGACCCGCTGATCCTCGTCCAGCTGCGCGACCCGGTCGCGCGGGCGCGTGTCGCACTGGGCGTTCAGCACCGACGCCGGGCCTCGAGACGCGCAGCCTCGCCGACGCGCTGGCGCGCCAACCTCGAGGGCCCGCTGCCGTGGGACCCCGCGCTCACGTCGGTCTCGCCGTTCGCCTACCTCGAGCGCGGTCGCTACGTCGACTACCTCGGCCCGTGGCTGGACCGCTTCGGCGACGACGTCACCGTGCTGTTCCTCGAGGAGACTGCAGGCGCGACCGCGACGCGTCTGCGGACCTCTACGCCTGGCTCGGGGTCGACCCGGACTTCCGTCCGCCCGTCGCTGGGCGACCCCGGTCAACGAGAGCACGGCAGGCCGCGCCCGCCGCTCGACGACGGACCTGCTCGGCGCGGCTGCGCGGAGTACTTCGCACGAGCAGCGACCGCGCCCTCGCCGCGGCTGCTGGGGCGCCCGCTGCCCTGGGCCGACGGCGACGTGACCACGACCGAGGAGGACGAGCAGTGACCGACGCTGCCCGAGATCGCGTTCAACAAGGTCAGCGTCGAGGGCGCCGAGCTCGAGCACATCGCGCGAGGCGATCGGCGGCGGCCACACGTCGTCCGGCGGCCCGTTCTCGCAGCAGGCGCGGCGAGCTCCTGCAGGACGAGACCGGCGCCGCCGAGGTGCTGCTGACCACCTCCTGCACCGCCGCGCTCGAGATGAGCGCGCTGCTGCTCGACCTGCAGCCGGGCGACACCGTGATCGTGCCGTCGTTCACGTTCGTCAGCTCCGCGCTCGCCTTCGTGCGCGCAGGGCGCCGGGATCCTGTTCTGCGACATCGAGCCGCGGACCCTCGGCCCCGACCCGCGCCACGTCGCCGAGCTGCTCGACGACTCGGTGCGCGCGGTCGTGGTGGTGCACTACGCCGGCATCGTCTGCGACATGGACGGCCTGCGCGAGGTGCTGACGGACCGGCCCGACGTCGCCGTCATCGAGGACAACGCGCACGGGCTCTTCGGCCGCTGGCGCGGCCAGCCGCTGGGCAGCCTCGGCCGGTTCGCGACCCTCAGCTTCCACGAGACCAAGAACTTCGTCTGCGGCGAGGGCGGGGCGCTCGTGCTCAACGACCCCGCGGACGTCGACCGGGCCTGGGTGCTCTACGACAAGGGCACCGAACCGCAAGGCGTTCTTCCAGGGCCAGGTCGACAAGTACTCCTGGCGCGACACCGGCTCGTCCTTCGGGCTCTCCGACGCGCTCGCGGCGTACCTGCTCGGGCAGCTCGAGCAGCGCGAGGTCATCCAGGCGCAAGCGCCGCGCGCGTGCTACGAGCGGTACGTCGAGGCTGCTGACGCCGCACGCCGGCCGAGCTGGGCCTGACGCTGCCGACCGTCCCCGAGGACGCCGTGCCGGCCTACCACCTGTTCCACGTGCTGCTGCCCGACCACGAGACCCGCACCCGGGTCGATGAAGCAGATGCGGGAGGAGGGCGTGCAGACGACCTTCCACTACGTGCCCGCTGCACGACTCCGACGGCGGGCAGCGGTTCGCCGTCGCGCCCACCGAGTGCCCGGTCACCACCGACATCAGCGGCCGGCTGATGCGCCTGCCCTTCCACAACAACCTGAGCGCCGACGACAGCGACCGGGTCGTCGACTCGCTGGTCGGCGCGCTCACCGCGGGGGTGTCGATGCACCGACGTCGCCGCAGCCACGGCTCGCAGTCGATCGACCAGCCCGGCTACTGGTGGTACCGCGGCCCGGACCGACCTGCTGCGCGCCGCGCTGGGTGACCACCTCGGCTCGCCCCGGCGGGTGCTGGACGTCGGCAGCGCGGACGGGCCCAGCGTGTCCTGGATGCGCGGCGACCACGCACCGGGTCGCGCTCGACGTGGACCCGCGCGGGCTGGTCCCCGGGGCGCGGCGTCTGCGCCTCGGCCCTGGCCCTGCCGTTCGCGGACGCGCACGCTTCGACGTGGTCGGCGCCTTCGACGTCCTCGAGCACTGCGAGCCCGAGGCCGCGGCGCGTGGCCGAGCTGGCCCGGGTGCTCGTGCCGGGCGGTCGGCTGCTGCGTCTCGGTGCCGGCCTACCAGTGGGCCTGGACCGACCACGACGTGCGGGCCGGGCACCACCGCCGCTACACCCGGCCCCGGCTCGTGGCGCGCGCTGGAGCTCGCCGGGCTTCGAGGTGCTGCGCGTCGACCTACGGCTTCGCCGCGGTCTTCCCGGTCTTCGCCGCCGAGCGGCTGGCGCCGGGTGCGCGCGCGGCGCGGCCCGGCGACCGCCGCCGGGCTGCCGCAGGTGTCGCCGCGGCGTCGACCGGCTGCTGACCGGCGTCTGTCCGCGGCCGAGGCGCGGGTGCTGCGCCGCCGCGACCTGCCGTTCGGCTCGTCGGTGTTCGTGGCGGCTCGCGACCCGGCTAGGCCCGGTCAGCGCAGCGCGGCCGTGCCGCGGGACTCCTCGCGCACGAGCAGGCCGAAGGCGACGACCTCGACGACCAGGAAGGCCGCACGCAGGTCCGGTCGAGGCACCGGCGACCGCGGCGACACGAACCACGCGACGCCGGGCAGCCAGCGCGAGCGGCCAGGCCCGGATCAGCACGCCGGCGCGGTCCCAGCGCCAGCACCATCAGCGGTGACCACCAGGTTGGCCATCGCGACGGTGCTGCCGGTCGCGACCAGCGCGAGGCGCCCGCGCGCCAGCGTGACGTCCGCCGCCGAAGACCAGGCGCAGCAGCACCGGGCCGAGCAGCGCGCCGACGGCGGCGGCGCGCCGGCGGCGACCGACCGTGCCGCACCAGCGACCAGCGCCGCAGCCGGCGCAGCGCGGCCCGGCGGCCGCGCGACGACCAGGCCGGCTGAACCGGCCGGTGAGCTGCGGAGACCAGCCCCAGCGCCAGCGTGTACGGCGCCCGGAACAGCGCCAGCCCGGCGAAGAGGGCGGTGACCTCGGCCGGGGAGCCGCCGGCCAGCGCCAGCACGACCGGGCCGCCGGTGAGCACCACCTGGCCGATGACCTGCCCGCCGGCCGCGCCGGCGAGGAAGCCCAGCGGCGAGTCGCCGTCGTCGTCGGTGCCGCCGCCGGGAGAGCCGGAACGCCGAGGGCCAGACCAGCGCACCGCGGCGTACCCGAGCAGCAGGCACAGGCCGTAGGCCGACCGGAGTCGTCGACGCCGGCGCGCTCAGCAGCACCGCGGCGCGACGCAGCGCAGGAGGTTCTCGCCGACCAGCCGCCAGGCCACGGCCCCGAACCGGCGCGCGGGCGGTCAGCACGCCGCGGACCAGGCCCATCGCCGCCGAGGCCAGCGTCACCGCCGCCACCAGCAGCGGGAACCACGGCGTCGGCCGAGCCGAAGAGCAGGTCGCGGCCGCAGCCACGCGAGCCCGGCGACGGCGACGCGCCGGCGAGCAGGCTCCAGCGCGGCCACCCGGGCAGCGCGGCGCGCACCGAGCCGCTCGCCGCCGTCGGCCACGACCGAGCGGGCGATCCAGTGCTGCACCGGGAAGGTCAGCGCGGCGCCGGCGAAGGACCAGTACGCCCACAGCACCGAGACCGGAGCGGCCGCCGCCGCAGCCCAGCGCCCGGGTGACCAGCGCGAAGAAGACGTAGGCGAGCAGCCCGCTCGCCGCGGAGCCGACGGCCAGGGCCGACGGTCGCGAGCGGAGCTGGGGCGATCGCGACGCGAGGTCATCGCACGCATTGTGCCGCACCGCCGCGCCGAGTCGGCGCCGTGGCACCGCGCGCCGGGACTGTCGGTGGTCGCCGTCATCATGCGCGCGCCATGGAGATGCATCGACGGTGTTCGTCGCTGCTGCTCGTGCCTGCTCGTCGGCGTCGCTGCTCGGCGCGCGCGCTCGGCGTGCTGTGGGCCCGCGGCCGCGGCGACGTACGACGACCGCGCGCTGCACGCGCCCGGGCCGCCGACCAGGCCGTGGTGCGGGAGGGGCTCGAGCGGCTGCAGCGACCAGATGCGCGACCTCGAGCACACCCGCGCCTCAGCTGGCAGGGCCAGCTGCACCAGCAGGTGCAGGACATGCGGTACTCCACCGACCTGCGCCGCGAGACCCGGTCGCTGTCCACCGCGCTGCGCAAGCCGCAGGTCCGCGGGCGCTGGGGCGAGCTGCACCTGCGCCGGGCGGTCGAGCTGGCCGGCCTGGTCGACCGCTGCGACTTCGCCGAGCAGGTCGCGCCTCGACGACGGCGCCCGCCGCCCCGACCTGGTGGTCCACCTGGTCGGCGGCGCCAGCTCGTGGTCGACGCCAAGGTGCCGCTCGACGCCTACCTCGACGCCACGTCGACCGACGACGACGACGCTGCGCGAGCGCCACCTCCGCCGGCACGCGCGCCCAGCTGCGCACCCACGTCGACGGGCTCGTCCGCCAAGCGGTACTGGCGCTCGCTGCCCGAGACGCCGGAGTTCGTGGTGCTGTTCGTGCCGGCCGAGTCGTTCCTCGGCCGCCGCGCTCGAGATCGACGGCCGACCTGCATCGAGTACGCCGCCGCCCGCCAGGTGGTGCTGGCCACGCCCACCACGCTCATCGCGCTGCTGCGCACGGTCGCCCACGGCTGGAGCCACGAGACGCTGGCCGAGCAGGCCCGGGAGATCCAGCGGCTCGGCCGCGACCTCCACGAGCGGCTCGGCACTGCTCGACGGCCACCTCGACCAGGTGGGCCGCTCGCTGAACGCCGCGGTCGGCCACTACAACCAGGCGGTGGGCTCGCTGGAGTCGCGGGTGCTGGTCACGGCCCGCCGGTTCAGCGAGCTCGCGGTGACCGACGACGAGCTGCCGGCACCGCGTCAGGTCGAGGCCACCGCCCGCTCGCTGGCCCCGGTCCGAGCTCCACCCGGTCGCCCGCGGCGCGGCTCCGACGACGAGCCGGACTCCGCCCCTACCGTGGCGCTGTGAGCCGCCGAGGCAACCGCTCGCGACGTAGCCCCGGGCCCGCCACGCTCTGGCACGACGGCCAGGAGCCGGGCCGCCAGGTCGTCGCGCTCGGGCGTCGCGGTCACGCTGACCGCGGTGTCGCTCGACCTGCTGCTCGTCGGGCGGGTCAGCCTCGTTCTTCGACCTGTGCTTCGTGGCGCTCTGCGTCGCGTCGCGCTGGCGGGTGCGACCCACCGACTTCTTCACCGTCGGGGTGCTGCCGCCCCTGCTCATGCTCGGCGTCTTCACGCTGGTCGGCCTCGACGCCGCCCGGGATGATCGCGCACCCCGCCGACGGCGTCGTCCAGGCCGTGGTGTCCGGGCTCTCCGTGCACACCGCGGGCCCTGCTCGTCGGCTACGTGCTGTTCCTGGCCAGCCTCGCTCCGCGTCCGCACCACCCGGCGGTGCACGTCCGCGACCTGCCTCCAGCCGACGGCTCAGCCCGACGAAGCGGTCGGGGTCACCGGCGCCGCACGCGCATGACCTCCGGCGACGTCCTCCGACCAGTCCACGACGGTGGTCGGCACCGCGGGGGTCTCGCCGGCCTCGACGACGAGGTCGACGTCGTGGTCGAGCTCCTCCTTGATCTCCCAGCCCACGTCCGGGGCTCCTCCTCGCCGGGCAGGATCAGCGTGCTGGTCAGCAGCGGCTCGCCGAGCGGCGGCCAGCAGCGCGTGCACGACGACGTGGTCGGGGATCCGCACCCCGACGGTCCGCTTCTTGGGGTGCATCAGCCGGCGCGGCACCTCACCGGTCGCCGGCAGGATGAACGTGTACGGACCGGGCGTGGCGGCCTTGATCGCCCGGAACGCGTGGTTGTCGACGTGCACGAACTGGCCGAGCTGGGCGAAGTCGCGCACATCAGCGTGAAGTGGTGCTGCTCGTCGAGGTCGCGGATCCGCAGGATCCGGTCGCGACCGTCCCGGTTGCCCAGCCGGCAGCCGAGGGCGTAGCCGGAGTCGGTCGGGTAGGCGATCAGCGCGTCGTCGCTCAGCGCGTCGACGACCTGCTGGACCAGCCGCGGCTGCGGGTTGTCCGGGTGGAGGTCGACGTACCTCGCCATGTCGCGGTCAGGACTCGCGCGGCGGCGCGCAGGTCGCGGCGCAGCTCCGGCGGCAGCGCGAAGATCAGGCTACTCCTCGGCGCTGTGCACGGCCTGCGCGTCGGGGTAGCCGCGCTCGGCGAGGAAGGCCAGCACGCCGTCCACCAGGTCCTCGGGCACGCTCGCACCGGAGGTGACGCTCACCGTGCGCACGCCGTCGAGCCAGGCCTCGTCGATCTCCGAGGCGTCGTCGACGCGGTACGACGCCTTCGCGCCCGCCTCGAGGGCGACCTCGACCAGCCGCACGGAGTTGGAGGAGTTGCCGGAGCCGACCACGATCACCAGGTCGGCGTCGACGGCGATCTCCTTGACGGCGAGCTGGCGGTTCTGGGTGGCGTAGCAGATGTCGTCGCTGGGCGGGTCGAGCAGCAGCGGGAAGCGTTCGCGGATCGCCGCCACCGTCTCGAGCGTCTCGTCGACCGACAGCGTGGTCTGCGAGAGCCAGGCGACCTTGGCGGGGTCGCGGACCTCGATGTTCGGCGACGTCGGCCGGGACCTGCACGAGCTGGATGTGCTCGGGCGCCTCCCCCGCGGTGCCCTCGACCTCCTCGTGGCCCTCGTGGCCGATCAGCAGGATGTCGTAGTCGTCGTCGGCGAAGCGCTTCGCCTCGTGGTGCACCTTGGTCACCAGCGGGCAGGTGGCGTCGATGGTCTTGCAGCGCCGGACCTCGGCCTGCCGGTGCACCTCGGGCGAGACGCCGTGCGCCGAGAACACCACGGTCCGGCCCTCCGGCACCTCGTCGAGCTCCTCGACGAAGATCGCGCCGCGCGCCTCGAGGTCGACGACCACGTGCTTGTTGTGCACGATCTGCTTGCGCACGTAGACCGGGGCGCCGTAGAGGTCGAGGGCCTTCTCGACGGTGATCACCGCGCGGTCGACGCCGGCGCAGTAGCCGCGCGGCGCCGCCAGCAGCACCGCCCGCTCCGCCTCGTCCGGCAGGCAGGACACGCGGCTGACCCAGGTCGGTGCTCATGGGCCGAGTCTACGGTCGCGGCCCGTCGGGGGCGGTCATCGTGGCCTAGGCTGCCCGCCATGGCCCTCGAGACCTCCCTCCAGTCGCCGGCGCCGGTCCGGCAGATCGCCAACGCGATCTCCGGCTGGATCGACCGGCTCGGCTCGGTGTGGGTCGAGGGGCAGATCGCGCAGATCAGCCGCCGGCCCGGGGTCAACACCGTCTTCATGACGCTGCGGGACACGGTCGCCGACATCTCGGTGCCGCTGACCTGCGCGCGGACCCTGTTCGACGGCCTCGACCCGCCGCTCGTCGAGGGCGCCGGGGTGGTGGTGCACGCCCGGCCGTCGTACTACGCCAACCGCGGCACCCTGTCGCTCTACGCCCGGGAGATCCGGATGGTCGGCCTCGGCGAGCTGCTCGCCAGGCTCGAGCGGCGCCGCCAGCTGCTCGCCGCCGAGGGGCTGTTCGCACCCGAGCTGAAGCGCGCCCTGCCCTTCCTGCCCGGCCGCGTGGGACTGGTCACCGCGCCCAGCTCGGCCGCCGAGCGGGACGTGGTCGAGAACGCCCGCCGCCGCTGGCCGGCGGTCGCCTTCGAGATCGCGTACGCCGCGATGCAGGGCCAGCGTGCGGCCGCCGAGGTGATGGAGGGTCTCGACCGGCTCGAGCGCGACCCCCGCGTCGACGTGGTCATCGTCGCCCGAGGCGGCGGCTCGGTGGAGGACCTGCTGCCGTTCTCGGACGAGGCGCTGCTCCGGGCCGTGCACGCGATGCGCACCCCGGTGGTCTCGGCGATCGGTCACGAGCCCGACCAGCCGCTGCTCGACCTGGTGGCCGACGTGCGCGCGTCCACGCCGACCGACGCCGCCAAGCTCGTCGTCCCCGACGTGGCCGACGAGTCGCGCCACGTCGCTCCGGGCCCGCGACCGGATCCGGGCCGTGGTGGAGCAGATCCTCGCTGCGCGAGCAGGCCGGCCTCGACGGTCTCCGGTCCCGCCCCGCCCTGGCCGCGCCCGCGTCGCTGTTCGACGCGCGCAGCGACGAGATCGAGATGCTGCGCCAGCGCGCCCGGCGCAGCTTCGGCCACACGCTCGACCGCGCCGCCGACGACATCGGCCACCAGGTGGCGCGGGCCCGCGCGCTGTCGCCGCTGGCCACCCTGCGCCGGGGGTACGCCGTGCTCCAGGACGCCGACGGCCACCCGGTCACCTCGGTGGCCACCCTGGCCGCCGGTCACCGGGTCAGCGCCCGGGTCGCCGACGGCCGCGTGCACGCCACCGTCGACCGGCTCGAACCTCTCACCGCCCCAGATCCCGCCCCTGACCTCGCCACAGAAGCAGATGGAGACCCCGATGCCCGCTGACAGCACTCCTGCGCCCACTTCTGGGCCCACGCCCAGCTACGAAGAGGCCCGCGACCAGCTCATCGAGGTCGTCCGCACGCTCGAGGCCGGCGGCACCACCCTGGAGGAGTCCCTGGCCCTGTGGGAGCGCGGTGAGCAGCTCGCCACCATCTGCCAGGAGGCCCTCGACGGCGCTCGGCAGCGGCTCGACGCCGCGATGGAGGCCCGCACGGACTGAGTCAGAGGTCCGCGTCGGTGAGCGACTCCACGACCCTCAGCAGGTCCGCGGTCGAGGCCGAGCCGTAGACCAGGACCCAGTCCCCGTCGACCTCCGCGGCGTACGCCGTGTCCCCGCCGTCGTCGGTGAACTGCCGCCAGCGGGGCGCGAGCGCGTTCTCGACGCCGATCGTCTCGCCCTCCACCGCGTCCGGGTCGACGTAGGTGTCCACCAGGGTCTCGAGCTCGGCGTCCTCCTGCCGGACCCCGACGAAGAGGTCGCCGTCGGTGAGCAGGTTGAGGCTCCACGACTCGTCGCCGGCCGCTCCGGCGTCGGCCCGCGTGGCGATCCACCCGCTGGGCAGCGCGTCCGGGTACACGACGGTGCGGTCGGCGGACTGCAGGAGGCGCACCGACGACAGGTAGTCGGTCGCCTCCGGCCGCACCTCCGGCTGGTCCCGGGTCAGTCCCCGGAACGCCACGAACGCCGCGACCGCCACGAGCAGCACGACCATGGCGCCCACCATGCCGCCGGCCGACCGCTGGTAACGCCCCGCCGGCGCGGGCTGTGGCGTGCTCACGGCGCCATTGTCCCCGGACCGTAACCTTCGTCCGTGCCGCCCCTCGCCGACCTCGCGCGCGAGGCGGTTCCGGTGGTGGCGCTGGTCGTCCTGCTGGTCACGGCGGTCCGGCATCCCTCGGGCCGGGTCGAGGCCGGGGTCGGCGTGGTGGCCGCAGTCGCGACCCTCGCGACCGGTCTGCTGTCGCGCGCCGAGGCCGAGGCGGTGGTCCGGCACCTGGGGCCGGTGCTGCTGTTCTTGATGTCGATCCTCGTCGTCGGCGAGGTCTGCGCGCGAGCGGGGGTCTTCGTGCAGGGTGCCCGCGTGGTCGCCCGGCTCAGCGGCGGCCGACCGGCGGCCCTGATGACCGGGGTGTTCGTGCTGGCCGCCCTCGTCACGGCCGTGCTGAGCCTCGACGCCACCGTGGTGCTGCTGATGCCGGTCGTGGTCGGGGCGGCCCTCGCCGTGGACGCCTCACCCTGGCCGTCGGCCTACTCCTCGCTGCGGATGGCCAACTCCGCCTCGCTGCTCCTCCCGGTCTCCAACCTCACCAACCTCCTGGCCCTGCCGCACCTGCACCTCACCTTCGCCGGCTTCGCCGCCCGGATGGCCCCGGTGACGGCCGTGGTGCTCGCTGTCGAGTACGTCGCGCTGCGCCTGCTCTTCCGCGACGACCTGCGCGGGCCGGCCCGTCCGGTCTCCCGCGACCTCGACGCCGTCACCGCCGCGCGCACCCCCGTGGTGGTGCTCGCGGTGATGCTGGCCGGCTTCGTCGCCGCGTCGCAGGCGGGGATCGACCCGTTCTGGGTGTCCGGGGCGGCTGCGGTGGTGCTGGTCGGCTGGGCGTACCGGCACCGGCTGCTCGCTCCGGCCGAGGTGGTGCGCTCGGCCCACCCGGGCTTCGCGCTCTTCGTCCTGGGTCTCGGGGTCGTGGTCGCCGCGCTCGCCACCGGGCCCCTCGGCACCGCGGTCGCCGACCTGCTGCCCGACGACAGCACCTCGTTCGCCGACCTGATGACGATCGCGGTCGTCGCGATGCTGCTCGCCGCGCTCGTCACCAACCTCTCCGCCACCCTGCTCGTGCTGCCGCTGCTGGTCCCCCTGGGCACCACCGCGATCCTGGCCGCGCTGATCGGTCTCAACGTCGGCTCCGGGCTGACCTGGACGGGCTCGTTGGCCAACCTGCTGTGGCGGCGCGGCCTGGACCGGCTCGAGCTGCCCCCGTCGTCGTGGGAGTTCCACCGGGTCTCCTTGGTGATCACCCCGCTCGCCTTGGTCGCCGGCGTGGCGACGTTGACTGGGCTGGCCTGGCTCGGCTGAGCATCGATCCGCATCTGCGGGTGTCCACACGTGGACAAGCATCCGCGGATGCGGCACGCTTGCGCCGTGACGACCTATCGGATCGCCGAAGCGGCGGAGCTCCTCGGTGTCAGCGACGACACCGTCCGGCGCTGGATCGAGGCGGGCCGCTTGACCGCCGTGACCGAGGACGGCCGCAGCCACGTCGTCGGGACCGACCTGGCCGCCCTGGCCGAGTCGCTCGCCGAGCATCCCGACCGGGACGCCACCCGCGCGGCGGCGGTCAGCGCACGCAACCGGCTCGCCGGGATCGTCACCCGCGTCAAGAAGGACACCGTCATGGCCCAGGTCGAGCTGATCTGTGGTCCGTACCGGCTGGTGTCCCTGATGAGCGCGGAGGCCGCCGACGAGCTCGGCCTCGAGCCCGGCGTCCGCGCCCTCGCCTCCGTCAAGTCCACCAACGTCGTCGTGGAGCGCCCGTGAACGCCCAGGACCCCGTCCGCGCGTCCCTCGCCGTGCTCGCCCTCGCGGCCCTGCTGCCGCTGGCGGCGTGCGGCGCGGACGACGACGCCGAGGACACCGGGAGCACCGACGGCGGCGGCACCACGCTCACCGTGCTGGCGGCATCGTCGCTGACGGAGACCTTCACGACTCTTGCCGAGGAGTTCGAGTCGACCCATGACGGGGTCACGGTGGACCTCGCCTTCGACTCGTCGGCGACCCTGGCCCAGCAGGCCGTCGACGGCGCCCCCGGCGACGTCCTCGCCACCGCCGACGAGGCGACCATGGAGACCGCGGTCGACGGCGACGTCGTCGCCGACGGCCCCGAGACCTTCGCCAGCAACGTCGCGGTGCTGGTCACCCCGGCCGACAACCCCGCGGGCATCACGACGTTCGCCGACCTCGACGACGCGACGTACGTCGTGTGCGTGGACACCGCGCCCTGCGGCAAGGCCGCGGCGGCCCTGCTCGAGGCGGGCGGCATCACCGCCGAGCCGGCCAGCCTCGAGGTCGACGTGAAGGCCGTGCTGGCCAAGGTGACCGCGGACGAGGCCGACGCCGGGATCGTCTACCGGACCGACGCGGTCGCCGCGGGGGACGCCGTCACGGCGATCGACATCGAGGGCGCCGACGAGCAGCCCAACGTCTACCCCATCGCCACCCTCGACCAGTCCGAGGACCCCGACCTGGCCCAGGAGTTCATGGACCTGGTGCTGTCCGAGCAGGGCCAGCAGGTGCTGGCCGACGCCGGGTTCGGCCCGCCTGCGTGACCACGCGTCGGGCCCTGGGGGCCCCACCGGCGGTGCTGCTGGTGCCGGCGCTGGTCGCGGCCGTCTTCCTCGTCGTCCCGCTGCTCACGCTGATCCTCGCCACCCCCTGGTCGGAGTTCTTCTCGCTGCTCGGCACCGAGGCGGTGCGCGACGCGCTGACGATCACCGCCGTCACGTCCTTGGCGACGGTCGCCGGCTGCCTGGTGTTCGGCACCCCGTTGGCGTGG
Organism: uncultured Actinomycetota bacterium; assembly: GCA_963791275.1. Classification (GTDB taxonomy): domain Bacteria; phylum Actinomycetota; class Actinomycetes; order Propionibacteriales; family Nocardioidaceae; genus Nocardioides. Next base: position 208,956 of record CAWBRP010000012.1, read on the forward strand.
CTGCTCGCGCGGGTCGACTTCCGTGGCCGCTCCCTGCTGCGGGCCGCGGTGGCCGTCCCGCTGGTGCTGCCGCCGGTGGTCGCGGGCGTCGCCCTGGTGACCGCGCTGGGCCGCAACGGACTCATCGGCGGGGCTCTGCGCGACCTGACCGGACAGACGATCCCCTACACGATGACCGCCGTCGTCCTCGCGCACACGTTCGCCGCGATGCCCTTCTACATCCTCGCGGTCGAGGGTGCGCTGCGGGCGTCCGGCGAGGAGTACGACATCGTCGCGGCCACCCTCGGCGCCACGCGCTGGACCACGTTCCGCCGGATCACCCTGCCGCTGGCGCTGCCCGGGGTGGTGGCCGGCTCGATCCTGGCCTGGGCCCGCTCGCTCGGCGAGTTCGGCGCGACCATCACCTTCGCCGGGAACTACCCCGGCACCACCCAGACGATGCCGAGCCTCATCTACGGGGCGCTGCAGTCGGACCCGGCCGTCGCCCGCACGCTCAGCATGATCCTGCTCATCGTCTCGGTCGCCATCTTGGCGGCGCTCCGCAACCGCTGGCTGGTCAGGCCATGAGCGTCGCCGCGCCCGGCGCGCTGCGCGCCGAGATCGACGTGCCCGGCCGGATCACCGCGTCCTTCGCCGCCGAGCCCGGTGACGTGGTCGCGGTGATCGGCCCCAACGGCGCCGGCAAGACCACCCTGCTGCGGGCGCTGGCCGGGATCGTCGACCCGGGCGGGCGGGTCGAGGTCGGCGGCCTCTCGTGGACGGACCCACCGGTGCTCGTCCGCGACCGGCGCATCGGCCTGGTGTTCCAGGAGCAGGCCCTGTTCCCCCACCTGTCCGCCCTCGACAACGTCGCCTTCGGGGTGCGCAGCCGCGGTGGCACCCGCGCCGAGGCGGCGGCCACCGCGCGGACCTGGCTCGAGCGGTTCGGCGTGGGCGACCTCGTCGACCGCCGTCCCCGCGAGCTGTCCGGCGGGCAGGCGCAGCGGGTCGCCATCGCGCGCGCCCTCGCCACCGAGCCGGCGCTCCTGCTGCTCGACGAGCCGTTCTCCGGCCTCGACGTCGGGGTCGCCACCGCGCTCCGGCTCGAGCTCGCCCGGCACCTCGCGGCGTACGCCGGCATCACGCTGCTGGTCACCCACCACGCCCTCGACGCGCTCACGCTGGCCACCCGGGTGCTGGTCCTGGACGAGGGCCGGATCGCCCAGGAGGGCGCCCCCGCCGAGGTGGCGGCCCGTCCCCGGACCGACCACGTGGCGCGCCTCGTCGGGCTGAACGTGCTGCGGGAGGGTGACACGTTCACCGCCTTCAGCCCGACCACGGTCACCGTCTCGCTGCACCAGCCCGAGGGGTCGGCCCGGCTGCGCTGGCAGGGCGTCATCCTCGGGGTCATGCCGCACGGGGACGCCCTGCGGCTGCTGGTCGACGCCGAGCCGAACCTGCTGGCCGACGTGACCCCGGCGGCAGCCGCGGAGCTCGGGCTGGAGCCCGGCCGCGCGGTGTGGCTGAGCGTGAAGGAGACCGCCGTGGAGACCTACTCCGCCGCGGGGGACCCGGCCTAGGACCACTACAGTCGGCCCCATGGACGCCCTTCCCGAGGAGACCAGCCACAAGGAACCGCCCGACCGCAACCTCGCGATGGAGCTGGTGCGGGTCACCGAGGCGGCCGCGATGGCCGCCGGCCGCTGGGTCGGCCGCGGCGACAAGAACGGCGCCGACGACGTGGCCGTGGAGGCCATGCGCGCGACCATCTCCGGCATCGGCATGAACGGGATCGTGGTGATCGGGGAGGGTGAGAAGGACAACGCCCCGATGCTCTACAACGGCGAGCAGGTCGGCGACGGCACCGGCCCCCTCTGCGACGTCGCGGTGGACCCGATCGACGGCACCACGCTGACCGCCAAGGGCATGAACAACGCCATCGCGGTGCTGGCGGTGTCCCCGCGCGGGTCGATGTACGACCCCTCCGCGGTCTTCTACATGGAGAAGCTGGTGGCCGGCCCGGAGGCGGCCGAGGTGGTCGACATCCGCTACCCGGTGGCCGAGAACATCCACCAGGTGGCCAAGGCCAAGGGCTCCAGCCCCGAGGACGTCACCGTCGTGCTGCTCGACCGTCCCCGCCACCAGAAGCTGGTCGAGGAGATCCGGGCCACCGGCGCCCGCATCAAGTTCATCGTCGACGGCGACGTGGCCGGCGCCATCATGGCGTCGCTGCCCGACACCGGCATCGACCTGCTGCTCGGCGTCGGCGGCACCCCCGAGGGGATCATCGCCGCGTGCGCCATGAAGTGCACCGGAGGGGTGATCCAGGGACGGCTCTGGCCACGCGACGACGACGAGCGGCAGCGGGCGCTCGACGCGGGACACCACCTCGACGACGACCACATCCTGCACACCGACGACCTGGTCACCGGCGACGACTGCTTCTTCGCGGCCACCGGGATCACCGACGGCGAGCTGATGCGCGGGGTGCGCTACCGGGCCGGCGGCGCGACCACGCACTCCCTGGTGATGCGCTCGCGCAGCGGCACCATCCGCTCGATCACCAGCCAGCACCGGCTGTCGAAGCTACGCGCCTACGCCGCGGTCGACTTCGAGCACTGACGACCTCGAGGTGGTCGCCCGCAGGGCGGCCAGCACGTGGTCGGCCACGCGGGGGTCGAACGCCATGCCGGTGTGCGAGGCCGTCACCTCGACGGCGTGGGCGAGCGGGTCGATGCAGGCTCGCCAGTCGACGATGCCGTCGCGCCGGGAGTAGATCGTGGTGAAGTCCACGCCGGCCGGCATCGGGGTCCGGGCCTCGTCGAAGCTGGCCCGCGCGCAGGCGCCGGCGACGCAGTCCTCCGACATCAGGCCGGGGATCCCGGCGCGGCCGAGCCGGATGAGCATCTCGACGCTGCGGGTCAGCGACGCGTGATGAGCGGCGGGCGCCATCATCGGACTGCCCAGGGTGACGATCCCGCCCACCAGGTCGGGGCGGCGGACGGCGAGGCCGCGGGCCAGCATGCCGCCCAGGCTGTGGCCCACGATCAGCACCCGGGTGCCGCGGCGGAGCGCCACCGACTCGATCCGCTGCTCGAGCAGCGCGGACGCGCTCACGGTGCAGCCGACGTTGGCGGTGATCCGGGAGCGATAGGTGCGGAAGCCCTGCTGGCGCAGGAACCTGGCCAGCAGGCTCAGTGACCCGTCACCGGCCATGAAGCCGGGGACCAGCACCACCGGGTGCTGCTCCCGCGCCACCGCGACGCGGGTCCGGGAGCGTCGGTCGCGGCGGTCGGCGACGGTGCGCACGAGGTACCGCCCGCTCTCCCCCACCACGCTGCTCTCGCGGAGCACGGCGCCCAGCGGCGGACGCGTGAAGCCCTCCGGCTGGAGGAACGACGCGAGGGTGCTCACCTCCAGACGGTAACCGGTTCTACCCCGGTTCATGCGCCGTTGCGGACAGCGGTGTTGACTGGACCCGTGGCCGCCAGCACCCCCGACCCCGCCGAGGTGGTCGAGTCCGAGGAGTACTTCGCACCGGTCGGGAACGGCATCGAGCTCTGCTACCAGACCTTCGGGGACCCCGACGGCGCACCGCTCCTGCTGGTCATGGGGCTCGGCGGCCCGATGACCTGGTGGGACCCGGCGCTGTGCCGGATGCTGGCCGAGCGCGGATTCTTCGTCATCCGCTACGACAACCGCGACACCGGGCGCTCGACCCGGCTCCGCGGTCGGGTCACCCGCTCGGCCCTGCTCCGGGCCTTCGCCGGCCGCGGCGGTCGGCCGCCGTACACGGTCTCGGACCTGGCCGGGGACGCGGTCGGCCTGCTCGACCACCTCGGGCTGGAGTCCGCGCACGTGGCCGGGGTGTCCATGGGCGGGATGATCGCGCAGACCCTGGCCGTGGAGCACCCTCGCCGGGTCCGCTCCCTGACCAGCATCATGTCGACGACCGGCAAGCGGTCCGTCGGGTGGCAGCACCCCCGGCTGCTCCCGGTGCTCCTGGCCAGCCGTGGCGCCGGCCGCGAGGGGTACGTCGCGACCGCGACCAAGACCTGGCAGCTCATCGGGTCGCCGGCCTACCCGCCCGAGGTGGAGGCGATCCGCACCCGGGCCGGCGACACCTTCGACCGCGGGGTCAGCGCCTCGGGCGTGATGCGGCAGATGCTGGCGATCCTGCACCAGCCCGACCGCGGCCCGCGGCTCCACGCCCTGCGGTTGCCGGCCCTGGTCATCCACGGCACCGCCGACCCGATGGTGCACGTCTCGGGCGGCCGGGCCACGGCCGCGGCCATCCCCGGTGCCGACCTGCTGCTCGTGGACGGCATGGGCCACGACCTCCCGCCGGCGCTCTTCGAGACGTTCGCCGACGCGATCCTGCGTACGGCCGAACGCACCGAGTCGGCGTGACCCGACGCTAGGTGGGTCACGCCGACTCGGCGTGCTGGAGCGGTCAGACGATTTCTGATCAGTCGGAGAGACGCTCTCCGGTGTCGGTGTCGAAGACGTGCACGCTCTTCGGGTCGGTGGTGACGTAGATGGTCTGACCCTTCTGCACGTGGTCGCGGCCGGTGACCCGGACGATCACGTTGGACGGCGTGCCCTCGACGCCACAGGTGCCGTAGACGAAGCCGTCTGCGCCGAGCTCCTCCACGACGGTGACGTCCACCGGGAGGCCACCCTCGGTCTCCGACACGAGGCGCCAGGCCTCCGGGCGCACGCCGACGGTGATGTTGTCGTGCCCGGCGCCGAGCTGCTTGGACGCCGTCGGGTCGACCGGCACGAGGTACTCGCCGATCTGGGCCTGGCCGTCCTTGGAGTGCGCCTCGATGAGGTTCATCTGCGGCGAGCCGATGAAGCCGGCCACGAACAGGTTCTTCGGCTTGTCGTAGAGGTTGAGCGGGGTGTCGACCTGCATGAGCTCGCCGAGCTTCATCACCGCGACCCGGTCACCCATGGTCATGGCCTCGACCTGGTCGTGGGTGACGTAGACGGTGGTGACGCCCAGGTCGGCCTGGAGCTTGGCGATGTCGGTGCGGGTCTGCACCCGCATCTTCGCGTCGAGGTTCGACAGGGGCTCGTCCATGCAGAACACCTGCGGGTTGCGGACGATCGCCCGGCCCATCGCCACGCGCTGGCGCTGCCCGCCGGACAGGGCCTTGGGCTTGCGCTCGAGGAACTCCTCGAGGCCCAGGATCTTGGCGGCCTCGGCGACCCGCTTGTTGCGCTCCTCGGTGGGAACCTTCGCCATCTTGAGGGCGAAGGCCATGTTGTCGGCGACGGTCATGTGCGGGTAGAGCGCGTAGTTCTGGAACACCATCGCGATGTCCCGGTCCTTCGGCGGCACGTTCGTGACGTCGCGATCGCCGATGAAGATCTTGCCGGCGTTGATCTCCTCCAGGCCCGCGAGCATCCGCAGGGTGGTGGACTTGCCGCAACCGGAGGGACCGACGAGGACCATGAACTCGCCGTCCTGGATCTCCAGGTCGATGCCGGGCACCGTGGGCTTGTCGGCCCCGGGGTACCAGCGCTGCGCCTTGTCGAAAGTTACTGTGGCCATGCGTGAACAACTCCTTCACCGGCAGGTACGTGCCGGACGATCCGTAGTGAAGTGACGCGGCTCACAGTAGCCACACCGCGCCTCGGGTGTCGACGGGCGTCTCACCCGGTCGGGACCGGGAGCGACTCGCCGCCTGCACCGACAACGCCACCCGGGTGACCCCGGGCGCGGGGGGCTCGGCAGCCCGTGAGCAGCCGGACCGCCAGCGCGCCGAGCTCGGCGAAGGGCAGCGCGACCGACACCACCGGGGGGCGCAGCCAGGTGGCGAGCTCGGAGCCGTCGAACGAGACGACCGCGACGTCGCCCGGCACCGACAACCCCCGCTCGGCCAGCGCCTGGTAGGCCCCCATGGTCACCCGGTCGTTGAGGCAGATCAGCCCGCGGGGCGCGGCGCCGGCGGCGAGCCAGCGCGCGACCGCGTCGTACGCGCCCTGCACGGACCACTCGCACGCCACCACCCCGGCCAGCGCGTGACCGCCCGCTCCCAGGGCCTCGTGGATCCCGGTCAGCCGCTCGGGCCCGGCGATCGCGTTGGGCGTGGGGTCCTCCCCCACCACGTAGATGGCGTCGTCGATGCCGTGGTCGAGGAGCAGCCCGGCCGCCAGGCGTCCGCCCGGCGACCTCGTCGGGCAGCACGGCCGGGCACCTCGGCGGCGGGGTCGAAGCAGTTGAGCAGCACGGTCCGCCGATGGCGCAGGCTCTCGGGGACCCGGATCCGCGACGCGGTGCGGGTGGCGTAGATGATCCCGTCCACCTGCCGGTCCAGCAGCTCCTCGATGTAGAGCGCCTCGACGTCGAGGTCGCCGTCGGTCTCGCCGATCATCAGCAGGTGGTCGACCTCGCGGGCCGCGGCGCTGGCCCCCAGCAGCATCTGGCTCGCGTAGTGGCCGCCGGCGAGGAAGTCCGACACCAGCCCGATGGTCGCGGTGTTGGCGGTGCGCAGGGTGCGGGCGCTGCGGTTGGGCCGGTAGCCGAGGTCGGCGACCGCCTCGCGGACCCGGCGCTCGGTGTCCGCCGAGATCCGCATCTGGGCCGAGCGGTCGTTGAGGATGTACGACGCGGTCGTCGTCGAGACCCCGGCGCGCGCCGCGACGTCGAGCAGGGTGACGCGTCTCGTCGACTGCATCGCTGGGCTCCCTCCGGCGCGCGTTCGGGCACTCCTCGACCCGCGAGGGGGCGAGGTCCCCCGTGACCATTTCGTTGCTTGACACCGCTTTCGGGGGCGGGCAATGATGCGGCTGATTCGTTTCAGCAGTGTTGCACGTCACAGTACGACACCGAAACGGGTCCGCGTAAGCCCTGTTCACGCCCTGCTCAGCAAGGAGAACCCATGCGATTCAACGCGCGACGTACCTCACTGGTGGCGGTGGCCGCCCTCGCGTCCTCATTCGTCGCCGCCGGCTGCGGCGGCGGCGGGGACAGCGGCAATGACGCCAACGAGGTCACCATCTGGAGCAGCATGGACCCACCGGTCCAGGCGGGTCTCGAGAAGACCCTCACGGCCCAGGCCAAGGAGGCCGGCTACACGATCGACTGGCAGAAGGTCGACAACATCAACCAGCTGATCATGACCAAGCTCCAGGCCAACGACCTCCCGGACATCGCCTTCATCCCGCAGCCCGGCGTCGTCGCCGACGTCGTGGAGCGCGGGGCCGGCGAGCCGCTCGACGACGTGCTCGACATGGCCGCGCTCCAGGAGAGCATGACGCCCGGCACGCTCGAGGCGGGCACCATCGACGACAAGCTCTACGGCCTGCTGACCTCGATGAACGTCAAGAGCCTGGTGTTCTACCCCAAGAAGGCCTTCGAGGAGGCGGGCTACAAGGCTCCCGAGTCCATCGACGAGCTCAACGCGCTGACCGAGCAGATCAAGGCCGACGGCGGCACCCCGTGGTGCATGGGCATCGAGTCCGAAGCCGCGACCGGCTGGCCGGCCACGGACTGGTTCGAGGACCTGGTGATGCGCTACGGCGGCGCGGACGGCTACAACTCCTGGGTCACCCACGAGACGCCGTTCGACTCCGACCTGGTGCGGGAGGCCGCTGCGGAGTTCGAGGAGCTCATGTTCACCGACGGCAACGTCCTCGGCGGCCGCAAGGGCATCACCAGCAACGACGTTCGGCACTGCCGGCAACCCGATGTTCGACGCCGAGCCCGGCTGCTGGTTGTACAAGCAGGGTTCCTTCATCACCGGCTTCTTCCCCGAGGACATCCTGGCCGACCTCGACGCCAACGTGGGCGTCTTCGGCTTCCCGCCGGCCGAGGCCGGGGGCGAGAACCCCGTGCTCGGTGGTGGCGACCTGGCGATGATGTTCGACGACTCGAAGGCCACCCAGGCCGTCATGAAGCTCCTGGCCGCACCGGAGATCGGCGAAGAGGCGGCGGGCTCCAGCTCGTTCATCTCCCCGCACAAGACCTTCGACGTCAGCAAGTACCCCGACGAGCTCACCCGGAGCTACGCGGACGTCGCCTACAACTCGACGTCGTTCCTGTTCGACGGGTCCGACCAGATGCCCGGCGAGGTCGGGGCCGGTTCCTTCTGGAAGGAGATGACCGCGTGGATCTCGGACCAGCAGGACCTGGACACCACGCTGAAGAACATCGACGACAGCTGGCCTTCCAGCTGACGACGTGACCACCGCAGGGGCGGGGCGCCGGCGCAACGCCCGGTCCCCCGCCCCTGTGCCGTTCCTGTCCCGAGTCTCGTCCTTGCCCTGCTCCGGGGCGAGTGGAAGGTTGACCACATGACGTCGAAAGTTGTTATCGCGATCGTGACGGTGCTGATCGGCATCGCGGTCGCGCTCGCGCTCTACTGGCTGCTGAACAAGCTCTCCGAGCTGCTGCCGGCCAGGTACGAGCACAAGGTGAAGCCGTTCCTCTACATCCTGCCTGCCTACTTCGCGATCGCGGTCTTCCTCATCTATCCCACGATCATGTCGGTCATCAACAGCTTCAAGAACCAGAGCTCCACGGAGTGGGTCGGGTTCGAGAACTACACCGAGCTGCTGACCAACAAGGGCTTCCAGCAGACGATCTACAACACCCTGCTCTGGATGCTGATCGTCCCGATCGTGAGCGTCGTCATCGGGCTCGCGGTCGCCGTCCTCGCCGACCGGCTCCGGCCCAGCGAGCGAGAAGACGGCCAAGACCGTCATCTTCCTGCCGATGGCCGTCAGCGCCATCGGGGCCGCGGTCGTGTGGAACTTCATCTACGAGACCCGACCCGCGGGCCAGCCGCAGATCGGCCTGCTCAACGCCATCTGGACCGGCCTCGGCAACGACCCCGTCGCCTGGCTGGAGCAGAGCCAGTTCCACTTCAACAGCCTGCTGCTGATGGTCGTGCTGCTCTGGGGCCAGATCGGGTTCTCGATGGTGCTGCTGTCCGCCGCGGTCAAGGGCGTGCCGGTCGACACCATGGAGGCGGCCCGCATCGACGGCGCCAACGAGAGGCAGATCTTCTTCCAGGTCGTCGTCCCGCAGATCAAGGGCACGATCATCACCGTCTACGTCACGGTGATCATCGGCGTGATGAAGATCTTCGACATCGTCTACGTGATGACCAACGGAAACTTCAACACCAACGTGGTCGGGAACGAGTTCTGGAACCAGTTCAGCACGTTCTTCAACAACGGCGCCGCGTCGGCCATCGTCGTGATGCTGATGATCGCCGTGATCCCGATCATGATCTACCAGGTGCGCCACTTCAAGGCCGAGGAGGCCAACGCATGACCGACACCGTCGCCACGCCTGCGGTCGCCACCCCGACGGCCAAGACCCGCAAGCGGGCCTCCAGCTTCGACCCCAACCCGGCCAAGGCGGGCTGGGGCACCAAGATCGTCCTGCTGTTCCTCTGCATCGCCTGGATGATCCCCATCATCGGCATGCTCGTCACCTCGTTCCGGCCGTTCCGCGACGCGGAGAGCTCCGGCTGGTGGACGGTCTTCACCAACCCCTCGACGATGGACTTCACGCTCGAGAACTACAACGACGCCTGGATCGGCGCCGACATGGGCAACGCCTTCGTCAACAGCCTGGCGATCGTGCTGCCGGCGACCTTCATCCCGATCCTGGTGGCGGCGTTCGCGGCGTACGCCTTCACGTTCATGGAGTTCCCGGGACGCGACTTCCTGTTCCTGGCCATCGTCAGCCTGCTGGTGGTGCCCAACTACGTCGCGTTCGTGCCGATGCTGAAGATCTACGGCAACCTCGGGATCAACGGCACCTTCGCCTCGGTGTGGCTGGCCCACATCGGGTTCGGGATGTCGCTGGCGATCTACATCCTGCGCAACTACATGGCCACGCTCCCGAAGACGGTCATCGAGTCCGCCAAGATCGACGGTGCCAGCCACTTCCAGACCTTCTACCGGCTGGTGCTGCCGATGTCCGTGCCCGCGCTGGCGGCGTTCGCGATCTTCCAGTTCCTGTGGGTGTGGAACGACCTGCTCGTCGCGCTGGTGTTCATCGGCCCCGGGCAGAACCAGCCGCTCACCGTCGCGCTCACCGGTCTGCGGGGCCAGCTCGGCCAGGGCTGGAACCTCACCACGGCCGGCGGCTTCATCTCGATGATCGTGCCGATCGTCGTGTTCCTCGCCCTGCAGCGGTTCTTCGTCCGCGGTCTCACCGCGGGTGCCGTCAAGGGCTGACCACCGCATCACCCCGACGGTCCGGCCCCTCGGGGCCGGGCCGTCGTGCGTCTCAGCGGCGGCGCAGGAAGCCGCGCTGCTGCCCGGGCATCGGCCTGCGGGTCACCGTGACCCCGGCCATCAGCGCCAGGCCCTTGACCCGGACGACGGGCGAGTCGGGGGTCAGGACCGGCGCGACCTTGTCCCGACCCTGCTCGAAGGCCCCCATGATCCCGACGCCCTCGACGATGACCTGGGTGTGCGCGTTGACGATGATGTCGATCCCGGCCCAGATGGCGTTGGCCTGCACGACCGTCTCGCGGGCGGTGAACCTCGCCTCGCGCAGGTCGAGGTCGATGCCGGCCATCAGGGCGAAGGCCGTGTGGGTCGGGCCGAGCTCCCAGACACCCTTGCGGCTCGAGCCGCTCATCACCGAGACCGTGCTGTCGTAGCGCGGCGCCGGGACCGCCGAGCCCATCGGCCGCGGTTGCGGCTGCGGCTGCGCGCCGGGGGCGGTGGCGGGCAGGTCGGCGGTGATCGGGACCAGGTCGGCGTAGGTCTTCGCGGCGTACGTCGCCTCCAGACGTTCGTCGAGCTCGTCGAGCTCCAGGCGCCCCTCCCCCGCGGCGTCGCGGAGGATGTCGGCGACCTTGTGCCGGTCCGCGTCGGAGACCCGCAGCAAGGCCGGGTCGCCCGGTCGGTACGGCGGTCGGGGTTCGAGCGGTCCTGCCATGAGGTCAGCATAGAAGCACTGCACTAGCCTCTGGCGTGTGAGCGGCCCCGCCTTCGAGTACTCCGACCTGCTGCCGATCGGCGCCGACGACACGCCGTACCGGCTCGTCACGACCGAGGGCGTCTCGACCTTCGAGGCCGACGGGCAGACCTTCCTGCGGGTGTCCGCGGACGCGATCCGGCTGCTGACCGCCGAGGCCATGCACGACATCGCGCACTACCTGCGGCCCGCACACCTCGCGCAGCTGCGCCGGATCATCGACGACCCCGAGGCGTCCGGCAACGACCGGTTCGTCGCCCTCGACCTGCTCAAGAACGTCAACATCTCCGCCGGCGGCGTGCTGCCGATGTGCCAGGACACCGGCACCGCGATCGTCATGGGCAAGAAGTCCGAGGGGGTGCTCACCGGCGCCGACGACGGCGAGGCGATCTCACGGGGGGTCCACGACGCGTACACGAAGCTCAACCTGCGCTACTCCCAGCTCGCTCCGTTGACGACGTACGACGAGAAGAACACCGGCACCAACCTGCCGGCCCAGATCGAGCTCTACTCGACCCCGGACCACGACGGGGTACCTGCGTACAAGTTCCTGTTCATGGCCAAGGGGGGCGGGTCGGCGAACAAGTCGTTCCTCTTCCAGGAGACCAAGGCGATCCTCAACCCCCAGCGGATGCTGACCTTCCTCGACGAGAAGATCCGCTCGCTGGGCACCGCCGCGTGCCCGCCGTACCACCTGGCCGTGGTCATCGGCGGCACCTCGGCGGAGTTCGCGCTGAAGACGGCGAAGTACGCCTCGGCGCACTACCTCGACCACCTCCCGACGGAGGGGTCGATGGCGGCGCACGGGTTCCGCGACCTCGAGCTCGAGCAGCAGGTCTTCGAGCTCACCCAGTCCTTCGGGATCGGCGCGCAGTTCGGGGGGAAGTACTTCTGCCACGACGTGCGCGTCGTCCGGCTGCCGCGGCACGGTGCCTCGTGCCCGGTCGCGATCGCCGTCTCGTGCTCGGCGGACCGGCAGGCGCTGGGCAAGATCACCGCCGAGGGCGTCTTCCTCGAACAGCTCGAGACCGACCCCGCGTCGTACCTCCCCGACTCGGTGACCTCGGACCTGATCTCCGGTGGTGAGGTGGTCGAGATCGACCTCAACCAGCCGATGGCCGACATCCTGGCCGAGCTGTCGAAGCACCCGGTGAAGACCCGGCTGTCCCTGACCGGTCCGCTGGTCGTGGCCCGCGACATCGCGCACGCCAAGATCAAGGAGCGGCTCGACGCGGGCGAGGAGATGCCGGCCTACCTGCGCGACCACGCCGTGTACTACGCCGGGCCGGCCAAGACCCCCGAGGGCTACGCGTCCGGGTCGTTCGGCCCGACCACCGCGGGCCGGATGGACTCCTACGTCGAGCAGTTCCAGGCCGCGGGCGGCTCGCTGGTGATGCTCGCGAAGGGCAACCGCTCGAACGTCGTGACCCGGTCGTGCGACACGCACGGCGGGTTCTACCTCGGCTCCATCGGCGGACCGGCCGCCCGGCTCGCCCAGGACTGCATCACCTCGGTCTCGGTGCTGGAGTACGAGGAGCTCGGCATGGAGGCCGTCTGGAAGATCGAGGTCGAGGACTTCCCGGCGTTCGTCGTGGTCGACGACAAGGGCAACGACTTCTTCACCGACCCCTCCGGCGCGGTCACCGTGCCGATCACCGGGCTGCGGGTGCGCTCCGCCGAGTAGCGCCGCGTTCTCCCGGGCCCACCCGCGCGGTGCCGGCAGTCCGCCGTCGCTCAGCCGGCCAGGTCGGCCGCGACGGTCCGCGCCGCCGCGCCGATGTCGTGCCCGAGGCGCCGTGACGCTCCGCCGATCACGTCCTGCTGCCGCCCGCCGACGTAGACGGGAACGTCCGGTTGGGCGACCGTCAGGGCCGCGAGCGTCTCCCGCGCCGCGGGGACGTCGTCGGCGGTGGGGACGCCGAGGACCACGGCCGCCGGCTCGCCACCGGCCACCGACACCACCCAGCTCTCCGGCGGCAGGTCCCCGCCGACGTAGACCACGTCGAGACCCGCGCGGCGCAGGGCGGTGGCGAAGGCCAGCACGCCGAGCTCGTGCCGCGAGCCGCGGGCCAGCCCCACGATCACCCGGGGGGCTCCGGTCGGGGCCGCCGTCGCATCGAGGATCGTCGCGAGCCTCCGGTGCACGGTGGCGCTCACGAAGTGCTCGCCGGCGACGGTGACGTTGCCCTGGTGCCAGGCGCCGCCGAGGTGGTGCAGGGCAGGCATCAGCCACCCGTCGACGACCTCCTCGAACTCACCGCCGGCGAAGGCCTCGTCGAGGATCAGGTCCAGGGCCGGGCCGTCGAAGTCGTCGGCCAGCCCGGCCAGCGCCTCCAGGTCGCCGAAGGTCGGCGTGGATCCGGGGGCCGGTTCGGCGTCGGGACCGGGCGCGGCGCCGGTCGTGGTGCCGGACTTCACCTGGGCCGCGGCCAGCCGCGGGGACCAGCCGGCGGCCACCAGGGCGTTCATCGCCCGCAGCCGGGCGACGGCCTGGTCGTCGTACAGGCGGTAGCCGGACGGACTGCGCGCCGGCTCGACCACGTTGTACCGCCGCTCCCACATCCGCAGCGTGGCCGGGGAGATCCCCGTCAGCGTCGCGGCGTGCTTCACGGAGTACACGCGCACCAGGGTACGGCAGACCTTCGACAAAGTGCGGGACACCGGCACCGGCGGCGCTCCACGCCACCTAGGGTGATGCCCATGGAGTACGTCGAGATCGCCCGCGTCGAGTCGGAGCGCGGCGAGCTGGTGCTGCGCGAGCGCCGGGACGACGGAGCCTCTCCGGTGCTCGAGCTGCGCGCCAACGGGGTGTTCGTCATGGACTCCGCCCAGACCACGAGCGAGGTCGCGCTCGCCGCCGCCGCCCTCGAGCTGGTGGCCGAGCCGCGTGACGTGCTGGTCGGCGGGCTGGGCCTCGGCTTCACGCTCCAGGCGGTCCTCAGCGACGCTCGCGTCGAGCGGTGCGCGGTCATCGAGATCGAGCAGGGCCTCGTGGACTGGATGCGGGACGGCACCGTCCCGCACGGCCAGACCCTGCTCGCCGACGAGCGGGCGGTCGTCGTGGTGGCGGACGTCTCGCTCGCCCTGGCCGAGGCGCGCGCGGAGACCTACGACCTCGTGCTCCTCGATGTGGACAACGGCCCCGGCTACCTGGTCCACGAGACCAACGCCGCGCTGTACGACGCGCCGTTCCTCGCCCTCACCCAGCGCGTGCTGCGCCCGGGTGGCGCCCTGGCGATCTGGTCGGCGGCCGAGGCGCCTGACCTCGAGTCGGCGCTGCTCGAGGTGTTCGGCAACGTCGAGCCGCAGGCGTACGAGGTCGACCTCCAAGGCCGCGAGGAGACCTACTGGCTCTACGTCGCGCGCGAGAACACGCCGCGGTAGTAGTCGGCCTGGGCCGGGTAGTAGTTGCCCCAGACGACCGTGTCGACGCCCGTGCCCGTCTCGGCGGCGACCAGGCGGTCCAGGTAGTAGTCCCAGCCGGGCCCGACGTTTTCGGCGATCTCCGGGTCGTCCATCACCTGCCCGAAGGTGAGCGTCGTGACGCCGTCGAGCTCGTCCAGGTCGAGCTCGATGCGCCAGACGAAGTCCATGCCGGGCAAGCGGCTGCGCAGCGCGAGCCGACGCGGTGGCTCGCAGTCGTCGATGTGGTAGACCACGGCGGCCGTGTCGGCGCTCTCGGCGGTCATCCGGAAGTCCACCTGGCCCGCGGCAGGATCTCCGCTCCAGGTGCCGATCCAGCGCTCCAGCCGGGCCGGCTCGGTCACCGCCGCCCAGACGTCCGCGATCGGCGCGCGGAAGATCCGGGTGTAGACGACGTAGCCGGTCCCGTCTCGGGACGCGCGCGTGCCGGTGGGTGCGGTGCTCATCCGGTCTCCTCCTGGTGCTCGCGGGCGGTCCGTCGCTCACGGACGGTGCGGCGCACCTCGAGGTCGAGTCCGTCCAGGGCCGTCTCGTCGAGGGGGGCGACCGGCTCGAGGGCGGCCAGCCAGCCCCTGACCCCGGTCAGGCCCTCGGCGCGCAGCTGGTAGTGCCGCTCACGACCGTGGGGGACCGAGTCCACGAGATCGGCCTCGCCCAGCAGCCGCAGGTGGCGGCTGATCGCGGGCCGGCTGATCGGGTGTGCTGCGGCGAGGTCGACCACCCGCGCCGGGCCGTCGGCCAGCCGCGCCAGCAGGTCCCGCCGCACCGGGTCGGCCAGTGCCTCGAACGCATCCATCCGTACAGGTAACTGTTTTGTTACCAATCTGTCAAGGCTCCGGTCAGGAGGTATCAGTGAGGGAGATAGCGTCGGCGCCATGAGCGACACGAGGACCGAGCACGACTCCATGGGCGACATCGAGGTGCCAGCGGACGCCCTGTGGCGGGCCCAGACCCAGCGGGCGGTGGAGAACTTCCCGATCAGCGGCACTCCCCTCGAGCCGCGGTTGATCCATGCGCTCGCGCAGGTCAAGGGGGCGGCCGCCCGCGTCAACGGCGACCTGGGGGTGATCAGCGACGCCCAGGCAACGGCCGTCGAGGCGGCGGCCGCGGCAGTGGCCGCGGGCGACCACGACGCGGCGTTCCCGATCGACGTGTTCCAGACCGGTTCCGGCACGTCGTCGAACATGAACATGAACGAGGTGCTCGCGTCGCTGGCCGCCGCCGGCGGCGGCGTCGAGGTGCACCCCAACGACCACGTCAACGCGAGCCAGTCCTCCAACGACACCTTCCCGACCGCCATCCACGTCGCCGCGACGCTCGGTGTCGTCCACGACCTGCTGCCGGCGCTCGCGGTGCTGCGCGACAGCCTGCGGGCCAAGGCCGGCGAGTTCGCCGACGTCGTGAAGTCGGGACGGACCCACCTCATGGACGCGACCCCGGTGATGCTGGGCCAGGAGTTCGGCGGGTACGCCGCCACCGTGACGCTCGCGGCCGAGCGGCTCGAGTCGGTGCTCCCCCGGGTCCGCGAGCTCCCCCTGGGCGGCACCGCCGTCGGCACCGGCATCAACACGCCGCCGGGCTTCTCAGCCTCGGTCATCGAGCGGCTCGCCGCAGCGACGGGGGAACCCTTCACCGAGGCGCGCGACCACTTCGAGGCGCAGGGCACCCGCGACTCGCTGGTCGAGCTCAGCGGGGTGCTCCGGACGATCGCCGTCGGCCTGACCAAGATCTGCAACGACCTGCGCTGGATGGGCAGCGGGCCCACCACCGGTCTCGCCGAGATCCACCTCCCGGACCTGCAGCCGGGCTCGAGCATCATGCCCGGCAAGGTCAACCCCGTCCTCCCCGAGGCCACCTTGATGGTCTGCGCCCAGGTGATCGGCAACGACCTCACGGTGACCACCGCCGGCGCGGCCGGCAGCTTCGAGCTCAACGTGATGATGCCGGTCCTGGCGCGCAACCTGCTGGAGTCGATCCGGCTGCTCTCGACCTCGACCCGGCTGCTCGCCGAGCGCTGCGTCGACGGGATCACCGCGGACGTCGAGCGGTTGCGGCGCTACGCCGAGTCCTCGCCCTCCGTGGTCACCCCCCTCAACAAGCACCTGGGCTACGAGGCCGCCGCCCGGATCGCCAAGCAGGCGCTGGCCGAGGGAGCGACGATCCGCGAGACCGTCCTCGCCCTGGGCTACGTCGAGCGCGGCGAGCTCACCGAGCAGGACCTGGACGCCGCTCTCGACGTCGAGCGGATGACGCGCCCGTGACGGACCCGATGACCGATCCCGCGACGGTCCGGGCGCAGTACGCCGACGAGGCCAACCTCGAGACCCGGCGCTCGGTCTGGCAGCCGACGGCCGACGGCCGCGACCCGGTGGCCGTGGCGCTGGCCGAGGTGCGCGCCGCGCTGCCCGAGGGACGCTCGCTGCCCGACGTGCTGGAGGTGGGCGCGGGCCCTGGAGTCTTCGCGGAGCGGCTGCGCCACGAGCTGCCCGAGATCGCCTTGCTGGCCACCGACCAGTCGGGGCGGTTCGTCGAGCTGATCCGGGAGCGCGGCATCCCGGCCCAGCTGATGGACGTGCAGACGTTGCTGATGGGCGACGCGTCGTACGACGTCGTGGTCGCGATGTGGATGCTCTACCACGTGCCCGACCTCGACCGCGGCCTCGCCGAGATCCGCCGGGTGCTACGACCCGGCGGCACCTTCGTCGCGGTCACCAACGGCGACGAGCACGTCGCCGACCTGCGCCGCGCTGCCGGAGGCGACGCGGTGGTCACGGCGTTCAGCAGCGAGAACGGCGAGGAGTCGCTGCGCCGCCACTTCGCGGACGTCCGCCGCCAGGACCTCCGCACCCGGGCGGTCTTCCCCGACCACGCGGCGGCCGTGGCCTACCTGACCTCCTCCGAGGAGGGCATCGGGTGGGACCTGCCGCCTTTCGACGGCCCGCGGGAGTATGCCGGGCACGTCACGGTCTTCACCTGCCGCTGAGTCACATCTCCTCGTGCGTGTCGGGGTCACCGCCGAAGAGCCGTCCCTCCCGACGGCCCAGGGCGGTGATCGCGGCCATCTCCGCGTCGGTGAGGGTGAAGCCGAACACGTCGAGGTTGGCCCGCTGCCGGGCCGGGTCGGCGGACTTGGGGATGGGGACCGCGCCGAGCTGGACCTGCCAGCGCAGGATGACCTGGCCGGGCTCGACCGCGTGCGCGGCGGCCGCATCGGCGACCGCGGGCTCGGTGAAGGGGGCGCGACGCTTGCCCAGGGGACTCCAGGACTCCGTGACGATGCCGAGCCGGTCGTGCACGGCGCGCAGCTCCGCCTGGGGGAAGTGGGGGTGCAGCTCGACCTGGTTGACCGCCGGGGTCACGCCGGACTCCGCGATGATCCGCTCGAGGTGGGCCTCGGTGAAGTTCGAGACGCCGATGCTGCGCACCAGGCCGCGCTCGCGCACCTCGACCAGCGCGCGCCACGCCTCCCCGTAGAGGTCCTGGGACGGGTTGGGCCAGTGGATCAGGGCCAGGTCGAGGTGCTCGAGGCCCAGCCGCCGCAGGGACCCTTCCACGGAGGCGACCGCGTCGTCGTACGCGTGGTGACGACCGGGGAACTTTGCTCGCCACCAGCACGTCGTCGCGGTCGATGCCGCTGGCCCGGATCGCCTCGCCGACCTCGGGCTCGTTGTCGTAGTTGACCGCAGTGTCGAGCAGCCGGTAGCCGACCTCGATCGCCGAGCGGATCGCCTCGACGCCGTCGGGCCCGCGGAGGGGGTAGGTGCCGAAGCCGATCGCGGGGAGTGCGGCGCCGTCGTTCAGGGACCGGGTGGGGACGCCAGCCGTGCTCTCAGCCATGCGGCGACCGTACCCAGGCCGGCTCAGTACCAGCCGTGGCCCTGCTTGAAGCTCCACGCGTTGCACGGGCTGCCGTAGGAGTTCTCGATGTACTCCAGACCCCACCGGATCTGCGCCTCGGCCGAGGTCATGTAGTCGGCGGGCAGGTCGTGCATCGAGGTGAGGGCCTGCGGAATGCCGTACGCCGAGGACGTCGGGTTGTCGGCGGTCACCCGCCAGTCGCTCTCAGAGACGTAGAGCGAGTCGAGGCAGGTGAACTGGTCGTCGGCGAAGCCGTACTCCGCCAGCAGCGCCCGCCCGATCTCGCGCGGGTCGGCGTCGGAGATGCTCTCGGTGCGGGCGATCGCCTGGCCCTGGTCGGTCCGCAGCGCGGCCGCCTTGGCGGTCTGGCCGGCGCTCTGCGGCTGGCGCCGGTCCGAGCGGGACACCTGCTCCTGGCGCTCGGCGAGGTCGTCGGCGGTGATCGGGTCGATCTCCGCGGCCGCCTGCTGGGCGACGAGGTCGCCGTCAGCGTCCACGGGCGTCGCGGACAGCAGGCCACCGGACACCGTCATGCCGGTCGCGGCGACCGCGAGGCCGGACATCACGACGGCGCCGCGGACCAGGCGCGGCGCGGTCCGCGCGCGGCGTCGGGGCGCGGCGCGGTGCTTGGGGGCGTACGAGGAAGGCTTCGACACAGGGGAACAACTCACGGGGACGACGTCAGGGGATCACGATCGCGATCCTTCCGGACGCTGCGGCCGGCCATGGTGCGGCAACCGGACACGAGGTCACGAAAGGATCACGACCACCATGACCGATCGACGTCGAACGGCGCAAACCTTCGGCGCATCCGGGACGGGAACGTGCGTCACGCCACGTCCCGG
This sequence comes from uncultured Actinomycetota bacterium, assembly GCA_963791275.1. Classification (GTDB taxonomy): domain Bacteria; phylum Actinomycetota; class Actinomycetes; order Propionibacteriales; family Nocardioidaceae; genus Nocardioides. The sequence goes on from CAWBRP010000012.1 coordinate 228,015, forward strand.
ATGCACCAGAGGTCTCGTGCGGCACTCGCAGCCCATGAGTCACAGGAGTGGTCTGGACCGCTCACCAGCCTCAGAGGGTGACGTTCTCCAGCATCTCGGTGACCAGGGCGGCGATCGGTGAGCGCTCGGACCGGGTCAGCGTCACGTGGGCGAAGAGCGGGTGCCCCTTGAGCTTCTCCACGACCGCCACGACGCCGTCGTGGCGCCCCACACGGAGGTTGTCGCGCTGCGCCACGTCGTGGGTGAGCACCACCTTGGAGTTGGCACCGATCCGCGAGAGCACCGTCAGCAGCACGTTCCGCTCCAGCGACTGCGCCTCGTCGACGATCACGAACGCGTCGTGCAGGGAGCGGCCGCGGATGTGCGTAAGGGGGAGCACCTCGAGCATCCCCCGATCCAGCACCTCCTCGATCACGTGCTTGCCGGCGACCGAGCCGAGGGTGTCGAAGACCGCCTGTGCCCAGGGCGCCATCTTCTCCGACTCGGATCCGGGGAGGTAGCCGAGCTCCTGGCCGCCGACCGCGAAGAGGGGCCGGAACACCACGACCTTCTGGTGCTGGCGACGCTCCAGGACCGCCTCGAGACCGGCGCACAGCGCGAGCGCCGACTTGCCGGTGCCGGCCCGGCCGCCCAGCGAGACGATGCCGACCTCGGGGTCGAGCAGCAGCTCGAGGGCGATCCGCTGCTCGGCGGAGCGCCCGTGCAGGCCGAACGCCTCGCGGTCGCCCCGCACCAGGTGCACGTGCTTGTCCGGGCCGACCCGGCCCAGGGCGGTCCCCCGGTCGGAGACCAGCACCAGCCCGTTGTGGCACGGCAGGTGGCGGGCCGACTCGAGGTCGAGCACGCCGTCGGCGTACAGCTCGTCGAGCTCCTCGGCCGCGACGTCGATCTCCGCCATGCCGCTGTAGCCCGAGTCGGAGTCGCTGATCGCGTCGCCGCGGTAGTCCTCGGCGTCGAGGCCGACCGCGGAGGCCTTGATCCGCAGCGGGAGGTCCTTGGAGACCAGGGTGACCCGGTGGCCCTCGTTCTCCAGGTTGCGCGCGACGGCGAGGATCCGGGTGTCGTTGTCGCCGAGGCGGAAGCCCGAGGGGAGCGACGCCGGGTCGGTGTGGTTCAGCTCGACGCGCAGGCTGCCGAGCTCGCCGACGGGCACCGGCTGGTCGAGACGACCGTTGGTGATGCGCAGGTCGTCGAGGTGGCGCAGCGCCGTCCGGGCGAAGAACCCCAGCTCCGGGTGGTGGCGCTTGCCCTCCAGCTCGGTGATGACGACCACGGGCAGCACCACCTCGTGCTCGGCGAAGCGTTTGAGCGCGCCCGGGTCGGCCAGCAGCACGCTGGTGTCGAGGACGAACGTGCGCACCGACGGGTCGGCGACGGTCCTGCGGGCGGCGGTGTTCTCGGAGTTCGAAGCCACGATCGACAACGTGCTACCTCTCACCGACCGGCACGCGCACTCCTCGCCCCGGTCCTGCTCAGTTCCCAGTGGACCGAGGCATCGCCCGAAGGCCGGAGTGCCGGCCTCCTCGCGCGCAACCCGACTGACACGTCAGTCGCGCGATCTGGTCGTGAACTCTCACGAACGGGCCCTCCCGGTTGCGGCGAGCTTCCCCACTCGCCACTAACGCCGAAAGTACGCCGCGGTCCGCACCGTTCCCGACCGACACGCCCGAACGAAGGGTGACCGGCAGATGACGGTCCGGGTGGTCAGGCGCCGAAGCGGCGCTCCCGCTCGGCGTACGCGCGGATCGCGCGCAGGAAGTCGACGCGGCGGAAGTCGGGCCAGCAGCGCCTCGCAGAAGTAGAACTCGCTGTGCGCGCTCTGCCAGAGCAGGAAGCCGCCGAGCCGCTGCTCGCCGGAGGTGCGGATCACCAGGTCGGGGTCCGGCTGACCCTTGGTGTAGAGGTGCTCGGCGATGTGCTCGACGTCGATGACGTCGGCGAGCTCCTCCAGCGTCCGGCCGGCCGCGGCCTGCTCCTGCAGCAGCGAGCGCACGGCGTCCGCGATCTCCCGTCGTCCGCCGTAGCCGACCGCGATGTTGACCAGCAGTCCGTCGAGGTCACGGGTGGCGTCCTCCGCGGCCTTGAGCTTCTCCGCCGTCGAGGCGGGCAGCAGGTCCAGGGCGCCGACCGGGTGCACGCGCCAGCGGCGCTCGGCCGCGAGCGACTCGACGGCACCCTCGATCACCGCGGTCAGGCCGACCAGCTCGTCGGCCGGGCGGTTGAGGTTGTCGGTCGAGAGCAGCCACAAGGTCACGACCTCGACGCCGACCTCCTCGCACCACCCGAGCAGCGGGCGGATGTTGTCGGCGCCGGCCTGGTAGCCCTCGGCGGTGTCCGCGCCCACGGCCTTGGCCCAGCGCCGGTTGCCGTCCAGCATCACCCCGATGTGCTTGGGGATGCGCTCGTGGGGCAGGAACTTCACGACCCGTGACTCGTACGCCGGGTAGAGCACCCGTCGTACCGCGTTTCGCCACTGGGGCCAGCTTGCCACCTGCCGATGGTAGCCCCGCCGTTCGACAACCCGGGCTGGCCCCGTGCCGTAGGTTGGCAGGGTGAACGACCTCATCCGCGACCGCCTCGACGACCTGCACGAGCGGGTCGAGGAGGTCATCGCCGAGGTCAAGCCCCGGCTCCGGGGCTGGCTCCACCTCGGCACCGCCCCGCTCACGCTGGCCGCGGGCATCGTGCTGGTCGCCCTGTCGCCGACCGCCCCGACCCGCTGGGCGTCCGCGGTGTACGCCGCCTCCGCCCTGCTGCTCTTCAGCGTCTCCGCGATCTACCACACCGGCCGGTGGTCGCCGCGCACCCACGGGGTCCTGCAAGCGCTTCGACCACGCCAACATCTTCCTGCTGATCGCCGGGACCTACACGCCGCTGACGCTGATCCTCCTCGAGGGACGCGACCGGACGATCATGCTCACCGCCGTCTGGGTGAGCGCCCTGCTGGGCTGCCTGTTCCGGGTGTTCTGGATCGGCGCCCCACGCTGGCTCTACCTCGGTCTCTACCTCGGCCTCGGCTGGGCCGCCGTCCTCTACCTCGGCGACTACGTCGACGGCGCCGAGCGCCTCGGCGTCGGGGTCGGCACCGCGGTCCTCGTGCTGGCCGCCGTGGGAGGCCTGCTCTACACGATCGGTGGGGTCGTCTACGGCTTCCAGCGACCCGACCCGTGGCCGAAGTGGTTCGGCTTCCATGAGGTGTTCCACACGTTCACGATCCTGGCGTTCGTCGTGCACTACGTCGGCGTCTCGCTGGCGACCTACTCCCTGCGCTGACCCGGCGCCTCGTCGCGAAGGAGCACCATGCGCATCGCCGTCCTCGGGACCGGATCGGCCGGCCGGACCATCGCCGCCCGCCTCCAGGACCTCGGCCACGACGTGGTCGTCGGCACCCGGGACCCGGCGGCCACGCTGGGCCGCAGCGAGCCGGACGCCATGGGCACACCGCCGATCTCCGGCTGGCTCGCCGAGCACGACGGCGTCGGCCTGGCCACGTTCGCGGACGCCGCGGCGGGGGCTGACTTGGTCGTGAACGCCTCCTCGGGCGCCGCCACCTTGGAGGTGCTGGGGCTCGCGGGCGCCGAGAACCTGGCCGGGAAGGCCGCTGCTCGACGTCAGCAACCCGCTCGACTTCTCGGCCGGGTTCCCGCCCAGCCTGTCGGTCAAGGACACCGACTCCCTGGGTGAACAGGTGCAGCGCGCCTTCCCCGAGACCCGGGTGGTCAAGGCCCTCAACACGATGACCGCCTCCGTCATGGTCGACCCCGCCGCTCTCGGGCAGAGCAGCACCGTGTTCGTCTCAGGTGACGACGCGGAGGCCAAGGCCACCGTCGTTGACCTGCTCACGTCCTTCGGCCACGACGACGTGATCGACCTGGGCGGCATCGAGACCGCCCGCGGTGTCGAGATGTGGCTGCCGCTCTGGCTCCGCCTGATGGGGTCGCTCGGCACCGCCAGCTTCAACCTCAAGATCGTCCGCTGACCCGGACGGGGTGAGCCTGCTCACCCTCGGCAACCTTCCGGGGCGCCCGCTCGTCAGACCTCGTGACAGCAGACCGGCGACCCGAACTCAGTGATGACCTCAGACACGACTTCAGACACCCAGCCCCGCACCATCGACCTCTCCCTCCCCCAGATCATCGGCGGCTCCGTCGCCGCGGCGACCGCCGCGGCCCTGAGCACCCGCGTCGGCCTCGCCGGCACGATCGTCGGGGCGGCCTTCGCGAGCGCGATCAGCGCCGTGGTGGCGGCCTCGCTCTCGTCGTGGCTGCACCGCGCAGGCCGGCTCGCCGTCGATCGCCCGCCGACCCGGCTGCGCAGCCTGGTCATCGGTGTCGGTGCGGTCGCCCTGGTCGTTGTCGCCTTCCACACCGGCGTCGACCTGCTGCTGAGCGACCTGCCGCGCGACACCTTCGCGGCTCAGTGGCTGGCCGAGATCGGGCTCAGCTGAGCCGCATCCCCGGCAGATCCCCCGGGTCCGTGACGGGGCGCTCGCAGACCTGGTGGCGACAGACGTACGCCGCCGGGGCACCGCCGACCGTGGTCCGTCCGGTGAGCAGCGGGATCGCGTGCTCGCCCGGGGACTCCTCCGCGACCACGACGACTGCCGCCGGGTCACGGCGGGCCGCCCGCGCCAGCGCGTCGCGGGCGGCACCCGGCGGGCCCACCACGGCGATCTCGCGTGGACCCTCGCGCATCGCGACCGCCGCGGCGAGCGACCAGCCCGCAAAGCGCGGCGCGTGCGCCGCCAGCGCCGACGTGGTGGCCAGCGCCTCCTCGGCGGCCGTCCGATGCCGGCCGGAGCCGGTCAGCGCCGAGAAGGTGGCCAGCGCGTGGACCGTCGAGGACAACCCCGAGGGGCTCGCGTTGTCGGACGGGTCGCGAGGCCGGGTGACCAACGCCTCGGCGTCGTCCGCGGTGTCGTGGAAGCCGCCGTCCTCGGCGCGGAAGCGGGTCAGCGCCACCTCGAGCACCCCCTCGGCGTGCGCGAGCCACCGTGGGTCACCGGTCGCCTGCAGCAGTGACAGGAAGCCCGAGGCGACGCAGCCGTGGTCCTCGAGCACCCCCGCGTGCGGTCCGGCCCGACCGTCGCGCGACACCCGGAGCAGCCGGCCCTCCTGGAGGTGCAGGTCGACGAGCAGCTCACCGGCGGCCAGGGCCGCGGTCAGGTAGCGCGGCTCATCGGTCCGCACGGCCAGGTCGCACAGCCCGACGATCGCCAGGCCGTTCCACGCGGCGACCACCTTGTCGTCGCGAGCCGGCCGGACCCGCTCCTCGCGGGCAGTGAGCAGGCGCTGCCGGACCGAGGCTCGCCGCTCGGCGTCGCCGGGATCGACCAGCAGCTGCAGGGTCGACGCTCCGTGCTCGAAGGTGCCCGCCTCGGTGACCTCGAAGATCCGCGCCGCCCACGCCCCGTCGTCCGCTCCCAGCACCTCGACCAGCTGCGCAGGTGTCCAGGCGTAGAACTTGCCCTCCTCGCCCTCGCTGTCCGCGTCCAGCGCGGAGGCGAAGCCGCCCTCCGCCGTGCCGAGCTCGCGGATCACGAAGTCCGCGGTCTCCCGGGCGATGTCCAGCGACCACGGCTCGCCGCGACGGGCGTAGACCCCGATCAGCTGGGCGTTGTCGTAGAGCATCTTCTCGAAGTGCGGCACCACCCAGGCCCGGTCGACGGCGTACCGCGCGAAGCCGCCGGCGAGCTGGTCGTAGATGCCGCCGCGCAGCATCGCCTGCAGGGTGGCGTCGAGCATCCGCACCGCAGCGTTGTCGGTCGAGCTCGTCGAGACCCGGAGCAGGAACTCGAGGACCATCGAGGGTGGGAACTTCGGTGCGGTCCCGAAGCCGGCGTGCTCCTCGTCGAAGTCGGCCGCCAGGCTCGCCACCGCGGCCGCGAGCACTTCCTCGTCGAAGGTGCCGGGAGCGCTGGGCGCCGCGCGGTTGAGGTGCTCACGGAGCTGGCCCGCCACCCGGCGAACGTCGTCCCCGCGGTTGGTCCACGCATCGGTGATCGCCTCCAGCACCTGCCGGAAGGACGGCTGCCCGTGCCGCGGCTGGTCGGGGAAGTAGGTGCCGGCGAAGAACGGCCCGCCGTCGTGGTCGAGCACGCAGGTCATCGGCCAGCCGCCGTGCCCGGTCATCGCGGTGGTGGCCTCCATGTAGACGGCGTCGACGTCGGGCCGCTCCTCGCGGTCCACCTTGACGCTCACGAAGTGGTCGTTGAGGTAGGCCGCGGTCGCGTCGTCCTCGAACGACTCGTGGGCCATCACGTGGCACCAGTGGCAGGCGGCGTACCCCACGCTGAGCAACACCGGCACGTGCCGTCGCCGCGCCTCGGCGAACGCGTCCTCGCCCCACTCCCACCAATCGACGGGATTTCCCGCGTGTTGCAAGAGATAGGGGCTTGTCGCGGCACCGAGACGGTTCACGCCGTCCATCATCCCGCAGACCTCAGGCACGGCCTTTCAGCGAGCACGCGTAGGCGTCCCCGGGGCAGTGCGCAGCGGTGTCAGGATGCGCCGATGGTGTCTCGGTCGTTCAGTCCGAGTCGTTGGCTCACCACGCGGCGGGCGATGTCCAGGAATGCTGGGTCGTCGTTCAGAACGAATTTGGTGTCGGCACCGAGCAGCACGGCGTGCAGTTCGAAGGCAAGCCAATCGGGGTCCTCGCCTGCCGGGAGCTCTTCTTGTTCGAGAGCGATGGCCGCGAACGATCGCAGCAGCTCGGTGAAATCGGACTGGATGGCGGCCAGCCGGTCCCTGACCGGCCCGGGCCGGGCGCCCATCTCCAGCGACGTGGCGGCGAAGAAGCAGCCGCCGGGAAAGACTCGACGCTCCACGTAGCTGAAGAACGCCTCGCACGCCGCTGCCAGCTGGGCGAGTCCGGGGCGGGCGGCGAGTGCGGGCTGGATCACCTCTTCGGTGAGGATCCGCTCCGCCTCGGCCACGGTGGCCAGCTGAAGTTCCTCCTTGGAACCGAAGTGGGCGTAGAGGCCGCTCTTGCTGATGCCGATCGCGGTAGCCAGGTTCCCGATGGACAGCCCGTCCAACCCGTCGACGGTGGCCAGCGACGCGGCTCCGCGCAGGATCGCGCTACGGGTGCGCTCGCCATCGGCGCGCCGGCGCCGCTGCGTCTGCGTGTGCGAGTTCACCGTGCGAGACGTCATGGTTGACAAGTTAGCACGACCGGTCGTAGTGTCCGCAATTAGCACGACCGGTCGTACTATGCTCATGGCCACGACCAACCCGACCCAGCCCGTCGGCGCCACACACGACGGACCACACAGGAGGAACCATGACCACCCAGATCGCACCCAGACCGATGGGGAACGCCACCCTGACCGAGTTCGTCGCCGGGCTGCGAGGCAGCGCGGTGCTACCGGGTGACGCCGACTACGACCATGCGCGCAGCATCTGGAACGGAGCCCACGACCGGCGACCCGCGGTGATCGCCCGGTGCGCGGGGGTAGCCGACGTGATCCGCACGGTCAACCTCGCCCGCAGCGAAGGGCTGCCCCTCGCGGTCCGTGGTGGGGGGCATTCCATCCCCGGGTTCTCCACCGTCGATGGCGGCGTCCTGCTCGACCTGTCCCAGATGACCGGCATCGAGATCCGTCCCGACGATCGCAGCGTGACGGCACAGGCGGGTTGTACCTGGAAAGACCTGGATGCGGAAACCCAGCAGTTCGGACTCGCGGTGACCGGAGGCCTCGTCTCCTCGACCGGTATCGCCGGCTTCACCACCGGCGGCGGTATCGGCTGGCTCATGCGCCACCATGGACTGGCCTGCGACAACCTCCTCGGAGCCGACGTCGTCACCGCAGACGGCCGGTTCCTGCACACCAGCCCCCGCGAGAACGCGGATCTGTTCTGGGGTCTGCGCGGCGGCGGCGGCAACTTCGGGGTGGTGACCTCCTTCGAGTACCAGCTCCACGAGGTCGGTCCGACGGTCCTCTCCGGCCTGGTCTTCTACCCGGCGGAGGAGGCTGAGCAGGTGCTGGCCGGCTACCGGGCGGCCTGCGCGGCGGCGCCTGACGAGCTGACCACGCTGGTCAACCTGACGACTGCGCCACCTGTGCCGTTCTTGCCCGAATCGGTGCACGGCACCCCGATCATCGCGATCGGCGGCTGCTGGTCGGGCGACCTCGACGCCGGCGACGCGGCCACGGCACCGTTCCGAGCCCTGGGCACCGTGATCGCCGACGTCTTCGCGGCCAACCCCTACGCAGGATGGCAGCAGGCCCTCGACCCGCTCTACCCGCGCGGAGTCCACAACTACTTCCGCTCGGCATTCCTGCCCGAGATCGACGACCATGCCCAGCGGGTGCTGCTGGAGTCATTCGCGACACTGCCCAACCCACTGGCCGAAATCCATCTTCAACACCTCGGTGGCGCTGTGGGCAGGGTCCCCGCCCAGGAGACGGCCTACGCACTTCGCGACCAGGAGTTCATCGTCAACGTCATCGCCCGCACCCCGGGTGCCGACGGCTTCGAGCAGGCCATCGCTTGGGCGCGAGGGGTCACGGCCGCGCTCGGCCCGGCCAACTCGTACGTGAACTTCACCGGCGACTCCGACCCCTCCCAGGTGGAGGCGTCCTACCCGCCCGAAACCTTCCGGCGACTGGCCGAGCTGAAGAACCAGTACGACCCGACCAATCTGTTCCGGCTGAACCAGAACATCGTCCCCACCGCAGGACTTCGCCCCCCGGTCTGAGCGAGGGGAGTCAGCCGGCCGGCGAGGGGGCGCGAGGTACCGCCCTCCTTGCCGGTCTGTGGTGTTAGCAGTCCGATGGCGAGGTCGGTCACCTCGATGGCTACTCCCGGGGCCACGACCACAACCGCGCGTGCGCTACTCCGTCCGCAGGGCCGTCGCCGTACGGGTCCGCGCCGCCCACCCGGCGGGCAGCAGCGCGCCGGCCGTGGCGAGCACCAACCCGCCGAGCGCGAACACCGCGAGCTCCCACGGCCCGAACACGCTGAGCACGACCTGGGGCAGCTCGACCCCGGCACCGTGTCCCATCGCCGGCATCAGGATGCCGTGCAGCAGCACCCCTGCGGGGACGCCGACCAGGCCACCGACGAGCCCGATGAGCACGACCGACGAGAGCACCGTCGTCAGGGTCTGCCGCGGGGTCATGCCCAGCGCCTTGTGGATCCCGATGTCGTGCACGCGATCGCGAACGTCGAGCACGACCGCGTTGAGGACTCCCAGCCCCGCGACGGTGACCAGCATCAGGGTCAGCAGGCCGGCGAGAGCGTCGATGATGACCACCAGCTCGTCGGCGCCGTCGGTACCCTCCGGGGGCGCCGTGAGGTCCAGCGGATCCAGCGCCTGCTGGAGCGCGTCGGCGTACTCGCCGGGGTCGGTGCCGTCGGCCACCGAGACGAGCCAGGTGGTCAGTGTCGTGCCGGCGTCGGCCTGGGTGAGGACGAGCCCGTCGTTGTTGCCCGGGTCGAAGACCTCCCCGACGATCGTCAGGGTCACCGGCGTCCCGTCGTGGGTGAGCGTGAGCGAGTCCCCGATCTCGCCGGTCGGTGGACCGCAGCACCTCGGTGGGGACGACGGCCTCTCCCGGGCGGGTGAACCAGCGTCCGGCGACGAGCTCGTAGCCGACCCACCCGGGGTCCTCGGTGTACTCGACGAGGGACGAGCCACCCGTCAGTCCGGGCACGACCACGTCCGTCTCGGCGTACCCGAGCCAGTGCGCGGTGCCGGACTCGGCGTCCAGTGCGGCCGCGACCGCCACCGGGTCGGCGGGTTCCGGTTCCGTGCCTGGCTTCGCCGTGTGCTGGGCTCCCGGTGGGCCGTCGTCCCCGAAACCGTCGACGACGACGTCGGCTGCCGAGTGGTCGGCAGCGACCTGGATCCGGTTCAGCGACGTCGCCAGCCCGGCCGCAAGCGTGACGGCCGCGGCGCCGAACGCGATCGCGAGGACCATCGCCGCCGCGCGCACCGGTGCGCTGAACGGGCGGGCGAGCCCCAGGGTCATCGGCCGGGACAGCGGAAGCCGCGCGGCGACCCGCGCGGCGTACCGTCCGCGGCCGGCGGCCGGCGTCCGCCCGACCGCGAGCGCGTCCACGGCCGAGAGCCGCCCCGCGCGTCCCGCGGCGGCCGATGCGGTGATCGTGACCACCGCGAGCGCACCGACGAGCACGGCGACGTCCACCCAGGGAGCGATGGTCAGGGCGACGGTGCCGTAGAGATCCTCGGTGTCGGCCAGCAACGGCACCGCGACCAGGTTGCCTGCCACGACACCCAGCACCGCCCCGGCGGAAGCAGGGAGGAGCGCTTGCCCGACGTACGCCCGCACGACCTGGGACGGGGTGAAGCCGAGCGCCTTGAGAATGCCGATGCGGCGGGTCGTCGAGCCGACCGCGCCGGCCACGACCGTGCCGACGATCAGGACGGAGAGGAGGAGGCTCAGCGCGCCGAAGGTCAGCAGGAACGGCACGAACAGCGACGTCTGGGCGTTGGCCTCCTTCTTCACGACCAGCCACGACCGCGCGCTGGTGACCGCCCCGTCCGGGAGCGCGGCCGTGACGGCGTCCCGCGCGTCGCCGACTCCAGACGCGGTCCCGGCGTCGTCGAGCCGGTACAGCATCTGGTAGCCGCTGGACATCACGGGCAGGGCAGTCAGGCCGCCGGGAGTCATCCAGGCGTCCGCCGTGTCGCTCACCGACCGCGCCAGGCCGACGACGGTGACGTCCCGGGCGTTCGTGCCGTCACCCATGGTCAGGGTGTCGCCCACGGCGACCCGGAAGTCGCCACCGGCGGCCAGCAAGGCCTCACCGGGCTTCCTCGGCCAGCGTCCCTCGACCAGGGTCACCTGGTCGACACCGGTTCCCGGACCCGTCCGGGCGGCGACGGTCAGGACGGGGCCATGAGCGCCCACGGGCGGCTCGCTCGACCCCGGTGGCGGTGGCGGCAGCACCATGACCTGCGCCACTGCGAACGGGCCGGAGGCCTCGGCGACGCCGTCGGCCTCGGCGCTGGCAGCCAGCTGCGCGGCCGTGGCCTTCGACGGGGTCCGTCAGCACCGTCAGGTGCGCCCCGCGCTGGGCGGCGAAGGCGTGGTCGAAGGGCGCGTTCGACGCCACCAGCAGGCCGATCCCCAGGACACCCGCGGTGACGGCGGCGGCGGTGGCCAGCATGATCACGACGGTCTGCACCCAGCGGCGGCTCACCCCGGAGCGGACGACCCGGCTCAGCGCGCTCATCGCAGCGGGGCCAGCGCGGTGTCGGCGGCGATCCGGCCGTCGACGACCTCGATCGTGCGGGTGGCGCACTCGGCCGCGAGCGTCCGGTCGTGCGTGACCAGCAGCATCGTCTGCCCGTCGGCGTGCAGGTCGGTGAGCAGCCGCCGTACGTCGGCGCCGGACGCGGTGTCCAGGGCTCCGGTCGGCTCGTCGGCGAGCAGCAGCGCCGGGCCGGTTCATCAGCGCCCTGGCCACGGCCACCCGCTGCCGCTCACCGCCGGAGAGGCGGCCCGGGTAGGCGCCTGCGTGGCGGTCGATCCCCAGCGTCCGCAGCAGCTCGGCGGCCCGGCGGTTCGACTCCCCGCGAGCGGCGCCGGCCAGCTGGGCCGGGCAGGACGACGTTGTCGAGAACGGTGAGGTCGTCCAGCAGGTTGAAGAACTGGAAGACCAGCCCGATCGTGGCGCGCCGGTACTTTGCCGAGGCGGCCTCGCCCAGCGTGTCGATGCGGCTGCCACCGACGGTGACGGTGCCCGCGGTCGGCCGGTCCAGGCCGGCGACCAGGTTGAGCAACGTGGACTTCCCGCTGCCGGACGGCCCGAGGACGGCGACGGCCTCGCCGGTGGCCACGGTCAGCGACACGTCGTCCAGGGCGGGTGGGCCGCCGTCGTACCGGCGGGTGACGCCGTTCAGCTCGATGAGCGGTGCGGTCATGGTCTGCTCCCCGGTTCGTCGGTCACTCGTGGGCGACAGGAACGCTAGGAGCGCGGGAGGGTGGAGCGCGTCGCTCGGGATGGGGCTTTCCGGTCCTCCGTCAGGAGCACGCCCGCGGCTCGTCATCCTCCCGGCGTAGTCCGCTGCGGCGGCTGTCGTCCCCGAGAAGGACGCGGTGGGTCCACGCAGGGCGGACAATGAGTCGGTGGGACGTCGGCCTCTGCACGACCTGACCGGGCCGATCCGCGCCCTGCCCGCGTGGGTGCTGCGCCGTCGCGGGACCGACGGAGCAGCTGAGCCGCCGGAGCTGGTTGCTCGACATCGGCTTGGCGGCCGGGCTGGCGCTCGTCGCGATCCTGAGCCACGACCAGTCCGACCAACCGGACCTCGGGCCGCTCGACGGGCCGGGAGGTGTGCCGGTGCCGCCGGAGTTCCCCCCTCCGGGGTCAGTGCTGACCGACCAGACGTCGGCCTGGGACTGGGCCGGGCCCGCCCTGCTGCTCGTGCTGGTCGCGGCTCCCTTGGTCTTCCGCCGTCGCTATCCGCTCTCGACGCTGTGGGTCGTGTTGCTCACCGCCACGATGGTCACGGAGCACCCGGACGCGCTGCGGCTCTCGTTCTACGCGTGCGTGATCGCCGCCTACAGCGCCGCCGTGTACAGCCCGTACCGCGTCCTGGCACTCCTGAGCCTGCCGGTCACCGCCTTCCTCATGGGGGAGCTGCAGGACGACGCGTCCCAGCCGGCCTTCGGCGGGACGATCAACGCGGTGCCCCCGGGCGCGGTCCCGTTCCTGATCCTGGCGCCGATCGCGGTCGCTGCGTGGGGCCTGCGCACCCTGCAGGCCCGCGCCGACGCCGAGCAGGCTCACGTGGTCACGCTGCAACGGGAGGGCGCCGAGGCGGTCCGCCGCGCCGCCGAGGAGGAGCGGGCCCGGATCGCGCGGGAGCTGCACGACGTCGTGACCCACAACGTGAGCGTGATGGTGATCCAGGCCGGGGCGGCGCGCAAGGTGCTGGAGACGTCGCCGGGTCAGGCGCGTGATGCGCTGCTGTCGGTCGAGGCGAGCGGCCGGGCGGCAATGACGGAGCTGCGACACGTGATGGGGCTGCTGACCGCGGACGGCGAGACGCTGGACCTGGCGCCGCAGCCCGGGATGGCCGACCTCGAGTCCCTGGTCGGCCGGGTCCGGGCCTCGGGACTGCCGGTCGAGCTGGTGGTGACGGGGTCACCCGACACCCCGATGCCGGACGGCGTCGTCCTGGCGGGCTACCGGGTCGTGCAGGAGGCCCTGACGAACGTGGTGAAGCATGCGGCCGGCTCGTCAGCGACCGTCCGTGTCGACTACGGGGACACTCGTCTGAAGATCGAGGTCACCGACACCGGCGGCACGCGGCCTCCGTCGGCCGACGCCGGGAGTGGCCGGGGACTGATCGGCTTGCGCGAGCGGCTCGCCGTCTACGGTGGGACGCTCGAAGCGGGCCCGCGCATCCGCGGTGGGCACCGGCTCGAAGCGGACATTCCCCTCGCGCCCGCCGCTACCCACGATCCCCTGGAGGTCTGATGAGTGACGCCATCCGGGTCGTGGTGGCCGACGACCAGACCCTGGTGCGCACCGGCTTCCGAATGATCCTCACCGCCGACGGCATCGACGTCGTCGCTGAGGCGTCGACCGGCAACGAGGCGATCGACGCCGTGCGGCGTACGCGCCCCGACGTGGTGCTGATGGACATCCGCATGCCGGGTCTGGACGGACTCGAGGCGACTCGCCGCATCCTGGCGGCCGACGGCGACGCGCCACGCGTGTTGATGCTGACGACCTTCGACCTCGACGAGTACGTCTATGCGGCGCTGGCGGCCGGGGCCAGCGGGTTCCTGCTCAAGGACGTCTCGCCGGAGCAGCTCACTGCCGCCGTGAGGCTGGTGCGCTCCGGGGACGCGCTGCTGGCGCCGTCCATCACCCGTCGGCTGGTCGAGAGGTTCGCGGGCCGCGGCCAGGAAGAGTCCGTTGTGCACCGGGACCTGGCGACGCTGACCCCCCGCGAGCGGGAGGTGCTGCAGATGCTCGCCCGGGGGCTGAGCAACGCCGAGCTCGCCACCGCGTTCCAGCTGTCGGAGGCGACCGTCAAGACCCACGTGGCGCGGATCCTGGCGAAGCTGCAGCTGCGCGACCGGGTCCAGGCGGTCGTGGTCGCCTACGAGACGGGCCTGGTCGCACCTGGGGAGGCGTGAGGCCCGCCTGGCGCTGCGGTGCTCTCCGGCGCGGTCACGCCGTGGCGACGACGTCCGCTCCAGCACGCTGGCGGTAGTCCTGCACGGTGAACCAGCCGACGCAGGCGAGGATCACGAGCAGGAACACCGCACTGACGGCGTTCGTGCCGAGGCCGAGTCCGCCCTCGCTGGTGTCCGCGGTCAGCAGGTCGCCGATCGAGGCCCCGAACGGCCGGGTCAGCACGTAGGCGGTCCAGAACGTGAGCACGGCGTTCACGCCGGCGTAGTACGCCAGCGTGACTGCGGCGATGACCGCACCGAAGATCACGGCAGCGGTCAGGTAGCCCAGGCCGAGCTGCTCGGAGACCAGGTCGCCGGCGGAGGTGCCGAGCGCGAACGTGAACAGGATGGCAAGCCAGTAGAACGTCTCGCGGCGACGGGTGACGATCGTGTGGATGGACAGCGTCCGCTCGGAGCGGTACCAGGTCACGAACGTCACCGCGAGACAGGCTCCGAACACGGCCGTGGTGGTCCAGAGGCTGACGCCGAAGTTGTCGACCAGGTTGTCGGAGATCAGGGTGCCGACGACCGAGATGAGGACGACCGAGAGCCAGTAGACCCACGGGACGTACCTTCGGGTGCGGAACTGGATCACCAGGGCGCCGGCGAGAGCGGCGGCCATGATCAGGGAGGTCACGGTGAGGCCGAGACCGAGGTTGTCGGCCAGGAAGTCGGCCGCAGTCTCGCCCACGGTGGTGGACAGGATCTTCACGACCCAGAACAACAAGGTGACCTCGGGAACCTTGTTGAGCATGGTGGCGAGGTCAGGGCGTCTGAGGATGGTGGGGTCCATGGCGGGAACCCTGCCGGGCAGAACCTGCACGTGACCTGACTGACGACGAGGGGGGCGTCAGGCCCGCGGCAACCGCAGCACGAACGACGCGCCGGACTCCGGCGTCTCCACGATGATCTCGCCGCCCAGCGACCGGGCGACCCGTTGCGCGATCCCCAGTCCGAGGCCGGTGCCGCCCGCGCCGGAGGCACCGACGTCGAAGATCCGTTCACGGACGCGGTCCTCGACGCCGGGTCCGTCGTCGGCGACCGTGATCGCGACCGCGTGCGGCAGGTCGGTCGCGCTCACGGTGACCTGCGCCCGCGCGTGCACCACCGCGTTGTCGAGCAGCGGTGCCAAGGCCCGCAGCACCAGGTTGCGCGGGCCGGCGATCCGCGCGGTCGACCCGGCCGTCGTGTCGACCAGGTCGACGCGGACGGGCACCGACTGGCGCAGCGCATCGACCAGGTCACGGACCCGGCAGGTCGCGGACGCCGCGGTCGAGGCTGGATCCCGCGCGACGTCGACCAGTGTCGTGATCACTTCCGCCATCGAGCGCGCCGCGCGGGAGATCTCCACGAGGTCGGCCCGAGTGGCGGCGTCGTCGACACCGCGCATCAGCGCGAGGTCGGCCGACCCCTGGATCGCGGTCAGCGGTGTGCGCAGCTCGTGGGCGAGCTCCGAGGTCAGCCGCTGCTCCGAGCGGATCGCCAGCGCCACCCGGTCCAGCAGCCGGTCCAGGGTCTCGCCGAGCTGCGCGAGCTCGTCGTCCGCCGGCCCGAGGTCGAACCGGTGGGAGAGATCGTGCTCGCTCCAATCGGCGGCGCGCTCGGCCATCTGGGTCACCGGCGCGAGCGCCTGCGAGGTGACCCGACGGGCGATCACCGCGGCGAGCCCGACGACCAGCACCCCGATCACTACTGTCGCGATCAGGGCATACATCTCGGCGCGCTCGTACGGCGTGGTCTCTTGGCTGACGACGACCACCCCGTGCTGGCCGTTCGGCGTGGTGAACGGCTCGGCGAGCAGCCGCAGCTCCTCGCTCGCGTCGACGGTGGTCGAGGCGGAGACGGTGGCCAGGTCGTCGGCCGCGTCGCGGGCGTCCTTCTCGATCGTGCCGGCGACGAGGTCACCGTTCTCGTCGTACACGCGGACGCCGGGCTCGAGAGCCCCGGCAGGCACGTTGAGTTCGTTCGTCTCGGGCTGCGAGTTGGCGTCGACCACGGCGATCACCGCGTCGGCCCGCTCGGCGAGGACCCGGTCGATGTCGCGCTGGGCGGTGTAGGACAACAGCAGCTGGATGCCGACCGTCGACCAGGATCATGACCGCGGTCATCAGCGCCACGTTCGAGGCGACGATCCGGGTGCGGAACGACCGGCGCGCGAGCCGGCGCAGCGAGATCACCGGAGCGCGAACCCGACGCCGCGGACCGTCTGCAGAAGGAGCGGCGAGTCGACCTCGGCGAGCTTGACCCGGATCCGCCGCACATAGGAGTCGACGGTGTTCTCACTGACCGTCGCGCCGTCCGGCCAGGCAGCGGCGACGACCGCGCGCCGGCGTACGACCTCACCCGGCCGGGACGTGATCGCGGCCAGCATCCGGAACTCGGTCGGAGTCAACCGCACCTCCTTTCCACGACAGACGAGTGCGTGCCGGGCCGGATCGAGCACCAGGTCGGTCGGCGCGGCGCCGGTGACGATCCGGCCGCGCTTGGCGAGCGCCTCGATCCGGGCGATCAGCTCCTTCACGTCGAATGGCTTCGGGAGGTAGTCGTCGGCACCGGCGCTGAACCCCGCGAGCCGGTCGTGGACGGCCCCGAGGGCGGTGAGGAACAGCACCGGCGCGGGCTGACCGGCCGAGCGGAGCGCCTGGCAGACGTCGCGGCCGTCGGCGTCGGGGAGTCCGATGTCGAGCACGATCACGTCGAGTGCGTCATCGTCCGCGAACAGCCGGAGCGCCTCCCGCCCGTCGTGCGCCGACACACCCACGTGGCCGGCGTGCTCAAGCGCGGCAAGCACGATGCGACGGATCGCCGGGTCATCCTCGCAGAGCCCGATTCGGGCCATCACTGCCCCCTCTCGGGTCGAGGGTGCCCCCTCGAACCTGCAAGGTACCTGACCGACGCCGGATGGCCGGACGTTCAGGTGAGCGGCAGGTCCGCCGTCGCAGGATCGAACCGTGAGCACGATCGAGCTGGTCCGCGAGGCGCCCGCTCCTCGGGCCACGAGGTGGCCGCTGCTCGGGCCCGCGATGGCCGCGCTGGTCGCCGCCTTGGTCCGGCTCCCGTTCGTCACCCGCCCCCTCAGTCCGGACGAGGGCGGGCTACCTGCTCGTCGCTTCGCAGTGGTCACCGGGTCACTCGTTGTACGGCGCGTACTTCGTGGATCGACCGCCCCTGCTCATTGGCCTCTACAGCCTGGCGAACGCCCTCGGCGGCGCAGTACCTCTGCGGCTGCTCGGCGTCGTCGCCGTCGTGGCCGCGGTCATGCTCGCAGGGCGGCTCGGCGGAACACCCGCGTCCGTGCTCTGCGCGGCGCTGGTGTCGAGTCCGTTGTTCGACGGCATGGAGATCGACGGCGAGCTGCTGGCGGTGCCGTTCGTGCTGGGCGCGTTCGTCCTGCTGGCACGAAGCAGAAGAAACAGCACGGCCCTCGGCGCCGGTGTTCTCGCCATGTCGGCGGTGCTCGTGAAGCAGAACATGATCGACGGTCTGGTGGTCGCGGCCGTGCTCCTCATCGGGCAGCGGACGTGGACGCGCGCGGCGGCGTACCTGGCAGGAGGCGGGGTCACGCTTGCCGTCGCGCTCCTGCTCGCGCACACGCGCGGCACTGACCCCGGGGCACTTTGGGACGCGCTGGTCACGTTCCGCGCCGAGGCGGCCGCGGTCATCGACGCCTCGTCGGGCCCTACCACGTCAGCGCGGCTGCACGAGATGCTCTGGGCTGGGCTGGTCGCCGGCGTGCCGCTGGTCGCGGCGTCGGCGGTGGTGGGCCGGCGGCGCCCGATCAGGGAGCCGTTGCTGCTCTGGGCTGCGGTCGCGGCGCTCGCGTGGGAGTCGGCCGGCGCCCTCCTGGGCGGCAGCTACTGGCGGCACTACCTGCTCGCGCTGGTCCCCGGGCTGGTGCTGCTGGTCGTGGCCGGTGGGGGGCGGTGGGTGCGTCTCACGGTCGGGTACGCCGCGATGTGCGCCGGCCTCGCGTGGGTGGTGGCCGTCACGCATCAGGAACCGGCCGGCCCGGACGACGTGGTGGCGGCGTACGTCCATCTGCGCGCCAGGCCGGGCGACACGATGGTGGTCGCGTTCGGCCACCCCGACATCGTTCGCGACGCCGGGTTGCCCAGCCCGTACCAGCACCTGTGGAGCCTGTCCGCGCGGGTCCGCGATCCGCGTCTCGACGAGCTCGGTGCGCTGCTGCGCGGGCCCGACGCCCCGCACTGGGCCGTGGTCGACGGCGACTCGCTCGCCACCTGGGGCATCGACGCGCACACGGCCCAACTGGTGCTCGACAACCGCTACCGCGAAGTCACCTCGGACGGCGACTGGCACGTGTTCGAGCACCGATGAGCGATCTCGCGCGTCAGCTAGGTCGCCGTCAACTGACCGACGGTGGTCACCGGCAGGCCGTAGTGCGCGAGCCGGTGCGCCAGGTCCTGGTGCAGCCGCACCGACACCGGATGGGGATGGACCGCGAGGATGATCTCGTCGACGGGCTCACTGAAGAGGACCTCCTCGACGGCATCCATCGGATCGTGCCGCACCGAGACCGACGCCATCACGCGGCCACCGGCGGCTGCCTCCAGCGTGGGCAGGGCGCGGAGCAGGTCGTGCTCCGCCTCGTCGGCCCTCTCGTGCCGCTCCGCGTGGAGCAGGTGCAGGTCGGCCTGGGCCGGGTTCGGTACGACGAGGCGGAAGCGTGCGGGGCTGCGCATCGCGCGCTCGTGCACCGCCGCGACCAGCTCCGGTGTGATGGCCGCGCCGTGGGAGACCACGAGCACGCGGGTCTGACGGGCACTCTCTGACATCTGACCACCGTGTCCTCAGCCACCTGCCAACGACCTGACTACGGCGCGAGGAGCGGGATCCGGGTCCCGGCTTCGTTCAGGCTGCGTGCAGGAGCGCCCGGCAACAGTTCGGTGTGCCCGGAACATTCCGACCCCGAGGAACGCCCAGCCGGGAACCGCCCGATCCGGGTCGAATACGCGGACCCCGAACACGTACGCGGCGAGCGCGACGCTCACCATCGAGATGATCAGGCCAGTCCGGCTGATGAGGCGCAGCGGGATGGTGGAGAACCCGAAGAGACCACTTGCCGCGAGCCGGAGCATGGAGGCTCAACCGGTATCCCGACGTTCCCGTGGTACGCGGCGCGCGGTCGTACAGGATCGCCTCCTGGCGGAACCCGACCTGGGCGACGATGCCACGGAGGAACCGGTCGTGCTCGCGGTACCGCGCAACCTCGGCGACGACCCGCCGGTCCATCAGCCTGAAGTCACCGACGTCACGCGAGATGTCGACCTCGGAGACGCGGTCGAGCAACGAGTAGAACCCTGACGCGGTCGTTCGTTTGAACCAGGTGTCCTGTCGAGTGCGACGTTGCCCGTAGACGACGTCCGCGCCGGCTTCCCAGGTCACGAACATCCGGAGGCTGACCGCGGGCGGATCCTGGAGGTCGGTGTCCATCACCACCACTGCGTCGGCATCGCCGCACATGTCCAGGCCGGCAGTCACTGCGATCCGGTGGCCGTGGTTCCTCGACAGGGACACGACGGTGACCCGGTCATCCGCAGCCCGGAGCGCGATCAGCTCGTCGTAGGAACCGTCGGTGCTCCCGTCGTCGACGTACACGAACTCGAAGCGGACGTCCGGGCGTGACCTGGTCGCGTCGACCAGCTCGTGGTGGGTCTTCAACGAGTCCCGCGGCATGTCGGCCGATCGCGCTGTCGGCGCCGAACAGCCGCACTCCCTCACTGCCGCGCTGCCGCACTGCCTCACTGCCGTCTTGGGCTGGCAGCACCTCGTTCCCGGCGAACCCGAGAGCGTTCCGAGCAGGCTCCTGATCGCGGCGTCGTCCTCGCACACCCCGACCAGCCTGGTCCTTGCTCAGAGCGTCCTTCGACGTGCGCCGACCCCCAGCCAACATTGCCCTTGTCTACTCTCCCGACGCGCTCGTGGCTGCGTCGCCCCAGGCGGCGCGGGCGCCGGAGTCCCCGACGCGGTAGACCTGCACGCCGCAGGCGAGGCCAGCGACCACCGCGAGGGCCGCGACCACGGTCAGCACCCGGGTCGGCTGCACCTCGGCTCCGGCGCGCTCCTGGCGGCGCTGCAGCCAGACCAGGGCGGCCGACAGGATGAGCAGCGCGAGCGCGAACCAGACCAGGGTGTCGCCGAGCGCGGCGTGCTCACCAGGATCACCGACGCGCTCCTCCAGTGCCTCTCCGCTGGAGGTGGCGACGGGACACAGCACCGTCGCCACCAGGGCCGCCGCGACCACCAGCGGTCCGTAGGTCACCCGCCACCGCGGCCGCACCGCGATGGCGATCGTCCCCAGGGTCGCCAGGGGTAGCAGCACCACCACGGCGTGCACGACGAGGGGGTGCAGCGGGACGCCGTTGATCAGGTCGAACATGTCAGTCCTTCGGGTCGGGGACGAGTGGGGCTCATCGTGGTTCCGGGAACCTGCCGACAACCTGACCGGCCGATCTCGATAGTCCGCCGCGAAGAGCGCCTGCGGCGGGGGGTGATCTGGCGCCTTTCGCGGCGGACTATCCCAGCGACGCGGATCTGAAGGTGTGGGAGACGTAGACCGAGCAGGCGGAGGTCCCGCCGGTGTGGGGGTTGGGGAAGGACACGACGTGGCCGTCGGCCGAGGCGAAGACGGACCGGAGCACGGCCAGGAAGGCCGGGTCGGGCGGGTCGTCGGACCACAGCGCGAAGACCCCGTCGGGTCGCAGCAGGGAGGACAGCCGGCCCAGACCCTCGGCGGAGTAGAACGCCGCGTGCGACGGGTTGAGGACGTGCCCGGGGGTGTGGTCGACGTCGAGCAGCACGACGTCGTACGTCGCCGCGCTGCGCTGCTGCCCGACCAGCGCGAAGAAGTCGTCGTGGACCATATGGCAGTGCGGGTCGGCGGCCAGGCCGACGGTGTCGGGCAGCAGGTCGCGACGGTGCCAGTCGAGCACCGGGGCGATCGCCTCGACCACGGTGACCTCGCGGACCCGGTCGTCGGCGAGCGCGGCCAGCGCGGTGTAGCCCAGCCCGAGGCCGCCGACGAGCACCTCGAGGTCGGTCCCGCCGTGCGCGGCCACGCCCAGGTGGGCGAGCTCGATCTCGGAGACCGTGAACAGGCTGGACATCAAGAACTCGTCGTTCAGCTGGACCTCGTAGACGTCCACGTCGAGCACCGGTTCGCGGCGGCGACGCAGGCTGATCTCGCCCATCGGCGTGGCCTGCCAGTCGAGCTCCTCGAACCGGGCGCTCACGTCAGCCGCCGCTGGCGGGCAGCAGCTCCAGCAGCACGTCCGGATGGTTGCGGGCCACCGTCTCCGCGCGCCACCGGTCCGGGAACACCGCGAGGTGGGTGCCGTCGGCCCGGCTGAGGACCTCGACGCCGCGGACACCCTTGAGCGCCTCGACACCGTCGTCGTCGGTCCGGCGGGCCACGGAGTAGGCGAGGTGGTCGAGCTTGATGGCCGCGCCGAACTCGCTCTGCATCCGGGCGCTCACCACCTCGAACTGCATCGGGCCCACGGCGGCCAGCACCGGGCTCTGGTCGCCGCGCAGGTCCGAGCGCAGCACCTGGACCACGCCCTCCTGGTCCATCTGCTCGATCCCGCGGCGGAACTGCTTGTAGCGGCCCGTGTCCGCGGCCCGCGCCGAGGCGAAGTGCTCGGGGGCGAAGCTGGCGATCGGCGGGAAGCGCACCGGCTCGCCCGCGTAGATCGTGTCGCCGACCCGCAGGGCGTTGGCGTTCACCAGCCCGACGATGTCGCCGGGGAACGCCGTCTCGACCGAGGTGCGCTCGCGGCCGAAGACCGCCTGGGCGTACTTCGTGGCGAACGGCTTGCCGGTCTCGGCGTGGTTGACGACCATCCCGCGCTCGAAGACGCCCGAGCAGACGCGGGCGTAGGCCAGTCGGTCGCGGTGCGCGGCGTCCATCCCGGACTGCACCTTGAAGACGAAGGCGCTGAAGTCGTCGGTCACCGCGCGTGCGGGTCCGTCGACGGCGGGCGTCGGTCCCGGCGACGGCGCGATCTCCACCAGCAGGGTGAGGAGCTGCGCGACGCCGAAGTTGAGCAGCGCGGAGGCGAAGAGGACCGGCGTGGTCTCGCCGGCGAGGAAGGTCGCCTGGTCGTGGTCGGCGTCGTCCATGGTCAGCAGGTCGTGCTCCTCGACCGCGTGGTGCCACGCGTCCCCCGCGATCGCCGCGGCCGCCTCGGCGGACACCCTGCTCCTCGGGCGCCCGGGTGGCGCCGCCGGCGGTCCGCGTGTAGTGGATCAGGTCGCCGGTACGCCGGTCGAGGACGCCGCGGAACTCCCCGGCGACGCCGACCGGCCAGGTGAGCGGCGTCGGTCGGAGCCGGATCTTCTGCTGGATCTCGTCCATCAGCTGGAGGGGGTCGAGCCCGGGCCGGTCCCACTTGTTGATGACCGTGATCACCGGGATGCCGCGCTGGGCACAGACCTGGAACAGCTTGAGCGTCTGCGGCTCCAGCCCTTTGGCCGCGTCGACGAGCATCACGGCCGAGTCCACCGCGGACAGCACCCTGTAGGTGTCCTCGGAGAAGTCGGCGTGACCAGGGGTGTCGACCAGGTTGACGACGTGGTCGGCGTAGTCGAACTGCAGGGCCGCGGAGGTGATGGAGATGCCGCGCGCCCGCTCCATCTCCATCCAGTCCGACACGGTGCCCCGGCGCCCCGCCTTGCCGTGCACGGCACCGGCCTCGGAGATCACCCGGGCATGCAGGGCCATGCGCCTCGGTGAGGGTCGACTTGCCGGCGTCGGGGTGGCTGATCACCGCGAAGGTGCGGCGCGGTCGGGTGTCGTGGGAGGAGCTCATCGCCCCCTGAACTTAGCGGGCGGCGTGCCCGTTCCGAAGTCGCGCGAGCGTCCGCGCCACCTCGGTGAGCTCATCTCCGATCGTGTCGCCGCCCGTGGGCTGCACCGGGTCGCACCACCTCGGTGGCCGTCGAGGACACCACGACGGGAGGCTCGTCGTCGTCCGTCGCGGCGGTCGGCGACAGCAGCACGACCCCGTCGAGGCGCAGGACGGGCAGCCGGAAGAGCCGCGCCACGATCCGGGTGTCGACGACGACCCCGTGGGCCAGGGACTGGTCGCCGGCCCCCCGGACGGCGACCGTCCCCCGGTCAGGGCCTCGTCGTCGGCGCAGACCCACGGTCGCCCCGCGAGTAGTCCTCCAGCCGCGCCGCCAGCGCCGTGGCGGCGACCCGGATCGTCTCGTAACGCTCGCGGCCGGCACGGGTGCCGAAGACGTAGCCGACCCCGAAGACCGCCAGGCGGCCCAACATCAGCGGGCCTCGGTACGCCGGCGCACCGCGGACAGCGCCGCGCTCGCGACGGTCATGGCCAGAGCCGTGCCGACCGCCGCCAGGCCGCTCTTGACCGGTGGCTGTCCGACGGCGCCCGTCACCGGCTCGGTGAGGCGTTGCCAGGTGCTCTTCTTCCTGAACATGTCGTGCTCCCTTCGCAGTGGATGAGGCTGGTCGCGCCGGTCAGCGCAGGGCGCGGGCCAGCTGGGCCTTGGTCATGCTCGACCGCCCGTCGACGCCCTGGGCCGCGGCCAGCTCCAGCAGCTCCTTCTTCGGCAGCTGCTCGAGCTTGGCCGTGGCCGAGCCGTTGCCCTTCTTGCTCGTCGTGGCCGAGACCTTCTTGCGGGCGGCGGTCTCGGTGCGCTTCTGCGCCTGCCGGGCGGCGGCCACGGACGAGGCAGCCTCCCGCTTGCGGGACCGAGCGGCGCCGTTGAGCCGGTCGGCCTCGCGCTGCGCCTCGGCCGCCGCGTCCTGGGCGGCCTTGCTGGCCTCGTCGGACAGCCGGCGGGCCTCGGCGAGGCGCTCGGTGGCGCGGGCGAAGTCCTGCTCCGCCTGCTCCCGCGCCTTGGCCGCGTCCCGACGCTTGCGGTCCGCGTCCCTCTCAGCCTGCTCGGCGACCTTGGCCACCTCCTTGTCGACGCGGGCCTGGGCGTCGGCGCGCACCGCGGCGACGCGGCGTTCCGCCTCCTGCTCCGCCTCCCGCACCTGGGCATCCGCCTCGGCCTGCTGCTGGGCCCGGACCTGCTCGAGCCGCTGCTCCTTCTCCGCCTCGGCCCGCTCGGCCTCCTGTGCCAGCCGGTCGGCCTCGCGGGCCGAGGAGACCGACTGGCCCTCGGCCTCCTTCGCCTGGTCGGCTGCGGCATGCGCCCGCTTGAGCCGAAGCTCGACGGAGTCGCCGGTGCCGGGCAGCGCGTCCTTCACGACCGCTCCGGTGCCGCGGACCTTGTCCACCGCATCCACGCCCGCGTCCTTCACCTTGTCGCGCGGCGCGGACAGCGGTGTCAGGGCCTTGGCCACCAGCCAGGACGCGTTGCGGGGCAGGTCGCGCACGCCGGTGGCCAGCGCCCCCGTCAGCGGGCGCGACCCGTTGGAGCGCGCTTCATCGTTCTGCTTCTGCCGTGCCATGTGGTTTCCCTCCCACGGATTCGCGGGTCAGGATGCCTGCACATCGGTCACCCGCCATCCCTGGCGAGTCACGCATCGACCGGCACCGAGCCCTCGATGATTTTCCAACGTAGACCGGCCCCTGTGTGACATGCCTCACCCTTAGGGGGGCCACGACCCGCGACCCGGCTCAGGACCAGGTCGTGGCGTGCGCATCGAAGTCCGCACGCGTGGTCTGCACCGGCACCACGCAGAAGACCAGCCCGCCGGGGTCGTGGAGCACGGTGTAGCCCTCGTGCTGCTCCGCCACGGTGGCACCGATGCCGGTGAGCCGGGCCACCTCGGCCTCGACGTCGTCGGTCTCGATGTCGAGGTGCACCCGCGGCGGCGTCCCGGCGCCCGTGCGCTGGAGCTCCAGGAGGACGCCGCCCGGCAACGCGTCCAGGGACTCGTACGGCTCGTCCGCGGGCGGCCCCTCCGGCCCCCGGTCGGTCCCCCGCACGGCGGCCCAGAAGCCGGCGGCGGCGTCGTACGACTCCTCGGGGTGATCGATCAGGACGACGGCGACGCGACTGCGATGCATGTCCACGAGCCTACGTTTCGGGCAGGCACATGAGGAGGAGCGGTTCCTCAGCGTCGGGCAGCCACGAGGTCCGCGCGCGACCGACCACTTCCCAGCCATGGCGCTGATAGACGGCCCGGGCGGCACCGTGGCTCGCGACCACGTCCAGGACGGGGAGCCGTTGTCGGTCCCGCGCCCAGGCCACGGCGGTGTCGAGCAGCCGCCCACCGATCCCGACGCCCTGAGTCTCGGGCGAGACGAACAGGACGGAGACGAGGGCCAGCCGCGCGGCGGGTCGAGCGGCGGCGGCGACGAACGCGTCGGCCAACTCGCCCTCGACGCGGCCGACGCCGACGTGGCCCACGACCCGGCCGTCGACCAGGGCGACCCAGGCCGCCTCCTCGTGCGCGCGCACGATGAAGTCCTCGACGGGGAACGGCAGCGGCCACCGGAACGGGTAGCGCGAGGCCGGTTGCTGGGCGGCCAGGATGGTGACCAACGTCGGCAGGTCGGCCGGCGTGCGCGGCCGGATCGCCTCGTCAGGGGTCGTCCTCACGAGCGTCATCCTGCCCCAGGTCGTACGGTGACGTGGTGGACGCGAAGGCCTGGGACGAGCGGTACGCCGCGACCGAGCTGATGTGGTCGGTGGAGCCCAACCAGTTCGTGGCCCGTGAGTGTGCCGACCTGGACCCGGGTCGCGCCCTCGACCTCGCCTGCGGGGAGGGCCGCAACGCGATCTGGCTGGCCCGACGGGGATGGGAAGTCACCGCCGCCGACTTCTCGGCGGTCGCGCTGGACAAGGGTCGGCGGCTCGCCGGAGACCTGGCCCTCGACTGGGTCGTCGCCGACGCCACGACGTGGCAGCCGGACGGCAGCTACGACCTGGCCGTGCTCGCCTACCTCCAGCTCCCCGCCGACGAGCGCCGGGCCGCGGTGCGCGCGGCGTACGCCGCCCTGGCACCCGGCGGCACCTTCCTGCTGGTCGCCCATGACAGCGCCAACCTCACCGAGGGCGTCGGGGGGCCGCAGGACGGGACCGTGCTCATGACCGCCGAGGACGTGCTGTCCGACCTGGCCGACGAGGACCTGGAGAACGTCCGGGCGGAGCGGGTGACCCGGCCGGTGACCGGCGCCGACGGCCGGGTCAGGGACGCCCTCGACGCGCTCGTCCGGGTGAGGCGTCCCCGCTAGGTTTGCGCGGTGACACCCACCCAGCTCCGCGCGTTCGCCAGCGTGGTCAGGCTGGGATCGGTCAAGGGAGCAGCCAAGGAGCTCAGTGTCAGCGAGGCCGCCGTCTCGATGCACGTCGCGCAGCTGCGCAAGGAGTTCGACGACCTGCTGTTCACGCGGACCGCCTCCGGACTCGCCTTCACCCCGGGCGGGCTGCGGCTGGCCAGCCGCGCCGTCGAGATCCTCGGCCTGCAGGACCGCACGGCCCGCGAGGTCAGCCAGGCCGGTGACGGCCGCCGGGTGCTGCGGGTGGCGGCGTCGCACCTGTTCGCGGAGCACGCGGCCCCCGGACTGATCGACCTGTTCGCCGGTCGGGCGGCCGACCTCGAGGTCGAGCTGAGCGTCCAGCCGGTGTCCCTGTTCCCGGTGCTGCTGGCCGGCCGCACCGTCGACGTGGCGATCGGGCCCGCGTCGACAGCGCCGCTCGAGGGACTGGTCCAGCTCCAGTTCCTCCTGTACGACGTGCTCGCCGTGGTGCGCGCGGAGCACCCGTTGGCAGGAGCCCGGCACTCGGTCGACCAGCTGCGCCGCCAGACCTGGTGCCTGGGCCCCTCGGCCGTCGACGCCGAGGGTGTGGTGCCGGGCCTGCTCCGGCGGCTCGCGGTGCCCGAGCAGCACCAGCGCATCTTCCAGAGCGAGGCCGCCGCCCTCGAGGAGGCCAAGCGGGGCGACGGGATCGCGCTCGCCGTGCGCTTCGCAGTCGCCGGCGACCTCGCTGCCGGGCGGCTGGTAACCCTGGACGGCCCCGGGCTGAAGGGGACCGGCCGGTGGTCGGCGATGGCGCTGCCGAAGCTCGACCAGACGCCGCCGGCGGCCGAGCTGCTGCGCTTCATCACCACGCCGCGGGCGACCCAGGCGATGGTCCGCGGCGCCGGCGTGCACCTCGGCCGGTTCAAGCCGGCCGTGCACGTCACCCTGTGGAGCTAGCCGGTCAACGGCGCTCGGTCCCCGCGATGGCGTCGAAGACCGCCGGCAGCCCGCGCAGGGTGTCCGCCGGCAGGAAGGCGTCGCAGTACGGCAGCGCGGCCGCCATCGACCCGACCAGGGGCTCGTAGCCGCTGGCGCCGGCCCGCGGGTTGAGCCAGACGATCCGCCGGGCCCGCCGGCGCGCCCGGGCCATCACGGCCGCCAGGTCCGCCGGGTCGTCGCTGTCCCAGCCGTCGGAGGCGATCACCAGCACGCCACCGCGCACCGCGTTGCCGTGGCGGGAGACCAGCAGCTCACGCAGGCACGACGCGAGGTGGGTGCCGCCGAACCGGTCCGTGACCTGCTCCCCCGCCATCGCCACGGCGGTGGCCGCCGAGTGGTGCGAAAGTGCCGGGGTCAGCCGCGTCAAGGACGTGGAGAAGGCGAACGTCTCGGCCTTGCGGGTCCGCGCGAAGGCGCGCATCAGGTGGAGGTAGGCGGTGGCGTAGCTCTGCATCGACTGGCTCACGTCGCAGAAGAGCGTGACGGTCAGCGGCCGGCGTACCGGGTGGTAGCGCTGCAGCTCCATCGGCTCCCACCCGGTACGTCGCGAGGCGGCGATCGTCTCGCGCAGCGCCACCCGGTGCCCGGAGGGGCGGACCCGCTGGCGACGGCTCCGACGGCTCGGCCACCGGGGTGCGGACTCCTCCAGCCAGCGCCCGAGCAGGGCCTGCTCCGCCTCGTCGAGCTCGTCGAGCGGGGTGTCCGCGATCCGCGCCACCGCGCTGGGGAGCAGCTCGGGCAGGGCCCGCTCGTCTCGCTCGTCGTCCTCCGTCGCCGTGAGGCGGGGCAGGGTGTGCCAGGGCAGCGCGGCGCTCACGTCGCCGCCGGGGTCGCCCTCCACCGGGGCCAGCACGTCGTCGGTGTCCTCGGACGCCTCCATCGCCTGCCGGCGCGCGTGCGGGTCGACCGCCAGCACGGCGTCCCCGAACACGGCCGCGAACACCGCGTCGAAGACGGCCAGGTCGTGGTGCCGGTTGACCAGGGTCACCCGAGCCAGCCAGTACAGCGCGGGCACCCGCGCCGGCGGCGCCGCGTCGAGCGCCGCGGCGAAGGCCGACATCCCGCGCAGCGTGACCGGGACGCCGGCCTGCCGCAGCCGGACGCCGAGCGAGGCCACCAGCGCCGCGCGGTCGACGCTGCCGAGGACCGGACCGGGCGTGGTGAGGTCCACCGTGCCTCAGCCGAACGCGTAGGACTCGAGCGAGGCGAGCACCAGGTCGCGGTCGTCGGGTGTCTTGGCCAGCGCGCCCAAGGTCGGCACCGCCATCTCCCGCACCAGCTCGGTCGCACCCAGGACGGACAGCGCCGCGACCCAGTTGATCGCCTCGGCCACGCCCGGCGGCTTGTCGAGGTCCTGGCTCCGGACGTGCCCGACGAACTGGGCCGCCGACTCGATGAGGGCAAGGTTCACCGCGGGCGCGCTGCGGCGCAGGATCGCCACGACCCGGGCCAGTTCGGGGTACTCCAGCCAGTGGTAGAGGCAGCGCCGGCGCAGTGCGTCGTGCAGGTCCCGGCTGCGGTTGGAGGTGAGGACCACGATCGGCGGCCGCACGGCCGTGAAGGTGCCGAGCTCGGGCACCGTGACCGAGCCCTCGCCGAGCGCCTCGAGGAGGAGCGCCTCGAACTCGTCGTCGGCGCGGTCGACCTCGTCGATCAGCAGCACCGGCGCGCGCGGGCCGTCGTACCGGATGCAGCGCAGGATCGGCCGCTCGACCAGGAACTCCTCGCTGAAGAGGTCCGCCTCGCCGATCCGCTCGTGCTGAGACTCGGCCACCCGGATCGCGAGCAGCTGACGCTGGTGGTTCCAGTCGTAGAGTGCCTCGCTCGCGGTCAGCCCCTCGTAGCATTGGAGCCGGACAAGGGGGGCGTCGAGCGCCTTGGCGAGCACCTGCGCGGCGGCCGTCTTGCCGACGCCCGGCTCGCCCTCGAGCAGCAGCGGCAAGCCCAGCTGCAGGGTGAGGAACACGGCGGTGGCCATGCCCTCGTCGGCGAGATAGCCGTGCTCGTCGAAGCGCCGACGCACCTCCTCGGCCGAGGACAGGTCGCTCATGAGTGGTCCTCGAGGAGGGCCTCGTAGTCGGCCCAGGTGTCGACGTCGGGGGGCACGTCGCCGGCCACCGGCACCCGGATCACGTCCCGGTCGGCGTCGACCAGCTTCCACACGGCCTTGTCGCCGTGCAGGTCGGCCAGCGTCGCGAACATGCTCCGATGGAACCACAGCGGGTGGCCCAGCCCGTCGTCGTACGCGCAGACACCCACGGCGTGCTCGCCGGCGCCGGCGACGAGCGCCTCGACCGTCGCTGGGGTGACGCCCGGCTGGTCGCCGAGCAGGAGCACCACGCCGTCGGCGTCGTCGCGGACCCGCGCCAGTGCGGTACGGATCGAGGTTGCGCAGCCGTCCCCGAAGTCGGGGTTCAGCACCACCTCGACGCCGGACAGGTCGACGGTCTCGCGGACCTGGTCCGCGGACCCGCCCAGCGCCACGACCACCTGGTCGACCCCGGCTGACCGGGCGGTGGCGAGCGTCGCGTCGAGCAGGGTGGCGCCGCGGTAGGCGAGGAGCTGCTTGGGCTGCCCGAGCCGTCGCGACCCACCGGCGGCCAGCACCACCGCGGCGGTCGTCATGAGGCGTGCTCGGCCAGGAACCGGTCCCGACAGCCGGTCATGCAGAACCAGTGGTCGACACCGTCCACAACCGCGTGCACGGTGTCCGGTCCGACGGTGACGGTCATCCCGCAGACCGGGTCGACGGCCTGGACAGAGGACGGCGCCGGAGTTCCCGGTGCGGGCGCCACCAGGCCGTCGACCCGGATACTGCGGACGAGGGCGGCCACGATCGACAGCGCCATCTCCGACGCCGTGCGAGCGCCGATGTCGAGCCCCACGTGCACGTGCACGCGGTCCGACTCGGCGGGCGTGAGGTCGAGCTCAGCGAGGAGCGCCACGCCGCGGGTGCGGCTGCACACGACCCCGATGAAGCCGACCCCCGCGTCGAGAGCCGCCCGGACCTCGCCCGGTTCGTCGCCACCGTGGCTGGACACGATGACGGCGGTCGCCGGCCGGGGTTGCTCGGCCGCGCTGCCGCGGTCGACCACGAAGCCGAG
Organism: uncultured Actinomycetota bacterium; assembly: GCA_963791275.1. Classification (GTDB taxonomy): domain Bacteria; phylum Actinomycetota; class Actinomycetes; order Propionibacteriales; family Nocardioidaceae; genus Nocardioides. The sequence goes on from CAWBRP010000012.1 coordinate 258,473, forward strand.
GGTCGCCGCGAGCGCGGCCACGGCGTCGGCCACCGGCGAGGTCCCGACCAGGTGCAGCAGCGGCTTGGGCAGCAGGGGCTCGAGGTAGATCTCCAGGGCACCGCCCGACAGACACGGGTTTACCACCACGCTGGCCCCGGGTGAGTCGGGGAAGACGTCGTCGCCGTCCGGGAGCACCCGCAACAACAGGCTCTCGCCCGTCCCCAGCGCGTCGAGCGCCGCCGACCGTACCGAGCCGGCGGCGCACTGCCCGCCCACGAAGCCCTCGATCGAGCCGTCGGCCAGGATGATCGCCCGGTCCCCGGGCCGTGCCGAGGTCGGCTCCTGGGCGCGGACCACCGTGGCCTGGACGAAGGGCACGCCCGTGGTGGTGAGCTCGTCGACACGGGTCGACAGCGCCGTGGTCATCGGTGTCCTCGTCAGATCGGCGGGGTGGGTCGGCCCTGCATGGCGTCCCAGACCCGCGACGGCGTCAGGGGCATGTCGGCGTGGCGGATCCCGTAGGGCTTCAGGGCGTCCACGACGGCGTTGACCACGGCCGGCGGCGAGCCGACGGTCGCGGACTCGCCGACGCCCTTGGCGCCGATCGGGTGGTGCGGCGACGGGGTGACCGTGTGGCCGGTCTCCCAGTGCGGCACCTCGAGGGCGGTCGGGATGAGGTAGTCCATCAGCGAGCCACCGAGGCAGTTGCCGTCCTCGTCGAAGGCGATCATCTCCATCAGGGCCATGCCGACGCCGTCGGTGAGGCCGCCGTGCACCTGGCCCTCGATGATCATCGGGTTGATCCGGGTGCCGCAGTCGTCGACCGCGATGAACCGGCGCACCTTGACCGCGGCGGTGCCCCGATCGATGTCGACCACGCAGATGTACGCGCCGAACGGGTAGGTGAGGTTGGAGGGGTTGTAGCAGATCTGGGCCTCCAGACCGCCCTCGATCCCCTCGGGCAGGTCGCCCGCACCGTGCGCCCGCATCGCAATCTCCTGGATGGTCACCGACCGGCTGGCGTCACCCTTCACGTGGAAGGCGCCCTTCTGCCACTCCAGGTCGGTCACCGACACCTCGAGCATGCCCGAGGCGATGATCTGCGCCTTGTCGCGCACCTTCCGGGCCACCAGGGCGGCCGCCGCTCCGGAGACGGGCGTCGACCGGCTCCCGTAGGTGCCGAGCCCGAACGGCGTCTGGTCCGTGTCGCCGTTGACGACCTGGATGTCGGCCGGCGGGATGCCGATCTCCTCGGCCACGATCTGGGCGAACGTCGTCTCGTGACCCTGGCCCTGGCTCATGCAGGACAGCCGGACCACGGCCTTGCCGGTCGGGTGCACCCGGAGCTCGGCCCCGTCGGCCATGCCCAGGCCGAGGATGTCCATGTCCTTGCGCGGCCCGGCGCCCACGGCCTCGGTGAAGAACGCGACCCCGATGCCCATCAGCTCGCCGCGGCTGCGCTTCTCGGCCTGCTCGGCCCGCAGGTCGTCGTACCCCGCCATGTCGAGCGCGAGGTCGAGCGCGCGTTCGTACTCGCCGGAGTCGTAGACCCAGCCGGTCTTGCTCGTGTAGGGGAACTGCTCGGGCTGGATGAGGTTCTTGCGGCGCAGCGCGACCGGGTCCATCTCCAGGTCGTAGGCCAAGACGTCCACCATCCGCTCGACGAGGTAGACAGCCTCGGTGATCCGGAACGAGCACGCGTAGGCGACGCCGCCGGGCGCCTTGTTGGTGTAGACCGCGGTCATCGAGCAGTACGCCGCCTCGATGTCGTAGCTGCCCGTGAAGACGCCGAAGAAGCCGGCGGGGTACTTGATCGGGGCCGCGGTCCCGTTGAAGGCGCCGTGGTCGGCCAGCACGTGGGTGCGGATCGCGAGGATCTTGCCTTCCTTGGTCGCCGCGATCTCGCCGCGCATCACGTAGTCGCGGGCGAACCCGGTGGAGACGAGGTTCTCCGAGCGGTCCTCCATCCACTTGACCGGCTTGCCGATGACCAGCGAGGCGACGATGGCGCACACGTAGCCGGGGTAGATCGGGACCTTGTTGCCGAAGCCACCGCCGATGTCGGGCGCGATGACCCGGATCTTGTGCTCGGGCAGCCCCGACACGAGGGCGTAGACGGTCCGGTGGGCGTGCGGCGCCTGGCTGGTGGTCCACAGGGTCAGCTGGCCTCCGACCCGCTCGTAGTCGGCGACGCAGCCGCAGGTCTCCATCGGGGCCGGGTGCACGCGCGGGTAGACGATGTCCTCGGTGACCACGACCTCGGCGTTCGCGAAGACGGCCTCGGTCGCGGCCTTGTCACCGGTCTCCCAGTCGAAGCAGTGGTTGTCCTTCTTGCCGTCCAGGTCGGTGCGGATGATCGGGGCGTCCGGCGCCAGGGCACGCCGCACGTCGATGACCGGCGGCAGGATGTCGTACTCCACGTCGATCAGCTCGAGGGCGTCCCGTGCGGCGTAGCGGTCCTCGGCCACCACGAACGCGACCTCCTGACCCTGGAAGCGGACCTTGTCGGTGGCCAGGACGGCCTGCACGTCGTTGGACAGCGTGGGCATCCACGCCAGCCCCTTCTCGGCCAGGTCGGCGCCGGTGATCACGGCCTTGACCTTGGGGTGGGCCTGGGCGGCGGTCACGTCGATGCTGACGATGTTCGCGTGCGCCACGGGCGAGCGCAGGATCGCGAGGTGCAGCATGCCGGGCAGCTGGATGTCGTCGACGTACTTGCCCATCCCGCGGATGAAGCGCGGGTCCTCCTTGCGGAGCATCCGGCCGTGGCCGACGGGGTGCCGGTCGTTGTCGGCGTGCTCGAGGTCCTCCTGGGTGGCGGCGATGCCGCCTGCCGGGCCCTGGTCGACGGTGGTCATGACTCGCTCCCTACGGTCTCGGCGGCGGCGGCCTCCCGGTGCGCCTTCTCGTGCTCGGCCGCCCACTGCACCGACCTGACGATCGTCGTGTAGCCGGTGCAACGGCAGATCTGCCCCGAGATGGCCTCGCGGATGGTGTCCTCGCTGGGGTCGGGGTCCCGGTCGAGCAGCGCTCGGGCGGTCATCAGCATCCCCGGAGTGCAGAAGCCGCACTGGAGGCCGTGGCATTGCATGAAGCCCTCCTGCACGGGGTCGAGCACGCCGTCCTGCTCGAGGCCCTCGACGGTGCGCACCTCGCGGCCGCCGGCCATCGCGGCCAGCACCGTGCAGGTCTTGACGGGCTCGCCGTCCATCCAGGCCACGCAGGTCCCGCAGTTGCTGGTGTCGCAGCCCCAGTGGGTGCCGGTGAGCTGGAGCTCGTCGCGGAGGAAGTGCACGAGCAGCATCCGGCCCTCGATCTCCCGCGTCACGGTCTCCCCGTTGACGGTCATGGTGACCTGCATGTCAGCTGTTCCTTCCCTGGTCGCCGGCGACGCCGGCTCTGATCCGCTCGACGGCGGTACGCAGCGTCCGCCGCGTCAGCTCGTCGGCGAGGTGCCGCTTGTAGTCCGCGGTGCCGCGGTTGTCGGTGGACGGCGAGCAGCCCTGCGCGGCGATCGCCCCGGCCCGGGCGTACAGCTCGTCCGAGGGCGTCTGACCGCGCAGCGCCTCCGAGATGGCCGGCATGCCGGTCGTGTTGGGGCCGACGGCCGCGAGGCCCACCCGCGCGTCGGTGATGACGTCGCCGTCCATCCAGACGGCCGCACCGGCCGAGGTGACGGCCCAGTCGCCCGCCCGCCGCTCGACCTTGGCGTAGGCGCTGGAGCCGTTCGGCCGGACCGGGATCCGGACCTCGATCAGCATCTCGTCGTGCTCGACCGCCGTCTCGTAGGGGCCGCGGTGAAACTCCTCCATGCTCACGACCCGCTCGCTGGAGGCGTTGCGGATCACGCAGCTCGCGTCGAGGGCCGTGCACACGGCGGTCAGGTCCTCAGAGGGGTCGGCCTGGCAGAGCGAGCCGCCGATGGTGCCCCGGTTGCGGACGACCGGGTCGGCGATCACCGCCTCGGCGTCGGCGAAGATCGGGAACAGGGCGGCGAGCTCGGGCGACTCCAGCAGCTCGCGGTGCCGGGTCATCGCGCCGATCCTGACCTCGTCGGTCCCGACCCGCACGTACCCGAGCTCGTCGTGGAGGTCGTTGATGTCGATGACGTACTCGAGGTTGGCCAGCCGGAGCTTCATCATCGGCAGCAGGCTGTGGCCACCGGCAATGAGCCGGGCCTCGCTGCCGAGCCGCTCGAGCAGCCCGATGGCGTGCTCGACGCTGGTGGCGCGTTCGTACTCGAACGGGGCGGGGACCTGCATGAGCGACCTCCCAGAAGAACCGTCGGGTGACGACGGTCACCCGACTCTGGTCCTCCCGGAACCCCGCGTCAACGCAACCTCAGCGAACTATTGATTTGGTCAGAGCATGGCGACGAGCATGGTCCCCATCGCCGCCGCCATGGCCACGTCGCAGCAGGCCGCGAGCCGGCCGGGAAGAGGCGTCGAGCGGCGCAGCGACCCGACAAGCCGGGCCAGCAGGATCGCGCCGACCCCTACCAGCAGCGCCAGCAGGAGGGCCGGCGGCGGCGCCATCGCGGTGACCCCGACGGCCGCCAGGTGGTCGTGGTGCTGGTGGTGCATCGGCGGCGCGGCGGCGGTCGCGGTGGCGGTCGGCAGCAGCATCGCGGCCATCGCCGCGCAGCCGATCCCGAGGCGGAGGTACGCCGACCGGGCGCCCGGTGCCGCGGCCCGCACCGTCGCCCACCCGAGCCCGACCACGAAGACGGCCAACGCCACGGCGGCCGCCGTCCGGGTCAGCGTCACGAGCAGCATCGCCAGCATCCCGGCGCCCATCACGACGTGCCAGAGGTCGACGTCGCGCGCGTGTGCCGGGTCGTGCAGTGCCGGGACGAGGGCGCGCGCGAGGCAGTAGGTCATCACGGCCGCCATCAAGACGGCCAGCAGGACGGCCATCTCCGGAGCATCGACGCAGGTCGGGGGCGGTGTCTACGGGACCTCAGCCTTTGCTGAGGTTGGTCGCGAGGCCGTCAGCCCTTGGGCACGACCATCTCGGTCGGGGTGACGGTGACGTCGGCGTGCACGAAGTAGTGGTCGGTGATGCCCGCGAGCGCGGAGGCGTCCTGGACGTAGCCGGAGAAGTCGACGCCGCCACCGCCCATGATCCAGTCGATCCGGAGCGGGCCGGGGGCAGCACGCAGCCGCCCGCACCGCTGCCGCCGTTGGCGGCGACCAGGCCGGCGCCCATGGACGCCTTGCAGAACCACTCCTCCTTCTCGTTCATGTCGCCGGTGACCAGCACGGGTCGGCCCGTGGCCCGGAGACGGTTGACGAGCGCGATCTCCGCGGCTGTGGCCGAGTCGCGATCGGCCTCCTGGGTGCGCGGTGAGTTGTGGATCGTGACCACCCAGAACTCGCCGCCCGTGGCCCGGTTGCGGAGCAGCACGTAGGGGATCGGCCGGCTCTGGAAGTCGAAGCGGGTGGTGATCGACCCGGTGTCGACAAGCTCGAAGAGGGAGAGGTTGTAGGCGATCTGGAGCCGCACGCCGTTGTTGCCCAAGGCCCGGCCCGGCCAGATCCCGAACCCGCCCAGCCGTCCGTAGAGCACGTTCAGCTGGTCGTCCTGCACCTCCTGCAGCCCGAGCAGGTCGACGCCGCGCGACTGGAACATCCCCACCGCACGCGCGGTGCGGGCGGGACCCGGGGCGTAGCGCCTGCTGCCGCGGGTGTGCTGGCTGCCGAGCACGTTGAGGGTGCCGATCTGGAAGGTGAACGGGTCCGCGGGCTGCGGCACGGGCTTCAGCGTCAGGGGCTTCCCGGCGCGAACCAGCTTGAAGGCGGGCGGCCGCTCGGCCTTCGCATGCTTGGTCCAGGCGCGCGCGAGGGCGCGCTCCCCGCTGCGCGAGGCCTGACCCGGACGGGCCAGCACCAGGCTCAGGGCGGTCAGCTGCGCCTGGTCGGTCGGTCGCCGCGGCTGGTCGGTAACCGACTGGGACGACACACCCACGACGACGGCCAGCACCGTGAGCACGGCGGCAGCCAGCATCAACGGAGCAGGGCGGGGGGCGCGGAGCACCCGCAGGAGACTACCGGTGGTCTCGGCGTGTCGTCTCAACGACGAGTGGGGTGGTCCTCGTCGTCCGTGGGCTCCCGCGGCACCGGTTCGTCGCCGTAGACCCCCTCCGCCTTGGCCTGGTCGGCCCGGCGCATCTGCTTCAGGAAGCTGCGCATCAAGATCACCACGGCCACCACCAGGGCGCCGATCATGATCGCGCCCCAGGGGCCGGCCGTGACGTCGTCGGGCTTCGGCGTCTCGTCGGTCACCCGCACGAGTGCCAGGACGAGGGTGTCCAGCACGTCGATGGTCATGGCTCCAGTGTCTCAGGTCGGGCGGCGGCGAGCGCAGCGGTGTCGATGCCGGCGAAGAGGTCGTCCTCGGGTGTCGGCGACTCCACATGGCTGGTGACCAGCTCGAAGTCCTCCGTCGGCCAGACCCGCTCCTGGAGCTCGCGGGGGATCGCGAACCACGCGCCGTCGGGGTCGATCTGGGTCGCGTGCGCCAGCAGCGCCTGGTCCCGCACGCCGAAGTAGTCGCCGCAGGGCACCCGGGTGGTGATCCGGGCGTCCCAGTCCGGCTCCCGGTCCCACTCGGCCAGCCGCTCGGCCCACGGCGACTCGAGGTCGTGGGCGATCATGGCGTCGTGGAGGGCCTGCATCCGGGGCCGGTTGAACGAGTGGTGGTAGTAGAGCTTGAGGGGTTGCCAGGCCTCGCCCAGGTCGGGGTAGCGCTCGGGGTCCCCGGCTGCCTCGAACGCCGCGACGGACACCTGGTGGCACATCACGTGGTCGGGGTGCGGGTAGCCGCCCCGTTCGTCGTACGTCGTGACCACGTGCGGCCGGAACTCGCGCATCAGCCGGACCAGCGGCGCCGCCGCCTCCTCGAGCGGCACGAGCGCGAAGCACCCCTCCGGCAGCGGGGGCTTGGGGTCGCCGTCCGGCCAACCGGAGTCGACGAAGCCCAGCCAGTCCTGGCGCACCCCCAAGATGTCGCGGGCTCGCTCCATCTCCTGGCGGCGCACCTCGGTGATGTTGGCCTCGATCTCGGGACGGTCCATCTTGGGGTTGAGGATCGACCCTCGCTCGCCGCCCGTGCAGGTGACGACGTGGACGTCGACACCCTGCGCGACGTACATCGCCGTGGACGCGGCGCCCTTGCTCGACTCGTCGTCGGGATGGGCGTGCACGTGCATGAGCCGGAGGCCGGCCCGGGGCGGCGGCGCGGGGTGGGACGGCATGGTCGTCATCGTAGAGCGGCACAATGGGTCCGGTGAGCGCGACCTCGACCGTGGGCGACCGGTACGGCACCGCGCGCCCGGGACGCCGGTGGCTGGTGGTCGCCGGCGCCGCGCTGGTGGCGGTCGCCTTCCTGGGCTGGCTGGCGTGGGTGGTGTGGGCGCAGTCCACGCCCGCCGTGGACTCCGAGCTCCTCGGCTTCGACATCGTGGACGACCACACCGCCACGGCGTTCGTCTCGGTCGCCCTCGGCGACGGCGTCGAGGCCCGGTGCGTGGTCCGCGCCCTGGCCGAGGACCACAGCCTGGTCGGCGAGCTCACCTTCGCGCCCCGCGACGGGCGCAACGACGTCACCATCCGCACCGAGCGCGTCGCGACCAGCGTGACCCTGGACGGCTGCACCGCCCCGGGCCAGGGTCGTCCGCGCTGAGCCGAATCCCTGCTGATCTGCCTTTTCGCACGCAGGTTGGTAAACTGAATCCTTTGGCTGTCCCGCTCGGGACGACGCAGGCACCACCACGCCGAGGGCCGGTACGACGTACCGGCCCTTGACTCATAGGAGCACCACATGACGCAGATCGAGCACGACACTGTCTGGCTGACCCAGGACGCGTTCACCAAGCTCACCAACGAGCTCGAGGAGCTGCGAGGCCCGGTCCGTCAGGAGATCATCGCCCGCATCAGCGCTGCCCGCGACGAGGGTGACCTCAAGGAGAACGGCGGCTACCACGCCGCCAAGGACGAGCAGGGCAAGGTCGAGGGCCGGATCCGCCAGCTCGAGGACATGCTCCGTCGCGCCCAGGTCGGCGAGACCCCTGCCGACGACGGCATCGTCGAGCCCGGCATGGTCGTGACCGTGCACCTGGTCGACTTCGACGAGAAGCAGAAGTTCCTGCTCGGCGCCCGCGAGAACCTCACCGAGGGCGACGACCTGACGGTCTACTCCCCCGAGTCGGCGCTCGGTGCCGCCATCAACGGCAACAAGAGTGGTGACACCGTGACCTACACGGCACCCAACGACAAGGTGCTCACCGTCAAGATCCTCGACGCGGTGCCCTACTCCGGCTGAGCCGATCAGGGCCGATCAGGGCCGATCAGGGCCGCTCAGACGTCGACGCGGTAGCCCTTGTCGGCGAGCATCGCCGAGATCGCGTCGGCGTGCTCCCGGCTGCGGGTCTCCAGCTGCAGGCTCACCTCCACCTCGTTGAGGTGCAGGTGCGGTGAGATCCGCTCGTGGGCGACCTCGATGACGCTCGCCCCGGCGGCGCTGAGGTCGGTCAGCAGGCCGGCCAGCCCGCCGGGCAGGTCCGAGATGACCACCCGCAGGTAGAGGAAGCGCCCCGCCGCGGCCAACCCGTGCTGGATCACCTTCCCGAGCAGCAGCGGGTCGACGTTGCCGCCGGACAGCACCGCGACCGAGGGCGTCTCGAACGCCCCGGGGTCGTCCATGATCGCGGCCACCGCGGCGGCGCCGGACGGCTCGACGATCAGCTTCGCCCGCTCCGCGATGGCCACCAGCGCCCGGGACATCGACTCCTCGGAGACGGTGACGATCTCGTCGACGTACTCCTGCACGATCGCGAAGGTGATGTCGCCGGGACGACCCACGGCGATGCCGTCGGCCATCGTCGTCATCTTCTCCAGCAGGACGGGCGCACCCCCGGCCAGCGAGGGCGGGTACGCCGCGGCGCCGGCCGCCTGCACGCCGATGACGCGCACGTCGGGGCGCTTCTCCTTCAGCGCGATCGCGACCCCGGCCAGCAGCCCACCGCCGCCGGTCGGCACCAGGACGGTGCGGACCGACGGCATCTGCTCGAGGATCTCGAGCCCGCAGGTGCCCTGCCCCTTGACGATGTCGACGTGGTCGTAGGGGTGGATCAGGACGGCCCCGGTCTCGGCCTCGAACTCGCGCGCCGCGACCATCGCGTCGTGGAGGTACTGGCCGTGGAAGACCACGTCCGCGCCGTAGCCCAAGGTGGCGTTGATCTTGGGGATCGGCGCCCCCTCCGGCATGAAGATGGTCGCCTTGACGCCGAGCAGCTGGGCCGACAGCGCCACCCCCTGGGCATGGTTGCCCGCCGACGCCGCGACCACGCCGTGCGCACGCTCCTCGTCGGTGAGCCTGGAGATCCTGGTGTAGGCCCCGCGCATCTTGAACGAGCCCGTGCGCTGGAGGTTCTCGCACTTGAGCCGAACCTCGCCGCCGCACCGGGCCGAGAGCCAGCGGGCGCCCTCCATGGGTGTGCGGATCGCGATGCCGTCGAGCAGGGTCGCGGCTTCCTCGATGTCCGCGAGCGAGACGCGCGGGGTGGCGCTCATTCGGGGTCCCCGGCGCGGTGCGAGCGCAGCGAGCAGCGTGTTGGGGTGATGATCATGCGGGGTCCTCCTGCAGGTCGGGGTCCGCCCTGGGGTCGGGCTCGCCCATCTCCGCGAGATCCTCCTCCAGCTCCTCCTCGGGATCGTCCTCGCCCACGTCGGTGTGCTGGGCGAGGTGCTGGACGACGGCGTTGACCGTGGCCGCGAGCGGCACGGCGACCAGCGCCCCGGCGACCCCGGCGACGATGACGCCGATGCCGATCGCGACGATCACCCCGAGCGGGTGCAGGGAGACCCAGCGGCCCATGAGGAACGGCTGGAGGATGTGGCCCTCGACCTGCTGGACGAGGATCACCCCGCCCAGCATGAACAGGGCGGTGACGGGACCCTGGTCCACCAGGGCGACGAGGACCGCCACGGTGCCGGCGACGGTGGCGCCGATCATCGGCACGAAAGCGCCGAGGAAGACAAGCACGCCGATGGCGAGCACGAAGGGCACCCCGAGGATCGCCGCCACCAGCGCGACGCCGATCGCGTCGACCAACGCCACGATGACCGTCGCCCTCACGAACTGGGTCAACGACACCCAGGCCACCCGGCCGGAGCTGTCGACTCGGGCCCGGGCCGCCCGCGGGGCCAGCCGGACCGTCCAGGACCAGATCCGCTCGCCGTCGGCGAGGAAGAAGTAGGTCGAGAACAGCACGATGAAGAAGCCCGCGAAGACATGGGTCAGCGCGCTGCCGAAGGAGGTCACCTGGGCGAGGACCTGGCCGTCCTTGGAGCGCTCGGTGATCGCGGCCTGGGCGCTCTCGATGTAGTCGTTGATCTGCGATTCGCTGGCGTTGAGCGGACCGTTCTTGAGCCAGTCGCGGACCTCGTCCAGTCCCTGGACCACCTGGTCGGCCAGGTCGGTCGCGCCGTTGGCCACCTGCTGCCCCGCGAAGCTCAGCAGCACGATCACGGTGGCCAGACCGCCGAGCACGACCAGGAGGGCGGACAAGCCCTTGGGGAGCCCACCGCGGCGCATGGCTCGCACGACCGGGCTGACCAGCGCCGAGATGAGCAGCGCCACGACCAGCGGCAGGGTGACCAGGGCAAACATTGCCAGGGCCTTGAGGATCACCAGGCCGGCCGCCACGATCACCAGGAACCGCCAGCCCCAGGCGGCCGCCAGGTCGAGGCCCCAGGGCACCTGGGCGCGCGAGAAGTTGGAGGAGCCACCGGCGACCACGATCGGCTCCGCCTGGTCGACACCCCGGCCGGCCCGTCCGGCCCGGAACAAGGCCCGCTGGGTCGAGATCAGCTGGCCCAGCGTGTGGCCGGAGAAGCGGCGGGACTCGTGCTCCTCGCCGGCGCTCAGGGCGTCGGCGGGCGCGTCGCGGTCCTCGGGGTCGTGGGGCACCCGCTCAGGCTAGTGCGCGGCAGAACCGCGCGGACCACCCCGAAGACCTGCGCTCAGGGCGTACGCCGTGACGGGGTGCTCGGTGGCCAGCAGGCCGATCGCGGCGAGCACGTGCTCGTCGTCCACGACGACCCGAGGCGCCCGCGGCAACTGCCACCCGCCGTCGACATGCGCGCCGGTGCTGCCCGCGAAGATCCGGTCGACGGCACCCGGCCGGCCGTTGCGCAGGACGCCACCCGAGCCGACCAGCAGGTCGACCTCGCGCAGGTCCTTGCCGGTGCGTTCGACCACGCGCCCCTCGGGACTGAGGACCACCCGGCTACGCCCCGCGTGCCGGCGGAGGGCGAGCCCGACCGCCGCCCGCGCGATGGCCTCGTCGATGTCCGCCTCGGCGGCGTCGTCCGGCAGCAGGGACGGGTCGTCATGACGCCGGCGGGCGGCCTCGGCGAGCTCGTCGAGGCCGGCCTCGGCGACCGTCGAGACGGCCGACCAGCGCATGCCCAGGTCGCCCTCGACGGTGCGCGTGACCGGGGTCGAGGCCACCACCTCCCGCGCCAGCCCGCCCTCGGTGTGGGCGTCCTCGGGGTCCAGGTCCACCACGGAGTGCACGTCCGTGGTCGCGCCGCCGACGTCCACGACGACCACGTCGCCGGCTCCCGGGCGCGCGGCGTCCAGGCCCCGCGCCAGCAGCTCGACGCCGGTGAGCACGACGTCGGGGGTAGCGCCCTTCACCATCGCGACGAAGTCGGCCCGGGCGCTGAGGTGCTTGCCGCCGATCACGTGCGCCAGGAACATCTCCCGGATCGCGGCTCGGGCGCCGTCCGGCGCGAGGACGCCGATCCGGGGGACGACGTTGTCGGCCAGCACGTACGGCGCCCCGCCGGCGGCCAGGATCTTCGCCACCTCCTCGCGCGCCTCGGTGTTGCCCGCGACCACGACCGGGCCGGCCCACCCAGCCGCGACGAGTCCGCGGGCGGCGGTCAGCAGGGCCTCCGCGTTGCCGCCGTCGGTGCCGCCGGTGAGCAGCACGACGTCGGGGAGCAGGGGCGTGAGATCGGCAAGGTCGTCCTCCCGGGCCAGCACCCCCACCACCTTGCCGCCGCTGGACAGCGCCACCCGGCGGCCGGCCTCCGCAGTGACCAGCGCCTCGTTGCCGACCACCGCGATGCGCAGCCCGCCGCCCGCGCTGGAGCAGGCCAGCACCGCCGACTCCCGGGCCCGGTCGTCCTGGGCGGTGAGGGCGGCCAGGCACGCGTCGTACCCGTCGAGGACGTCGGTCCCGATCGTCGTCGCGTGGGTCGCGGATGCGGCGATCCGACCGGCGTCCAGGTCGACCAGCGACGCCTTGGTGAAGGTCGACCCGAAGTCGACGCAGACGACCGTCGCCGGGGCTGGGGCGGGGAGTGCGTCAGCCGAGGGCACGGTCGAGGTCGGCGATCAGGTCGTCGGCGGTCTCGATGCCGACGCTCAGCCGGATCAGGTCGGCGGGCACCTCGAGCTCGGTGCCGGCGACGCTGGCGTGGGTCATCCGGCCCGGGTGCTCGATCAGCGACTCGATCCCCCCGAGAGACTCCGCGAGGGTGAACACCTCGGCCCGATCGCAGACCGCCAGCGCCTGCGACTCCCCGCCGGCGACCCGGAAGGACACGATGCCGCCGAAGCGCTTCATCTGCCGGGCGGCGACCTGGTGTCCCGGGTGCTCGGCGAGCCCAGGGTAGATGACCTCGGCGACGGCGCCGTGCCCGGTCAGGAACTCCACGACCCGCTCGGCGTTGTCGCAGTGCCGATCCATCCGGACCGCGAGCGTCTTGAGGCCGCGCAGCGTGAGCCACGCATCGAACGGACCGGCGACCGCGCCGATGGCGTTCTGGTGGAAGGCGACCTGCTCGGCCACCTCGAGGTCGCGGACGACGAGCGCGCCGCCGACGACGTCGGAGTGCCCGCCGCAGTACTTCGTGGTCGAGTGGACGACCACGTCGGCGCCGAGGACCAGCGGTTGCTGGAGGTACGGCGAGGCGAAGGTGTTGTCGACGACCAGCAGCGCGCCGGCCTCGTGGGCAACCGCGGCCAGGGCCTCGATGTCGCCGATGTTGAGCAGCGGGTTGGTGGGGGTCTCGATCCACACCAGCCGGGTCGTCCCGGGACGGATGGCCGCACGCACGGCGTCGAGGTCGGAGACCGGGGCGGGACTGTGGTCCAGCCCCCAGCCCTTCTCGACCTGGTCGAACAGCCGGAAGGTGCCGCCGTACGCGTCGTCGGGGATGACCACGTGGTCGCCCGGCGCGCAGAGCGCGCGGATCACGGTGTGCTCGGCGGCCAGGCCCGAGGCGAAGGCGAACGCCCGCTCCCCCTCCTCCAGGGCGGCGAGGTTGCCCTCCAGGGCGGTGCGGGTCGGGTTGGCGGAACGGCTGTACTCGTAGCCGCCCCGCAGCCCGCCCACCCCGTCCTGCTTGAAGGTCGACGTGGCGTAGATCGGTGGGATCACCGCGCCCGTCGTGGGGTCCGGCTCGTAGCCCGCATGGATCGCGCGGGTCTCGAAGCCTGACTTGTGTCGGTGCGCCTGGCCCCCACGTTCACTGTGTTCGGTCACGCGCCGACTCTACGGTCGGCGGCTCCCGCGGTGGCCAGGGCCATCCGGGACCGCCCGGAGACGGCTGTGGGGCGGCTGGGCTGAGCCGCCGCCCCACAACCTGCTTCGCGGACCGTGCAGTCGGTCCTCGTTCGCTTCCGACCTGGGCCGGGCGGGCCCGGGTCGTCGCGGCACATCGTGCCCTCAAATGCGCTCCAGATCGAGGGGATGACTAGACCGCCGACCCCCTTGATCCGGCTGGGAGACTGGGCGCATGTTCTTCAGCCGCACGAAGTCCACCCTGGTCGCTCCCGAGGAGGCGCTGCCCGGCCGTGCCGAGCAGCCGTTCCGGCTGGCCGAGCGACACCTCACCCTCGACGCCCCCCTGGTCACCGACGAGCTTCCCGAGGGGTACGAGGCGGCCGTGTTCGGCCTGGGCTGCTTCTGGGGTGCCGAGGAGGTCTTCTGGCAGGTCCCGGGCGTGTGGTCCACGTCGGTCGGCTACGCCGGCGGCTTCACCGCGCACCCGTCGTACGAAGAGGTGTGCTCGGGTCGCACCGGTCACACCGAGGCGGTGCGCGTCGTGTACGACCCCGCCCGGGTGTCCTACGCGGACCTGGTCCGTGCCTTCTACGAGGTCCACGACCCGACCCAGGGGATGCGGCAGGGCAACGACGTCGGCACGCAGTACCGCTCGGCGATCTACTTCACGACTCCGGAGCAGGAGGCGACCGCGCGGCGGATCACCACGATCTACGGCGAGGAGCTGGCGCGCCTCGGCTTCGACGAGATCACCACCGAGATCGCCCCGATCGAGTCCACGACGTACTACTACGCCGAGGACTACCACCAGCAGTACCTCGCCAAGAACCCCCACGGCTACCGCTGCCACGCCAAGACCGGGGTGCCCGTCCCCGCCGGCGACTGAATTTCGACGGCCTGTCGTATCGGGCCGCCGCCGTTCGTGGAGATGATGGCGGCCGACCACGGTCCGCACGAGCAGAAGGAGCAGCCATGCCGGAGTACCTGATCTATTTCAACCAGCAGTGGGTGGGCGACCACACCGAGGAGTGGTTCGGCGGGCGCGGACCGCTCGCGAGAGCGGTGGTGGAGGACATGAAGACTGCCGGTGTGTATGTCTTCGCCGGCGGGCTGGAGGAGGAGGACGGTCCGGTCTACCACGCCGATCCCACCAGCGGCACCGTGATGGTCACCGACGGGCCGTACGTCGAGACCAAGGAGTTCCTGGGCGGGTTCGCCCTGGTGGACGTGCCCGATGACGAGACCGCCAAGGTGTGGGCGGGCAAGGTCGCGGAAGCCTGCGGGTGGCCGCACGAGGTGCGCCGGTTCAAGCCGCAGCCCCCGGCCCCGTCGTCGAACCCTGACTAGTCGTCTGCGGACGCCGCTTCGTGCGCCTGGGACACTTGGCGCATGACCGACCTGCCCCGCAAGGCCGTGGCGCGCACCGCGCGCCTCGCCGCCCTGCCCCTGGGGTACGCCGGTCGCAGCGCGCTGGGGTTCGGCCGGCGACTCGGCGGCCAGTCGGCCGAGTCCGTGCTCACCGACGTGCAGCAACGCACGGCCGAGCAGCTGTTCCGCACCCTGGGCGAGCTCAAGGGCGGTGCCATGAAGTTCGGCCAGGCCCTGTCGGTGCTCGAGGCAGCCCTCCCGGACGAGGTGGCGGCGCCCTATCGCGCCCACCTGACGGCCCTGCAGGACTCCGCTCCCCCGATGCCGACCCAGACGGTGCGCGACCAGATCGAGCGCGACCTCGGGCCGGACTGGCGGGACCGGCTGGTCCGCCTCGACGGCGGCCCCACGGCCGCCGCCTCGATCGGCCAGGTTCACCGCGGTCGCTGGCACGACGGCCGCGAGGTCGCGGTCAAGGTGCAGTACCCGGGCGCGGGCGATGCGCTGCTCGGCGACCTCAAGCAGCTGGCCCGGGTCGCGCGTGGCATCGCACCGGTCTTCCCCGGCATCGACATCCTCCCGCTGGTGCGCGAGCTCCAGGACCGGGCCGCCGACGAGCTCGACTACCAGCTCGAGGCCGAGGCGCAGCAGGCCTTCGCCGACGCCTTCACCGACGACCCGCAGATCGTGGTGCCCGGGGTGGTGGCCGCGGGGACCACGGTGCTGGTGAGCGAGTGGATGGAGAGCCCCGCGTCGCTGGCCTCGATCATCGCCACCGGCACCACCGAGGAGCGTGACCACTACGGCGAGCTGCTGGTGCGCTTCTTGTTCTCCGGCCCCGCGCGCACGGGCATGCTCCACGCGGACCCGCACCCGGGGAACTTCCGGTTGCTCCCCAACGCCGACGGCTCGCCCGGCCGGTTGGGCGTGCTGGACTTCGGTGCCGTCGCCCGGCTGCCCGGGCGCGCGTTGCCCGCCGCGCTGGGGCGGCTGCTCCGGCTGGCCGCGGACGACGACCCCGATGCGCTCGCCGCCAAGCTGCGGGACGAGGGGTTCATCAAGAAGGGCATCACCCTCGACCCGACCCTGGTCGCCGACTACCTGGCCCCGTTCGCCGAGCCCACCCGCGTCGAGAGGTTCCGGTTCTCCCGCGAGTGGATGCGCAGCCAGTTCGAGCGGATCAACAACCCGCGCGACCCGTCCTTCACGGTCGCCACCAAGCTCAACCTGCCGCCGTCGTACCTGCTGATCCACCGCACCTGGCTCGGGGGCATCGGCCTGCTGAGCCAGCTCGAGGCGGAGGCACCGTTCCGGGCCATCCTCGAGGAGTCCCTGCCCGGCTTCGCCGACGACTGAAGCCCGTCGGGGAGCCGGTCAGGGGGGCGGGGGGATCAGGTCCTCGCGCATCGCGATCGCGAGCGCCTCGAGCTTGGAGTGCGCGCCGAGCTTGGCCGACAGGTTCGACACGTGGTTGCGCACCGTGTGGACGCTGACCACCAGCCGCTCGGCGATGGCCGCGTTGGTCAGGCCGCGCGCCAGGAGCGCCAGGATCTCGGTCTCGCGGTCGGTGAGGTCCCGACCGAGGCGGGCCGGTTCCCGGCGCATGCGGGTCAGCAGTCTCCCGAGCAGCTCGGGGCTGATGACGGCGTCGCCGCGCGAGGCGGCCCGCACCGCGCTGACGAGCTCACCGAGGCCACTGGTCTTGGAGACGAAGCCGGCCGCTCCCGCCGCCATCGCGGTGGCGAGCACGTTCTCGGACGTGCTCGCGGTCAGCATCACGACCTGCGCCTGGGGGTGCGCGGCGAGCAGGTCACCGATGGCCTCCACCCCGTGCCCGTCCGGCAGCTCCTGGTCGAGGAGCACGACGTCCGGACGTTCCAAGGCCACCAGCTGGCGCGCCCGGGCCAGCGTCGGGGCGATGCCCACCGTCTCGAGGTCGTCCTCCAGGGACAGCACGCGGACCAGGCTGTCGGCGACCAGCTCGTGGTCGTCCACGACGAGCACCCGGATCTGGCGCCCGGACGCCGCGTCGTCGGTGTCGCCGTCCATGGCTGTCCCCCGTCGTCGCTGGACCACAGGATAGTGGTGCGGCCGTGGTGGCGGGCTCGACGAGCCGGTCAGGACTGCTGGGCGGCCGACGGTGGGGTGATCACGCCGCCTCGGACGGCGATCATCAGGGCCTCGAGGGTCGAGCGACCCCCCAACCCGGTGGTCACGGCGCGCACCCGGCGTGCCACGTCCGGATGCGGGAGGTCCAGCTCCGCCGCCGCGCCGGCGATGCCGGCGCCGCGCGACAGGATCGCGAGCAGGGCGCGGTCCTCCGCGCCCACCTCGACCGGTGCCGGTCTCGGCTCGCCAGCGGCGCGGGTGAGCAGCTCACCGAGGAGCTCGCGGCCGATGGCGGCGTCGCCCCGCTCGGCGGCCCACAACGCGTCGAAGATGCCTGCGCTCCCGGCGGACTTGAGCACGAATCCCGCGGCCCCACCCTCGACGGCGGTGCGCAGCACGGCGTGCGAGTTGTTCGCGGTGACCATCACGACGGCCGCGTCCGGCGCCAGGTCGACGATGCCGGACACCGCGCCGGCACCGTCGCCGTCGGGGAGCATGTGGTCCAGGAGGACGACGTCCGGGCTCAGGTCCTTCGCGAGCCGCCGCGCCTCGGAGAGCGTGGTGGCCGCGCCCACGACGGCGCCGTGGATCTCGGTCTCCAGCGCCCGCACCAGGCCGGCGCGCAGCAGCGGGTTGTCCTCGACCACGAGCACCCGCACCTCGCACGGGTGCTGAACGCTCATGGCCGCTCCCGCTCGTCACAGGCCGGCGGAGGACGTCCGTGGCCAGAAGGCTGAAGGGGCCGAACGGAGGCTCAGGGGATGACGCTCCGAACGGCCCCGAACAAGCCTGCGGTGTCCGCCGCGGATCCGCACGGCGCAGGTGTGCCGTTTGAGTGGTACCTAGGCACCATCCGCCGCCGGACTAGGTCGCGGGTTCTCCCGGCAGCCAGAAACGCACCGCCGTTCCCTCGCCCTCCGCGCTCTCCATCGCGAACCAGCCCCCCGAGACCGCCGCCCAGTCGCGCATGCTGGTCACCCCCCGGTGACCGGCCGGGCTGCGCTCGGGGACCTCGGCCATGCCGACGCCGTTGTCGACCACCGTGGTCAGCACTCCTCCGTCGACGTCGGCCAGCGTCACCTCGACCCGGTCCGCGCCCGCGTGCCGGGCCGCGTTGCTCAGCGCCTCCTTGGCGATCCGGTAGACCGTCACCCGGTGGCCGTCGCTCAGGCGTTCGTCGGAGTCCGAGGTGACCCGCCAGGTCACGCCGTCGCCGGACAGCAGGTAGGCCGCGACGCTCTGGAGCGCGTCGGCGAGGTCGACGCCCTCCTCGGGCGGCTCGAGGTCGAACAGCAGCGCCCGGAGCCGCTCGGCCGCTCCGCTGACGGCACGCTGGGCGAAGGCGACGTCCTCGGAGAGGTCGGGTCGCCCGGCGCCGGCCAGCCGGGCCAGGACGCCGAGCTGGAGGTCGGCCGCCGTGATCACCTGCACCTGGTCCTCGTGCACGCCGTCGGCGATCCGGGCCCGCTCGTCCTCCTGGGCCGTCACCAACCGGTCCAGCAGCCGCCGGCGCTCCTCCGCCACCGAGCGGAGGGCCTGCTGGGCCGCCAGGCGTTGGACGGCGGCGGCGAAGAGGCCGGCGTACGCCTGCACGAAGCGGACGTCGTCGTCGGAGAACCTCCCCACGCCGACGGCCACCACCGTCAGCACGCCGAGCGGCGTCACCTCCCCCGTCACCTGCACGGCCATGCCGCTGTCGGCGCCCAGCGTCTCGGCCAGCAGCGTCATCTCGGCCGACACCTCCTCGCGCATGTCGTCGCACACGTACGGCGCTCCGGTCCGCAGCACCTCGAGCGGCCTCGGCGCCGTCACCCGGGCACCCCGGGGCAGCGCGGACGGCTGCTCGGGCGGCCCGGCGACCGCCGTGACCAGCAGGGCCGTGCCGCCGTCGGCCTCGAGGTAGACGACGTACGCCGCGCCGAGCGCGTCGCGCAGCAGGTCGGTCCCGGTCTGGTGCAGCCCGGCCGGGTCGTCGCTGGTGAGAGCCCGCTGCGCGAACTCCGCCAGGGCGTAGTCGCGCCGCCCCTGACCGGCCACGATCTGGGCGTTGCGGATCGCCTGCGCGGCCCGTTCGGCCATCTCCACCAGGACGTCGAGGTCCTCGTCGTGGAACGGCTCGTGGTCCTCGTCGCGCAGCACGGTGATGGCCCCGAGCGTGCGGCCCCCGGCCCGGAGCGAGGCGACGACGGCGCTCGGCCGGCCGTACTCCTCGAGGGCGTGCACGAGCGCGGGATCGCGGATGACCCCGATGCTCGACGGCGAGTAGCGCTCGACGAGCCCCGCGGAGCCGGAGGCGATCACGTGCCCGCTCAGGCCCTCGTCGATCGCGATCGGACGGTCGAACACGGCCTCGAGCGCGACGTGGCGCACGGGATCGGGGTGGTGCAGAGCCACCGGGAGCAGCAGGGTCCCGGTCGGGTCGACCAGCCGGATCGTGCACCCACCCTCCAGGCGACGCCCCACCGACACCGCCACCCGTCGGAGCGTCGCGTCCAGGTCGGGGGTCACCGCGAAGTCCCGCGACGTCTCAGCCACCATCTCCAGCCGGTCCCGGGTCCGCACCGCGCGCGCCAGCGACGCGTCCCGCTCACGCTCGACCGGCACCGCCCGGCTGCCGCTGAGCCAGATGATGACGAGTGTTCCCGCCGTCCAGGCCATCGTCGTCAGGGCCACGCCGAAGGGGGCGCCGTACCACCCGGCCCGTTGGCCCGCCCACAGCGCACTGCCGAGGATGACCGGCACGACCAGGGCGAAGACCGACAGCTGGCGCACCATCGTGCCCATGTTCCCGCGCTCCTGCAGCAGCAGGACGAGCCCGGCTTCGGGGGTCAGGCAGAGGAGTCCCAGGGCTGCCACCAGCATCAGCGCGGCGCCATGGACGGCCACCGCCGTGGAACCGCCCACCTGGAGCACGCCCTCGGCGCCGTACAGGTGGCCCGCCAGCGCGAGGTAGCCCGCCACCGCCGCACCCAGCCCACAGGCGTGGGAGAGACGCGGGGAGCCCTGGGCGACCATCCCGACGGCGAGCAACAGCAGTGCCACCGCGGCCACCGGCGCCATCTGGTCGGGTTTGTCGAACGCCGCCGACAGACGGTCGGGGGCGTCGCCGATGAGGAGCAGGTCGCTGTCGATGTCCCACCCGACGGTCGCCTCCACGAGCGTGAGCACGGGCAGGACCACGACGCCCGCGCCGACCGCACGCGAGGCCGTCCGATGGCCGGTCGCACCGAGCAGCAGGCCGATCCCGTACGCCGTGAGACAGACCAGCGTCGCCGGTCGCACCGGCGGCAGCCCGGAGCGCAGCGTCACCAGGACGTCGATCTCGGCGACCCAGCCGACGATGAGCACGACGCCCGCGACCACCAACACGCCACCGCACGCGAAGGCGATCCGGCTCGGCACGTCTCGCCGTGCGTCCGTCGCTGTCGCCATGCCGCAGTATGCGCACACGTCCCACGGGCTCACCAACTGCTGTGCCGGATTTCTTGCGTTACCGCAGTTTGTGCGGCACACTGGTCGCATGACTCCCACGTCGAAGAGCCCGCTGGCCAGGTCGGTCGTCGGCGCCCGTGCCGCCCTCGACCGGGTGGACCCGGAGGACCCGTCGGGGGCCCTGCCCCTGTTGCGCGACGCCGCCGAGCACGTCTCCGCGGCCATCGACGAGGCGATGGCCGCCGTCATCTTGGAGGAGGGCGCCACCCTACGCACCGCAGGCGCGCTCGCCGGGTTGTCCGAGAACGCCGTCGGCCCGCGCCTGGCCCGGACCCGCGACCTCGGCGCCTACTCCGGCGAGGCCGGCCGGGTCACCGCCAAGGGCGTCGAGCGCGCGCTCTACGACCTCGAGCGCGGCAGCCACCAGGCCGCGGAGCCGACCGCCAGTCCCAGCAAGCCCGCCAGCCCGATGCGGTTCACCCGAAGGAGACCCACATGACCGACTCCACCCTGACCCATCTCTACTTCCTCCTCGACCGGTCCGGGTCGATGCAGTCCATCCGCACCGACACGACCGGGGGCTTCGACGCCTTCATCGAGGAGCAGCGCAGCCTTCCCGGCCGCTGCCGGGTGACCCTGGCGCAGTTCGACGACAGCTACGAGGAGGTGTACGCCGACCGGGACCTGGCCGACGTCCCGCCCCTGGACCTGGTCCCGCGCGGCAGCACCGCGCTCCTCGACGCCCTCGGGCGGCTGATCACCGTCGCCGGCGAGCGACTGGCCGGCCTCCCCGAGGCCGACCGACCCGGCAGCGTGATCGTCGGGGTGATGACCGACGGCATGGAGAACGCCTCCCGCGAGTGGACCCATCCCCGGATCAAGGAGCTGATCGAGCAGCAGACCCGCGACTACGGCTGGCAGCTGCTCTACCTCGGCGCCGACCAGGACGCCATCGAGGAGGGCGCCAAGATGGGATTCGCGGCCGGCAAGTCGATGACCTACAGCCGGGGCAAGGCCAAGGAGTCCATCGGACACCTGAGCGCCAATGTCGGCGCCTACCGCAGCGCGGTGGCCGCCGGTGCCGCCCCGGCCGCCGCCCAGCAGCTCACGGACTTCAGTGCGGAGCAGCGCGCGGACGCGGCCGAGACGCCCTAACCGACCCAGAAGCCCCGGTCGCCGGTGCCCCACCCACCGAACTGCTCGCGGTACGACGAGGCCGGCGACCGGTCGCCCAGGTAGGAGCCGACGACCGCGGCGCCGAGGTCGTCGAGCTCCGGGGACACCATCCGCCCGCCCACCCGGCGCGCCATCGACTCGATGAAGCGGGCCAGGCCGGGGTCCTCGCCGAGGCGGAAGAAGGTCACCTGCGCGCCGAACCGCGCCGCGTTGTCGAGCTCGCGGACGGCGTAGGCGATGGTCAGCGGGTGCGGCGGGTAGGAGAACGCGACCTCGCCGTCGGGCTCGAGGTGAGAGGTCGGCTCGCCGTCGGTGACGATCAGCAGCACCGGCTGGGCGTGCGGGTGCTTGCGGAAGTGCCGGTTGGCCAGCAGCAGCCCGTGGTGCAGGTTGGTGCCCTTGTCCCAGCGGGCGTCGAGGGCCGTGAGCTCCTCGATGTCCATCACCTGGGCGTGCCGGCCGAAGGCGATGAGCTGGAGGGCGTCCCCGCGGAACCGGCTGGAGATCAACGTGTGCAGGGCCAGCGCGGTGCGTTTCATCGGCACCCAGCGCCCGTCCATCGCCATCGAGAACGACGTGTCCACGAGCAGGGCCACGCACGCCTGGGTGCGCGCCTCGGTCTCCTGCACCTCGACGTCGTCGATCCGCAGCCGCACTCCCCGTCGACGTCCGGTGGTCGAGCGTGTCGAGACCCCCTCTGCCGACGTGCGCAGCACCGCGTTGGTCACCGTCTTCGTCACGTCCCAGGGCTCGGTGTCGCCGAAGGCCCACTCCCGGGTCGCGCCGGACGGCTCGCCCGCCGCGCCGGCCTGGCGCAGGTCGCGCTGGCCCTGCCGGCCGCTCATCCGCTCGGCGACGTCACGCAGCAGGGACTTGCCGAGCTGGCGCATCGCCTTGGGCGACAGCCGGAGGTCCCCGTCGCTGCCCCGGCGCAGGTAGCCGCTGTCGCGAAGCGCCTGCTCGAGCCGCTGCAGGGTGCGCGCGTCGACGGCCGCCTGGTCACCGAGCTGGCGGGCCAGCTTGTCGAGGTCGACGTCGTCGAGCCGGGCGCCGCCGTACGACTGGGACAGCTGGTCGGCGAGCGCGTCGAGCTCGGCGAGGTCCTGCAGGGCGCCGGTGCCGTCGCCGAGACCCATGCCCTCCTCCCCGTCGAACTGCTCGGAGCCGCCCCAGTCCTCGCCGGGGCGGAGCGCCCGCAGGTTCTCGTCCATGCGCCCGAGCTGGTCCATCAGCTCGGGCGAGCCGAACGCCTGGGCGGAGAGCTGCATCAGCTCCTCGCGCTGCTCGGCGGTCATCGAGTTCAGCATCCGCTGCGCGGCGGCGGCGCGCTGGGCGAGGGCGTCGAGGAGCTCGTCGACGGTGCGCGGGTTCTCCGGGAAGAAGTCCCCGTGCTTGTCCATGAACCGGTCGAAGTCGTCCTGGGTGTCATCCCCCAGGCGGTGCTTCTCCAGGAGCTCGTTGAGGTCCCCGAGCATCTCGTTGACCGCGGCGCGGTCCTCGTCCGTGGCGCCCTCGAGCGCCTGCTTCATGCCCGCGAACCGTTGGTCGAGGAGCTCGCGACCGAGGAGGTCCTTGATCTGCTCGTAGGCCTCGCGCGCCTCGCCGCTCTGCCAGTCGTACGACGCCAGCTCGCTCACCGCGGCCGCCGTCGACGCGGGCAGGTTCTCCAGCTGCATCTCGCGGAAGGTCCGGTCCGCGTCGTCCATCGTCACGTCGCGGGCCAGCTGCTGCCGCTCGGCCAGCACCGCGCGGTCGAGGAGCTCGCGCACCTCCTGCAAGGTGCCGTCGAGGTGGTGCCGCTGGAGCAGCTCGCGCCGCCGCTCGGCCACCCGGCGGGCCAGGTCGTCGAGGCCGGTCTGGTCCCGGCCGCCGCGGCGCAGGAACTCCTGCATCGCGCGCTCGGGGCTGTAGCCGGCCATCACGTCCTGACCGATCGCGTCCAGCGCCTCGGCCACGTCCACCGGCGGCGCCAGCGGGTCCGGGCCGCCGTCGTACGGCCCGTAGCGGGAGCGGTGCCGCTCTCTCATCGACTCACCCGTAGACCGTCTCGCCGCCGTCGGAGTCCTTGCTGACCTTGCGGGCGAGGTACAGGCCCTCGAGCGCGAGCTCGATCGCCGAGGCTCGCTCGCCGTCGGAGGTCGCACCGAGGCGGTCGCAGACCTGGTCGTAGAGGTCGGACTCGCTGTCCTCCACGGGAGGCAGCGACGGCAGCCCGGTGAGGAAGTCGCGGGCGGTGACCTGCTCGCCGGTGGTGACCAGGCGGCCGCCGTCGAGGGCCTCGACCAGCAGCGCGAAGTCGATGCCCCGGAAGTGCTGGCGCACCGTGTCCGCGGTGGCGCTGCGCAGCAGGTGGGTGAGGATCTCCCGGGAGCGACCCTCCTCGCCGGACTCGAACTCGATCTTGCCGCCGAGCACGTCGACGGCCGTCTCGAGGTCGACGACGCGGGCGACCGCGTCGGCCTCACCCTGGCTCACCGCCCGGTGCAGGGCGGCGGCCGCGACGGTCTCCGCGCCGGCGATCGCGAAGCGCGCGCTGACGCCGGACCGCTGGTCGACCGCGCTGGACTCGCGCAGGGCGCGGGTGAAGCGGGCCAGGATCTCGACGAGGTGGTCGGGCACGGTGGCGACCAGGTGCGCCTCCTGCCGGATGACCGCGATCTCGTCGACGACCTCGAGGGGGTAGTGGGTGCGGATCTCCGCGCCGAAGCGGTCCTTGAGCGGCGTGATGATGCGCCCGCGGTTGGTGTAGTCCTCGGGGTTGGCGCTCGCCATCACCAGGACGTCGAGCGGCAGCCGGAGGACGTACCCGCGGATCTGGATGTCCCGCTCCTCCATGACGTTGAGCATGGCCACCTGGATCCGCTCGGCGAGGTCGGGCAGCTCGTTGATCGCCACGATGCCCCGGTGAGAACGGGGGATCAGGCCGAAGTGGATGGTGTCCGGGTCGCCCAACGTCCGTCCCTCCGCGACCTTCATCGGGTCGACGTCACCGATCAGGTCGGCGACCGAGGTGTCCGGGGTGGCGAGCTTCTCGGCGTACCTCTCGTCGCGATGGCGCCACGCCACCGGGCAGGTCGTCGCCGAGCTCCGCGGCCCGACGGCGGGACTCGGGGGTGATCGGCTCGAACGGGTGCTCGCCGAGCTCCGCACCGTCGATGACAGGCGTCCACTCGTCCAGCAGGCCGACCAGCGTGCGCAGCAGACGGGTCTTG
The DNA here is from genome assembly GCA_963791275.1 of uncultured Actinomycetota bacterium. Taxonomy (GTDB): domain Bacteria; phylum Actinomycetota; class Actinomycetes; order Propionibacteriales; family Nocardioidaceae; genus Nocardioides. Next base: position 283,334 of record CAWBRP010000012.1, read on the forward strand.
CCCTGGCCGCGCTCGCCCAGCAGCACGACGTCGTGCCCGGCGATCAGGGCCCGCTCGAGCTGGGGGAGCACCGTGGACTCGAAGCCGTGCAGGCCCGGCCACGGGTTCTCCCCCGCGGCCAGCTTCGCCAGCAGGTTGCGACGGATCTCGGCCCGCAGGGACGTGAGCTCGTGCCCGCTCTCGCGGAGCTCTCGGACAGTGGAGGCGGTGGGTCGCGTCACGCGTTCACGCTACCCACCACGACAACCCGGCCGGGGTCGGGTGCCCAGCCCGCGGTCAGGCGGGTGCGAGATCGAGGAACATCACGTGCAGGCCGACGTACCCCTGCGTCGGCGACCGGAACGCCCCGGGGACCGTGCCGACGATGACGAACCCGAGCTCCTGCCAGAGGTGGACGGCGGCGGTGTTGGTCTCGACCACGGCGTTGAACTGGATGCCCCGGAAGCCGGACTCCCGGAGCCAGGTCACCACGTGCTCGCCGAGCGCCCTGCCCACCCCGCGGCCCCGGGCCTCCGGCGCCACCATGAACGACGCGGTGCCGATGTGGCTGCCCGCCGCCGGTCGGTTGGGACCCATCTTGGCGCTGCCCAGGATCACGCCGCGCTCGTCCTCGAGCACCACGGTGTGACCCGGTGGGCGCTCCATCCAGAGCGAGCGTCCCTGCTCGCTGGTCAGGCCGGTGGGGTACGCATAGGTCTCCTGCGCGTCCACCGTGGCGGCGAAGAACGGCCAGATCCCCGGCCAGTCCAGGTCGGTCGCGGGACGGATCGTCGCCACCGCTACTCCCCCGTCGCGCCGTCGATGGACTCCCGGATCAGGTCGGCATGGCCGTTGTGCCGGGCGTACTCCTCGATCATGTGCACCAGGATCCACCGCAGGCTGAACTGGCCCTCGCCCCGACGGGACGCCACCACCGACTCCCGGTCCAGCCCGCCCTCGGCCAGCGCCTCCGCGATGATCGCGTCGGAGTCCCTGACGGACTCGTCGAAGATCGCCCGGAGGTCCTCGGGCGAGTCCTCGGCCGCGGTGTGCCACTCCCAGTCGCGATCGGCGTCCCAGTCGACCGACGCCCACGGCTCGAGCTCGGGGCGCCCCATCAGCACGTCGTTGAACCAGCTGCTCTCCACCAGCGCCAGGTGCTTGACCATCCCGCCAAGGGTCATGTCCGAGGGCGGCAGCGTCGCGCGGAGCTGGTCGGCGGTCAGCCCGCCGAACTTCATCCGGAAGGTGTCCCGGTGGTAGTCGAGGTAGGCGATCAGGGTGGTCGCTTCGTCGGCGCGCAGGGGTGGGTCGGTGCGTTCGATGTCGGTCACGCCGTCACGCTAGTGGTCGCGCGTTCCCGTTGTACCGCGAGTTTCGCCCACCTGGTGCCTGCTACTCGCGGTACTGACAGCGGTCACGCGTCAGGCACAGGGGTCGCGGGGTGGGGCAGCACCATCCCGTAGTAGAGGTAGGTGCGCCGGCCGTCGTCGTGGCCGCCCCGGTTGCTCGCCGCCCACCGCTCCACCACCTCGTTCAGCTCCACGGTGAGGCGGTTGGCCTCGGCCTTGGTCAGCCGCACCGCCATCTCGGTGAGGCTGCTGTGCGTCTCGGGATCGCGTCGGTTCAACGCGCTGTCGACCACCACCTGTCCCCACGAGGCGGCGCTGCGGAGGTACACCGCCGAGGCCGCCTTGCCCCCCGGCGACTCCTCGAGCACCTTGAGGTTGATGGTGAGGCCGCCGGGGTTGACCGCGCGCCAGACCCGGTCCCGCTTGTCCCGCGCGGCGGCAGGGTCCTCCTCGACCAGGCCGTACTTCGCCAGCTGCCGCAGGTGGAAGCTGGCCTGGTTCGCGGGGATGTCCAGCTCCCGGGCGATGTCGGCGGCCCGCAGCGAGCCCTGCGCGTCGAGCTCGGTGAGGATCCGGTTCCGCACCGGGTGCGCGATCGCGCGCAGCACCTGGGGGTCGTGGACGTACGAGGACTCGGTCACCCGGGCAGCCTAGCAAATTCCGCACCTTCTATTGCGCACCTTCTATTGCGCAAGATATGTTGCGGATATGACCAGCTATCGCGCCCTCGCCCGCAACCGCGACTTCACCGTCTTGTGGATCGGTCAGACCGTCAGCGAGCTCGGCACCCGGGTGAGCATGTTCGTGTTCCCGCTGATCACCTTCGCGGTCACCGGCTCCGTGCTCGTGGCGGGGCTCGTCGGGGCCGTGGAGATGCTCGGGCTCACCGCCGCGCTGCTCCCCGCCGGCGTGCTCGCCGACCGGGTCGACCGCCGGCTCCTGCTGCGCGCGGCCAGCGGCAGCGGCGCGCTGCTCTACGCATCCCTCGGCGTCGCGGCGCTCCTCGACGCGGTGACCCTCCCCCACCTCCTGCTGGTGGCGTTCACCAGCGGCGCGGCCGCCGGGGTGTTCGCCCCGACCGAGATGTCCGCGGTCCGCACCGTGGTGCCGCGCGACCAGCTGCCCACCGCCCTGAGCCAGAACCAGGCGCGCCAGCACGTGGCCGGCCTGGTCGGCGGCCCGCTGGGCGGCGCGATGTACGCCGTGGCCCAGTGGCTGCCGTTCGCCTTCGACGCCGTGACGTACGCCGTGTCGTGGGTGCTGCTGGGTCGGCTGCGCACCGATCTGTCCCCCACGCCGGGTCCCCGCGGCGCGCCGCTGGCCGACCTCAAGCACGGTGTCCGGTACGTCGCCCGGCACCCGCTGTTCCGCACCCTGACCTGCTGGGCCTTCCTGACCAACCTCACCATCAACGCGCTGTTCACCGTCGCGATCCTGCGGATGGTCGAGGGTGGCGTCGACCCGTGGCAGATCGGGCTGGTCGAGGCCGCGGCGGCCGCCGCCGGCATCCTCGGTGCCGTGCTCGCCCCCTGGGTCATCGACCGGGTGCCGACCGGCTGGCTGACCATCGCCGTGGCCTGGAGCCCGCTCCCGCTGGTCGTCCCGATGGCCACCTGGGCGCACCCGGCCGTCGTCGCGGGCGCCCTGGCCCTGGTGGTGCTGCTCAACCCCATCGGGAACGCCGGGATGAGCTCCTACCGGCTCACCGTCACGCCGGACGACCTGGTCGGGCGGGTCCAGTCGGCCACCCAGTTCGTCTCGATGGCGTCCCTGCCGCTGGCCCCGCTCCTCGGCGCCGGCCTGCTCGCCGCGCTCGGCGGCCCCCGCGCACTCCTGGTGGCCGGACTGCTCTGCGGCCTGGTGGCGCTGGTGCCCACGATGGCGCGCACCGTCCGCTCGGTCCCCCGCCCGGCGCAGTGGCCGACCGCCGCCCCGGCCCCTGTGCCGACGCCCAAGGTGCCGGTGGCCGCCTGAGATCCGGTAGACAGGCGGCATGGATCCCCGTGTCGCCGGCCGCACCGCCCGCCGGCTCGAAACCCTCCACGCCCTGAGCTACTTCGCCCCCGACGTGGAGGGTGAGCTCACGACGCTCGGCCTGCGCGCGGGGCGGATGAGCTACTTCGCGCAGCGGGCGGCGCCGATGGGGCCGGTCGGCGGCGGGACCGTGGCGGCCACGTTCTACGTGTTCAACCCCAGCCTGGTCCACCACTTCGTCCCCGCCTGCTGGGACCGGGCCCGACCCGCCGACGTCACGGACGCGCGCTACCGCGGGGTCACCGCCGCGTACACCCGCCTCCTGGGAGCCGAGACGCTCGCCTCCTCCGAGATGGCCGAGGCGGCCGAGCTGGCCCGGACCGCGGCCGCCGGCTGCACGGTCGAGGGCCGGCCGCTGTACGCCGCGCACGCCGACCTGGCCTGGCCGGCAGAGCCGCACCTGGTGCTGTTCCACGCCCTCACCCTGCTGCGCGAGCACCGCGGCGACGGCCACATCGCGGCCCTGCTGTCGGCCGGGCTGAGCGGCCTCGAGGCCCAGGTGTCCCACTCCGCCACCGGCCACGGGTTCACCGTGCCGGCCGCCCTGGCCACCCGGGGCTGGTCGGAGGACGAGTGGGCCTCGGCCACCGCCGGTCTCGCCGAGCGCGGCGTGCTCACGGCGGAGGGAACCCTCACCGAGGACGGTGCCGCGCTGCGCACCTCCGTCGAGCGCGCCACCGAGGTGCTCGCCGTCGCGCCGTGGGAGGCCCTCGGTGCGGCCGGCACCGCCCGGCTCGAGGAGCTCTGCCTGCCGCTGGTGCTCCGCGCGCTCGAAGGCGGCGCTTTCCCGGCCGGGGTGTTCGGATAGCGGCTAGGGTCCCGCCATGGGGAGGGACGACGACCGCCAGCGGCTGATCGACGCGCTGTGCGCACCCGGGCTGGCGCCCATCGTCGACCTGGTGGTCTGGGTCGACGGCGAGACGCCGTACGGCGCCAACCACCTGGGCACCGTCCGCTTCCGCGACGGTGAGCCGGCCGAGGTGGTCGCCGGGACCAACCCGATCGGCAGCGAGGACCCGCTGGCCTTCCTGCCCTACGAGCGCGAGGTCGCGAACCCGTCCCCCCGCCTCTCGACGGAGAACGCCTACCCGCTCGCGGCGCGACGGCTGCGGTCCTTCTTCGCCGACCCCGACCGCAGCCCCGATCTCGCGATCATTCACACGCCCCGGCACTTCTTCCCCGAGGAGGGCGGTCACGTCGGCGAGCACGGCTCGCTGGACGTGATCCAGTCCCGGGCGCCGTTGATCCTGAGCGGCGCCGGCGTCCCGCGCCGGGGGTACGTCGACGGCTTCGCGCGGCTGGTGGACGTCGGCCCCACGCTCGCCTTCCTCGCCGGGGTGCCGGCGATGGACCTGGTGGACGCCGAGGGCGTCCCCCTGGACGGTCGGGTCCTCCGCGAGCACCTCGAACCCGGCGGCGGCAGCCGCCGGCACGTGATCGGGGTGCTCTGGGACGGTGCGCCCTCCGGTGACCTGCTGCACCTCGCCGAGACCGGTGAGCTCCCCGGCGTCGCGCGGTTGGTGCAGCGCGGGCTGGCCCTGCGCGGGGGTGCGCTGGCGGAGTTCCCCTCGATCACCCTGACCAACCACACCGCGATCCTCACCGGCACCGGGCCGGGCCGCCACGGCGTGATGGGCAACGTCTACTACGACCGGGCCACCGGCGAGCAGGTGGTGCCCAACGACCAGTCCACCTGGCACCGCAGCGCCGACTGGCTCCGGCCCGCCGCGCGGACGATCTTCGAGATGGTCGCCAAGCACACTCGGGAGGGCCGGGTGCGGACGGCCAGCGTGAACGAGGCGATCGACCGCGGGGCCGACTACTCGACCATGGCGCTGATCCGCGACTCCGGCGAGAGCGGCGCCGACGCCCTCGACCACGCGCTGCCGGACCCGACGACGTCGGCGTACCTGCGCGACCCGGCGTTCCTGGAGGACGACTACTTCCGCTGGGGGGTGCGCGTCGACGACCTCGGACTGACCCAGATGCTCGAGCTGTACCCCTCCTCGGCGCAGGCGCCCCTGCTGGCCTGGTGGGCGAACGTCGTCACGGACACCGGGCACCACGGTGGCGGCCCACGCTCGGAGATGGCCCGCGACTCGTTGCGCCAGAGCGATGCCCGCCTGGTCACCTTCCTCGACCACCTCGACGCGATCGGGTTGACCGACGAGGTCACCTTCCTGCTCACCGCCGACCACGGGTTCGAGGGGGCCGAACCGGACGTGACGGGGTCGTGGACGGCGGCGCTGGACGCCGTCGGGGTCCCCTACCGCGACGAGGGCCCGGGGCTGGTCTACCTGACCTGAGGCGGGTCCACGTTGACCGTCGGCGTGCCGCCACCGGCTCGCGCGACCACCGCCAGCGACGGCGCGTCGGTCGGGTTGCTCTCCCGGTGCACGGTGAACGGCGGCACCCGCACGAAGTCGCCCGGGCCGGCGTCGAGGTAGCCCTCGACGCCCTCGCACTCGAGTCGCAGCACGCCGGAGACGACGTAGAGGCTGCTCTCGTTGACGTCGTGGTGGTGCCACCCGGAGACCGCACCAGGCGCGGTCACCACCTGGCCGGCCCACAGCAGACCGTGCTCGAAGGCCCGGCTGCGGGCCATGCCCGGGGTTGGGTCGGCCGGCTCGAGGTCGGCCGCCCGGATGACCTGGATGGGCTCCCTCATGGACGTGAAGGTTACGCCGCTCCGCGACGCTCCGCACCCGGCACCGGCAGGCCGTAGTGCTCGCGGAGCGTGCGGCCGGCGTACTCCTGCCGGAACAGCCCGCGCTCCTGCAGGAGCGGGACGACGTGCTCCACGAAGGCCTCCAGGCCGGTGGGCAGCGCGGCCGGCATCACGTTGAAGCCGTCGGCGGCCCCCTGGCTGAACCACTGCTCCAGGGAGTCCGCCACCTGCTCCGGCGTCCCCGCCAGGGTGCGGTGCCCGCGACCGCCCCCGAGGCGGTTGAGCAGCTGCCGCACGGTCAGCCCCTCACGACGGGCCAGCGAGATGGTCAGCTCGTAGCGGCTCTTGTGGTCCTCGACCCGGTCGACGTCGTTGACCGACTCGGGCAGCGGCCGGTCCAGGTCCAGGTCGGCGGCCGGGATCCCGACGGCGCCGGCGAGCTGGCGCAGCGCGTGCTCGTGCACCATCAGGTCGTCGAGGTCACGCTCGAGCCGGCGCGCCTCGTCCTCGGTGCTGCCGAGGATCGGCACCAGACCGGGCAGCACCTTGAGGAGGCCCGGGTCCCGGCCCGCCTCGGCCGTCGCGTTCTTGATCTGCCGGTAGAAGCCCTGGGCGTCCTCGAGCGTCTGCTGGGCCGTGAACACGGCCTCGGCGTGGGCCGCCGCCAGCGCGATGCCCGGCCCGGACGACCCGGCCTGCACGATGACCGGCCGACCCTGCGGGCTCCGGGACACGGTGAGCGGCGCCCTGGACCGAGAAGTGGGTGCCGCGGTGGCCGATCGGCCGCACGCGCTCCGGGTCGGCGTACACGCCCCGCGCCTTGTCGGCGAGCACGGCGTCGTCGTCCCAGCTGTCCCAGAGCGCCTGCACGACCTCGAGGAACTCCTCGGCCCGCTCGTATCGCGCGGCGTGCGAGGGCTGGGACTCGTGGCCGAAGTTCGCGGCCGCGTCGGCGGCGGCCGTGGTGACGACGTTCCAGCCGGCCCGACCGCCGCTGATGGTGTCGAGCGTGGCGAACCGACGGGCCAGGTTGTACGGCTCCTCGTACGTCGTGGACGCGGTCGCGACCAGGCCCACGCGCTCGGTCACCGCGGCCATCGCGGCCAGCAGCAGCGTGGGTTCGAGGGTCTCCGCCGGTCGCCGCGCCACCGAGCTCATCAGGGACGGGCTGTCGGCGAAGAACACCGAGTCCATGAGTCCACGCTCGGCGAGGACCGCGAGCCCTTGGTAGTGCGCGACCTCCCGGTTGTCGAGGGGCCGGCTCTCCGGGAGGCGCCAGGCGGCCTCGTGGTGGCCGACGCCCATGAGGAAGGCGTTGAGGATCATCTGTCGGGACACGGGGGTCTCCTTCGTCGTCGGCGCCGCTCAGCGGGCGCGGTTGATCGGGGTGGCGCGGCCCGCGGCGCCGACCGACGCGTAGCCGCCGTCGTGGTAGATCAGCGGTCGACCGGACCGGCTGAGGTCGGCGTGCTCGACCCGGGCCAGGACCAGCACGTGGTCCCCGGCGGGGACGTGCTGGACGACCCGGCAGCCCAGGTAGGCCGCGCAGCCGTCGAGGACCGGCTCTCCCTCCACACCCGGGTGCCAGCGCACGGGTTCGGCGAACCGGTCGACGCCGCTGGTGGCGAACCGGGTCGCGAGCCAGTCCTGGCCGTGGTCGAGCAGGTGCACGCCGAGCCGTCGGGAGGTGGCCATCACGGGCCAGGCCGAGGCGCCCGCGGCCACCGCGAAGGACACCATCGGCGGGTCGAGGGACACCGAGGCCAGCGACGTCGCGGTCAGCCCGACGGGTCCCGAGGCACCGGGAGCGGTGACCACGACCACGCGAGCCGCGTGGTCGCGGAAGACCGCACGGAACAGGTCGGGGGTGATCGGCGGCGACTCGACGACGGGCTCGTGGTGGGCGGCGTACGCGCTCATGACGCCACCGCCGGGACCCGCAGGGTGTCGCGGACGGCGCGCAGGACGGCCAGGTGGCGCTCGCTCCAGTCGTCGACGAGCTCGCTCACCTGGTCGACGCGGCCCTGCTCGACGACGAGGGACGGCACCGGCAGCCGCGCACCGAGCGCGTCCAGGACCACCCGCAGCTGCAGGTCGGCCAGGGCCGCGTGCCCGGGGGCAGCGGCCAGCACCACGGGCACGGTGACCGTGCGGCGCAGGCCACCGGCCTCCACCCCGTCGAGGAAGGCCTTCAGCAACCCGGTCGGCGCCGCCTTGTACGCCGGGGTCGCCACCACGAGGAGTGCGGCACCGGCCACGCGCTCGCGCAGGCCGGCGACGAACGCGTCGTCCGGGTCGAGAACGCGGCCCGCCACCTCGGCCAGGTCGAGCGTGTCGGCGGGGTCGTGGGTGCCGAGCCGCGCGGCGAGATGCTCCGCGACGGCCCGGGTCCGAGAGGCGGGACTGGGGTTCCCCACGACCACGGCGATGCGGTCACGACTGTCGGGTGGCTGCGTCATACACTCACCTTCCATTGAATACTGATAATTTCTACTAACTTGGTAGACATAGTAGACACACATCCGCAGGGTCCGATCAAGCCGCGCCGCCATGGCACCGGTCACGTCGGGCCGGCGGCCGGGACGAGGAGTGCGCACGTGCGGGACCAGATCACGAGGGATCCCTCGGCGCTGCGGGTGACGATCGTCGGCGGCGGGGCCGCGGCCGTGGTGGCGGCGGTCCGCCTGCTCGACGAGGCGACACCCGCTCATCCGGTCGCCGTGACCGTCGTCGAGAAGGACGACGGGATCGGCCCGGGCCTGGCCTACCGCACCCCGCACCCCCGGCACACGCTGAACAACTTCGCCGAGCGGCTCAGCGCCGTCGACGGCGACCCCGACCACCTGCTCCGGTGGTGCGCGCGGCGCGGGGCACCGGCCGAGCCGCAGGACTTCCTCTCCCGCCGGCGGTACGGCGACTACCTCGCCGAGACCCTCGCCGAGGCGCCGGTCCCGGCGGGAAGCTCCCTCTCCCTCACCCGAGGCCGCGTCGTCGACGTGGTGACCACCGGCGCCCCGCGCGTGGTCACCGCGGACGGCCGGAGCCTCGAGACGGACGTGGTCGTGCTCGCGCTCGGCAACCCGCCGCCGCGCCCCCGACCGGATCTCGACGAGGTGCTGGGGGACCGGTTCGTCCCCGACCCGTGGACCGACACGCTCGCCGCGCGAGCCCGCGACGCGTCCTCGGTCCTGCTCATCGGCACCGGGCTGACGATGGTCGACGTCGTGGCCCAGCTGCACGACGACCACCCCGACGTGGTGTTCACCGCCGTCTCCCGGAGCCTGCTGCGTGCCCCGGTCACACCGCCGACGCACCCGGCACCCGCACGACGCGTTCGACCCCGGCGTCTCCGTCGCTGGACGACCTGGTCGACGCGGTCCGACGCCGCATCGCGGAGGTCGAGGAGATCGGCGGCGACTGGCGCGACGTCATCGACGCGGTGCGGGCCTACGGCAACACGCTCTGGCAGGGCTTCGACACCGTCGACCAGGACCGGTTCGTCGCCGAGGTGGCCCGTCGCTGGGACGTGTCCCGACACCGGATGTCGCCCGAGATGGCGGCGTACATCGACGGCCTGCTCGCCACCGGGGTGCTCGAGCTCGCGCCGGCCGGGACCGTCGACCCCACGACGTACGACCTGGTCGTCAACTGCTCGGGACCCGCACCGGTGCAGACGCCGGGCTGGAACCCCTTGGTCGACCGGCTGCTGGCCCGCGGGGTCATCACCCCGCACCGCCTGGGCCTGGGCCTCGACCTCGACCGCCACGGGCGACCGCGGGGCACCGACGGGGAGCCGCAGCCGAACGTCTACGTGCTCGGCGCGGCCCGCAAGGGGCTCGAGTGGGAGGTCACCGCGATCCCCGACCTGCGCGCGCAGGCCGTCGCGCTGGCCGCGCATCTGCAGGCGCGTCACCAGACGCCGAAGACCTGGCCGCCCAGCACCACCACGAAGGCCGACACCACCACGATGAAGAACGCCCTGACGAACCGCGACCCGCGGGCCACCGCCGTGCGCGCGCCGAGGTAGGCGCCCGCGACGTTGGCCGACCCCATGGCCAGCCCGATCCCCCACTGCACCTCGCCGTGCGGCACGAAGACGCAGAGCGCGGCGAGGTTGGTCGCCCAGTTGGCCAGCCGGGCCTTGGCGGACGCCTCCAGGAAGTCGTAGCCGAGCAGTCCCACGAGGGCGAACACGAAGAACGACCCGGTCCCCGGCCCCAGCGCGCCGTCGTAGAATCCGATGCCGAAGCCGACGAGCATGGCCATGGCCGTGTGCCGGCGGCCGTGGAAACGCAGCATCGTCTCGCTGCCCAGGTCGGGCTTGAGGACCACGTAGGTGCCGACCACGATCAGCGCGACGAGCACGATCGGCTCGAACGCGCTCCGCGGGATCAGGAAGGCCACTCCGGCGCCCAGGGCGGAGCCCAGGAAGGCCAGCGCCATCAGCGGGAGGAAGGTGCGGGGGTCGGGACGCACCCGGCGGTAGTACGTCGCGGACGCGACCGTCGTCCCGCAGAAGGACGCGAGCTTGTTGGTCGCCAGGATCTGCACCGGCGAGGCGCTGGGCAGCCCCAGCAGCAGCGCCGGGAGCTGGATCAGGCCGCCGCCGCCGACCACCGCGTCGACGAAGCCGGCGGCGAACCCGGCGAGCGCGAGCAGCAGGACCACCGTGGTCCCGACGTCATGCACGCGCGGTCACCATGCGCCGATCGTAGGCTTCGGCTCGTGCGCATCGTGTCCTTGCTCCCGTCCACCACCGAGATCCTCTTCGCCGTCGGTGCCGGGGACGACGTGGTGGGCGTGACCTTCGAGTGCGACTTCCCGGCAGAGGCCCGCAGCCGGACCATCGTGTCGACGTCGGCGCTGCCCGACGGCCTCTCGTCGGCCGAGATCGACGCGTTCGTGGTCGCCGCCCTGCACCGGGGCGAGGACCTCTACCACCTCGACGAGGGCGCCCTCGCCGGGCTGGACGCGGACCTGGTCGTCACCCAGGATCTCTGCGCCGTGTGTGCTGTCGACGTGTCGGTCGTCGACGACGCGCTGCGGCACCTGGGCTGCACCGCCGAGGTGCTGACCATCGACCCGCACACCCTCGACGAGGTGCTCGACTCGATCCTGGTGCTCGGTCGCGCGACCGGGCACGAACCCGCGGCCGCGGCGCTGGTGGCCGACCAGCGGACCCGCATCGACACCGTCGCCCGGCGGGTCGCCGGGCTCCCCCGGCCCCGGGTGATGCTGCTCGAGTGGACCGACCCGCCCTTCGCGCCCGGGCACTGGATCCCCGAGATGGTCACGCTGGCCGGTGGCGAACCGGTCCTCGGCCGCGCGGGTCAGAAGTCGCGGCGGGTCACGTGGGACGCCGTCCACGCGGCGGAGCCGGACGTCGTCGTCGTGGCGCCGTGCGGCTACGACCTGGCCGGCGCCGAGGCCCTGGCCGTGGACGTGCGTACCCGCTTCCCCGACCTGCCCGTCCACGCCGTCGACGCCAACGCCTCCTGGGCCCGCCCCGGCACCCGCCTCGTCGACGGCCTCGAACACCTCGCGACCCTCCTGCACGGTTGAGTTGGGGCAAAGGGTCCGGTGAGTCGGGCCAAATGGTCGGCCGCGGCCACCATTTGCCCCGACTCGCGGGGCCGTTTGCCCCAACTCAACGGGAGAGGAACGCCAGCAGATCCTGACGGGTGAGGACACCGACCGGCTTGCCGTCCTCCTGGACGAGCACGGCGTCGGCGGACTCGAGGAGGGAGACGGCCGCCTGCGCGGGCTCGGTGGAGCCGATCACGGGGAGGGCCGGCGACATGTGGTCCTCGACCTGGTCGGTGAGCCGGGCGACGCCGGTGAAGAGCGCGTCGAGCAGGCCGCGCTCGGAGACCGACCCGGCGACCTCGGCGGCCACGATCGGGGGCTCGGCACGGACCACCGGCATCTGGGACACGCTGTACTCCTGCAGGATGTGCACCGCCTCGGCGATGGTCTCCGACGGGTGCGTGTGCACGAGGTCGGGCAGCCGCCCGGACTTGCCGCGCAGCACCTCGCCGACGGTCTGCTCGATCCGCTCGGCGCCCGCGACGGCGAAGCCGTACGACGCCAGCCACTCGTCGTTGAACACCTTGGTGAGGTAGCCACGGCCCGAGTCCGGCAGCAGCACCACGATCACGGCGTCCTCGCCCGCGGGCGTGCCCGCCAGCTCCTCGGCGAGCTGCTTGGCGGCGAAGGCGGCCATCCCCGACGAGCCGCCGACGAGCAGCGCCTCCTCCCGGGCCAGCCGACGGGTGTAGGCGAAGGAGTCGGCGTCGGACACCTCGATGATCCGGTCGGCGATCTCGCGGTCGTAGCAGTCCGGCCAGAAGTCCTCGCCGACGCCCTCCACGAGGTACGGCCGCCCGCTCCCACCGGAGTAGACCGATCCCGCCGGGTCGGCCCCGACCACCTGCACGTCGGGGTTCTGCTCCTTGAGGTAGCGGCCGATGCCCGAGATGGTGCCGCCGGTGCCGACGCCGCAGACGAAGTGCGTGATCCGCCCCTCGGTCTGCCGCCAGATCTCCGGCCCGGTCGTCTCGTAGTGGGAGCGCGGGTTGTTCGGGTTGGAGTACTGGTCGGGCTTCCAGGCACCCGGCTGCGAGGACAGCCGGTCGGAGACGTTGTAGTAGGAGTCCGGGTGCTCGGGGGCCACCGCCGTGGGGCAGACGACCACGTCCGCGCCGTACGCCTTGAGGACGTTGCGCTTGTCCTCGCTGACCTTGTCGGGGCACACGAAGATGCAGTGGTAGCCCTTGGCCTGCGCCACCATCGCGAGGCCCACGCCGGTGTTGCCGGAGGTCGGCTCGACGATGGTGCCGCCCGGCTGGAGGGCGCCCGACGCCTCCGCGGCCTCGATCATCCGGGTCGCGATCCGGTCCTTCACCGAGCCGCCCGGGTTGAAGTACTCCACCTTGGCCAGCACGATCGGGCCCTTCTCGGCACCACCGACGGCATCCAGCGAGCGGCCGAGGCGGAGCAGCGGGGTGTTGCCGATCAGGTCGAGCAGGGAGTTCACGTAGTCCACCGACCCAACCTATCCGGCCCCCTCCGTAAGGTTGACGCGTGGGGAAGACTGCGGCGGCACGCAAGCTGGCGGCCGCCGCGGCGTACGGCGGTGGCGGCCTGTCCGTGCTCGGTGGCGCCCTGTACGGCGTGCTGACGGCCGAGGCGCGCCTGGCCCGGCGGACCATCGGCCGGCTCGAGGGCGATCCACCCAGCGCCACCGGGTGGTACGGCCACGGCCGTCCCGGGCCGACGGTCGACATCGGGCTCGTCGGCGACTCGGGGGCGGCCGGCTACGGGGTGGAGGCCGTGCAGGACACCCCAGGCGCCCTGCTGTCCTCGGGCGTCGCCGAAGAGCTCGACCGCCGCGTCCACCTGCGCTCGTTCGCGCGCGTCGGCGCCCAGTCCGCCGACCTCGCCGCTCAGGTCACCCAGGTCCTGCGCAGCCACTGCGACGTGGTGGTCATCCTCATCGGCGCGAACGACGTGACGCACTCGGTGCTGCCGTCGCAGTCGGTGCGCTACCTCGGGGAGGCGGTCCGACGGCTGGTCGACGCCGACGTGGCGGTGGTCGTCGGCACCTGTCCGGACCTCGGCACCGTCAAGCCGATCGCCCCGCCGCTGCGCCAGGTCGCCCGGACCTGGTCGCGACGGCTGGCGGCGGCGCAGAGCATCGTGGTCGTCGAGGCGGGCGGCCGCAGCGTCTCGCTCGGGTCCATCCTCGGGCCGGAGTTCGCCGCCGAGCCGGCGGTGCTCTTCGGCCCGGACCGGTTCCACCCGTCGGCCGCGGGCTACCGCGCCATGGTCGGCGCCATGTTGCCGAGCGTGCTCGCCGGGCTGGGTGTGGTCGCCGAGGACGAGCTGCTACCCGCAGGCGTTCCGCGGTGAGCGGGTGCTGCCGATCGCGGCCGCCGCCGTCCAGGCCGCCGGGAGCCCCGGCACGGAGCTGGACGGCACCGAGGTGGCGGGCTCCGAGCGCGGGTTGCGCGGGCGCTGGGTCGAGCTGCGGCACCGCCGCCGGCACCCGCAGGCCGACGTCGAGAGCCCCACGGACGCAGCAGACCCGCCCGGGGAGCCCGGGCGGGTCGCTGACTAGCTGGACGGCGTCGGTTACTCGCCGCGCATGATCGCGAGGATCCGCAGCAGGTTGGTGTAGATCCAGACCAGGCTCACCGTGAGGGCGAAGGCCGCCCGCCACGACTCGCGCTCCGGCAGCCCAGCGGCGACGCCGCGCTCCACGAAGTCGAAGTCCAAGATCAGCATGAACACCCCGAGCACGAGGCCGCCGACGGCGAACAGCAGGCCGATGCCGCCGAAGCCGTAGATGCCGATCTCGTTGCCGAAGAAGCCCAGCACCATCTCGAGCAGGCCGAGGGCCACCATCCCGAACATCGCCGCGATGGTGAAGGTGCGGAACCGCTGACCGACCTGGATGTTGAAGAACTTGTACGCCGCGAGGGTGCCCGCGAAGGCCGCGAACGTGCCGATGACCGCCTGGGTGACGATGCCGTCGCCGAACCGGACGTCGAAGAACTTGCTCAGCGCACCCAGCGCCACGCCCTCGGCCGCGCAGAAGGCCAGCACCAGAGCCGGGCTGATCACCCGCTTGAACGAGTTGGCCAGCGACAGCCCGAAGGCGAGCGCGCTGCCCAGCAGCAGGGCCGTGTTGAGCTTGGCGATGTTGGCGTCGGTCGCGGTGTCGACGTTGACGTCGCCGATGTAGGCCCAGGTGGCCGCGGCGGTGATGATCACCACGAGCAGCGCCAGGCCGGTCTTCTGGACGACCGAGTCGATGGTCATCCGCTCCGCGGAGCGCTCCTGCGTGGGCGCACCGGTGCCCCAGGTGGAGGGGTCACCGGCGGGCTGCTGCCCGTAGCCGGGGTAGGTCGCGCCGTTGCCGGCGTAGGTCTGGTTGCCGGTGGAGTTCGGCGATCCGGTTCCGTTGAACTCCGGAGAGCGCGAGAAGATCGGATTGTTGGACTGCATGGTCTCCTCCTTGGAGGCCTGGGGGCCGCCACGTATTGACGGCTCCCTCTTCGGGGGCCACTCTATGCGGCCCACACCTACACAACGACCGACGATGGTCGGCTGTTCCCGGTTCGACCGCCGCGACGGTGCCCCCGTCGGGCCCGGGTCGACCGACGTGCCGGCTCAATCCTTCTTCGCCGCGGACGCGTCGATGCAGACGATTCCCTTGTTGCCGTCCTGGTCGGCGATCACGGTGAGCGAGGGCGCGTCGCTGTCATCGACGACGGTCCCACCCGCGGCGACGGCAGCGGCGATCCGTTGCTCGGCCACCTCGGGCGCCACGTAGATCTCGATGTGGAACCGCTGACCCGGGGCCTCGTGCTCGTCGGCGTCCCCGAACCACAGGTTCGGCACCCGTCCCGTGGCATCCCGGATCTCGTCGCTGGGGGTCCCGCGGCCCTGGGCTTCGGCGCTCCCGGTCAGGAGGGCGGCCCACACCGGGGCGATGGTCGCGGAGCTCGCCGTGTCGAGGCCGAGCTCGATGTCGCTGACCGAGGCCGGGTCGGCGTCGACCTTGTGATCGACGGCGATCTCGGTGATCCGCCGCGCGAGGTCGACGTCCTGCTGGGTCACCCACTCGACGACGTGCTCGGTGCCTTCGTCGTCGCGGTAGATGGCGTCGTCGCTGACCAGCTTGAGGTCGACGTACCCCTTGCCGAGGGACACGCTCGGGTGGTGGTCGAGCGCGTCGCCCGCCTCGCCCACCGCGGCGACGAACCGTACGCCGGCGCCGAAGTCGTCGATCAGGTAGCGCGCATGCAGTCCCTGGGCCAGCTTGCGCCAGTCGGTCAGGCTCGCCTCGGCGATCTGTTCGCCCTTCAGCATGTCCATGGACGGCGACCCTATCCCCGATCGACGCCTCGCCCGAGTAGACCGTGTGTGCCCCCGGTGGGGCTCGAACCCACACTGAATCGCTTTTAAGGCGACGTCCTCTGCCGGTTGGGATACGGGGGCAGCGACAGCGTAGGTGAGGTCACCGCAGCGCCGCGGCGCGACCGAGGACGTCGTCGAGCATGGCCGGAGTGAGCCGGCCGGTGAAGGTGTTCTGCTGGCTGGGGTGGTAGCAGCCCAGCAGCGTCACCGCCGCCCGGTCGGGGTGCGCGAGCAGGACCTCGGCGCCGTGGCCGAACCGCGGCTTCGGACGGGGTACGACGTGCCCCGCGGCCGCGAGCGCGCGCAGCGCGCCGTCCCAGGCGAAGCCGCCGAGGGCGACGACGACCCGCAGGGTCGGTGCGACCAGGGTCACCTCGCGGGCGATCCAGGGCGCACAGGTGTCTCGCTCGACGACACTCGGCTTGTTGTCCGGCGGCGCGCACGCCACCGTCGCCACCATCCGCGCGTCGATCATCCGCTGCCCGTCGCCGGCGTGCGTGCTGGTCGGCAGCGCGGCCAGCCCGACCCGGTGCAGGCTGGCGTGCAACCAGTCCCCGGACCGGTCGCCGGTGAAGATCCGGCCGGTCCGGTTGCCGCCGTTGGCGGCCGGCGCGAGCCCGACGATGAGCACCCTCGGCGCGTCGGCGCCCCAGGCGGCCGTCGGCCGGCCCCAGTACGGCTGGTCGGCGAACGACGCCCGCTTGACCCGGGCGACGTCCTCGCGCCACCGGACCAGGCGGGGACAGGCCGCGCACACCGAGACCCGGGCGTCGACCTCGGCGACGTCCCGGCTCGCAGCGGCGAGGCGGCGCACCTGCGCGGCGCTGGCGGCCACCGGGGTGTCCGTCGCGGCCGGGTCGTCGGGCCAGCCGGTGCCGGGCGGCACCGGCGACGCGAACGGCTGCCCGGTGACCGGGTGCGGCAGGTCGACCACCGGTCAGGCGGACGCGGCGTGCATCGCCGCCACGTGCGCCGGCGTCGACCCGCAACAGGCGCCGATGAGGTCGACGCCCAGGTCGCGGAGCCGGGCGGCGTGCGCGGCCATGTCCGCGGGCGAGGCGTCGTACTCGAAGTGGTCGCCGACGACGTGCGGCAGCCCGGCGTTGGACTGAGCCACCAGGAGCAGGCCCTCGGGCCGCTCGGCGGCCATCGCAGCCATGATCTGCTCCATCTCCGCCGGCCCGCGACCGCAGTTGGCCCCGACCCCGGCGACCCCCAGGGCACCGATCTCGCGGACGGCCGTGGCGGGCGCGACGCCCATCATGGTGCGCAGGTTGGTGTCGAAGCTCAGGGTCACCACGACCGGCAGCCCCGGCGCGGCCTCGGCGGCCGCGGCGACCGCGGCCCGCACCTCGCTCAGGTCGCTCATCGTCTCGATCAGCACCAGGTCGATGCCGCCCTCGACCAGCCCCGCGAGCTGCTCGGCGAACAACGCCTGCGCGTCCGACTCGGTCAGGGTCCCCAATGGGTCCATCAGCTCGCCGGTCGGCCCGAGGTCTCCGGCGACCAGCAGCCCGTGCTCGTCGGCCACGCCGCGGGCGAGCCGGGCGGCGGCCAGGTTGAGCTCGTGCACCCGATCGCCCAGGCCGTGCAGGTCCAGTCGCGGACGGGTGCCCCCGAAGGTGTTGGTGGTCAGCACGGTCGCCCCGGCCCCGGCGTACTCCCGGTGCGCGGCGCTGACTGCGTCCGGGTTCTCGGCATTCCAGAGCTCGCCGGGAACCCCGCCCTCGAGACCGCGGTCCTGCAGGAGGGTGCCCATGCCGCCGTCGAGGCGCCGGCCGGCCAGCGCGGCCGGCCCGGCCGAGGTCGTCACGACGCGGCCAGGTCGGCCAGGGGCACGCGCGGGTCGGCGAGGCGTGCCGGGTCGACGACGTTGCCGGACCGGATCAGGGCCTTGACGTCGTCGAGCACGTCCCACACATTGACGGCCATCCCCGCGCTGACCCGCCCGTCGCGGAGCCAGAACGCGACGAACTCCCCACCCGCCCGGTCTCCGCGCACCACCACCTCGTCGTCGGGAGAGCCGAGCCCGACGTACTCCATGCCGAGGTCGTACTGGTCGGTGTAGAAGTACGGGAGGTTGTCGTACGCCGCGTCCCCGCCGAGCATCGCCGTCGCGACCGTGGCCGGCTGGTTGAGCGCGTTGGCCCAGTGCTCCACGCGAACCCGTCGTCCGAGCACGGGGTGCTCGGCGTGCGCGATGTCGCCGGCGGCGAACACGTCGGGGTCGCTGGTGCGACCGCCGGCGTCGACGAGCACGCCGTTGTCGACGTCCAGCCCGGCGGCCTCGGCGAGGCCGACGTCGGGCGCCGCGCCGATGCCGACCACGACGACCGTGGCCGGGATCCGGGTGCCGTCGGCGAGACGCACCGCGCCGACATGGCCGGTGCCCTCGGCGGCTTCGATCTCCTCGACGGTGACGCCGGTGCGCAGGTTGACGCCGTGCGACCGGTGCAGGTCGGCGAAGACGCCGGCCATCTCGTCGCCGAGGACGCGCACCAGCGGCAGCGGGAGGGCCTCGAGCACCGTGACCTCCGCGCCGGCGTTGCGCGCCGCGGCCGCGACCTCGAGACCGATCCAGCCACCACCGATGAAGACGACCTGGGCCGCCGCGTCGAACGCGGCGCGCAGCCGGTCGCTGTCCTCGATGGTGCGCAGCGACAGCACGCCGTCGAGGTCGGCGCCGGGCAGGTCGAGCCGACGCGGCTGGCTGCCGGTCGCCAGCAGCACCTTGTCGTAGCCGAGCCGCTCGTCGCCGATCGTCACGGTGTGGTCGGCGAGGTCGAGCGCCGTCACGCGTTGTCCCAGGCGCAGCTCGACGTCGTGCTCGTCGTACCAGCCCTGGTCGTGGACCTGGGCCTCCTCGATCGTCGACTTTCCCTGCAGGTAGCCCTTGGAGAGCGGCGGCCGTTCGTACGGCAGGTGCGACTCGGCGCCGACCAGCACGAGTCGACCCGGGTATCCCTGCGCACGGAGCGCCTCCACGGCCTTGGCGCCGGCCAGGCCGGCACCCACGACGACGAACGTCTGCTCACTCATGGACACATTCAACCCCCTGGGCGGCTGTCGACCATCGACCAGGCGATGCCGTCGAGGATGTCCGCCTCCGACACGGTCATGGTGGCCACCGGGGTACGCCGCAGCACGCGGTCCAGGATCAGGGCGCCACCGATGATGACGTCGGCGCGGCCGGGGTGCATGTAGGGCAGCGAGCGCCGCTCGGCGACCGACAACCCGGCCAGCCGCTCGACGTAGGCGTGCACGTCCGCGACCGCCACCTCCGCCTGGTCGGTGCGGGCCGGATCGAACACCGCCAGGTCGAGGACGCCCGCCCCGACGGTGATGACGGTGCCCGCGACGCCGACCACGCTCGCCGCGGCCGCGAGGTCGACGTCGCGACGGTCCAGGTGGGCCTCGATGTCGGCCACGCAGGCCGCGACCTCGCCCGCGGTCGGCGGGTCTGAGTGCAGGTGCCGCTCGGTGAGCCGCACCGAGCCGAGGTCGAGGGAGACCGCACTCGTCGGGTGGGTGGCCCCGAGCACGAGCTCGGTCGAGCCGCCGCCGATGTCGATCACCAGGGTGGGGACCGGGAGCGACGTGCGCAGGTTGCGGACCGCGCCGTCGAAGGACAGCGCCGCCTCCTCCGCGCCCGAGACCACCTCGGGCCAGACCCCCAGCCGGGCGTGCACGCCCGCCGCGAACTCCTCTGCGTTCGAGGCGTCCCGGGTGGCGGAGGTCGCGCAGAAGCGGATCCGCTCGACCGGGTGCGCGGCGATGAGCGCGGCGTAGTCGTCGATCGCGGCGAACGCCCGCGCCAGCGCCTCGTCGGCGAGCCGGCCCGTCGCGTCGACGCCCTGGCCGAGCCGCACCATCCGCGTCTCCCGGACCTCGACGTCCGGCAGGGCGCCGATCAGCAGCTTGATGGTGTTGGACCCGCAGTCGATGGCGGCGATCGTCCCGGTCACGCGCACGGTCCCTCGGCCCACCACTCGCCGAGCAGGGCGAGCACCTCGTCGCCGAGCGGGTTGACCCCGAGGCCCTGCGCGAGCGCCTGCCCGGCCAGCACGTGCAGGCACTTCACCCGGTCCGGCATGCCGCCGGCCGAGATCCCGTCGATCTCCGGCACGTCGCCGAGCTCGGCCCGCGCCGCGAGGTAGCGCTCGTGCGCCGCGGCGTACGCCGCCGCCAGGTCGGCGTCCTCGGCGAGCCGGTCCTGCATGTCCTTCATCAGCCCCGACCCCTCGAGCGTCCCTATCCGGGACGCGGCCCGCGGGCAGGTGAGGTAGAAGGTCGTGGGGAACGGCGTGCCCGTGGGCAGCCGCGGCTCCGTAGTGACCACGTCGGGCAGCCCGCACGGGCAGCGGTGCCCGATCGCGTGGATCGCCCGCGGCTCGCGGCCGAGCTGCCGTTCGACTGCCGCGACGTCGTCGGGGTCGATCTCCGCCACTAGTTGTCGGTGCCGTCGATCTCGGTGGCCGGCGGCTTGTCGCCCTTGGCGGTGGGCGGGGTCCCGGCCAGCTCCATCGAGGCCCAGGCGGTCGTCCACCAGGCCGTCGGCTCGACCTTGACGACCTGGTCGGGGTCGTTGAGCTTCGCGGTGGTCTCCAACGGGTCGCCGTTCGCGTCGAGCACGACGTACGACGTCTCACCCGGCATCAGGTAGCCGAACCGCGCCCGGGCCTGCGCCTGCACGTAGGCCGGGTCGTCCCAGCGGCGCTTCTCGCGCTCGAGGGCGTCGATGTTCACCTCCCGCTCGGCGATCTGGACCTTGAGGTCGGCGATCTGCGAACGCTGCTGGAGGTAGGCCTTGAGCGACGAGCCGTAGGAGACGGTGAGCACCGCCATCACCAGCACGAGCACCGCGGCCCGTCCGGTGAGCCGGGGCCGGCGCGGCCCGGTGCCGGACGCGTCAGGAACGGGCGCGGCGGCCGGGCGCGGACGCACGGGAGCACCGCGCGCGACGCGTCCCTCGGGTCTGCGGCTGCCTCCGGGTCCTCCCCGCGCGGTGCGTCGCTCCGACATCGGGACGCTCAGGCTCCGAACCGCGGGAAGGCCGCGGCGCCTGCGTAGCGCGCGGCGTCGCCGAGGTCGTCCTCGATCCGCAGCAGCTGGTTGTACTTCGCGACCCGCTCGGACCGCGCCGGTGCGCCGGTCTTGATCTGGCCGCAGTTCGTGGCGACCGCGAGGTCGGCGATGGTGGTGTCCTCGGTCTCGCCCGACCGGTGGCTCATCATGCAGCGGTAGCCGTTGCGGTGCGCCAGGTCGACGGAGTCCAGGGTCTCGGTCAGCGAGCCGATCTGGTTGACCTTGACCAGCAGCGCGTTGGCCTGGCCGCCGCTGATGCCGCGCTGCAGGCGCTCCACGTTGGTGACGAACAGGTCGTCGCCGACGATCTGGATCTTGTCGCCGAGCTGGTCGGTCATCGCCTTCCACCCGGCCCAGTCGTCCTCGTCGAGCGGGTCCTCGATGGAGACGATGGGGTACGACGCCACCAGGTCGGCGTAGTAGGCCACCATCTCGTCGGACGTCTTCTTCTGGCCCTCGAAGGCGTACCGCTTCTTGTCGTGGAACTCCGACGCCGCCACGTCCATGGCGAGCGCGATGTCCTTGCCGAGCTTGAAGCCGGCCGACTTCACGGCCTCGGCGATCAGGTCGAGGGCGGCGCGGTTGGAGGAAAGATCGGGGGCGAACCCGCCCTCGTCGCCCAGGCCGGTGGCCAGGCCCTTCTTCTTCAGCACCGACTTGAGGGCGTGGTAGACCTCCGCGCCCTGGCGCAGCGCCTCGGCGAAGGTGGGCGCGCCGATCGGGGCGATCATGAACTCCTGGACGTCCACGTTGGAGTCGGCGTGCGAGCCGCCGTTGAGGATGTTCATCATCGGCACCGGAAGCAGGTGGGCGTTGGGGCCGCCGATGTACCGGTAGAGCGGGAGGTCCGAACTGTCCGCCGCCGCCCGGGCCACGGCGAGCGAGACGCCGAGGATCGCGTTGGCGCCGAGCTTGGCCTTGTTGGGCGTGCCGTCGAGCTCCAGCATCGCCTGGTCGACCAGCCGCTGGTCGTCGGCCTCGAGGCCCTCGATCACCGGGGCGATGTCCTCCATGACGGCCTTGACCGCCTTCAGCACGCCCTTGCCGACGTACCGCTTGCCACCGTCGCGAAGCTCGACGGCCTCGAAGGCGCCGGTGGACGCGCCACTGGGAACCGCGGCGCGCGCGAACGCGCCGTCGTCGAGTGCGACCTCGACCTCCACGGTGGGATTGCCGCGCGAGTCGAGGATCTCGCGGGCGCCGACAGCTGCGATAGAAGCCACGGGGTTTGCTCCTGAGGGTGGGAAGAGGACAGGCGGTTCCACCCTAGACCGCCCCACCGGCGACTCCCGGGAGCAATCGCGGGCCGGACCGTCGCGACACGCTCGTTGTCGAGCGGTGACCCCTTCGTTGGTCGAGCAGGTTGCGAAGCAACCGGTGTCGAGACCACCACCCACACGCCGCACGCTGCGGGTCGCCTGTGGTCCAGGTCTTTGATTTTCGGATACGTGGTGACGCGCCGTCTCGGTTGAGCTACTACTCATCGCTGCTCGTTCGGCGTACGGCTTCCTTAGGTCGACCCCTGTGGTCACGGCTTCAAGAATTTGTTCGTTTCCCCTTGTGGACAAGGGCCTCTGAGCCTCCTCGACTGTCGGTGGCGAGTGCTTGAGTAGACCCATGAGCAGCACCGCGACGAGCCGGTTCGGGGTCGACGACCTCGGACCCGAGGCGCTGCTCGCCGCGGTCCGCGACAACGAACGCCTCCGCCGCGAAGCCGACCTCCGCCAGCTCCACCTCGCCTACCAGTGGTGCGTCCTACACCCGCCCACCGCCGACACCGGCGTCGCGGTCTGGGGCGGCGACGGCGACCTCGACGCCGACGAGTCCCTCGGCGGGGACGGCACCCCGCATGTGGCCGCGTTCGCGCCCGAACCCTTCGGCCTCGCGTTGGGGGTGTCCACCGACACCGCCAAGACCCTCCTGGCCGACGCCCTCGACCTGGTCCACCGCCTCCCGCACACCTGGCGCCGCCTCCAAACCCTCGAGGTGCCGGTGTGGCGGGGCCGCCGCCTCGCCCAGAAGACCCACGCCCTCAACGTGAAGGCCGCCGCGCACGTCGACCGGCTCCTCGCCCCCCAACTGCACACCGTCGGCGTCACCCGCCTCGACCGGGCCGTCGCCCACGCCATCGCCAAGTACATGCCCGAGGAGCACGCCGACCGCGAAGCACGCTCCCGACAGACCTGGGACGTCACCCTCCACCACCCAGCCCCCACCGAGTACGCCGGCACCAGCGAGCTCCACATCACCGGCGACACCCTGACCCTCACGAACCTCTACGACCAGATCTGCGCCGGCGCCGCCGACCTCAAGACCAACGGCGACCCCGACCCCCTCGGGGTCCGCAAGGCCAAAGCCCTCGCCCACCTCACCGGCACACCCAAGACCAAGCTCTACCTGCACCTCGACGGACCCGTGGGACGCCGCCGTCGGCGGGGTGGAGAACCTCGGCCCCGCCACCGCTCAGAAGATCAAGACCTGGCTCGGCGACACCAAAGCGACCATCACCCCAGTCCTCCGCATGGACCGCACAGATGCGGTCGACGCCCACGACCCACCCACCTGGATGCGAGACCTCGTCATCCTCCGCGACCCCACCTGCGTCTTCCCCCACTGCCGGCGCAACTCACGAGCCTGCGACCTCGACCACATCGTCCCCTTCGACGACACCGGCCCACCCGGCCAGACGAACCCAGCCAACCTCGCCCCCCTCTGCCGCCGACACCACCGCGCCAAGACCACCGGCCGCTGGAGGTATACCCGCACGCCCGACGGTGACTACCGCTGGCACGGTCCCCACGACGCCACCTACCTCGTCACCCACCTCAGCGCCCGACAACTGCCCTGACTCGGCGACGGGGACGTTCTGTCAGGCGGACTCGCAGATGCAGACCTGGAGCGGCTCGGCCCCGGTGAACGATCGACCCGACCAGTCCCCGAGGCGATCGATGAGCCGAAGCCCGCCGAGCGAGAGGAGCAGCGGCAGCTCTTGCGGGAAGATGCTCCTGATCTCCAGCGGCAGGACGACGAAGTCGGGCTCGGAGGCGGTCGAGAGGTGCCACGTCCCGCGGGTCACCTGTGCGCGTGGGTCGTAGGTCTCGGCGACATCGACGCTCACCTCGCCACGGTCGGGGTCGGTGAACGACAACGACTCCCGCCGGCGCCGTACGCCGACCGCGTCGGCCAGGAGTCGCAGGCTCGGGTTGAAGACGTCGAAGGCAAACCGCGCGCCGGGTGCCAGGTGCCGACGGACCGAACGGAAGCAGCTCACCAGGTCCTTGGCGTCGTGCAGGTGCAGCAGGGAGTTGGCCGCGATGAACACGAAGTCGAAGGTGCGGCCCAGGTCGAGGTCCCGCATGTCGCCGAGCACCCACTCCACCGCTACCCGGCGCTCGTCCGCCTTGTGGCGAGCCTCGGCCAGCATGTCCGAGGACGAAGTCCAGGCCGACGCACGGATGCCCGTCGGAGGCGATGGGGACCAGCTTGTGCCCGGTGCCGCACCCGAGCTCCAGGACCCTCCCGCCAGACCGATCGGCCTCGGCCCGGTAGAAGTCCGTCGCGGGTCCGCCGCCGGGAAACATGAGGTCGTAGAGCTTCGCGTGCGAGTAGAAGGTCTCGCTCATCACATCGCTCCTCCCGGACTGGCGTGCAGCCGGCCGTCGTGGCCCGCTTGCTCAAGTGTCCACGACCGCGTCGCGCGGGGGCGCCGTCTGCGGCTCGGCCTTCAGCAGCCAGGCCGTGTAGCCGGCGCATCCCACGAAGATCAGTCCGGCGATGCCGAAGGGCGTGGCGAGCCCGGCGATGGAGGCGATGGGACCCGCGATGGCGGCTCCTACGACGAGTCCGACGAGGCCGAAGAGCTTGAACAAGCTGTTCTGTCGCCCCCGCATCTCGCTGGGGACCAGCCGTTGGCGCAGTGACACGACACAGATGTTCCATACCGTCGCGTGGAAGATGTACGCCGCCAGCAGCGGCGCTGCCACAAGAGGACTCGTCGTGAAGTAGAGCCCGAGCATGGTGATGGCCCCGAGAGCCAGTGCGCCCGGAACGAGAACCACGTATCCGACGGCTTGTCTCATCTTCGCTGTCGAGGAAGAGGCAAGCAGGCCTCCGAGTGACGAGACGGCAAGAATGACGCCGTATCCGGTGGGACTGGCACCCAGAGTTTCCGTGGCGTAGAGCACGATGATCGAGAAGGTCATCATGTAGGCGACGCTGGCCAGACCGCCTGTGATCGCCAGGCCGAGGAGAAGCTGCTGGCTCCGGATCCACGCAGCCCCTGCGGCCGCGTCACGCCACATCGATGGGCGCTCGACGGCGGCGTCCTCGGTCGGTCCGGGACGCGGCTGGCGCGGTAGAGCCAGGAACAAGAGCCCGGCTGCCGCGTACAGGCCCCCTGTCGCAGCGAGCGGTGCAGCGACGGCGAGGGCGAACAGGAAGCCGCCGAGCGGCGGACCAACGAACTCGTCAGCCACCAGCTGTGCGGTGGCGATCCGACCGTTCGCACGGTCCAGGTCATCGGGCGCGACGAGGTCTGGCAAGACAGAGACCGCGGCGTTGTCGGCAGCGATCTCCATCACGCCGACGAGGGTGAAGGTGATGTAGAGAAGGAGCAGCGACTCGATTCCCGCGGCGAAGGCCAGTGCCAGCGCAAGGAGGGTCATTCCGCGCAGCACGTTCGGCAGCCACATGAGCAACCGTCGGTCCACCCGGTCGACGACAACCCCCACGGGCACGACCAGCAGGGTCCGGGCTCCGGAGTACGCCAGCGCTAGTCCGGCGATCAGGCTGGGGTTCGTCGTGATGGACGTGGCGACGAGGGGGATCCCCACAAAGGCAACGCCGTCGGCCAGGTTGCCTGCTGCGTTACCCGACCACAGCCACCGGAAGTCGGGCCCGAGCGAAGCCATGCGGGGGCCGTTCAGCCCGGGGTGAGCAGCCGGCGCACGGCGTCGCGCAGCGCCTGCTCGGGGTCGACGCCGTCCGCCCGGGCCTCGACGACCAGGGCGAGGAGCCGGTCGCCGAGGTCGGTCGGAGTCCGCGGGCGGGGCGGGAGCCGGTGCGGAGCGGGACAGGCGGGACAGCACCTTGTCGGCGTACAGCAGGGCGGGCAGGCCCGGCGGGAGGCCGTCGGTGACGGAGTCCCGCTGCTTCTCGGTGGCCTTGATCGACTCCCACAGCTCGTTCACGGCCACCGGTCCGGAAGCCGACGCGGACCCGAAGACGTGCGGGTTGCGGCGGCGGAGCTTGGTGACGATGTCCGCGGCGACGTCCTCGAAGGTGAAGTCGCCGTTCTCCTCCGCGATGACCGCGTGGAAGTAGACCTGCAGCAGCAGGTCGCCGAGCTCCTCGCGCAGGTGGTCAGCGTCGCCGGTGTCGATCGCCTCGAGCGTCTCGTGAGTCTCCTCGAGCAGGTAGCGGGCCAGCGACCGGTGGGTCTGGGCGCGCTTCCAGTCGCACTCGACCCGCAGCTGTCGCATCACCGCGAGCAGCTCGACCGGCGAGCTCACGGGATCGTCCGCGTGGTCGGACAAGGGGGTCAGCCGCAGCGCTGTGACTCGGGCAGGGTCTTGGCGTAGGCGGCCTGGTCCTCGGCGCCCGGCTCGAGGGCTCCCTGCTTGGCGGTGTCGCTGGCGGGGAAGGACACCGTCGTGTCGACGAACTCGGGTTGGAGCTGCACGAGCTTGAGGCCGTACTGCGGGTCGATCTCGGGATCGTTGACGGCGATCCACGTCGACAGCAGCTCTTTGCCACGGGCCGTCGCGTCCTCGACGGAGGGATCCGTGACGCCGTCCTCGGCCAGGGTCTTGCGACCGATCTGCTCGAGGATGTCGTTGACATAGGCGATGCCCGACTCGACGGTCACCTTGGCCTCGCCGGCGTCGTCGGCGAGGGCGTCCCCGGCCTGCTCGAGGTTGGCGAGGTTCTCCTCGTACGTCGCACTCGGCGTCACGTCGTAGTCATCGGCGAGCTGGCGGGCGATCGCCGTCATGGTCAGGGTCTGCACGACGTTGGTCGTGACCACCTCCATCGGCAGCACCGTGCCGTCACCCTTCAGCTGGCGCTCGTAGGCGGCGCAGTAGCCGTCGGAGAGCCGGTTGACCTCGCTGACGCTGATCGTCTCGTCGCCCACCTGGGCGGCGACGCCCGGCTGGGCACCGGCGCAGCCGCTGAGCATCCCGGCGCTGGTGAGCGCCAGCACGGCAACGAGGGTCCTGCGGGTCACGACGTCTCCTTGGGTTCGGTGCGTTCGGGGGGATCGAGCACGGCGTCGATCACCTGGCGCGCCCATTCAAGCAGGGGCACCCCAGCGATCGGCTTCCCGGCGACGACCGCGGTCTGAGGGCGCGGCACCAGGACGGACGACAGCCCCGGCTTCACGATCGCGCCCGGGTGCAGCCGCTGGAGGCGTACGACGCGTGAGTCGGGCAGCGTCACCGGTGCGAACCGCACGTGCTTGCCGGCGATCGTGACCTCCCCGATCCCGGCCTGGCGCGCCCGCGCGCGGAACCGCGCGACCAGCAGCAGCGAGGTGACAGCCTCGGGCGGCGCGCCGTACCGGTCCAGCATCTCCTCGGCGAGCAGGTCGACGTCCTCGTCGGCGCGGACCTCGGCGAGCCGCTTGTACATCTCCAGCCGCAGTCGTTCGCTCCCGATGTAGTCGTGCGGCAGGTGGGCGTCGACGGGCAGCTCGATGCGGACCTCGTTGAGCTCCGGCTCCCCGTCCCCGCGGAACTCGTGCACGGCCTCACCCACGAGCCGCACGTAGAGGTCGAAGCCGACGTCGGCGATGTGGCCCGACTGCTCGCCACCGAGCAGGTTCCCGGCGCCGCGGATCTCGAGGTCCTTCATCGCGATCGCCATCCCGCCGCCGAGGTCGCTGTGCTGCGCCAGCGTCGCCAGCCGCTCGTGCGCGGTCTCGGTGAGCGGCTTCTCGGGTGGGTAGAGGAAGTAGGCGTAGGCGCGCTCGCGGGACCGGCCGACCCGGCCCCGGAGCTGGTGCAGCTGCGACAGGCCGAGCATGTCCGCGCGCTCGATGACCATGGTGTTGGCGTTCGAGACATCGAGGCCCGACTCGACGATCGTGGTGCAGACCAGCACGTCGAAGCGCTTCTCCCAGAAGTCCAGCATCACCTGCTCGAGCTGGTGCTCCCCCATCTGCCCGTGCCCGACCGCCACCCGCGCGTCGGGGACCAGCTCACGGATCCGGGCGGCCGCCTTCTCGATGCTCTGCACCCGGTTGTGGATGTAGAAGACCTGCCCCTCGCGGAGCAGCTCGCGGCGGATCGCGGCCACCACCTGGCGGTCCTCGTAGGCGCCGACGTAGGTCAGCACCGGGTGCCGCTCCTCGGGCGGGGTGGTGATGGTGGACATCTCCCGGATCCCGGTGATGGCCATCTCCAGGGTCCGCGGGATCGGCGTCGCGGACATCGACAGCACGTCCACGCTGGTGCGCAGCCGCTTCATCTGCTCCTTGTGCTCGACCCCGAAGCGCTGCTCCTCGTCGACCACGATCAGACCCAGGTCCTTGACCCGCACCTCCGGGTTGAGGAGCCGGTGGGTGCCGACCACGATGTCCACGCTGCCCTCGGCCAGTCCCGCCACCACCTCCTTGGCCTCCGCGTCGGTCTGGAAGCGGCTCAACCCCTTGATGACGACCGGGAACCCGCTCATCCGCTCGGAGAACGTCGAGAGGTGCTGCTGCACGAGCAGCGTCGTGGGCACGAGCACGGCGACCTGCTTGCCGTCCTGCACGGCCTTGAACGCCGCGCGCACCGCGATCTCGGTCTTCCCGTAGCCGACGTCGCCGCAGACCAGCCGGTCCATCGGCACCGTGCGCCGCATGTCGAGCTTGACCTCGTCGACGGTGCTCAGCTGGTCGGGCGTCTCGGTGAACGGGAACGCGTCCTCGAGCTCACGCTGCCACGGGGTGTCCGGACCGAAGGCGTAGCCCTGGGTGGCCTGCCGGGCGGCGTACAGCTTGATCAGCTCGGCGGCGATCTCGCGGACCGCCTTGCGGGCCCGGTTCTTGCGCTTGCCCCAGTCGGCGCCGCCGAGCCGGTCCAGGGCCGGCTGCTCGCCGCCGACGTAGCGGGTGACCTGGTCGAGCGCGTCGGCGGGGACGTAGAGGCGGTCGGGGGGACCGCCGCGCTTGGACGCGCCGTACTCCAGGACCAGGTACTCCCGGGTCGCGCCGGCCACCTCGCGCTGCCGCATCTCCACGAAGCGGCCGACCCCGTGCTGCTCGTGGACGACGTAGTCGCCGGCCGAGAGCTCGAGCGGGTCGATCTGCCGCTTGCGACGCGCGGGCATCCGGCGCATGTCGCGGGTGGAGCTGGACTGGCCGGTGAGGTCGTCCCCGGTGAGCAGCACCAGTCGGGTCCGGTCGTCGGTGAAGCCGTGCCGGAGCTCGCCGCAGGTGACGGTGACGACCCGGTCGTCGGGAGCGGCGTCGCCGGTGACCGGGTCGACCAGGCGCGCGGCGACGTCGTGCTCGCCGAGCACCTCGACCATCCGCTCGGCCGGGCCGTGGCCGGGATGCATCACGACGACCCGGAAGCCGTCGCCCAGCCACCCGGTGATGTCGGTGATCGCCTGCTCGATGTCGCCGCGGTACTCCGGCGCGGGACGACCGGGAAGCTCGCGCGTCGGCACGGCACCCGCCTCGACGTCCACGCCCGCCGAGACGATCTCGCCGAGCTCGTCGCGCAGCGGGACGCGGTCGGTGGCGGGGTCGTCGGCGATGCCGAACGGGCTCACCGACCACCACGCCAGGCCCCGCGCGAGGGTGTGGTGCCGCACGTCGGCGAGCGAGCGGTACGACGCGGCGCCGAGGTCGACGGGCGCCTGCCCGCCCCCGGCCGCGGCCGCCCAGGACGCGGCCAGGAACTCCTCGCTGGTCGCGACCAGGTCGTGGGCGCGGGCCCGGGCGCGCTCCGGGTCGAGCACGACGACGTGGGTGTCGACGGGCAGCAGGTCGACCAGCAGCTCCATGTCGTCGACGAGCGCCGGGGCGAGCGACTCCATCCCCTCGACGGCGATGCCCGCGGCCAGCTTGTCGGTCAGCTCGACGAGCTGCGGGTGCTCGCGGCCCAGGGCCGCGGCGCGTGCGCGCACCTCGTCGGTGAGCAGCAGCTCGCGGCAGGGCGGTGCCCACAGCCGCTCGACGGCCTCGAGGGTGCGCTGGTCGGCCACCGCGAAGGCGCGGATCTCCTCGACGTCGTCGCCCCAGAACTCCACCCGCAGCGGGTGCTCCTCGGTGGGCGGGAACACGTCGACGATGCCGCCGCGGACCGCGAACTCGCCGCGCTTCTCGACCAGGTCGACCCGGGTGTACGCCGCCTCGGCGAGCCGGCGTACGACGTCGTCGAGCGCGACCGTGTCGCCGACCGCAAGCTCGACCGGGACCAGGTCGCCCAGACCCATGACCTGCGGCTGCAGGATCGACCGCACCGGCGCCACCACGACCCGCACCGGGCCGTTCGCGGCCTGGTCACCGGGGTGCACCAGCCTGCGCAGCACCGCCAGCCGGCGTCCGACGGTGTCGCTGCGGGGGCTCAGCCGCTCGTGCGGGAGCGTCTCCCAGCTCGGGTAGTAGGCGACCAGGTCGGGATCCACGAGGCTGCCGAGCGCGGCCACGAGGTCCTCGGCCTCCCGACCGGTGGCGGTCACCGCGAGCACCGTCCGGCCGGCGTCCACCAGGCCGCGGACCACGAAGGGCCGCAGCCCGGCCGGACCGGTCAGGTCGAGCGCGGTGTCGATCCCGTCCCGCGCATCGGCGAGCGCCCCGGCGAGGGTCGGCTCGGCCAGCACCGCGGCGGCCAGGCCGTCCAGCATCATCGGTCCTCCCGGTTCGGACACAGCACGAACGCCCCCTGCCAGAGGTGGGCAGGGGGTGTGCGTTCAGTCTACGACCCGGTCAGGCCCCGACCTCGCCCTGGGAGCGCAGGATGCAGAACTCGTTGCCCTTCGGGGTCCGCGAACACCACCCAGCCGCTGCCGGGGCCGAACTCCCCCCGGTGGTCGGCGACCTCGGTCGCCCCGAGGGCGCGGACCCGCTCGACCTCCTCGTCCCGGGTGCCCTCGCGTGGTCGCAGGTCGAGGTGCAGCCGGTTCTTGGTGGTCTTGGGACCGTCCGGCACCTCGAGGAAGAGCAGCAGGTGCCCCGTCTCGGGGTCGCGGATCATGCACTCCTCGTGGCCCGGCTCGTTGGGGTCGTCCTCGAGGTCGCGGTACCCGAGCAGGCGCTTCCACCACTCGCTGAGGGCGTAGGCGTCCGCGCAGTCGATCGTGGTGTGGGAGACGAAAGAGGTCATGGCCGAAAGCCTTGTTTGCATCCCCCCGGAGCGCAAGCGTTCCGTCTCGACCATGACCCCCGTCGCGGGGTCTCAGGTGGTGGCGAGGACGCGTCCCTCGGTCCACCCGAGACCGATCGGAGGCGTGCAGTCACACGCGTCGGAGCACGGCAGGAAGGTGTGCGTCGCATGCCCACAGCGCACGCACGGTGCGTCGTGCGAAAGGTGCGATCCGATCTCCACTGCGGTGTCCCACATGTCTGGCCTCCTGCGCAACATCATGCGGAGGAAGCCCGAGGATCCGCAGCGGTTTGCGCGCGGATCCCCGCTTTCGCACCGATATTTCGCGACCCGTAGTCCGAACGGGCTAGGCCGCGTGGCCCGGTTGGACGACCGGCCGTCCTCAGCCGATGCCGTGCTCGCGCACGAACCCGACGATCCGGTCCGCAAGCTCGACGCGGCACACGATCAGGTCCGGGAGCGACACGTCGTCCTGGTTGTAGGCCAGGTGCGAGCCGTCGACCCGGGAGCAGTAGAGACCGGCCGCCCGGGCCACGGCGACCGGCGCCGCGTTGTCCCACTCGTACTGCCCGCCGGCGTGGACGTAGGCGTCGGTCACGTCGCGGACCACCGAGATCGCCTTGACCCCGGCGCTGCCCATCGGCACCAGCTCGGCGCCGAGCTCGGCCGCGAGCGCCTCCACGAACGCCGGTGGTCGGGTCCGCGAGACGGCGATCCGCGGCCGCTCGTGACGGCTCGGCGGGACGTACGGCGGGTCCGCGGTGCTGAACGTCTCTCCCAGCGCCGGCTGGGCGACGGCCCCCGCCGTCAGGTCACCTCGCGACCAGAGCGCGACGTGCACCGCCCAGTCCTCGCGCGGCGGCTCGGAGAACTCCCGGGTCCCGTCCAGCGGGTCCACGATCCACACCCGGTCGGCGGTGAGGCGTGCCTTGTCGTCCTTGCCCTCCTCGGAGAGGACCGCGTCGTCGGGCCGGTGCTCCGCGAGCAGCTGCATCAGCAGGTCGTGGGCGGCGAGGTCACCGGCGTCCTTGAGCTCCCGTCCGGTGAGCCCCTCCTGCCGAACCTCCAGCAGTCGCTCGCCGGCCACCGTGGCCAGCCAGGCGGCGAGCACGTGGTCGTCGGCGTCGGTGGGTGGCGTGCCGGGATCAAAAGTCACCCGGGCAGCCTCTCACGCTCCTCCACGCGAAACCGGAAGGGTCCGGCCCGCTCAGTCCTTGCGCGACTTGTACCGACGGGCCAGGTCGACGAGCGCCGGAGGCGTCCACTGCTTGAGGATCTGCCGGGTGTTGCTGGTCCAGGCCTCCCCGGGCCGTTGCTTGAAGAGGGTCGTGTGCCCCGAGGACTGCTCGTCCTCCGGGCGGCCGTTGGTGTAGTAGTACAGCGCCATCGACCGCCGGGCCCGCTCGGGCGGGCACAGGACCGGGTCGGGGTGACCGTGGTTGGCGTCGTCGAGCGTGGCGAACACCAGGAACCGGTTGAACACGGGAAGCACCTTCTTCTCGCAGCGCACCATGTCCTTGTCCCACAGCTGGAGGTGGCCGCCCCAGTCCTCCTCCCAGTCCTTGTTCAGGTAGAGGATCCCGTTGAGCCGGCGGTCCAGGTTGAGCCGCGTGTGCTTGTTGAAGTCCGCGTGCACCTTGAGGAAGCCGCCGCGCCGGATCTGGTGCAGGCCGCCGCCCACGTAGTGCGGGTCCGGGATCAGCGACTCGATGCCCGTCAGCCGCTCGAGGAAGTCGACGAACACCGCCGTGTTGAACTCGGCGAGCAGGTGCCGGGTCGCCGGTCCCATCTGCTCCGCGTCGGCGAGGGCGAGCTTGACCTCGCGGGCGGTGTCGAAGGACTGCCAGTCGATCACCTCCGGGGCGGGGAACTCGGCCAGCACGGCGTCGAGCACGTCGGGCGGGAGGAAGTCGTCGATGACGACATGCGGGAACGGCGAGGCGTTCTGGAACTGCTCGCGGAGCTGGTCCGCGATCGGCAGGAGCGCATCTCGACGGAATCCGAAGGTGGTGTCCATCGCCTGCATGAGAGTGTCCTTTCGGTGCATCGAGCGTGGTCAGAGCCGGAGCTGCTGCTCGGCGGCGTCGGGGCCGACATAGGTGTCGTACAGCGGGTGGTCGAACGCGTGCATGGCGTACATGGCGTCGTTCCACGGCGCGGGGATGTCCCGCTTCGCGCGGAGGCCGTGGATCGGCACCACCTTCTGGCGTGGGTGGGCGGCGTTGAACTCCTCGATGGCCAGCAGCTCGCCCACGTAGGCGTTCTGGAGCACGTGGTCCTCTCCGACCGTGTCGTCGAAGTAGCACATCACCCGCGGCAGCATGGTGGCCGGCGCGAGGTCGAAGACCTTGAGGGCGTCGACGGTGGAGCTGTAGTAGTCCACGTCGATGGCGGCGAAGGCCAGCGGCGCCGGAGCGTGCTCCTCGAGCCAGCGCGGGAGGGTCTCCGCGATGTCGCCGATGACGAGCCGTGCCGCGCCCAGGCGGCGTTGCAGGGCGGCGACGTCCATCCGGAAGAAGCCCTTGCGCCAGGTGTAGGGAAGGTCGCGGTAGTCGCTGACCTCGGGCAGCCCCTCGCCACGGTCGAAGCCGTAGACCTCGATGCGGACGCCGGTGGCCTCGGCCACCAGCCGGGCGACGCTCTCGAGCTCGATCAGACCCCGTCCGCCGGCGACGCCGAACTCGACGACGCTGATCGCGGGGAGCCCGAGCCCGCGCGCCAGCAGCGCTCCCTGGTGCACGCCGTAGGCGTAGTGCGGCCGGTCGAAGATGTCCAGGCGGCAGCGGAGCTCGAAGGAGCCGACCGGGTAGCGACGCCACGCACCCTGCACGATCCGGGACGGGTTGCTCATCAGGCGCAGCGCCCTCGAGACCCCGTCACCCGGGGCTCGGGTTCCTCGACCGGCCGCTTCGGCCAGCGCGATCTCCGGTGGGGTGGTCGTCATGACCATGGGCTGCTCCTCGATCGTTCGTGCGTGGGTCCCCGACATGCAGCGAGCATCGCAGCGGGCGTCGTACCGCGCCCGTCGGTCGTTCTGGACATACCCAGGATTGGCCATGAACGCCCACTCGCCCCGGTCGCGCCCGGGTCCGTTCCTAGACTCGGGACGCCCGGGATCGCTGGGCACGAACGGGCATGGGGGACGTCATGAGACATCGTGCGGCGGTCGCCGTAGGCGCGCTGGTCGTGGCGACCGGGCTGGCCCTGGTGGCCGTCACGGGGGCCTGGTCCGGTGACGCACCGGGCGACGCGGCCGGCAGCGCAACCAGCGATGGGCAGGCCGCGAGCGGCGCCACCACGGTCGCCTCGAGCGCGACGCCGTCGGCGAGCGCCACGGGTGCCGCGGCCGCCTCGGCGAGCCCGTCCACCCGTGGCTCGCGCCAGGGACACAGCCCCGCGGCCGCCTCGTCGAGCCCGACCACCGCGCCCAGTGACGGGGTCGACCCGTCCTCGCCCACGACCTCGGCACCCGGGACGGCACAACCCGAGGTGCTGGCCTCCACCGATCCTGGCTCGACGACGTTGCTGCCGGGGCTGCAGCAGGCGCCAGCCACGCTGCTGCCCTCACCGCTTCCCGCGGACGGGAGCCGGGTCGGCGGCCTGGTGCGCGGCTACCCCGCGCGGTTGGCCCCCGTGTTGCCGGGGTCCGCGATCACGAGCAGCAGCGTGACCTCGGACGACGGCGTCCTCACGGTCACCCTCGTCGCGACGACGTCGCGCCCGGTCCCGGGCGTGCTCACGTTCTACGCGGACAAGCTGGGTCGGCTCGGCTTCGTGGCGCACGATGCCCAGGCCGTGCCCGGGTCGCGAGCCGTGGCCCACCGCCGCGGTCCCAGCTCGGTGCTGGTGACGGTGGAGCCCGGCTCGCCGACGACCTACACGCTCGTGGGCAGGTGGGCGCCGGCTACGGGTTGACCGTGCCGCCCTTGTCCCAGACGTTCCCGGTGAACACGTTGCCCGGAGCGTTCTTGTCGAAGTCGGTGATCGCGAACCAGATGCCGCAGTTCCCGGTCTTGCCGCGCTCGAAGACGTTGTCGATGAACCGGATGTCGTGGGCGTCGTTGGAGTAGGGCTTGCCCGCCGAGGACCCCCCGTAGGCGCAGGTCCCACCGGAGAGGGTCTCCTTGAACCAGTTGTTCTGGATCAGGTTGTTGGTCACCGGCCCGAAGTCGCCGTAGCCGGTCAGGCCGGCCGAACAGCCGGCGCCATCGATGGTGGGGGCGTCACACGCGATGGTGTTGTGGACGATGGTGGCGCCGGAGCCCATCCGGATCCCGGACTCGTGGGCGACCCCCGACTCGTCGCTGAACTGGCCGTGGACGTAGGAGTCCCGCACCGTGCAGTTGGAGTCGCAGTTGATCGACCGGTTGCCCCCGATGATGTGGACCCGCAGCGCGGTGAAGTTGCCCTCACCGAGGCCGGTGTTCATCTGGTCCCCGGCGTCGATGAACGAGTCGGAGAGGGTCAGGCTGCCGCCCGCCGCCACCCCGATCGTGCCCGTGATCGAGCTGCGGCTGATGGTCACGCCGGTGCCGCTGACGGTCAGGTTGCCGGTGATCTTCTTGGCGTCGATGGTGACGTTGCTCTGGCTGACGGTCATGGACCCCGTGTACGGCGTCAGCGCGACCCCGGCGGGGACGCCGGTGTTGGTCTCGTTGGGCCAGCCCGGCGCGGGCGTGGGGGTCGGCGGGGTCGGCGGGGTCGGCGTGGAGCTCGCCTTGGCCCGGAACACCACGTCCACCCAGTAGTTGGACGCCTGGTAGCTGCGGTTGGGGAACGTCGACGAGTCGGCGTAGCGGAACACGCCGTTGCGCTGGGCGGGAGCCGTCAGGGGGCCGCGCTTCACCTTGTGGGCGAAGCCCTCCTCGGTGGAGGAGTAGCGGCCACGGGGCGCGAACACCGAGATCGTGTACTTCTTCTTCGGGGTGACCTTCACCGGCTTCGAGAACGTCACCGACAGCCAGCCCTTGCGGTCGGTCCGCGCGAACTTCGCGGACGCCAGCCTTTTGCCGGCGGGACTCCACAAGGTGGCCTTGCGCGGCGTGTTCTGCTCACCGGACGCGAGCTTGTAGACCTGTGCACCGACCACCTTGCCGGCCACCTTGGACTTGAAGCGCACGCCGACCTCGATCGACTGGTGGTCGGGGTCGAGCTTCGCCCCGGAGGGCGCCTCGCCTGGGAAGAGCCCGACCTTGGGGGCCTTGGCGGCCTTGGCGGCCTGCTGCGCCCGCGCCGTGCCGTGATCGGGCGGCCGCGCCGAGGAGGGCGACGCGAGGAACGCGGCGCCGAGGGCCAACGGCAGGACGAGGGTCAGGGCGGCCAGCAGTGCTACTCGCACGGACCGTCGGGGGCGGGCAGAACCGTGCGTGACAGGGGGGGGCATACGTGAAATCACCTTGTGGTCAGGGGGGGCCGAAGGTGGCCGGAGCGCCTGTCAGTGAGTCACAGGGCCGACCGCGTCGCAAACCGCTATCCCCAACATTGGGTATGCACGGCTCAGGCGTCAAGCACGGCCTGCGCTTGCGTCAGGTTCAGCAGGAGGGCCGCTGTGGCCGGTGTCACGTCGACCCGGCCCGCCACCAGGGCAGCGAGCCACTCCGGGCGGAACACCCCGAGCGACTCGGCCCCGGCGAGGAGGTCGGGGTGCCGTCGCCAGTGCCGCACCACCTGCGCGGCCAGGATCTCGCCCCCGGCGGGTGGCCGCGCCTTCCCCCGCAGCCGCTGCCGGACCTTCCGGTCCGCCTTGTGGGCGAGGCTGACAGCCCGCTGGGCGCGGCTCGCCCACCCCGGGTAGGCGTACGCGGTCGGGGCCGGACGACCGTCCAGCGGCAGCCGGCTCAGGCGGGTGTCGAGAGCCACCTGGAGCCGGCCGAGGAACAGCGAGCTGTGCTTGTCCTCCGGGGCGAGGCTGCGCGCGATGTCGATGAACCGGGCGTCGAGCATGGGGTTCGCCACCGGACGGTCCAGGCACCCCGCCGTCTCCGTGACGCCGGCCCACCGTTGCATCCGCTGCCCGAGGTAGAGCTCGTCGGTCGCGGCGAGCCAGGGACGGCCCGTCGCCACCAGAACCTCGTGGACCACCCGGGCGCTGTGGTCGCGCGCCCACTGGTGGAACTCCGGCTCGAGGGCCTCGGTGGTGACCGACTCGTTGGCGAACATCCGCCAGTCCACCAGCCGCTGCGTGCGGTCCCGGGTCACCGGCGCGGACGTGGAGGACCCCAGGTAGTAGAAGCCCCTGGCCACCTCGCCGCCGAGCCCCGACAGCCGGGCCCCGGGCAGGCACTGCGCCTCGGGGATGGACAGCGCCGCCCGGGCCAGCGGGTCCGCACCCAGCTCGAGCGCGTGGGCGGCATGGACACAGCGCTCGTACGCCGCCTCGGTCGACAGCTCCGCCAACCCCTCCAGCGTGACGACCTCGTGGGCCATCCCGCAGCCGGCGGCGATGTCGGCGGCGATCGCCAGGTCGGGGTTCCCCGGCACAGCCAGGGTCAGCGCGCGCACCTCGGGACGACGGTCGGGGGCGATCGCGCTCAGGAGGATGCGCGAGTCCTGTCCCCCGGTCAGCTGGAGGCCGACCCCGTCGTGGACGTCGAGGTAGGCCGCCACGAACCCCCGCAGGGTGCCGGCCGCCTCGTCGACCGCCTGGTCCAGGGACCGACGCGCCGGGGCCTCCGCCGGCGCCACGCGGGTCGCGGCGACGCCCCGCGCGAGAGTCACCGAGCCGCCCGGGGGGACCTTGTGTACGCCCGCGAAGAGGGTCCGGTCGCCGAGCTGCCAGCCGAGCAGGCTCTGGACGGCGATCGCCTCCCGGTCGAGCGGGGCCCCGGACAGGGCCGCCAGCACCCGCGACGAGGTCCCCAACGCCGCCCAACCACCGGCCTGCACGAGGTAGACGTGCCGGAACCCCAGTCCGTCGGTGGCCGCGACGAGCGTGTCCTCGTCGCGCAGCCCCACCGCGGCGAACGTGGGCAGCAGCCGCGCGAGCGTCCGTCCGTCGCCGGCCTGCAACAGCCGGAGGAGCTCGCCGGACCCGGGTCGGCGGTCGCCCAGCCACGGGTCGGCGGAGAGCAGCAGCGGCTCCGTCGCCGTGGGCCACGCCAGGTCCGGGCCCCACGAGGCGAGGAGCAGCGAGCCGGACCTCCGGCTGCGGGCCCCGGAGACCCCGGCGGCCGCGAGGGCCGCGACCAGGTCCGGCGCGGCGGCCGAGGTGGAGACGGCCACGAACCCGCGCGCGGGCGGGACCCCGACGTCGTCCACCTGTCCGGCGGCGGGTCGGACCTCCACGTGCGGGGTCACCGCAGCCACTCCGGGCCGGGAGGCTCCAGCAGGCGCCGCGGGCTCAGCAGCGCCTGCAGCGCCGCCTTCGCCTCGCGCCGGCCGAGGAGCGCCCGGCTGCCCTCCCGGGCGACCTGCGCCACCCAGAACAAGAAGACCGCCCCAGCCCCGTGCCGGCGGCGGTAGAGGCGCAGGCGGTTGACGACGACGAGGGGCCACAGTCGCTCGGACCGGTCCGAGCCACCCTCGAGGTGGGTGGCCCGCGCCGACGGGACATAGGTCGTCGGCCAGCCGAGATCCCGGGCGCGGAGCCCGAACTCGGTCTCCTCCGAGAACAAGAAGAAGCTCTCGTCCCAGGGACCGCACACCTCCCAGCAGGCGCGGCCGATCAGCTGGGTCGAGCCCTCGGCCCAGTCCACGGTGGCCGCGCGGTCGTAGCGCCGACGGTCGCTCACGACCTCACCCCACTGGCCGTGCCGGCCGGCCCGTCGGGCCCCGAGCACGGCGTCGGCGACCGCGCGGCCGAGGGTCGGCTCCCGGCGCAAGGACTCGATCAGGCGTCCCCGACCGTCGACCAGCCGCGGCACCGCGATGCCCGCGCCGCGCTCGTCAAGGGCGCGGAGCAGTGCCTCCGCGCAGCGCGGCTCGAGGCGGACGTCGGGGTTGAGGACGAGCACCGCGTCGTGCGGTCCGGCGGCGGCGACGGCGGCGTTGATGCCGGCGGCGTAGCCCCCGTTGCGACCCATCGGCACCACGGTGGCCTCGGGGCGCAGGCGGCGCACCACCGCGACGCTGTCGTCGGCCGAGGCGTTGTCCGCCACGACCAGGTGCCAGGTCGTGCCGGCCAGGCCGGCCGGCAGGGACTCGAGCAGCCCCGGCAGGACCTGCGCGCTGTTGAAGGTGACCACGACGACCGCGACCCTGCGAGGCGTCATGGCGCCTGCTCCGCGACGGAGAGCCGCCAGGCCGCGCCGGCGAGTCCGAGGAGGAGGAAGAGCAACCCCGCCGACATCGGCAGCGCCATGGTGTCGAAGGTCGCGAAGCTCACCAGGATGCCGACGATGCCGGCGGCGATCGCGAGCGCCGCGTGCCGGTGCTCGTGGCTCGCGGCGCGACGATTGGCCCCGATGGCGTCCAGCAAGCCGATCAGGAACGCCACGACGAACAGGCACAGGCCGACCAGGCCGACTTCCATCAGCAGCATGAGGTACTGGTTGTCGAGGATCCGGAAGTACTGCGGCAGGAACGTGAAGAGGCCCCGTCCGAAGGACCGGTGCTCGGCCCACAGGCTCGAGACCGCGATGTAGTCAGCCGTGCGGCCGTCGATGCTGGGGTCGTTCTCGAGGTTGACGAACAACGCGTAGATCGTGCCGAGCAGCCCCGGCAGCGCGAGCCGCAGGCCCACGACCGCCAACGGTGCGATCCACAGGGCCCGGATCCGCCAGGCCCGCGGCCAGCCGAGCACCATGACCAGCCCGGCGACGAGAGCGGTGAGCACGGCCGACCGCGACACCGAGAGGAAGAGGCCGGTGCCGACGAGGACGGTCGGAAGCCAGGCCAGCCGCTCGCGCCACCTGGAAGATCGTGCGGTGCAGCACCAGGGGGAACACGGCGGCCAGCACCACGCCGTACTCGATGGGGTGCACCGCCGTGCTCGACACCCGGTTGACCACCGAGCGCGCCGAGACGGCGCCGAAGTCGGAGTTCGGCGAGAGCCCGGGGATCACGAAGTATCCCGCGATGTCGACGCTGGTGTAGTACTGCACGATCCCGAGAGCGGCGACGAACGCGGCGAGCCACACCAGCCAGTCAACGACGCGCTCGAAGTCCGTCCACGACCGGAGTCCCTCGGCGACGAGCAGCAGCACTCCCAGCCATCCCGCGGCCGAGATGAGCCCGCGGTCAGCAGCGGTGCCCATCTTCGCCGTCACGTCGTGCACCGTCGGTGCGACGAGGGTCCAGTCGGCGATGCCGAAGCGCAGGTGCGGGGGCGAGTAGCGGCCCGACGCCATGCCGCTGCCGTACGCGCCGAGGACCGCCACGCTCACGAGGGCCGCCGAGACGCGGGCCGAGGTCAGCCCCCGGACGGGGTTGATGCCCGCCACCGTGGCGAGGACCCACCACCCGAGGGCCGCCACGCCCAGGAGGTTGGCCGGGGTGCCCGGCGACCCCAGCGGCGCGAACACCAGCTGGGAGGGAACGCCCAGCAGCAGGGTGACGTACGCACAGACGAACAGCACCGCCGGCAGTTCGCGGAGGCGGCCGCGGACCCGTCCGCGGGTCCTCGCCCCCGCGGGGGTCACCACGGCTGCGGTCGACACCTGCTCACCGACGCTTCTTGCGGGAGCGGGTGCTCGCCGTGACCCGTGGCTTCGTCGTCGGTCGGTCCTCAGCGCTGGCGGTGAACGTGCGGGGCCGACCCGACCCAGGTCGGGCCGAGCGCTCGACCTGCCGCTCGTGGAAGGCCACGACCACCCGGCCGGTGTCCGTGTCGGGCTCGTCGGGCGCCGACTCTTCGGGCTCCGACTCCTCGGGCTCCTCGGGCTCCTCGAGCTCGGCGACCTCAGTCTCCGCGGGTTCCGCAGGCTCCTCTGGCGCCTCGGGCTCCTCGGACTCGGGTTCCTCAAGCTCCACCGCCTCCGGCTCCTCGGGGACGGGGCCGGTCCCGGCGGGATCCACCGCCTGGCGGTCCGCACGCCGGCGCAACGCCCGGTCGAGGTTGACGGCGATCAGGAGCAGCAGCACGATCCCGGCCGCCACCACCCCGGCCAGCGCCCGCAGCCGGTTGCCCGGGAGCGGTTCGGCCGCGCTGTCGAGGTTGGTGGGGTCGCCGCGCATCATCTGGTTCAGGGGAGCGCCCGCGCCCTCCTGCATCTCGATGAGCCGGGCCTGGAGCCAGGCCATG
The DNA here is from genome assembly GCA_963791275.1 of uncultured Actinomycetota bacterium. Taxonomy (GTDB): domain Bacteria; phylum Actinomycetota; class Actinomycetes; order Propionibacteriales; family Nocardioidaceae; genus Nocardioides. The sequence goes on from CAWBRP010000012.1 coordinate 324,872, forward strand.
ACCCGATCGCGCAGGGCCACCGCCTCCGCGGGGTCGATGTCCTTGGTCGTGATCGTGAGCAGGGGGCCGGCGCCGGCGACCAGGGCGACGGAGTACTCCGCGGTGGTGCGCGTGCCGAGCATCTCGGCCGCCACCTCCTTGCCCATCGCCTCGGTGGCGGTCAACGACGCCATGGTCGTCAGACCCGGCGGGAGGTTGAGGTACGGGTTGGACGGGGTGCTCTCGCCCGTCGCCTTCGGCGGGAGCAGGAACATCAGCTGCCCCGAGGCCTGGTACTGGGTCGGCACGTAGTTCAGGACCCAGACCACCCCCACCGGGATCACCAGCAGGGCCAGGATGGTGACGTACCAGCGCCGCCACAGCACCCGCGCGAGCTCCCACACGTACATGCCAGTTCCCCCGTTGCCACTTGAGCGTTCGGCACGATCGAAGCAGGATTCGCCGACGCGAGGCCGAGCGTGCCGACGCCGTCCCCAATAGAGGTGATGTCGCCGCGGCGCCCCCCGTCGCGCCGGAACCGGCGGTCCTACGATCGGCCGGTGACCCGGGGGACGCTCGGCACACCACTGGGTGGCCGGGACAACGCGCTCAACTTCCTGCGGCTGGTGCTGGCCGGCTGTGTGGTGGTGGGTCACACCTGGCCGCTCGGCGGCTTCGGGAGGAGCGCCTGGGAAGACCTCGCCGGGCTGGCCGTCGGTGGGTTCTTCGCGTTGTCGGGTTTCCTGATCGCGGGCAGCCGGATGCGGCTCGGCGGCGCCCGCTTCCTCTGGCACCGGACGCTGCGCATCATGCCGGGCTACTGGGTGTGCCTGCTCGTCGTGGCGTTCGTCTGGTCGCCCCTGGCCTCCGCCGCCTCTGGTGAGCACTGGCGCGGCGGCTCCGCCGCCCAGTACGTCGGCACCAACGCGTTCCTGCACGTCCACCAGTGGGGCATCGACGACACGCTGACGGCGGTTCCGTCGCCGCGCGTCTGGGACGGGTCGTTGTGGACCCTCGAGTACGAGTACGTCGCCTACCTCGGCGCGGCCACGCTCCTCACGCTGGCCGTCGTGCGGCGCGCCCACACCTACGTGCTCCCGTCGCTCGCCGTCCTCGCCTGCCTGGCCCTCCCGTTGGCCCGACGGGCCACTCGGTGTGACGAGCACCATGCTCCTCGACGGGCTCCGGCTCGGGTCCTTCTTCGTGGTCGGGATGGCGCTGTGGTCGCTGCGGGAGATCCTGCCCGCGTCGCCGTGGCTGGCCCTCGGGTCCGCGGCCGTGGTCGGGTGGTTCGCCACGCACCCGTCGGCGGTCGGCGCGGCCCTGCTGACCGTCCCCCTCGCCTACCTCCTGCTGTGGCTCGGCGGGCGGCTGCCGATCCGGATCGGCGTCGACAACGACCTGTCCTACGGGGTGTACATCTACGCGTTCCCCGTCCAGCAGACGCTCGCACTCGCCGGAGCACCGGCCGTCCTCGGCTTCTGGGGGTCCGTCGTGGCGGCCGTCGCCCTGACCCTGCCGCTCGCCTGGGCGTCGTGGGCACTGGTCGAGCGTCCAGCCCTGCGACTGAAGAACCTCGGACGTCGCCGGCCGGTGCCGAGCACGATCCCGCTGGCAGCGTCCGCGTGAACCCCGAGGCCCACGCGACGACCGCAGAGCCGGGACCGGCGTCCGCACGAGGACCCGACGCCCCGGCCCACGACTCCGTCGTCCTCGCGCTGGCCTACCACACGTGGGCCGATGGGGTCGGTCGTCAGCGGTCCTGGTCGCCGGACCGGGTGGCACACCACCTCAGCACCGACGCCCAGGTGCGGCGCCTGCTGGTGGCGGACCCGCTGCGCAGCCATCTCGCGCGGTTCCGCCTCGGTCGGGCACCCTTCGACGTCGACTTCCCCGCGGACTCCTCACGCGTCCTGGTCCGACCGCGACGCTGGCGGCGCCGTGATGCCGGCGACCTGACCTCGACCGTCGCGGCGTACCGACGTCTGGACCAGTGGCTGCTCCGGGCGAGCGATGCGCACGGCCTCGGGCCCTCCGTGCTGGTCAGCTGCCATCCCGGTGCTGGCCGCCGTCGCGGACCAGGACCGCTGGGCCGATGTCGTGTACTACGGCTGGGACGACTGGCTCAGCTACTGGCGGCTGCGGCACGCTCGCGAGCTGATGACCTGGAGCTATCGGCAGATGGCCGAGCGCCAGGTGCGGGTGATCGGCGTGACCGAGGCGATCGTGGACCGGATCGGGTCGCCCCGCTCCGCGGTCGTGCCCAACGGGATCTCCGCCGTCGACCACGAGAGCCCCGCACCACCGCCCGCGTGGTTCGCCGAGCTGACCGGTCCGGTGGCGTTGTACGCCGGCACGATGCAGGAGCGGGTCGACGTCGACGCCCTGGTGAGGTGCGCCGTCGACCTCCCGGCGTGGACGTTCGTGCTCGTCGGCCCACTGCAGGATCCGCTCCTCTTCGCCGAGCTCTCCCGGCTGCCCAACGTGCACATCCGGCCGAGCGAACCGCGAGCCGCGGTGCTCTCCATGATGGCCGCCGCCCAGGTCTGCCTGGTGCCGCACCGGCGTACCCCGATGACCGAGGCGATGAGTCCGCTGAAGCTCTACGAGTACCTCGCCTCCGGGGCGGTGGTCGTGGCCACTGACCTGCCGCCGCTGCGCGGAGTGTCGGAGCGGGTGCTGCTCGTCGAGCCCGGCGCCGCCTGGGCGCCGGCCGTGCTGGCGGCGGCGCGCGTCCCGGCCGCGAGCGCAGGCGAGCTGGCGAGCATCCGGGCCGAGCACGACTGGAGCGAGCGGTACCGCACCTGGCGGGACGCCGCGCTCAGCGGTTAGGCGCCCGTCACCGCCGGGCGCGGACGGCTTCGCTCAGCACGGAGGCGACGTGCTCCTGCTGCGCCGCCGTCGAGGTGCGGGAACATCGGCAGCGAGAGGATCTGCGCCGGCCGCCGCGCTCGGCGACCGGGAAGGAGCCCGGGCCCGGACCGAGGTCGCGGTAGGCCCCGGTCAGGTGCACCGGGGTCGGGTAGTGGATCCCGGCGCCGACGCCCGGCCTCGTTGAGCTGGCCAGGACCCGGTCGCGCTCGGTCCACCCGCACCACGTAGAGGTGCCAGACGTCGTCGTTGCCCGGGGCAGCGTCCGGCAGCCGGACCCCGGGGACGTCGCCGAGCAGCTCGGCGTAGCCGGGCGGCCGCGGTCGCGTCGCAGCTCGTTCCACTTCTCCAGCCGCGCGAGCTTGGCGCGGAGGTACGACCGCCTGCACGGTGTCGAGCCGCGAGTTCATGCCGACGACGTCGTGCACGTACTTCGCTCGGCGAGCCGTGCGCCCGAGCACGCGCACCGCGTGCGGCGACGTCCGGGTCGTCGGTGGTGACGGCGCCGGCGTCCCCGGCGGCGCCGAGGTTCTTGCCGGGGTAGAAGCTCGTCGCGCGCGACACGTCCCAGCGACCCGGCCGGCCGCCGTGGCGACGGGCGCCCTGCGACTGGGCGGCGTCCTCGACCACGGGCACCCCGCGCCTGGTCGGCCAGCGAGCCGACGGCCTCCATCGGCGCGATCTGGCCGAACAGGTGGACCGGGACGATCGCCTGGGTGCGCGGCTGATCAGGCCCGCTCGACCGGCTGCGGGTCGATCAGCAGGTGGTCGTCGTCGACGTCGACCAGCACCGGGCGGGCGCCGATCCGCGACACGGCCTCGGCGGTCGCGATGAACGTGTTGGCCGGGAGGACCACCTCTCCGCCGGGCGACCCCGACCGCGCGCAGCGCCAGCTCGAGCGCGTCGGTGCCGTTGGCGACACCGACGCAGTGGCGCGGCGCCGACGTACGTCGGCGTACTCCTCCTCGAAGCACCGCACCTCGTCGCCGCCGACGAAGGCGGCGCGGTCGAACACCTCGTCGAGGCCGGCGCGCACCTCGTCGGCGATCTCCTCGTGCTGGGCCGACCAGGTCGACCAACGGCACCCTCATCGTGCACCACCTCGCTGGTGACTCGCTCGACGGGGCGGGCCGGGACCCCGACCCACGTCTCCGCCGGCGGCAGGTCGCGGACCAGCGCGGCCCCCATGCCGAGGGTCGCGTCGCGCGCCGACGCGTCAGCCCTCTCTCGCACCGAGGCGTTCATGCCGAGGTAGGCGCCGTCGCCCACGCCGCACGCCGCCGCCGAGGCGCGACGCCGGCGCACAGGGTCGCGAAGTCCTCGACCAGGTCGTCGTGGGTCAGCGTCACGTTCGGCATCGCCACCACGTGGTCGCCGACCCGGACGTCGGCGGTCAGCACGACGCCGTCCAGCAGGATGCTGCCCGGGCCCACGCTGCAGCCGGCGGGCACGACGACCTGCGGGTGGACGAGCGTCGCGTAGCGCTACGCCGTCGACGCCGCAGCTCGGTCAGCCTGCTCGACGAGGCGGCGCCGGGCGCACCCCGCGTCCCGCGCAGACGAGCAGGGAGCCCTCCGGCTCGTTGTCCGTGACCAGGTCGAGGCCGCCGACGATCGGTGCGCCGCCGAGGTCCCCGCCCCAGCGCGCCGGGTCGTCGTCGAGGACCCGGATGCGACTGAAGGCCTGCGTCATCCGGAGCACCGAGAGCGACCTCGCGGGCGAGCCCACCGGCGCGACGAGCGAGAGGTCGGTCATCGCACGGGCTCTCGCGAGGACGTCGACAACACGCTGCCTGCTCCGACTCGGACAGCTGGTGGAACAGCGGCAGGATCAGGGTGTTGCGGTCAGCCGCTCGGTCACCGGGAGCGGGGCGTCACCGGTGTCCCGGCCGGCGTACGCGGGCTGCCGGTGCGCGGCCATGATGCCGCGGCGCGCGGAGATCTCGGCCTCCGCCAGGCTGCGCGAGCAGGCCGTCCCGGTCGACCGGGTACGCCGGGCCCACCTCCACCCAGAAGCGACTGGAAGTTGGTGGTCCCCCACGCCGGGTCGCCGGACCGCGCGCAGGCCGTCGATGTCGTCCACGACCTTGGTGTAGCCGGCGGCGAGCGACCGGCGCCTGGCCACCACCTCGGGGAGCCGACGGAGCTGGACCAGGCCGATCGCCGCCTGCACGTCGGTCATCCTGAAGTTGAAGCCCACCTCCGAGTAGCGCTCCTCGGGCGCCAGGACGTTGGCGTGCCGGTCGGCGGCCGACACGTCCATGGCGTGCTCGCGCAGCCGCCGGGCCCGCTGCGCCCAGTCGGCGCGGCGGGTGGTGAGCATGCCGCCCTCGCCGGTGGTGAGGACCTTGCGCGGGTGGAACGACCACGCGGTGATCTCGGCACCTGCGCCGACGGGCCGACCCCGGTAGGTGGAGCCAGCCCCGCAGGCGGCGTCCTCGAGGACGACCACGCCGCGCGGGTCGCACAGCGCCCGCAGCGCGCTGAGGTCGACGGGCACCCCGCCCTGGTCCACCGCGATCACCGCACGGGTGCGCGGGGTGAGCACCTCCGCGACCGTTTCGGCCGTCAGGTTGCCGGTCACGGGGTCGACGTCGGCGAACACCGGGCGGGCGCCGACGTACACGACGGCGTTGGCGGTGGCGATGAAGGAGAACGAGGGCACCACGACGTCGTCGCCCGGCCCGATCCCCACGACCGCGAGCGCGAGGTGGAGGGCGGTGGTGCACGAGGACACGGCCACCGCCTCGGGCGTCTCCATGTGGGCTGCGAAGGTGCGTTCGAACTCGGCCACCCGAGGCCCCTGGGCCACCCAGCCGGACGCGATCACCTCGGCGACAGCGGCGGCCTCCTCCTCGCCGAGCCAGGGCTTCATGACGTGCAGCGTGCTCATGAGGCCACTCCTGATCGTGATGCGGGGGACCCGGGTCGTCGGCCGACCCGCGGGGAGCGCCGGCGCAGCACCGCGTGCCCGCCGTGGTCGCGGCTGTGCGAGACGACCTCCAGGTCGCCGCCCTCGACCAGGTCGTCGAGCAGCCGCACCGGACCGGGCTGCACGGTGCCGTCCAGCAGGACCACATCGGCGTCACGCAGCGCCTGGTCCAGGGAGGTTGACCAGGTGGTCCGCGCACCGACGAACACCAGGGTCCGCCCGGGCTTCTCGCCGAGGGTCTCCACGCCGGCGGAGTCGGTGCAGACGACCTCGGGGATCCGCTGGTTGCGGGCCAGGGCCAGCCGGAGGGACCGCTCCCGCAGGCTGAGGCGGGATGGCTCCACGATGACGGCCGAGTCGACGACGTCGCGTTCGGCCACCTCCGACACGGCGTCCAGCCACTCGTCGGTGACCCGGCGCCGGGCCCGGGACCGCACCCACTCCTTGCCGTGCGCCACCTCACGGTCGATCAGCCGCCGGCCCTTCAGCACCGGTGCCGACCGCAGGCGCCGGCCTGTGGCTGCCTGGCTCGGGAGTGGCGGCAGGCTGCCCGGGAGGTCCGCCGGGTCCGGCTGCTCGGCCAGGTCCGCGAGCGCGGTCGCCAGCCGCGGCTGTCCGGACACCAGGAGCATGTCGCGCACCGACCGCAACCAGTCCGACCAGTCCGCGGCGGGCAGCGGCGTGATCGACGGGCGCGGCCTCGCCCAGGCGTCCGGCCGGACCCGCTCGCCCGTCAGCCGACCGACCGTGGCCCGGATCCGGGAGAGCTCAGGGTGCTGGAGCGTGGGATACCGGTCGACGACGGCCCGGGCCTCGCCCACCTCGCCCTGGCTCAGCAACGCCCGCACGTGCAAGGCCCACACGACCGGGTCCGGCTGCTCCTGACCGTAGAGCCGCTCGGTGTGCTCCCGGAGCCGGCCGAGGGTGTCGTCGGCCTCCTTCGCCTTGCCGACCAGCAGCAGGGCGTAGGCACGACCGACCTCGGCCTCCGGCATGTACTGCAGGTTCGACGCACCGCCGAACGCCCGCATCGCGGCGCCGTGCCGCCCGCGGTCCAGCGCGGCCCAGCCGGTGCGTGAGCAGCTGCCGGTCGTCGGCGGGGCTCACCGGGACCGGCGCCGGGCGTTCGGCGGGCGTGGCCGCGCCGCAGCGGGCGCGCACGGGCCGTCCTGGACGGAGGTCGTCGACGCCGGACGCGGCGTACCAGGTCGTACCAGTCCCGGACCTGTCGGCGCTGCGGGGCCGTGTGCCGGCGGTGGACCAGGTCGGCGCCGGCCGTCGGTGATCGTGGCCAGCTCGTCCCGGTGGTGGAACAGGTGGTCGACCTTGTCGAGCACGTCGTCGGCTGTCGGCGAGGACGCAGTTGACCATGTCCACGAACCCGGCCGCCTCCAGGGCGTCGGTCCGCTCGGCGATCAGGCAGGTCCGCGCCGCCGGGATCTCGAGGTGCTTGCGCACCAGGTCCTGGGTGAAGCTCCCGCAGCTCGGCGCGAACCACGCACGAGTTGATCAGCCGTGAGTACGCCTCGCCCGATCGACATCCGCCGCTCCGCTCGGACTCGCGCCCAGCCGAAGTGCGGCATCGACAGCGCGGGGTAGTGCTGCGCCAGCACCCGGCTGACCCGGTTGCGCCACGGGTAGTGGCGCTGCCTGGCTGCCCGGTCAGGACGACCGGGCACGACCTTGGGCAGCCCGTGGTCGCGGTGCACCGACGGGTCGACGAAGTTGGGCCAGACGAACACGCGGTCGGCGATCTCCGGGGTGTACGTCCGCCATCGACAGCCGAGACGGTGAAGAACGTGCTCGACCCCCCACGCGGCCATGTCGGCGACGAACGCCGCCCGCACCGGGTCGAAGGCGTCGGCGTTGAGGAAGCCCAGCCTTCGGGATGCTCCGGATGGGTGTGCGGGTTCGTCAGCGACGCGTGCCCCGACGTAGACACCGGACTCGAACAGCACCAGGTCCGGCTGGTACCGGTCGCAGAGCTCGTCGTAGTCGCACGTCGCCGTCGACGAGCTCGACGTCGAAGAAGAGGCGCAGGCAGGCCAGCGTGCTCGGCCAGCTGGTTGCAGCAGGAACTGCGGCTGCCCCGGCCGGGTCCAGCGCAGGAACAGCAGTCGCGGCTGCGCACGGGGCTCGGCGAGTCATCACTCCTCCTCGGTCAGGGGGCGGGTCGGGCGCCACACCGGGCAGGAGATGCCGCGCAGGCGCACCAGCAGGCCGCCCACCACGGCCCGAGCCGACCGGGCGGCAGGAACTCCAGCAGCATCGACGCGGAGAGGACGAGGTAGACCGCACCGCCGACCAGGCCGCCCACCACCAGCGCAGCGCCGCGGGGTCGGCGACCAGTCCGGCGAGCGGGCAGCCGCAGCGACGAGCGGCGGCCGCCGACGGAGGAGCGGTGGCAGCGCCGCCGCGACCACGGTGCGCATCACGCGGCCATCACCAGCCGGCCGACGGCCCAGAGGTAGAGCGGCACGACGACGGCCACGACGACGACGACGTGCGCCCAGGCCACGCCCCTGCAGCCCGCGAGGCTGCGGCCCCGAGGGCATCGCGGGCACGAGCGTCGACGATCCAGACCATCTGGATCACCAGGGCCTGCGCCGGTCCGCCCGACGCCCACGAGGAGGTTGGACAGCAGGGAGATGACGACGAACATCGCGCCGTAGCACCGCGAGGATCGCCGGAGGACCGGGACCGAGGCGTCCACACTGGCTGCCGTACAGGGTGCAGCGACCAGCGGGCTCCGCGAGCGCGAGGGTCAGCGCGGTGATCGGCAGCGCGACGAGGCGACACGCCGCGGGCGAGCGGCCCAACGCGTCCGGTCAGCCGCTGCCGGGTCGTGGCCCGACCCGCGAGAACGCCGGCATGGCGACCCCGTTGATCGCCGCGCTGAGCACGGCCGTCGACCAGGACGCCACGTTGAAGGCCAGCATGTAGATGCCGAGCCATGGTCGGCCCAGCTGGTGGCCGATCAGCGCGTAGTCGGCGTTGACGAGCGCGTAGTTGACCAGGTTCGCGCCGGCCAGCGGGAGGCCGAACGCCAGCACCGGCCGCAGGTAGCGCGGGTCGAGGCGCGGGATCGGTACCAGCGCTGCACGCGACGCAGCGTCACCGCGATCCCCTGGAAGACCACGGCCACGACGCGCGACCAGGCGAAGGCCATCGCGCCGACTCCCTCGAACGCGAGCACCAGCAGGACGACGTTGCCGGGCACGAAGCCGACCACGTTGGACAGGAAGATGCGGTCCTGCCGGAACTCCCGGCCCAGCATGGCGGTCGGCACGGCGACCATGCCGCCGAACAGCAGGCAGAGCGCCATCACCCGGATCGGACCGACGGCCTCGGGCGCACCGAAGGAGGACGCCAGCAGCGGCGCTGCGCGCCACCGTGGCGGCGGCGAGCGACGGCGCCGCTCGCGACCGCGATGAAGGCGACGGTCGGCGCCACCTCGTCGGCGTCGACGTCGCCGCGCATCAGGTACGCGGACACCCCCCAGTCGGCGAACCCGCTGACCACCACCGCCACGGTCAGTGCGACGGCGAAGACCCCGAACTCCTGCGGGCGTCACGAGGCGGACGACGACCACCATCACCGCGATGTTGGCGAACCGCATGCCGAGGTTGTTGAGCGATCCCCCAGAGCGCGCCGGAGCGGATCCGTGCCCTCCGAGCGGGGTCGTCCCCCGCTCCACCACCGTGACGCCTCCGGCCCTCGCTCCCATCTCTCCCCCCGCCGGCTGTCACGGCGTCGCGTACCGGAACTCCACGTCGACGAAGTAGTTCGTCGCGTTCCAGGAGTTCGTCGGGAAGCCGCCTCCGGCGGCGTAGAGGTAGCGCCCGTTGCCGGCCGCCGGCGGCCGTCAGCGGGCCCGAGGTCCAGCCGCTGGTGAAGAAGCCGCGCGTCGTCGAGTAGTGGCCGTTGGGCGCGTAGTACGACACGACGTAGGTCTGCCCCGCCGTCAGGGCCAGCGGCGTCGCCAGCTTCGCCGTCTGCCACCCCGACGCGGTCTCGTTGGTGAACGTGACCGTGGCCAGCCGGGTGCCCGTGCTGCTCCAGATCGAGCCGGTGTGCGTGCCGGTGTTGCCGGCGCCCTTGTAGAACTTGATCGCTGTCACCGAGCCGTTCACCGACGGCGTGAACGCCATGCCCAGCTCGAGCGACGGCGGAGTCACCTGCGCCGAGGCGTTCGCCGGGGTCGGTCGCCGAACAGCGCGGCCACCGCTGGTCGCCGCGCCGTCTCGGTGTGGAAGGTCCACGACTGCGGTCGGGAGGATTGCACGCCCGCCGTGGACACGACGCCGCTGACGGTGACCGTCAGCGTCGGCGTCTGGCCGGGCAGCGGCTGGTCGGCGTGAACGTGAGCGTCTTCGCGTCCGACGAGAGCGCCGTGGTGCCCGGGATCGTCGTGGCGCCCTGCGCTGACCGTCATCGAGTAGCCGGTCGCGATCGCGGTCGAGAACGTGATCGACGGCTTCGCTCCGGCGCTGACGTCGGTGGCGCCCGGCGGCCGGCGAGCTGGCCGGTCACCGTGATCGTCGGCGCGCTCGCCTCGTAGACGACGTCGACGAAGTAGTTCGTGGCGTTGCACGAGTACGCCGGGAACCCGCCGCCGTACACGTAGCGGCCGTTGTTCGGTCGCCGGTGCCGTCAGGTCACCGGCCGTGTACGGGGCTGGAGAAGAAGCCCGACGTGTCGAGTAGTGCCCCTGCGGGGCCAGGTAGGACACGACGTACTGGCTGCCTCCCGTGCACGGCGACCGGCGTGGCCAGGGTGGCGGTCTGCCACCCCGAGGCGGTCTCGTTGGTGAACGTGACCGTGCCGAGCCGGGTGCCCGTGGAGCTCCAGATGCGAGCCGGTGTGGGTGCCGCCGTTGCCGGCGCCCTTGAAGAACCGGATCGCCTTGATCTTGCCGTCCTGCGGCCGGCGTGAACGCCGTGCCGAGCTCGACCGACGCGCCGTCGGTCGCGGCCTGGACGCCCGGGCACCAGGTCACCGAACATCGACTCTGCCGCGCGCCGTGGAGTCGTCGGTCGCACTGGTGTGGAACGTCCACTGCTGGGCCGGCAGGGTCACGCACCGTCCGTGGAGGTCACGCCCGGTGAGCCTGACGGTGATGTCGCACGTCCTTGGCGAACGGCTGGGTCGGCGTGAACGTGAGCTTCGTGCCGTCCGTGCTCAGCGACGTGGTGCCGGCTGACGCGGTCGTCCCGCCCTGGCTCAGCGTCAGCGAGTAGCCGGGCGCCAGCGGGTCGGTGAACCTCGACCGTGACGGTGCTGCCGCGGGCCACGTCGGTCGCCCCGGGGGCCGGGTCCTGCGACGCGATCGCGATGCTGGGCTTCGGCGGCTCGAAGACCGGGTCGACCATGTAGTTGTTGGCCGAGTCGCCGCTCGGGAAGCCGGTTCCGTAGGTGTACGCGCCCGAGGTCGACGTCACGTTCAGCGGCGCCCGCGACAGGTCGCTGGTCGCGAAGCGCGTTGGGCGTCATCGAGAAGACCCCGCCGGACGCGCGGTAGGACGCGACGTACTGCGTGTCCTTGGTGATGCTCACCGGCTGGCTGAAGGTCAGCGTCTGCCAGCCGCTCGAGCGACTCGTTGGTGAACGTCCCGGTGGCGAGCGCCGTGCCACCCGCGGACCACAGCGTCCCGGTGTGCGTGCCGGTGTGGCCGGGAGCCTTGTAGAACCTGATCGCCGGTGATGACGCCCGCCTTGGAGGAGGTGAACCGCACACCGAGCGTCAGCGGCGTGCCGTCGCGTGGCGTCGAGCACGGTGGGCACGGTCGTCGTCGTCGAAGAGCGTGCACGGGCACACGCCGGGCGCGTTCGGCGGCTTCGCCGTCGTGAACGACCAGGTCTTGCCGGCGGTCGGCGTGGTTGCCCGCGGTGTCGACTGCGCCGACAGCGTGGCGGTGTACTTGACGAACCCGCTGAGCGCGGCGGTCGGGGTGAACGTGATGGTCCGCGTGGTCGCGTCGTAGCTCGTGCTGCCGGCGACCGTGCTGCCCGTGGCGTCCTTGAGCGCGAGCCCGGCGCTGCCCGGCCACGATCGGCTTGGAGGAACTGCGCCGACACCTTGGTGGTCGTGCGGCACGCTGGAGGAGTCGGGCAGCGGCGTCTGGTTGGTGGCGATCAGCGGCGAGGCGTCTGTCGGTCGTGGAAGAGCGCGTCGACGAAGTAGTTGGTGTTCTGGTAGCTCGAGCTCGGGAAGCGTGCCGGCGGCCCCGAAGACACCGGCCGGCGTGCGCGCCGAACCCACCGTCGACGTAGAGCGGACCGGCGTCGTACGGCGCCGAGGAGAAGCCGCAGGACTCGGCGGCGTAGTGCCCGGCGGGGGCGCGTGTAGGAGACCACGTAGTGTCTGGCCCGGCCGACACCGCGACCGGCGTCGGCGAAGGTCGCGGTCTGCCACCCGGTGGCGGTCTCGTTGGTGAACGTGACCGAGGCGAGCTTCTGGCCGCTGCAGCGGTCCACAGGGACCCGACGTGGGTGCCGGTGTTGCCCGTGCCCTTGTAGAAGCGGACACCGGTGATCGAAGCCGTCGCCCGGCGGCGGTGAAGCGGAGACCGAGCTCGGCCGGCGTTTCCGTCGGCGACGGCCGGTGTGGTCGGCACGTCGCCGCCGAAGATGCTGCAGGGGCAGACCGCGGAACGTGCGGCTGGCACGGGCTGGCCGATGTTGGCGCTGTCGTCCATGGCCCGGACCTGGACGGAGACCGGCCCGACGCCCTTCTGGATGGAAGTCGTAGCTCCACGACGTCGTGCCGTTCGCTGCGTGCCAGGTCGACGCCGCCGTCCATGGAGACCTCGACGCCGGCGACCACGCCGCCGCCGGTGTCGGCTGGCGGTGCCGGTGACGGTCACCTTGGTGCCGTTGGACTGCGTGGAGCCGGCCGCCGGGCGTGGTGATCGTCGCGGTCGGTCCGGTCGTGTCGGTCGACTTCGTGGCCGCCACCAGGCCCGTGGCCAGCGTGGTCGGGCTGCACGCCCATGTCGGCGAAGAGGTTGACCTGGGCCTGCTGCATCCGCGGGTCGGCGGCCGCACCGCCGCGGTCGTGCGTCGTCGTCGAGCCCCCAGCGTCCACTGGATGGTGCCGGCGCTGAACACCAGGGCGCCGCTGGAGGCGCGGTACATCGTGATGTGGTGGGTCGTGGTGCCCGGGCGCGGTGGTGTTGCCGAAGTCCTGCAGGTACTGCGGCACGGCGCCCGTCGTCGTCGACATCCGGATCAGGCCCGGCGGTCGCATCCCGTTGTCGAGGTCCTCGTTGGACTCGTAGCCGATCGTGCTTGCCACGGCGGTGCCGATCTTCTTCTTCCCGTCGAAGACCTTGAGCTTGCCCGTCGGGTTGAGCCCGGCCTTGACCTTGATCCGGACCTCGGGTCGGCCGAACCGGGCCACCCGCCGCGGCCCCGTGAGCTTGATCTTGGAGAACGCCTTGGCGATCTTCACGGGCGAGGAGTCCCGGTAGATGGGCGTGAACGCCCCGCTGGCGGGTGCGGCCCGGAGCGCGAGCGTGCTGCCGAGCGCGCTGGCCGGCAGGTGGTACGACGGGCCGGAGGACACCGCGACGCCGTTGACCAGCCACGTGTAGGCCATCGGCGTGGCCGGACCGGTCCAGCCCGCGGCGACCGCGGTGACCGTGCTGCCCGCGGCGGCTCGACCGGAGAAGGTGGGCGCCGACACCGGCGCCGGGACCTGGTCGAGGGACAGCGCGCCGGACCCGCAGACGCCGACCAGGCACTGGCGCCAGCCGCCCTGGATGCTGGTCGGGAACGGGGTCACCGCGGTCTTGAGTGCCGCCTCGAGCTGGTCGGGCGAGAAGGTGCCGAGCGACGCGAGCAGCATCGCGGCCCCGGAGACGGCGGGGGCGGCCATGCTGGTTCCCTGCGAGGGCACGATAGGAGTCGGCGCCGGGGGCCGTGATCCCGTCGTTGTAGGTGGAGAGCACGCCCTGGCTACCCGCGGCGATCACGCCACCGGGCGCGGAGACGTCGACGGTGGCCCCGAAGTTGGAGTAGGAGGCGCGGTCGCCGTACTCGCGGAGGGCGCCGACCACGACGACGCCGTTGCAGTTGGCCGGACGCTTGTTGCTCGCGTCGAAGTTGTCGTTGCCGGCGGACACCACGATCGTCGCGCCCCGGGCGCGGGCGGCGTCGATCGCGGACTGGTAGGCGTCGCCACAGGCGCCGTCGCCGCCGAGCGACATGTTGATCACCTTGGCGGGCGTGGGGTTGGCGGGCAGGCCGGGCACCGGCACACCGGCGGCCCACTGGATGCCCGGTGGCGATGTCGGAGATGTAGCCGCCGCACTTGCCGAGCACGCGGACCGGCTGGATCTTCACCGCCGGGGCCACGCCGGCGACGCCGAGGGCGTTGTCGGCCGGAGCCGCGGCGGTGCCGGAGACGTGGGTGCCGTGCCAGGTGCTGTTGCGGGCCGGCGCGCCGACACCGCAAGGGTCGCCGTCGGTGACGAAGTCGCCCGGGTCGCTGGCGTCGGCGTCGCGGCCGTCGCCGTCGTTGGACGTCGCCGGGGTGGCGATCATGTCGTAGCCGGGCACCAGGTCGACCGAGAGGTCCGGGTGGGTCGGGCGGACGCCGGTGTCGACGACCGCCAGGACCAGGCCCGGGTTGCCACGGGTGGCGGGCCACAGCGCGGGGCCTTGGTGCCGTAGCCGCCGCGGGCCACGGGGTCGGGCCGGCCGCGGCCACCTGGGAGTCCGTCGCGTCGCGGGAGTCCCAGATGTTGAAGAGGGACGAGTAGAGCGGGTCGTTGACGCTGGTGGGCGGGAGCACGTCGCCGGTGTCGTCGGGGTGGGCCATGGCGTTGGCCTCGGCCCACTCGACGTCGGGGCGGGCCGCGACCTCGCGGGCCAGCGCGGCGGCCGCGGCCTCGGTGATCGGGCCCGTGCGCAGGGCGACCTGGCCGCCGGGCATCGGCGTGCGCGCCACCGTTCCGTCGACCACGTCCGCGACGTCGGCGCGGACCTCGGCGACCTCGGCGCCGGCCGCGAGCTTGACGATGATGCCGTCCGCCATCGCGGTCGGCGCCTGACCTGCGGGCATCGCGACGTGACCGCCCGGGACGGCGACGAGAGAGCCGGTCGGGCCGAGGACGCCGGCTGGGTGAGCACGGCCGCGGCCAGCGAGAGGGCGACGACGGTGGCGGTGCGCAACATGCGGGTGGAACCCCCGTTCCGGTCGAGGCACCCGGCGCGCCCCGACTCCGGGACAGGCTAGATGGGGCCGCGGACGTTGTCACTCGTGACGTCCGGCGCGGCGATCAGCGGCCCCGAAGCCGGCGTCGTACTCCTCGTCGAGGAGCGCCATCAGGGCCAGGTCGACGGTCGCCAAGCGGTCGCCGCGGCGCAGGAAGGAGCACGGCACGACGGTGGCGTAGCCACCGCTGGGGGTGTCGGCAACGGCGAGGACGTCGTCGGTCTCGACGGGGGAGCGGTGCAGCCGGTGCCCGTCCCAGACGACGGGGAACTCGTGGGCCGCGCCGACGTGGAGCCGTTCGACGAGGGCGGCAGGTCGGCCCGTCCGGTGGGCGTCCATGAGGGGGACGAGGGACTCGACGGTGGCGACGTCCAGGCCGGTGTCGACCCCCGCGACCAGGTTGGTCTGGAGCAGGGACATGAACGCCCGGTCCACGGCGGCCAGCGTGGTCAGGCCGGCGGACATGCGGCTGTTGAGCTCGGTGGGTCGGAAGCCGTCCGCGGTCAGCACCCCGTCGACGCCGAAGCCCCCGCGGTAGCCGTACGTCGCTCGCAGCACCTCGCCGACCCGACGGGCCACGCCCCCGCATCTCCTCCCGGTCCGCGACCGGAGGGTCCCAGAAGGTGCCCAGGCCGCCGTACACGAAGCGGTGCCGGACGGGGTCGCGCAGCATCGCGATCTCGACCGGCCGGAACGCCGCGGTGCCCTCAGGCAGCACCAGGCCGTGGATGGAGCAGGGCACGCCGTCGAGGAACGGCAGCACCCGCACCCGGTCGCAGCGCGGTGCGAAGAAGGCGAACGCGGCCGCCGCCTCGCGCTCGTCGGTGACCCACCGGACGAAGTTCCCGCCGCCGTTGAAGCCACCGCGGGCATCGCCCGACCAGACCGAGCCGAGCGGGCCGGCCACCTCGGAGGCAGCGGCCGCCAGGGTGGCGCGGTCCACCGGCACGATGCGCGACGGCGCGGCCGGCACCGCGGCCGCCTGCCACACCTCCTCGGCCAGGAGCTTGTCCTCCAGCGCCATGAACGCCGCCGGGCGGCCGCCGAGGACGGGTCGGCCGGCGATCGGCTCGTCGCTGGTCACGAACGGCGTGGCCGACCACACGCCGCGGCGCGCCGGGTCGAAGGCCTCGATCGCCGCGAGCGCGAACGGCGGCAGGGTGCGGAACAGCCGGTCGTGGGTGCGCAGCTCCTCGGTCACCGACGCGGTCGCCGGCGCCGGGATCTCCACGACCACTGCCTCGTCGGGTGCCGGGACCTCGCCGGCTCCGCGCATCGTGCACACGACGAGCACGGGGCACCCGAGCCGTCGCAGCCACCGCACCGTGCCGGTGGCGCCCGCCAGGGCGCCGACGGCGAGCAGCACGGGCCGCCCGGCGTACACCTCCGCGAGCCGGGCCGTGACGGGCTCGCGGACGCTCGGGTCTGCCAGGTCGACGACGCCGCTCACGTGGGCAGGGGGTCCTTGCGTTTCCACCGCCGCCAGCCACGGCGGACCACCCGCGCCAGCGCGTAGAGCAACGCCAGCCCGCTGATGAGCAGCACGGCCGCGATCGCGGCCGCGGCGCGGGGGTGGTCGATCGCGAAGTAGACGACGCCCACCACGGCGAAGTCCTCGGTGACGCTCGCGACGACGTTGGAGATCGGCTCGGGCGAGGAGTTGATCGCCAGCCGGCTGCCGGCCTTGACCAGGTGCGAGAGCAGCGCGGTGCCGCCGCCCACGACCGCCAGCACCGCCTGGTCCAGGGACGACGCGTCCCCGGCCAGGAGCACGCCGATGACCGCGCCGACGGTGGGCCGGATGGCCGTGGAGATCGCGTCCCACGTGGAGTCGATGTAGGGGATCTTGTCCGCGATGAACTCCATCGCGTAGAGGAGCAGGGCGGCGGCCAGGACGTCCCAGCGCCCCAGCGCGTCGGGGATCTGCGAGAAGCCTCCGACCCGGTCGGCGATGCCGAGCACCAGCACGACGAGGTAGGCGTTGATGCCGCTGGCCCACCCGCTCGAGAAGACCAGAGGCAGGGCGTCCACGCCGTCAGCCTAGGTGCTGGGTCAGTCGGCGACGTCGAGCTCGGTGGCGCCCGTCATCGCGAGCAGCTCGTCGTACGTCGTGGAGAAGACCGCGGCCGGATGACCCGCGGCCGCCCAGATCTCGTCGTACTGCCGCAGCCAGGGGTCGAGGTACGTCGGCACCGGCGCCGGGTGCCCGATGGGGGACACGCCGCCGATCACCTGCCCGGTGTGCATCTTCACGAACTCCGGGCTCGCCCGCCGCAGACGCTCGACGCCGATGGTGGCCGCCGCCTTGGCGGTGTCCACCCGATGTCCTCCCGAGGTGAGGATCAGCACCGGGTGGCCGTCGGCGTCGAAGACCAGGCTGTTCGCGATCGCTCCCACCTCGCAGCCCACCGCCTCCGCGGCCAGGGCGGCGGTGTGCACCGAGTCCGGAAGCCGGATGATCCGACCCGTCCCGCCCCGTAGGGTGTGGGCATCTCGGAAGCGGGTGATCGCGGGATGCTCGCTGTTCATGGGGCGACAGTAACCACGCCCGGACGCGAAGGAGGATCCCCGCCCATGGACCTCGCCGACGACGCCGGTCGCCAGGCACCCGCTGTCCCTTCCTCGGTGCGCACCGCCGTCTGGCTGGTCTGGACGGTGATCGTGCTGACCGGCGTGACCGCCCTGCTCACCGTCGTGCTGCGCGACCGGCTGATCCAGAACTGGTCCGAGGGCCGGGCCGCCGAGGCCGCCGACCTCACGCCGCCGGCGTTCGTGCCGGTCGCGCTGACGCTCTTCGTGGTGGTGGCCGCCCTCGGCTGGGTGCTCGCGGTGTTCTTCCGCCACGGGCACGCCTGGGCCCGCTGGGTGCTCGCCGCGCTCGTGGTGTTCGCCGGCTTCGCCTCGCTGCAGGGCCTGGACCGCAACCTCCCGACCGCCTTCGTCGTGCTGACCGCCGTGACGATGGTCGTGTGCGTCGTGCTGCTGGTGTTCTTGTTCCACAAGGACACCAACACCTTCCTCCGACGATCGCGAACCGGATCCTCCTGAACGGTTGACGCGCTGTCGGTGGGGGCGTGTACCTTTGGTCTCGATCGAACACCTGTTCGATAGACCGGTGGGGGCGACCTCGACCCCCGCCCCCACCGGTCATCAGGGGTCGCGAGTGCGAGGAGCGGTGCGATGAGGCGGTACGACGACCCCGTCGAGGTGCGCCGGGGGCGCAGCGACGGTCCCGAGCAGTTCTTGTGGCGCGGCCGGCTGTGGAAGGTGCGCACCGTCCTGGCGCACTGGGTGGAGACCGGGCCGTGGTGGCAGTCGGCGGGGGTCCGCGCGGCCCTCGGCACCGACGACGCGTCGGCGGACCCCGGTCCGGGCGGCACGGACCTGCTCGCGGAGCGGGAGATGTGGCGCGTCGAGGCCGGGCGTGGCGCCGCCGACTCCGGTGGGGTGTTCGACCTGTCGTTCAGCTGGGACGACGGCCACTGGCAGCTCGTCGGCTGTGCGGACTGAGGTGATCGCGATGAGCGCTCCCGGTCACAGCCCGCTGTCGTTGCCGGCGACGACCCACTCCTACCTCGCGCGCGCGGCAGCCTCCCTCCAGGAGGCGATCGCGGCGACGGACGTGCCGACCCGCTACGCCAGTGCGCACGTGGCCGCGCTGCGGGCCGCCGCCGCCCTGCTGGCGGCCCGCGCGCGCCCGTCCGCCTCGCGGCGACGGCGTCAGAAGAGCGCCTGGGTGCTGCTGGCCGAGGTCGCTCCCGAGCTGGGGGAGTGGGCGGGCTTCTTCGCCGCCGGGGCCGCGAAGCGCGCGGCCGCCGAGGCCGGGTCGACGCGCGCGGTCACCGCCCGGGAGGCCGACGACCTGGTGCGCGACGCGGACCTGTTCCTCGGCGTGGTCGAGACCATGCTCGGGCTGGCCCCGCACCTCCCGGCCGACGCGCGGCTTCCCGTGCCGGGCGCCCGCGGCGTCGCGTAGGCGACCTCAGGACACCTCGCGGAGCTTGCCCGTCTCCACCTCGTAGACGAAGCCGCGGATGCTGTCCTTGAGGGGGACGAACGGGCTGGCCTTGATCCGGGCGACCGACTGGCGGACGTCGGTGTCGAGGTCGCTGAACGACTCGGGCGACCAGTGCGGCTTGATGCCGGTGTCCTCGTGCACGGACGCCTTGAAGTCGTCGTCGGTGAAGGTGAGCATCCCGCAGTCGGTGTGGTGGATGAGGACGATCTCCTCGGTGCCGAGGAGGCGCTGGCTGATCGCGAGCGAGCGGATCTCGTCGTCGGTGACCACGCCGCCGGCGTTGCGGATGACGTGGGCGTCGCCCTCCTCGAGCCCGAGCAGGCCGTAGACGTTGAGCCGGGCGTCCATGCAGGCGAGGATGGCGATCTTGCGGGCGGGCGGCAGGGGCAGGTCGCCCTTGGTGAAGGTGTCGGCGTAGGCGATGGCGTTCTCGAGGAGCGCGTCGGTGGTGGTCATACGAGCAAAAGTACACAAACTCAATAGAAATAAAAGACAACGGTCCGCGATGCGAACCACTCACTGGCGGATCGAACACCTGTTCGATAACGTGATCAGGGTCAGGGGTCGACACCGACGAAGGAGAGCGTTGTCGTGTCCGACCCCTTCGTCCACCTGCACGTGGCATCCGGCTACTCCCTGCAGTACGGCGCCTCGCACCCGCACGCCCTCGTCGAGCGAGCCGTCGAGCAGGAGATGGACACGCTCGCGCTGACCGACCGGGACGGGACCTACGGAGCGGTGCGGTTCGCCAAGGCCTGCCGGTCCGCCGGGATCCGCCCGGTGCTGGGGGTGGACCTGGCCTACCGCCCGCCGGGGTCCCGACCGGTCGGTGGCCCGGGGGCGGGGCGGCGGACCCCGGCGCGGGGCGGGGCGTTCCGTGACCTGCCACCCGAGCAGGGCGGGCTGCCGCGGGTCACCCTGCTCGCCCACGCCGGCGGTCCGGGGGGCGGCCGGGCCGGCTGGGCGGCGATCTGCCGGCTGGTCTCCGCGGTGCACCTGGCCGGGGAGCGGGGCAACCCGGTGCTCGACCTCGATGACCCCGACGGCCCCGACGAGATCGCGGCCCTGCTCGGCTCCGGCGACGTGGTGGTGCTGCTCGGGCCGGGGTCGCAGGTCGGCACGGCCGCGACCCGGCGCCGCGACGACCTCGCCCTGGCCGCGCTGGAGCCCTGGCGGGCCCTGGTGCCCACCGGGAACCTCCTCGTCGAGCTGGTCTCCCACCGGCTGCCCGGCCGGCAGGGCGACTGGGGGCCGGGCACCTCCGCGCACGCCGCCCGGATGGCCGGGGTCGCCCGCTCCGCGGGGCTCGGCACCGTCCTCACCAACGCGGTCCGCTACGCCGATCGTCTCGACGCGCCCACCGTCGACGTGCTCGACGCGGCCCGTCGCCTGGTCGCGCTCGATCGTCGGCACCTCGATCGGGGCAACGCCGAGGGGTTCCTCAAGTCCGGCAAGCAGATGCACGAGGTGGCCGAGGAGATCTGCCGGCTGGCCGGGCTCGGTGAGCTCGACGCCGACCGGCTCCTCGCGCACACCCGCGCGGTCGCCGACCGGTGCGCGCTCGACCCGCGCGCGGACCTCGGCCTGGGGGAGGTGCACTTCCCGGAGTTCTCCGTCGGTGACGGGGACGCCGACGCCGCGCTCCGGCACCGCTGCGAGGGGGCGATCGACCGGCGCTACGGCTCGGCTCCGCGGCAGCGGATCTGGAAGCGCCTCGACGACGAGCTGCGGATCATCGAGAGCCTCGGCTACGCGTCGTACTTCCTCACCGTCGGCGACGTCACCGACCTGATCCGCGAGATGGGGGTGCGCTGCGCGGCCCGCGGGTCGGGGGCGGGCAGCCTGGTCAACTACCTGATCGGGGTCTCCGGCGTCGACCCGATCCGGCACGGCCTGCTGATGGAGCGGTTCCTCTCGCCGCTGCGTCAGGCGCTGCCCGACATCGACGTCGACGTGGAGTCGGCCCGCCGGCTGGAGGTCTACGAGGCGATCCTCGACAAGTACGGCGGCGAGCGCTGCGTCTGCGTGTCGATGATGGACACCTACCGGGTCCGCCACGCCGTCCGGGACGTCGGCGCCGCCCTCGGGATGCCGCCCGGGGAGATCGACGCGATCGCCAAGGCGTTCCCGCACATCCGCGCCCGCGACGCCCGGGTGGCGCTGCGCGAGCTGCCCGAGCTGCGGGCCTCGGGACTCGCCGAGGAACGATTGGACCTGATGTTCCGGCTGGTCGAGCGGCTCGACGGGCTGCCCCGGCACATCGCCATGCACCCGTGCGGGGTGCTGCTGTCCGACGCGACGCTGCTGGACCGGACCCCGGTGGAGGCGAGCTACGCCGGGTTCCCGATGAGCCAGTTCGACAAGGACGACGTCGAGGACCTCGGGCTGCTCAAGCTCGACGTGCTCGGCATCCGGATGCAGTCGTCGATGGCGCACGCGGTCGCCGAGATCCAGCGGGTCGACGGCGTGAGGATCGACCTCGACGACGAGACGCAGGTGCCCTTCGACGACGAGACCACCTTCGAGATGATCAGCCGGGCCCAGACCTTGGGGGTCTTCCAGATCGAGTCGCCGGGCCAGCGCGAGCTGGTCGGCAAGTCCGGGATCGACTCGTTCGCCGACATCATCACCGACATCTCGCTGTTCCGGCCGGGGCCGGTCAAGAGCGACATGATCACGCCGTACCTCAACGCCAAGCAGGGCTGGGACGCGCCCACCTACCTCCACGAGGACCTCCGGCCGATCCTCGAGCAGACCCAGGGCGTGGTGGTCTTCCACGAGCAGGTGATCGAGATGATCTCCCAGTTCGCCGGCGTCGGCCTGGCCGAGGCCGACGAGAAGCGGCGGGCGCTCGGCGACCGCGAGGGGATGGCCGAGACGAAGCTGTGGTTCTACCCGCGGGCGCTCGGCCGCGGCTACTCCCTGCCGGTGGTCGAGGCGATCTGGAAGGTGCTCGAGGCGTTCGCGTCGTTCGGCTTCTGCAAGGCGCACGCCGCGGCGTTCGCGCTCCCGACCTACCAGTCCGCCTGGCTCAAGGCGCACTGGCCGGCGCACTTCCTCTCCGGCGTGCTCACCCACGACCCGGGGATGTACCCCAAGCGCCTGATCCTCGCCGACGCCCGGCACCGCGGCATCGGCGTGCGCGGCCTCGACGTCAACGCCTCGGAGAAGGAGTACGTCGTCGAGCCGGCCGCCGACGAGGAGGCCGGCTACGCGATCCGGCTGGCCCTGGCCGAGGTGAAGGGGATCCACGAGGCCGAGGTGGACCGGGTCGTCGCGGGTCGGCCGTACCACTCGCTCACCGACTTCTGGCACCGCGCCCAGGTGTCCCGGCCGATCGCCGAGCGGCTGGTGCTGGCCGGGGCCTTCGACACCGTCTACCGGATCGGGGCGGGTGCCGAGGACCGGTCGGTGGCCCGCCGCAACCGGGTCACCCGGCGCGACCTGCTGCTCCAGGTGGCCGAGCTGGACCGGTTCGCGCGGGCCGTCGACCGGGCCGGTCGGGGTCGCGGGCCGGTCGCCCGAGGTCGACGTGCCCCCCGGCCCGCGGACCTCCGCGCCGAGGAGGCCGCGGCGCGCAGCAGCACCGACCCCGCCACCCGCGACGAGGCGCCGCGCACCGAGCGGCACGCGCTCGGGGACGCCGGGGTGTGGGCCAAGGCGGCCGCGCAGTCCCGGGCGACGCCGACCCCGCGACCGGTGTCGTCGGTCCAGCTCGCGCTCGAGCTCGGGGACGCGCCGGGGGAGGGCGAGGTGTCCGGGCTGCCGGAGATGACGGCCGAGGAGCGGATGCGCGCCGAGCTGGAGATCCTCGGGCTGGACGCCAGCCGGCACGTCGTGGACTCCTACGCGGAGTTCCTCGACGCGCTCGGGGTGGTCCGCTCCAGCGACCTGCTCCGGCAGCGCAGCAAGTCCGCGCTGCTGGTCGCCGGGGTCAAGGTGGCCACCCAGACCCCGCCGATCCGGTCCGGCCGCCGGGTCGTCTTCCTCACCCTCGACGACGGCACCGGGCCGGTCGACGCGACGTTCTTCGAGGACGCCCAGGGCCCCTACGCCGCCACCGTCTTCGGCTCCTGGCTGCTGGTGGTCCGCGGCGAGATGCGCCGCACCGGCTACCGCGGCGCGTCGCTGCGCGGCACCGGCGCGTGGGACCTGCTCGACCTGCACCGGCTCTGGCGGGCCGACGGGATCGAGGCGGTGCACGACCGGCTGGCGGAGGTGCCCGCGGGCTATGCCGAGGTCGGCACCCAGCACCGGGGCCCGGACGACGAGACCGTCATCCGGCGCCGGGTGCTGGTGCACTCCAGCGGGTTCCAGATGTCGCCGTACGCCGACATCAAGCCGGCCGGCGAGGAGGTCAAGCAGGTGGCCCGCAAGCTGTGGCACCGCTCGCCCGGGAGCCCGGGATGAGCCCTCTCGCCCAGCCAATAGGCTGGACCGCATGTCGGCCGGCGAACGTCGTAGCGCCACCCGGACCGCCGTCGTCTGGGCGGCCGTCCGGGGAGTCCTGGACGCCCGTGGCACCGACACCCCGGCGCGGGTCGTCGACATCGGCGGCGGCACCGGCGGCTTCGCCGTCTTGCTGGCCGGGCTCGGCCACCGGGTCACCGTCGTCGACCCCAGCCCCGACGCCCTCGCGGCGCTGGGCCGTCGCGCTGCCGAGAGCGGCGTCACCGACCTGGTCGCCGGTGTCCAGGGCGACCTGGCCGACCTGCCAGGGCTGCCCGGTCTCGCGGAGGCCGATGCCGACCTGGTGCTCTGTCACGGGGTGCTCGAGGTGGTGCCCGACCCGGCCGCGGCGCTCGCCACGATCCGCGACGTGCTCCGGCCCGGCGGCTCCCTCAGCCTGCTGGTGGCCCAGCGGCACGCCGCGGTCATCGCCCGCGCCATGGCCGGGCACTTCGCGCAGGCCCTGGCGATGCTGGAGCCCGGCTACCGCGAGACCGGCCGGTCGGGGCGCCGGTTCACCCGCGACGAGGTCGTCGGGTTGCTGGCCGGGGCCGGCTTCGAGACCACCGACGTGCACGGGGTCCGGGTCTTCGCCGACCTGGTCCCCGGCTCCCTCCTCGACCTCGAGCCCGGCGCCACCGCCGCGCTGGTCGAGCTCGAGCAGGCGGTCGCCGAGCGACCCGAGTACCTCCCGCTGGCCACCCAGCTGCACCTGCTCGCGCGGTAGGTCGCACCGCCGACTCGGCTCTGTCGCGGGGTGTCTGTGACTGACACCTCGGCCCGCTGCCCGATCCTGCACGTCGACATGGACGCGTTCTACGCGTCGGTGGCGGTGCGGGAGCGACCCGAGCTGCGCGAGGTCCCGGTGATCGTCGGCGGTGGGCAGCGCGGGGTGGTGCTGTCGGCCAACTACCTCGCCCGCACCTACGGCGTCCGGTCCGGGATGCCGTCGACCCGGGCCCGACGGCTGTGCCCGCAGGCGGTGGTGATCTCCCCGGACTTCGAGACCTTCGGTCGGGTGTCCTCCTCGGTGATGGAGAACTTCCGCAGGATCACCCCGCTGGTGGAGGTGCTGTCGCTCGACGAGGCGTTCCTCGACGTGCGCGGCGCCACCCGGCGGCTCGGGTCGCCGCTGGAGGTGGCCGAGCGGCTGCGCGCCACCATCCACGACGAGCAGGGCATCACCTGCTCGGTCGGGGTGGCCGCCTCGGTGTCGGTGGCCAAGCTGGCCAGCCGACGGGCCAAGCCCGACGGCGTGGTCGTCGTCCCCGCCTTCCGCGGTCACCACCTACCTCCATCCCCTCGACGTGGGCGAGCTGTGGGGGGTGGGCGAGAAGACCCAGGCGATGCTCCACCGGCTCGGCCTGGTCACCGTCGGCGACGTCGCGCACACGCCGCTGCGGACCCTCCAGCGCGCCGTCGGGGACGCGCTCGGCAGCCACCTGCACGCCCTGGCCTGGGGGGAGGACCGGCGCGAGATCACCCCGCGGCACGGGCCCTTCGAGCCCGACAAGTCGATGGGTGCCCACGAGACCTTCGGCCGCGACACCGACGACCGCGAGGCGATCGTGCGCGAGGTCCTCCGGCTGGCCGCCAAGGTCACCGGACGGATGCGGGTCGCGGGGGTGGCCGGCCGCACGGTGACGCTGACCGTGCGGTTCGCCGACTTCACCACCATCACCCGCTCCCGCACGCTGCCCGAGGCCACCGACGTGACCCAGGAGGTGTTCCGCACCGCCGAGCGCCTGTACGACGCGTTGGGGCTGCAGCGCGCCCGGCTGCGGTTGGTGGGGGTGCGGGTCGAGGGACTCGTGCCGCGGACCTCGGTGCACCGCCAGCTGGTGCTCGGTGAACGTGACCACGGATGGTCCGACGCCGACCGGGCCGTGGACCGCGCGACCCGCCGGTTCGGCTCCGCGGTGGTGGGGCCCGCCAGCCTGCTCGGCGGTCGGCCCTGAGCCGCGGATCCTGATACCTGTGTACCAATTTTGCACACCCGCTACCGCGCTGACCCGCGCCTGCCTAGACTTGCAGACACCACCAGGCCGGGGAGGAAGAAGTGCCGCTCTCGGAAGAAGAACTCCGACTGCTCGAGCAGATGGAGCGCGCCCTCGTCCAGGAGGACCCCAAGCTCGCTTCCACCCTGCGCGGCACCAGCTTCCGGCAGAGTGCCCGTCGCCGGGCGATCCTCGCCGGGGTGGGCTTCGCCCTCGGGGTCGCGGTGCTGGTCGCCGGGGCGTTCTACAAGCTCATCCCGCTCGGCATCGCCGGGTTCGTGATCATGCTCGGCTCGGCCACCATGGCGCTCACCGCGCTGCGCGGCGGCAACTCCGCCAGTGGCCCCGCGGGCCAGGAGGGCCGGACCGCCGAGCCCGCCGGTCGCGGCGGCTTCACCCTGATCGAGGGTGGCCGGTCGCGCCGTCGGTCACCGCGCACCCGCCACGACAGCTCCGGCTCCTTCATGGAGCGCATGGAGGAGCGGTGGCGCCGACGCCGCGACGAGCGCGGCGGGTTCTGACCGGCTCCTCGCTCGACCGACCTCAGCCCACGTGGTCGACGACCACGCCCTGCGACGCCGGCTCGGCCGCCTTGGCGACGAGCCGCGGGGTGCGCCGCCGACCAGGGACCGGGGCCACCAGTGCGCCCGGCGCCGGGTGGAGCGCGGCGCCCCGCCGTACAACGCCGCCACGCAGAGCTCGGTGTCGTAGCGCAGGCCGCTGTCGTCGGCGGTCCCCGGACGCCGCGCGTAGCGCATCAGCTCGACCTCGTGCACGATCCGGTCCAACGCCTCGACGGCCACGGGGGCCACCGACGGACCGCGCGGCGGCCGTTCGGGTGACGATCCGTCCAGGGGAGCACCGAAGTGCTCGATGAGCCGGGCCCGGGTGGCGCGGGGGGAGAGGCCGGGCCGCCAGGTGATCCCGAGATCGGCGGCCGTGTCGTGCAGCTCGGCCCAGGCCGCGGGCGCACCACCGGTGCGCCAGCGCCGGTCGCGGCGCAGCCGCCGGAGCAGCCGGGGCACGTAGGCCAGCCCGACCAGCAGGGCCAGGACAACCACCCCGAGCAGCACCCGCCAGGCGGTCGTCCCGAGGCCGGCGACGCCGCCGCCCGCGGCGTCCGCGGCGTTCGCGGTCGTCGGTGGGGGCGTCGCCGGCGCGGGACGGGAGGTCCTCGCTCGGCTGGGCGTTGGTCGGCTGCAGGGATGGCTCGACCACGTCGGGGAGCCGCTCCTCGGTGTACGCCGGGGCGAAGGTGTCCACCTCCTCGGGACCACCGGCCGGCGTGGGCTCGAAGCGCACCCAGCCGGAGCCCGGGAAGTAGAGCTCGGGCCACATGTGCATGTCGTGGGCACTGAACTCGTAGCGGTTCCCGCCGAGGTCCTCGGGGCGCAGGAAGCCGACCGCGACCCGGGCAGGGATCCGGAGCGTGCGGGCCATCACCGCCATCGCGGAGGCGAACTGCTCGCAGTAGCCCTTGCGCCCACCCTCCTCGTTGGACAAGAAGGCGACCAGGTCGTCGGAGCCGTTGCTCTCGACGACGTCGAGGCTGTAGGTGAACCCACCGGTGTCACGGAACCAGTCCTGCAGGGCCACGGCCCGCTGGTAGGAGTTGGTGTAGCCCTCGGTCACCTCGCGGGCCAGGGCGCGCACCTGCGGGGACAGGTCGCTCGGGAGCGCGGTGTACTCGGTGCCGGCGGCGTTGACCGCGGCCGGGGCCTGGGCCATCTCGGCCGCGGAGAGGTCCAGGTCGATCTTGCTGAAGGTGTAGCTCATGCCGCTGGTGCTGACCTCGTCGTCACCGGCGAGGAAGTCCATGGTGCTCGTGTCGTAGCGCCAGCGGCTGCCGGCGTTGATCTCGGAGACGTTCTGCGAGGTGGGCAGCCAGATCGAGTCGAAGGCCTCGTCCACCTGGACCTGGTAGGACCGCTCCGGCGGTGACCGGTCGATCACCTTCTGGTCGACGCCGAGCAGCGGCGGCATCTCGCCGACCGCGACGTTCTCCTGGGGCATGGTGCGGTTGCCGGTGCTCCACTCGTCGTTGCCGAGCCGGGTGAGCACGGCGATCCGGAGGTACTCCGGGTCGGGGTCCGCGGTGGTGATGCGCAGCACCGGGATGTCGGCGCCGCGCTGCAGGTCGCGCCGGAGGTCGCCGACCGGGTTCTCGATCCGCAGGTCGTCCCCGTCGCCGGGGCCGAAGCCGCCCTCGAACCACGACAGGCTCAGCGTCGGGATCAGGACGGGCAGCAGCAGCGCGAGGGCCGTGGCGCCGGCGGCGATGCCGACGGCGGTGGTCCGGACGTCGCCGGTGCGCACGCTGAAGCCGCTCGGGTCGTCGGCGGGGTTGTCCTGGCCCAGGGTGCGTCCCCAGCGGGAGAGGTGCTCGCTCTCCTGGAGGAACAGCATCAGCACGAAGCCGCCGCTGATCCCGGCGAACACCCACCAGGAGGCCCCGTCGCCGGTCAGGCTGATCGGGATCGTGTAGATCGTGAGCAGGGGCAGCCCGGCCAGGGGCACCCGGCGCAGCGAGCAGGCCAGCAGGTCCACCAGGAGCAGACAGGCCAGGCCACCCAGGATGAGCAGTGGCTCGACGCCGTCGGCCGAGGGCGGCACCGGAGCGGAGTAGAAGCGCGAGGACTCCAGCGCGCCCGTCCAGCGGGCGCCCAGGTCGGCCAGGGCCGTCGGTGTCGGCAGGGCGTAGCCGGTGATGATCGCCTGCGCCGCCAGGAACCCGACCACGGACTGGATCGCCAGGACCACCAGGCGGGCAGGCGTGCCAGGCGCAGCGCGGTCCCGAGCCCGGCCACCACGACGGCGAGCAGGAAGAGAGGGCCGAGGAAGAGCGCGGGTCGCGTGGTGAAGCCGCTCCAGGAGAACATCGCCAGCCACGTGGTCCCGGCGGCCGCCGCGGCGAGCGCGAGGGCGGCGGAGGCGCCGCCGCCCATCCGGCCGGCGAGCCGTTGGCCCAGCGGGGCGGTCGGCGGGCTCGAGGTGGGCGACGGTGCGGCGCGACGCTCGACGGTGGGGGCGGTCATCGCAGGGCCCCCGGCATGACGACGGAGGACGTGGGGCGATCGGCGAGGCGGGCACCCTGGGAGCTGCTGCGGCCGAGCTCCTGCCAGACGCCCTCGAGCCGGTCGCCCGGCCGCAGGTCGGCGGCCCGCCAGCCCTGCCGACCCAGCACCGCGGCGTTGTCGGTGCCCGCGCGGGGACCGGCCCCCGGCTGCCACTGCTCGACGTCGAGCGCGATCGCCAGGGCCGATCCGGCGTGGTGGAGCATCCGGCGCAGCATCGGCTGGTCGTGGTTGTCGAGCGCGCCGAGGACGGCGACCACCAGGCCGCCGTTCGCGGACTCGCCGAGCCATCCCATGTCGAACTGCGTGTGGGCGGTGGGCTGGACCACGGCGAGGGCCTCCAGCAGCGGGCCGGTGTTGAGCTCGGCCGCGCGGAAGTGCCAGACGGTGCCGGGGTCCTCGCCGGTGGCCGTGACCAGCCGGACGGTGAAGCCGCGCTGGCTCAGGTGCACCGCGACCGACGCGGCGGCGGACACGGCCGCCTCGCAGGGACGACGCGATGCCCTGTCCCCGGTGCGCCCGGGTGCGGTTGTCCAGGAAGAGGGTCGCCCGCGACTGCCAGGGCTGCTCCTCGCGGCGCACCATCAGCTCGCCCACGCGCGCCGAGCTGCGCCAGTGCACCCGGCGGAGGTCGTCGCCGCGGCGGTACTCGCGGACCGTGACGTCCTCGGCGCTGCCGGCGGCGAAGGACCGCGGCCGGTTGTCGCCCGACCCGGTCCAGGCGCCGCCCATCGGGATCGTCGGCAGGGGCACGGTGCGGGGCGTCACGGTCAGCTGTGCGGCGGTCTGGAACGCCCGGCCGAGCTCGACCATCCCGAACGGGTCGCTGACCCGCACGCTCATCGGACCGATGGCGAACCGGCCGCGGACGTCGGAGCGCACCTGGTAGGTGACGTGCCGGCGCCAGCCGTGGCCGATCCCCTCCAGGACGAACCGGGGGCGGGCGCCGAGCACGTAGGGCACCTGGTCCTCCAGGAGCAGCAGGCCGCTCGGGGTCCGCGCCTCGTTGTTCAGCGACAGCCGCACCAGTGCGGGCTGCCCGGCCGCCACCAGCTGCGGGGTGACGGTGCGGACCAGGGCGACCCGGTAGCGGCTGCGGGTCAGGACGAGCGCGGTGATCAGGGGCAGGGCGGTGACGCAGCACGCCGACGCGCACCAGGGAGTCCTCGCCGAGGACCATCGCGCACACGATCGCCGTGAGCCCCGCCGCGACGAAGGACCGCCCGCGCATGGTCAGCCCGGCGAGCGCCGTCACGCACCATGCGGTCCCCCGGTCATCGGCATCTCGCCCCCGGCGCTCAGGCAGACCCGTCGGGCACCGGGACGGTGCCGACGATGCCGTCGAGGATGGCGGTCGTGCTGCGGCCGGTCATCGCGGCCTCGACGGTGGGCAGCAGCCGGTGGGCGAGGACGGCGACGGCGAGCGCCTGCACGTCGTCCGGCAGCACGAAGTCGCGGCCGCTGCGAGCGCCGCGACGGCCTTGGCGGCGCGCAGCAGGTGCAGCGTGGCGCGCGGGGAGGCGCCGAGTCTGCAGGTCGGGATGGGTGCGGGTGGCGGTGACCAGCGTCCACGGCGTACCGCCGCACCGCGTCGGCGACGTGGACACCGCGGACGGCGCTCGACCAGCTTGCGATCTCGTGCGGCGTGCGGCCACCGGCTGGAGGTCGTCCAGCGGGTTGCACGCCGCCGTGCGATGTCGAGCATCGCGAGCTCGGCCGCCTCGCGCTGGGGTAGCCGATCGAGACCCGGGCCATGAAGCGGTCGCGCTGGGCCTCCGGCAGCGGGTAGGTGCCCTCCATCTCGACCGGGTTCTGCGTGGCGACCACCATGAAGGCGCGTCGGCAGCTCGTAGGTCGTGCCCGTCGATGGTGACCTGGCGCTCCTCCATGGACTCCAGCAGCGCGGACTGCGTCTTGGGCGAGGCCCGGTTGATCTCGTCGCCGATCACGATCTGCGCGAAGATCGCGCCCGGCTTGAACTCGAAGTCGCGGCGCTGCTGGTCGAAGATCGACACACCCGGTGACGTCCGAGGGCAGCAGGTCGGGCGTGAACTGGATGCGGCGCACCGAGCAGTCGATGGACCGCGGCCAGCGCCTTGGCCAGCATGGTCTTGCCGACGCCGGGGACGTCCTCGATGAGCAGATGTCCCTCGGCGAGCAGCACCATCACCGCGGCGGTGACGACGTCCGGCTTGCCCTCGATGACCCGCTCGATGTTGTCGCGGACCCGCCGGGTCACCCGGGCGACGGTCTCCAGGTCGGCACCCCCGGCGCCGGGGTCTCCCTGCGCGGTGCGGTCCTGCGTCGTCGGCTCTGCCACGCCTCGTCCCTTCTTGACGCGCGCGCGCTCCCGCGCGGCGCCTGCTCGCCGGCTCTGACACCACGGTAGGCCGTCCCGGCAACTTACGCGTCCGGTCGGTTCTGCATGTCCACGCTCCGATCACGGTTCGGTCACGGATTGCCCGCCTCGGTCGCCGTAGGCAACCCGGGCTTCGGGGTTCCGGCGGGTGGGGAAATCGCCCCGAATGTGGTTGACGGTGGGGGAAAGTGGAGTAGTGTGGAGCAAAGTGGAGGACAAGGGAGCGGAAGTGGGGGTCGGCCGATGTTCGTCGGTACCTACACCCCGAAGCTCGACGACAAGGTCGGTTGTTCCTCCCGGCGAAGTTCCGGGACCAGTTGGAGGAGGGGCTGATGGTCACCCGTGGCCAGGAGCGCTGCCTGACGGTCTACGCGCTCGACCAGTTCCACACGCTGACCGCGAAGCTGCGCGAGGCGTCGCTCACCAACAAGTCCACCCGCAGCTACGTCCGGATGCTCTCGTCCGGCGCGTTCGACCAGGTTCCCGACAAGCAGGGGCGGATCGGCATCGCGCCGCTGCTGCGCGAGTACGCCTCACTCCACAAGGACGTCGTGGTCATCGGCGCCCTGGACCGGATCGAGATCTGGGACCCCACCAACTGGGAGACCTACCTCGCCTCGGAGGAGCAGCAGTTCGCCGACCTCAGCGAGGAGATCTTCCCCGGCGTCTAGCCCCACTCCACTCCGCTCCACCCGCAGCACAACTCCACACCGGCATCGCACGGCCAGGTCTCGGGCCCGCTCTCCAGCCATCTGGGGCACCTTCCCCGGTTCCAGACGGCACGTCCCCCACGGGGAGCGGGCAGGGACCTGACCGGGCGAGGCACCCGCAGCACCACACCACGTCTTTGGGGTCGATTCCATGAGCAACACGTTGACGGCACACACCGCCGTTCCCGGCCTGACCGCCGGTGCCCCACCCGTCCGTCGGGTCCGGCACCAGGCGCGGGAGACGGTGGCGGTGATGGCCTTCTCCGCGGTCACCTCGGTCGGCTTCGCCGCGGTCCTCCTGCTCCTGGTCAGCCTGGGACGGTAGGCGTCCTCGATGTCCACCCCCCGCCACGTCCCGGTGCTCCTCGACCGGGTCGTCGCTCTCCTCGCGCCCGCGCTCGACCATGACGGCGCGGTCCTCGTGGACGCGACCCTGGGGCTCGGCGGGCACACCGAGGCCGTCCTGACGCGGTGCACCCTGGCCCGGGTGGTCGGCATCGACCGGGACCCCGACGCCCTCGCCCTGGCGGGGGAGCGGCTCGCGCCGTTCGGCGATCGCTTCACCGGCGTGCACGCGGTGTACGACGAGCTCCCCGAGGTGCTGGCCGACCTGGGGCTGGCGTCCGTCGACGCGGTGCTCTTCGACCTCGGCGTCTCCTCCCTCCAGCTCGACGTGGCGGACCGGGGCTTCGCCTACCGGACCGACGCGCCCCTCGACATGCGGATGGACGGCACCGTCGGGCCGACCGCCGCGGACGTCCTCAACACCTACCCGGCCGCCGACCTGGCCCGCGTGCTGAGGGAGTACGGCGAGGAGAAGTTCGCCCGCCAGATCGCCCGCGCGGTGGTGCGGGCCCGCGAGGAGGCGCCGTTCACCACCTCGGCCCGGCTGGTCGAGCTGCTGTACGCCACCATCCCGGCGCCGGCGCGCCGGACCGGGGGACACCCGGCGAAGCGGACCTTCCAGGCGCTGCGCATGGAGGTCAACGACGAGCTCGCGGTGCTGCGCCGGGCGATCCCCGCCGCCATCGACGCGATCAGCGTCGGCGGCCGTGTGGTGGTGGAGTCCTACCACTCGCTGGAGGACCGCCTGGTCAAGCAGGCCTTCACCAAGGTGACCCGCTCCGACGTCCCGGTGGACATGCCGTTCGTGCCCGAGGGCCACGAGCCGGCCCTGCGCCTGGTCACCCGCGGCGCCGAGCGCGCCGACGACGTCGAGGTCGAGCACAACCCACGCGCCGCCTCGGTCCGCCTCCGCGCCGTCGAACGCGTCCGCCCAGGAACCCCGCACAGAGGAGTCGCATAGTCATGAGCATCACCCCACCACGCTCCTCGCTTCGCTCCCAGCGCGTCGGGGACCCCGAATGAGCAGCTCGGTGGCCCTTCCCCTCCGCCGTCGCGTTCCCAAGGTCGCCGGCCAGGCCGTGGCCCGGGCCCGGCTCTCCGTCGTCCCGCGCCGCACCGCGGTGGCCCCGCGGGTGCCGTTCGTGACCCTCGTGTCCCTGGTCCTGCTCGGCGGCGTGGTCGGGCTGCTCCTCTTCAACACCTCGATGCAGCAGGCGAGCTTCGCGGCGAGCAGCCTGGAGACGCAGGCGCGGACGCTGACCGCCCGCGAGCAGACCCTCCGCATGGAGCTCGACGACCTCCGCGATCCCCAGCGGGTGGCCGAGGCCGCGCAGGCGATGGGAATGGTCCCGGCGCTGAGCCCGGCGTTCCTCCAGCTGTCCGACGGCAAGGTGGTCGGCGTGCCGGCGGCGGCCACGCGCGCCAACGGCCTGCGGATCCGGGCGCTTCCGCCGCGCAAGCCCGCGGTGCTGACGCCGGCCCCGATCGTGCACGAGGAAGTCGCCGACACGAGCACCACGAAGACCGGTGGCGGAGGCTCCGGCGGCCATGATGGAGGCCGCAAGCACCGCGACGACAACCGCCGCTGACCCTTCCAGACATCCGGAGAGAATCCTTGGCCTCGACCCGCCGCCCCAGCCGGCGCGGATCCCCGATGACGCGGCTGCGCGCCGGCTTCGTGGTCATTGCCATGGTGCTCTCGTTCTTCGGAGCCCGACTGGTCCAGCTGCAGGCGATCGACCCGAAGTCGTACGCCGCGATGGCGGCCGCCGAGGGCTCGATCGAGGTGGTGCTCCCCGCCGGCCGGGGCGACATCCTCGACCGCAACGACATCCCGCTCGCCGACTCGGTCGAGGGACTGATGATCGTCGCGGACCCGGAGTGGACGCGGCCGGACGCCCCCGAGCTGGCGAAGTTCCTCGCCGCCCGGCTCGGCATCGACTACTTCGCGACCCTGGACGCCCTGCGCGCCACCGGCAGCCGCTTCGAGTACGTCGCCCGCCAGGTCCCCTCGACCCTGGCCACCGACGTCCTGGCCGAGGCCGACGAGCTGGGCTACGAGGGGCTGTCCACGCGCCGGGACCCGGCCCGGGACTACCCGGCCGCGGACGTCGCGGCCAACCTGGTCGGCTTCCTCGGCACCCCGGACCCCGAGGAGGGCGAACGGCCGCTGGCCGGCTTCGAGCTCACCTTCGACAAGCTGCTGTCCGGCACCGACGGCTCGGCGCACTACCAGGTCAGCGGGGGGAACCGGATCCCGCTCGGGGTCAACACCATCGACAAGGCCGTCGACGGCCAGGACCTGCACACCACGCTCGACGTCGACCTGCAGTGGTACGTCCAGCGCGTCGTCCGCCAGGCCGTCGAGGACGCCCGCGGCGACTCGGGGCTCGCGATCGTCATGGACGTCCGCACCGGTGAGCTCCTCGCCGTCGCCGACCACCCGACGTTCGACGCCACGGCGCCCCTCGAGGCGCGCCGCGAGAACCTCGGGTCGCGGGCCATGAACGACGTCTACGAGCCGGGCTCGGTCGAGAAGGTGCTGACCATGTCCTCGCTGATCGACGCCGGCAAGGTCACGCCGCGCACGAAGCTGCGGGTGCCGGGGCGGCTCTTCCGCCAGGACCGGGCGATCAAGGACTGGTTCCCCCACGACACCATCAACCTCACCCTGGCCGGCGTGCTCGCGAAGTCCTCCAACATCGGCACCGTGCTGGCCGCCGACAAGTTCAGCCCGCAGACGCTGAGCCGCTACCTCCACGCCTTCGGCCTCGGCTCGCCGACCGACATCGGGGTCCGGGGTGAGGCGCCCGGCATCATCCCGGCCGGCCCGCTGCTCGACCTCGCAGACCAAGGACCGGATGGCCTTCGGGCAGTCCCTCTCGGTCAACGCCGTGCAGATGACCGCGGCGATCAACACGGTCGCCAACGGCGGCGTCCGCGTCGACCCGAGCATCATCGCCGGCTCGGCCGTCACCGACGACGGCATGACCGTCGGCACGGACACCGCGGGCACCCGCCAGGTGATCAGTCCCGAGGCGGCCAAGCAGACGATGAAGATGATGGAGAAGGTCATCGACCCCGAGGACGGTGTCGCGCCCGGTGCCGCGGTGCCGGGCTACCGGGTGGCCGGCAAGACCGGCACCGCCCAGCGGGTCGGCAAGGACTGCGGCTGCTACGACGGCTCCTTCACGGTGTCCTTCGCGGGCTTCGCCCCCGCCGACGACCCGCGCTTCACCGTCTACGTCGTGGTGCAGAACCCCCGCAACGGCGGCGGCGGTGGCTCCGTCGGCGGCCCGGCGTTCGCCAAGATCATGAGCTACGCCCTCCGCCGCTACGCCGTCCCCCCGACCGGCACCAAGCCCTCCGACCTCCCGGTCGAGTGGGGCCGGGTGGCCGGCAGCGGCGAGCGGTAGCCTCGCGGCGTGGTCGACGACGATCCCGCGGCGGCGACCCGCCCGGCCCATCCGCCGCGCACCTCCCTCGCGACGCTGCACGACCGGCTCGCCGGTCGCGGCGTCGGGTCCGAGGTCCTCGGGGACGGCGGCACCGCGGTCACCGGCGTCTCGCTGAGCTCACAGCGGGTCGTGGCCGGCGACCTGTACGCCGCCCTCCCGGGCGCGCGGGCCCACGGCATCGACTTCGTCGACGCCGCGGTCGCCGCCGGTGCGGTCGCGGTGCTCACCGACCGCACGGGCCGGGACGGGGTGCCGGACGGGGTTCCGGCCCTCGTCGTCGACGACCCACGGCGCGCGCTGGGCGACCTCTCCGCCGCGGTGTACGGCGAGCCCACCGCCGCGTTGCGGATGGTCGGGGTCACCGGCACCCAGGGCAAGACCACGACCACCCGGCTGGCCGAGGCCGGGCTGCTGCACGCGGGCGTCCCGGCCGCGGTGGTCGGCACCATCGGCACCCGCATCCTCGGCCTCGACGTCAAGACGGCCCTCACCACCCCGGAGGCCCCCGACCTCCAGGGCCTGTTCGCGGTGATGCGCGAGCGCGGCGTGGACGCCTGCTTCATGGAGGTCTCCAGCCACGCGCTCGTCCTGGGCCGGGTGGACGGCGTGCGGTTCGACGTCGCGGTGTTCACCAACCTCGGTCGCGACCACCTCGACTTCCACACCGACCTCGAGGACTACTACCGCGCCAAGGCCGACCTGTTCACCCCGGCGCGAGCGCGCCGGGCTCTGGTGAACGTCGACGACGAGCACGGCCGCCGGTTGGCCGCCGAGGCCTCGGTGCCGGTGCGCACCTACGCCGTCGCCGCCGCCGACGCCGACTGGCGGGCCGTCGACGTGGTGCTGACCGCGGCCGGCTCGACGTTCACGGTCCTCGGGCCGGACGGGCTGCGGATCGACGCCGGCTGCCCGCTGCCCGGTGAGTTCAACGTCGCCAACACCCTCGCGGCGATCGCCGCCTGCGCGGAGGCGGGCCTCGACGCCCGGGCGGTCGCGGACGGCATCAGGTCCGGACCCGGCGTGCCGGGTCGGCTGGAGCGCGTGGACGCGGGACAGCCCTTCGAGGTCGTCGTCGACTACGCCCACAAGCCCGATGCCGTCGAGGCCGCACTCGGGACGCTGCGCCCGCTGACCGGCGGGCGGGTCATCGTCGTGCTCGGAGCCGGCGGCGACCGCGACCCGGGCAAGAGGCCGCTGATGGGTGAGATCGCGGCTCGGCTCGCCGACGTGCTCATCGTCACCGACGACAACCCGCGCACCGAGGACCCCGCCGCGATCCGGCGCGAGGTGCTGGCCGGCGCCGACGGGCCGGGGGAGTCCCTGGAGGTGGGGGACCGACGCGCGGCGATCCGCCGCGCGCTCGCGCTGGCGACCGCCGGCGACATCGTGCTGGTCGCGGGCAAGGGGCACGAGACCGGCCAGGAGATCGCCGGCGTGGTGCACCCGTTCGACGACCGCGCGGTCGTGCTCGAGGAGCTGGCCGGCCGATGATCCCGCTCACCCTCGCCGAGATCGCCGACGCCACGGACGGCGCGGTCCACGGCCCGGCCGACACCGTCGTCACCGGCGAGGCCTTCCTGGACAGCCGCGCCGTGGTGCCCGGAGGTCTCTTCGTGGCGATGCACGGGGCGCACGTGGACGGCCACCAGTACGCGCACGCCGCGCACGCGGCAGGGGCCGCCGCCGTGCTGGCCGCCCACCCCACCGGCGCGCCGACCGTCGTCGTCGCCGACCCGGAGGTCGCGCTCGGGCTGCTCGCGCGGCGGGTGCTCGACCGGCTGCCCGACATCACCGTCCTCGCCCTCACCGGGTCCCAGGGCAAGACCGGCACCAAGGACTACCTCGCCGCGATCCTGTCCGCGGCCGGGCCGACGGTGGCCACCCTCGGCAACCTCAACAACGAGCTCGGCGTGCCGCTCACCGTGCTCCGGGCGACCGCCGACACGGCGTACCTCGTCGTCGAGATGGGCGCCCGGCACGAGGGCAACATCGCCTACCTCTGCACGATCGCCCGGCCCCGCGTCGCCGCCGTGCTCAACGTCGGCAGCGCCCACCTGGGAGAGTTCGGCAGCCGCGAGGCCATCGCCCGCGCCAAGGGCGAGATCGTCGAGGCGCTGCCGGCCGACGGCACCGCCGTGCTCCCCGCCCGGCGACCCGCGGCTGGACGGCGATCGCCGACCGCACCACGCGCGGGTGCTCACCTTCGGCGGCCGAGGCGCAGACGTCATCGCCGACCGGGTCGAGGCCGACGACCTGGCGCGGATGTCGTTCGAGCTCGCGTACGACGGCGCGCGGGCGCCCCGGTCCGGCTCGCACCAGGTCGGCGGCCACCAGGTCACCAACGCCACCGCGGCCGCGGCGATGGCGGTCGCCGTCGGCGTGCCCCTGGACCGGGTGGCGGCGCCGCCCTGACCGCCGCTCGGCCGGCCTCGCGCTGGCGGATGGAGGTGCACGAGCGGGCCGACGGCGTGACCGTCATCAACGACGCCTACAACGCCAACCCGGACTCGATGGTGGCGGCGCTCGACACGCTCCACCGGATCGGGCTCAGCGGCCGCCGCACGTCGCGGTGCTCGGCGGAGATGAAGGAGCTGGGCGACGCGGCACGACGACGAGCACCGCGCGGTCGGCCTCACCGCACGATGCGCGCGAGTCGACGTCCTCGTCGTGGTCGGGGACGAGGCCCGCGGGATCGCCGACCGGGCCCGCGAGGAGCCCGGCTACGACGGCGCGCTCGTCGTCACGGCGGGGCGTGACGAGGCACTGACCTGGCTGCGCAACAATGTGCTGCCGGGTGACGTGGTGCTCGTGAAGGCCTCGCGCGGGGTCGCCCTCGAGCATGTCGCCGACGGCTTGCTGGCCGACGCCTCCCGAACCGAAGGAGACCCTCCACCATGAGAGCGATCCTCTTCGGCGGCGGCATCGCGCTGCTGATCTCGCTCCTCGGCACCCGGGTCGCCATCGACGTCCTCTCCAAGCGCGGCTACGGCCAGGAGATCCGGGAGGACGGCCCGACCACGCACCACACCAAGCGGGGCACCCCCACGATGGGCGGCCTGGTCGTCATCCTGGCCACCGTCGTCGGCTACTTCGCCGCCAACCTGCTGACCGGCGGCGGCGTGAGCGCCTCCGCACTGCTGCTGCTCTTCCTCTTCGTGGGCCTCGGCTTCGTGGGCTTCCTCGACGACTTCATCAAGATCGTCAAGCAACGCAGCCTCGGACTGCGCAGCGCGGCGAAGATGATCGGGCAGACGGTCGTGGCCCTGGTCTTCGGGGTCCTCGCGCTCTCCCCGGTGCTCGAGGACGAGAACCACCGCACCCCGGCGTCCCACCACATCTCCTTCATCAAGGACATCGGCTGGGAGCTCCCGGCCGTCGTCGTCCTGCTGATCATCTGGCTCCTGGTCGCCGGCTTCAGCAACGCGGTCAACCTCACCGACGGGCTGGACGGGCTGGCCACCGGCGCGTGCACCATGGTCTTCGGCGCCTACACGCTGGTGAACATCTGGCAGAACAACCAGTCCTGCGCCGAGCTGCCCAGCGTCAACTGCTACGAGGTGCGCGACCCGCTCGACCTGGCCATCGTCTCGGCGGCCATCACCGGCGCCTGCTTCGGGTTCCTGTGGTGGAACGCGTCCCCGGCGGCGATCTTCATGGGCGACACCGGCTCCCTCGCCCTGGGCGGTGCGCTCGCCGGGCTGGCCATCTTGACCCGCACCGAGGGGCTGCTGATCATCCTCGGCGGGCTCTTCGTCATCGAGACCCTGTCGGTGATCCTGCAGGTCGGGTTCTTCAAGCTCAGCAAGGGCAAGCGCATCTTCCGGATCGCGCCCATCCACCACCACTTCGAGATGGTGGGCTGGGAGGAGGTGACCGTGGTCATCCGCTTCTGGATCATCACCGGCCTCTGCGTGGCCACCGGCCTGGGCGTCTTCTACGCCCAGTGGGTGGCCAGTGCCTGACCCGCGCCCGCTCGGCCGGCACGACTCCTGGGACGGGGTCCGCGCGGTCGTCGCCGGCTTCGGCGTCACCGGCTTCGCGGCCGCCGACACCCTGACCCACCTCGGCGCCGCCGTCGTCGCCCTCGGCGAGAAGGAGACGCCCGAGATGGCCGAGCGGGCCGAGCTCGCTCGGCATCCTCGGCGCCGACGTCCGCCTCGGCACCGGCGCCACCTCGCGGTGGCCACCGGACCTCGGCGACGTGGACGTCCTGGTCACCTCGCCCGGCTTCCCACCCGACGCGCCACTGGTCGCGGCGGCCCGCGCGCGGGGCCTGCCGGTCTGGGGCGAGGTCGAGCTCGCCTGGCGGCTGCGCGACCCGGACCATCCGGCGCCCTGGCTCGCGGTCACCGGCACCAACGGCAAGACCACGACCGTGCAGATGCTGGACGCGATCCTGCGCGCGGCCGGCCTGCGCAGCGACGCCGTGGGCAACGTCGGGCGACCGGTCGTCGAGGCGGTGATGGACCCGGAGCCGTACGACGTCCTCGCGGTCGAGCTCTCCAGCTTCCAGCTCCACTACGTCGAGTCGATGCGCGCGGAGTCGGCGGTGGTGCTCAACCTCGCCGAGGACCACCTCGACTGGTACACCGGTCCCACCGCGATGGCCGACTACACCGCCGACAAGGGCCGGATCTACCGGGGCGTGCGGCGCGCCTGCGTCTACAACGCCCAGGACCCGGCGACCGAGGACCTGGTGCGCGACGCCGACGTCGAGGAGGGCGCGCGCGCGATCGGCTTCACCCTCGGAGTGCCCGCCGTCGGCATGCTCGGCCTGGTCGACGACGTGCTCGCCGACCGGGCGTTCATCGACGCGCGGCACAGCAGCGCGGCCGAGCTCTGCACGCTCGACGACCTCCCGTCGCCGGCCCCGCACCTGGTGGCGAACGCGTTGGCCGCCGCCGCGCTGGCCCGGGCCCATGGGGTCTCGCAACAGGCGGTCCGCGACGGGCTGCGCGGCTTCCGACCCGACGGGCACCGGATCAGCAGCGTCGCCACGGTCGACGGCGTGCACTTCGTCGACGACTCCAAGGCCACCAACCCGCACGCCGCCCGGGCCTCGCTGCAGGCCTACGACCCGGTCGTGTGGGTGGCCGGGGGACTGGCCAAGGGTGCGTCGTTCGACGACCTCGTGCAGGCGGTGCGTGCTCGGCTGCGTGGCGTGGTGCTGCTCGGCCGCGACCGCGACGTCATCGCGGGGGCGCTTTCGCGACACGCGCCGGATGTGCCGGTCATCGTCGTGGGCGACGGTGAGACTGAGACACCCATGGAACGTGCCGTGGCCGCCGCCGCGGGTCTCGCCCACACGGGCGACACCGTGCTGCTGGCCCCGGGCTGCGCCTCCATGGACATGTTCACCGACTACGGCGCTCGCGGCGACGCGTTCGCCGCGGCGGTGCGGAGGATGCAGGGACCGCAGGGCTGACGGGAGAGGGGCGGCGCCACCGATGACGACGGCCAACCCCGAGACCAGCCGGCCCGCGTCCCCCGCCCGTCTCGGACTCCTCCAGTCCGCGCGCACGGCCGTCGCCGCCGTGCGCCACGCGCTCGACCGGCCGCTGACGGCGTACTACCTGCTGCTCGGGTCCTCGGCGCTGCTGCTGACCATCGGGCTGATCATGGTGCTGAGCGCCTCCAGCGTGTACTCCTACCGCTTCTACGGCGGCGACTCCTACCACGTGGTGACCAAGCAGCTGATGTGGGTGGTGGTCGGGCTCCCGTGCGCGTGGATCGCCTCGCGGCTGCCTCACCGCTGGATCCGGCGCCTCGCCTGGCCGGGCTACTTCATCTCGCTGACTCTGCTGCTGATGACCGCCTTCCTCGGTGTCGAGCGCAACGGCAACCAGAACTGGCTGGCGCTGGGACCGCTGGTCATCCAGCCCTCGGAGATCGCCAAGCTCGCGCTGATCCTGTGGGCCGCCCACGTCTACGCCCACAAGGACCGTCGGCTCGGCAGCCTGCACGAGACGATGATGCCGGTCGTGCCGGGACTCCTGCTGGCCACCGGACTGGTGGTCTTCGGCCGCGACCTCGGCACCGCCCTGGTGCTGTTCGCGATCCTGCTCGGGATGCTCTGGGTGGTCGGCGCCCCGGCCCGCTTCTTCGCGCTCTGCCTGAGCATCATGGGCGTCGTCGCCTTCGCCCTGGCCCGGACCAGCGGGGAGCGCATGGACCGGATCACCACCTTCACCGACCCGTTCCGCGACTTCCACGGCACTGGCTGGCAGCCCGCCCACGGTCTCTACGCGCTGGCCAGCGGGGGCTGGTTCGGTGAGGGCATCGGGGCCAGCCGGCAGAAGTGGGGGGACCTGCCCGAGGCGCACACCGACTTCATCTTCGCGGTGCTCGGCGAGGAGCTCGGCCTGATCGGCACGCTGCTCGTGATCGGGCTGTTCCTCACCATCGCCTACGCCGCGATGCGCGTCGCCCTGCGCAGCACCGACGCGTTCACCCGCTACATGACCTTCGGCATCGTCGTCTGGCTGCTCGGGCAGATGATGATCAACGTCGGCATGGTGATCACCGTGCTCCCGGTGATCGGGATCCCGCTGCCCCTGGTGTCGTACGGCGGGTCCGCACTGGTGCCCTCCCTGGTCGCGCTCGGCCTGCTCATCGGGTTCGCGCGCCGCGAGCCGCAGGCCGCCGCCGCCCTGGCCGCGCGCCGCCGACACCGGTCCGCCGGCTTGTCGGCCGGCCGAGTCGCACCCCGCGTCTAAAGTCGACCCGATGCGCGTTCTCCTCGCCGGCGGCGGCTCCGCCGGTCACACCTCGCCGTTGCTGGCGACCGCCGACGCGCTGCGCCGTCTCGCCCCGGACACCGAGATCACCTGCCTGGGCACCCCGCGCGGCCTGGAGAACAGGGTGGTGCCCGCCGCCGGCTACCCCCTCGAGCTCATCCCGCCCGTGCCGCTGCCGCGCCGGCCCTCGGTCGACCTGCTCCGGGTGCCCGGCCGGCTGCGCGCCGCGGTGCGCGCGACCCACGCCGTGCTCGAACGGGTCGACCCCGACGTCGTCGTCGGCTACGGAGGCTACGTCTCGATGCCGGTCTACCTCGCCGCCCGTCGACGGCACCTGCCCCTGGTCGTGCACGAGCAGAACGCCCTGCCCGGGCTGGCCAACAAGGCCGGCTCCCGGGTGGCGCGACGGGTCGCGGTGAGCTTCCCGGACACCCCGTTGCGCCGGGCGGAGTACGTCGGACTGCCGATCCGCACCCTCATCTCCGACCTCGACCGGGTCGCGATGCGGGCCGAGGCGCGCGCGTCGTTCGGGCTGGACCCGGACCGGCCCACGCTCCTGGTGACCGGTGGCTCTCAGGGCGCCCGACGCCTCAACCAGTCGGTCGCGGCCGCCGCGCGGGCCCTGGCCGACGCGGGGGTCCAGGTGCTGCACGTCGTCGGCCCGTCCGGCGAGGCCGCGCCCGTCCCCACGGGGGTGCCCTACGTCGTCGTCCCGTTCGTGGACCGGATGGACCTCGCCTACGCCGCCGCCGACCTCGTCGTCTGCCGGGCCGGCGCCAGCTCGGTCGTCGAGGCGGCGGCCGTCGGCCTGCCCGCGGTCCTCGTGCCCCTGCCGATCGGCAACGGCGAGCAGGTCCGGAACGCCCGGCCGGTCGTGGACGCCGGGGGCGCGTTGCTCGTCGACGACGCCGCGCTCACTCCCGAGTGGGTGGCCGGAACGGTCCCGGCGCTGGCCACCGACCCCGACCGGCTCGCGCGGATGGGAGCGGCCGCGGCGGCGCTGGTGCCGCGCGACGCCGACGAGCGACTGGCCCGGATCGT
Source organism: uncultured Actinomycetota bacterium (assembly GCA_963791275.1). GTDB lineage: Bacteria > Actinomycetota > Actinomycetes > Propionibacteriales > Nocardioidaceae > Nocardioides. The sequence goes on from CAWBRP010000012.1 coordinate 368,062, forward strand.
GATCGAGGAGGGCAGCCGACGATGAGGCTCCCCGTCCCCGACGTGCTCCTCCCGGCCGCGGACCTCGGCGCCGTGCACTTCGTCGGCATCGGGGGCGCCGGCCTGTCCGCGATCGCCCGGATCATGGCCGCCCGCGGCCTCGTGGTCACCGGCAGCGACGACCAGGACACTCCCTTCCTCCCGTCGCTGCGCGAGCTCGGGGTCACCTGCCACCTCGGCTACGACGCCGCGCACGTCGGCGACGCCGACACCGTCGTCGTGACCACGGCGGCACGCGAGGACAACCCCGAGGTGCTCGAGGCCCGCCGGCGTGGACTCCGGCTGCTGCCCCGCTCGGCCGGGCTGGCCTCGGTGATGGCCGGGTCGCGGGTGCTCGCCGTCGCCGGCACGCACGGCAAGACGACGACGACGGCGCTGCTCACCTCGGCCCTCCTGGCCTGCGGCCTCGACCCGACGTACGCCGTCGGCGGCGTGCTCACGGCGACCGGGCGCAACGCCGACGCCGGGACCGGCGACCTCTTCGTGGCCGAGGCCGACGAGAGCGACGGTGCCTTCTTGGTCTACGAACCCTTCGCGGCCGTGGTCACCAACGTCGGGGCGGACCACCTCGACGTCTGGGGCACCGAGCAGGCCTACCGGGAGGCCTTCGACACCTTCGCGCGCCACGTGCACCCCGACGGTTTCCTGGTCTGCTGCGTCGACGACCCGGGAGCGCGCGACCTTGCGGCCGCAGTCCGGGCGCGCGGCGGGGCAGTGGTCGGCGTGGGCGAGTCCCCGGACGCGGACGTGCGTGCGACGGACCTCGCCTTCGACGGAGCCACGTCGTCGTTCACCGTGGTCGACGGTGCCACCGACCTCGGCCGGATCACGCTGCGCATCCCCGGCCGGCACTACGTCCTCGACGCCCTGGCGGCACTGGCCGTCGGGCTCCGGGTCGGCGCGGACTTCGCAGGTCTCCGCACGGGTCTCGAGGCGTTCAGCGGCTCCGGTCGGCGGATGGAGAGCAAGGGCGAGGCCGGTGGGGTGCGGGTCTTCGACAGCTACGCCCACCACCCGCAGGAGATCAGCGGCGACCTGCAGGCCGCACGGTCCATCGCCGGTGCGGGCCGGCTCCTGGTGGTCTTCCAGCCGCACCTGGTCTCCCGCACCCGGATCTTCGGGCCGGCGATGGGCGAGGCCCTCGGGGCCGCGGACGAGGTGGTGGTGCTCGAGGTCTACCTGGCCCGGGAGGATGCCGACCCCGACGTGACCGGGGCCCTGGTGGCCGACGCCGTACCCCTCCCGCCGGAGGCGGTCCAGCGGGCCGCCACCCTGGCCGACGCCGAGGCGGCGATCCTGGCCCGGGCGCGCCCCGGTGACCTGGTCCTCACCCTCGGAGCCGGGGACGTCACCCGGATCGGGCCGCGCCTCCTCGCCCGGCTCGAGGAGCGCACCGATGCCTAGCCTCCTCAAGCGACGTCCCGGAGCGGACGCAGACCAGGACGCCACGGCGGTGCGCAGCCGACGGCGCTTCGCCCGTCGTCAGTGGCGACGGCGGTGGCTCAGCTGGAAGCCGCTGCTCGTCGTGCTCCTCGTCCTGCTGTTCGTGGTCGGCGGGGTGTGGCTGGTGTTCTTCAGCCGCTACCTGGCGGTCCAGAGCGTCCAGGTGACCGGGACCGGCCTGCTGTCCGCCGACGAGATCCGCGCGGCCGCCCGGGTCACCGACGACCAGCCGCTCGCCCGCGTGGACGTCGCCGCGATCGAGCGGCGGGTCGAGTCGCTGGCGCCGGTCGCCGACGCCGAGGTGGTGCGGCAGTGGCCGGACCGGGTGCTGATCAACGTCACCGAGCGGAAGCCGATCGCCGTCGTGGACGTCGGCGTCCGGATCCGCGGCATGGACGCCGACGGGGTGATCTTCCGCGAGTACCCGCGGGCGCCGCGCAACCTGCCGTTGGTCAAGACCAGCGGCTCGATCAGCCCGGAGACCCTCCACGAGGCCGCCCAGGTCGTCTCCGCGCTCCCGCCCGCCCTGTCGCGGCGCGTCGAGTACCTCGCGGTCGAGACCGTGGACCAGATCACGCTCGTGCTGCGCGACGGGCGCCAGGTGGTGTGGGGGAGTGCCGAGGACTCCGCGGCGAAGGCCGAGGTGCTGGTGGCGCTGCTGAAGGAGCCGGCCAAGCGGTACGACGTCAGCGTGCCCGGCCAGCCGACGACGTCCCAGGTGACCGTCCCCGCGCCCTGACCCGCACAACTGGTGCAGGAGTTTCGGCGACACGCAGCGGAGGAACTGGATTCGCCCCGGACCCGTGCCTACTGTCTCTCACGTCATCAGGTTGACATAACTATAACCCTCAGGTTCACGGTTAGAGTTTCTCGGCCCGCGACACCCTTCCCCGAACAGCCCGATCCCGCGTCCCACCCGGACCCGGGAGCCCTGCCCGCACCGCGGGCGCCGGATCAGAGCGAAAGGCAAACCGCCGTGGCAGCCCAGAACTACCTGGCCATCATCAAGGTCGTCGGCATCGGTGGGGGCGGGGTCAACGCCGTCAACCGGATGATCGAGGTCGGCCTCAAGGGTGTCGAGTTCATCGCGATCAACACCGACGCGCAGGCACTGTTGATGAGCGACGCCGACGTCAAGCTCGACATCGGTCGCGAGCTCACCCGCGGTCTCGGCGCGGGCGCCAACCCCGAGGTCGGGGCGCGCGCCGCGGAGGACCACGCGGACGAGATCGAGGAGGTCATCAAGGGCGCCGACATGGTGTTCGTGACCGCCGGCGAGGGTGGCGGCACCGGCACCGGTGGAGCGCCCGTGGTGGCGCGGATCGCCCGCTCGCTCGGCGCCCTCACGATCGGTGTCGTCACCCGGCCCTTCGCCTTCGAGGGCCGTCGCCGGGCCAACGCCGCCGAGGAGGGGATCGCCGGCCTGCGCGAGGAGGTCGACACCCTCATCGTCATCCCCAACGACCGGCTGCTCTCCATCAGCGACCGGAGCGTCTCGGTGCTCGACGCCTTCAAGCAGGCCGACCAGGTGCTGCTGCAGGGTGTCTCGGGCATCACCGACCTGATCACCACGCCGGGTCTGATCAACCTCGACTTCGCCGACGTGAAGTCGGTGATGGCCAACGCCGGCTCGGCCCTGATGGGCATCGGCTCGGCCCGCGGCGAGGACCGCGCGGTGGCCGCGGCCGAGATGGCCGTGTCCAGCCCGCTGCTCGAGGCGAGCATCGAGGGCGCGATGGGCGTGCTGCTCTCGATCGCCGGTGGCTCGGACCTCGGCCTGTTCGAGATCAACGAGGCGGCCGCCCTGGTCTCCCAGGCTGCCCACGCCGAGGCCAACATCATCTTCGGCGCGACCATCGACGACGCCCTGGGCGACGAGGTGCGGGTCACCGTGATCGCCGCGGGCTTCGAGAACGGCATGCCGAAGCGTCGCGACGACGGGACGGTCCTGCGCCGCAACCCGGTGGCCCAGCAGTCGCAGGCCGACACCCGGGCCGCTGCGCAGCAGATCGCCCACGCCAAGCCGGCCCAGGAGCTGGTCCCCGCCGGGGCCCGGGCGAGTGCCGAGCCCAGCCGCAACGGCGCCGGCCCGGCGCCGACCGCTGCGCCCCCGAAGCCGCGCCAGGTCCAGTTCGACGACGACGACCTGGACGTGCCCGACTTCCTCAAGTGACCTTCCTCTACCGCGACAGCTTCCCGAGCGCGGAGGGGCCGGTCGAGGTCGGCTTCACCGACCGCCGGCTGGACCTCGGCGACCAGGCCACCGCCGAGGTCCGCGCGTCCGCCCTCGGCGAGCTGGCCGACGCCACCGGCTGCCGGCCGGTCCTCATGCACCAGGTGCACGGCAACGACGTGCACCTGGTCGAGGACGGGTCCGGCGAGGGGGACGCGGCGCGGGTCGACGGACTGCTCACCGCACGGCCCGGCATCGCGCTGCTGGCCCGGGCCGCCGACTGCGTGCCGGTGCTGCTCGCCGACCGGACGGGCCTGCTCGGTGCTGTCCACGCCGGGCGCCACGGCGTGCGGGACGGTGTCGTCCTCGTGGCCGTCGCGAGACTGCGGGCGCTCGGGGCGGAGGCGATCGCCGCGTGGGTCGGACCGCACATCTGCGGCGGGTGCTACGAGGTGCCCGAGCAGATGCGGGCCGAGGTGAGCCGGCTGGTGCCCGCCACCTACGCGACGACCACGTGGGGCACGCCCGCGCTCGACCTCGGCGCCGGTGTCCGCAGCCAGCTCGAGGCGGCCGGCTGCACCGTCGTCGTGGTGGGGTCGTGCACGCGTGAGGACCCGCGCCTGCACTCGTACCGGCGCGACGGAGCCCGACGCCGGCCGCGGTGCCGGCGTGATCTGGCGTCCCGCGGTGGCGTCGTGAGCCGCGGCGACGACCTGGCCGCCAACCTGGCTCGGGTGCAGGGCCGGATCAGCGTCGCGTGCGAGCGCGCGGGCCGCGACCCCGGTGAGGTGACGCTGGTGGTCGTCACCAAGTTCTTCCCGCCCTCCGACGTGCGGATCCTGGCCGACCTCGGGGTCACCCACGTGGGGGAGAACCGGCACCAGGAGGCCGAGGGCAAGGCCGGGGACTGCGCCGGGCTCGGGCTCACCTGGCACTTCATCGGCGGCCTGCAGAGCAACAAGGCGGCCGCGGTGGCGTCGTACGCCGACGTGGTCGAGTCCGTCGACCGGGCCAAGGTCGTCAGCGGACTGCAACGGGGGGCGCACGACCGGTCCCACCCCGTCGACTGCCTGCTCCAGGTCAGCCTGGACCAGCCCGGGGCGGCCGGCCGCAGCGGCGCCGACCCGGGCGACCTGGACGCACTGGCGCTGGCCGTCGAGGGCACGGGGATGCTGCGGCTGCGCGGGCTGATGGCGGTCGCGCCGCTGGGGGAGGACCCGGCCGCTGCCTTCGCGCGGCTGGCCGCGGCCCGGGAGGCCTTCGTGGCCGACCGGCCCGAGGCCACCTGGCTGTCGGCGGGCATGAGCGCGGACCTCGAGCACGCCGTCGCCATCGGCGCGACACACGTGCGGATTGGCAGCGCGGTCCTCGGTCCGAGGCCCGCCATCAAGTAATGTCTCGAATCGACAGCAGCGCCGACTCTTGGTCAGATTCCTGACCCAGTCACGGCGCCGGAGTTCCGGAGGACAAGTCATGGCCAGCGCGATGCGCAAGATCGGCGAGTACCTCGGTCTGCTCGAGGACACCGGCCGGTTCGACGAGTACGACGAGTCCTACGACGAGACCGACGAGCAGTACGCCGCCGCCGCCCGGCCCGCCGAGAAGCGCGGCCGCGAGTCCCGCCCCGCCCCCGTGTCCGACCTCGCCGAGCGCCGCCCGCGCCCGGGACCCACCGGAGTTGTTGCCGAGTTGTCCAGGATCACCACGCTGCACCCGCGCACCTACAACGAGGCGCGCACCGTCGGCGAGCAGTACCGCGACGGCACCCCCGTCATCATGAACCTCTCCGAGATGGACGACTCCGACGCCAAGCGGCTCGTCGACTTCGCCGCCGGGCTCGTGTTTTCCTCTCGTGGCACCATCGAGCGCGTGACCAACAAGGTGTTCCTGCTCTCGCCTCCCAACGTGACCGTCGCTGCCGAGGACAAGCGCCGCATCGCTGAGGGCGGCTTCTTCAACCAGAGCTGACGCCTGCCTTGTATGCCGTCGGGCAGGTGCTGCACATCCTGCTGTGGCTGTTCATCGTGTTCTTGTGGGTCCGCTTCGTGTTCGACTGGGTGCAGGTCTTCGCGCGCTCCTGGAGTCCGGGTGGGATCCTGCTCGTGCTCCTCGAGGCCGTGTACTCGGTGACCGATCCGCCCATCAAGGCGCTGCGCCGGTTCATCCCACCGCTGCGCATCGGGAACTTCGCCCTGGACCTCAGCTTCATCCTGGTCATGGTGGCGGCGTACCTCCTGCTCGCCGTGGTGAACGCGGTGTTCTTGGGGTGAGGACCGGCGGGGACGAGTGCCCGCCGGCAGGCGCTATTGTTCGGCAGAGCAGTTCTGAATCGATACCGACGACTTGAATGGGTGAGGTCATGCCGCTGACGCCTGAGGACGTGAGCAACAAGCGCTTTACTCCGGTCCGGCTCCGTGAGGGCTACGACATGGGGGAGGTCGACCAGTTCCTCGACGAGGTCGAGTCCGAGCTGGCGCGGCTCACGAAGGAGAACGACGACCTGCGCTCCAAGTTGTCCTCCGCCCAGGCCGGTGGTTCGGTCCCCGCTCCCGCTCCCGTGGTGGAGAGGGAGCCCGAGCCGGAGCCGGAGCCCGAGCCCGAGCCCGAGCCGGAGCCGGAGCCCACGCCGGTGGCGGTCGCCGCCCCGGTGCCGGCCCAGACCATCCGGGTCGAGACCGTCCCCGAGGCGTCCAACGCGGCGGCCCGGCTGCTCGAGCTCGCGACGCGCAACGCCGACCAGCTGGTCGACGAGGCCAAGAACGACGCCGACAAGATCGTGGGCGAGGCCCGCACGAAGGCCGAGCGGCTCGAGGCCGAGGCCAAGGCCAAGTCCGACAAGCTCGAGGCCGACGCCCGCACCCGCTCGCAGATGCTCGACTCCGAGACCTCCGAGCGCCGCAAGCAGATGTTCGGCGCGCTCGAGCAGGAGCGCGAGAAGCTCAACGGCGAGGTCGAGAACCTCCGCTCGTTCGAGCGCGAGTACCGCTCCCGGCTCAAGAGCTACTTCAGCCAGCAGCTGGAGTCCCTCGAGACCACGCACGAGACCGCGAGCCCGGAGGGGATCGGCACGCCGGCCCCCAAGCGGCTCCGGTCGATCCTGGGCGAGGACGACGCCTGAGCCCATCCTTGGCAGGGCGAGCCACGAGCACCCGACGACGGCCGGTCCCCCACGGGGCCGGCCGTCGTCGTCTTGTCGGTGGCGCGCCGGTTTGAGTAGGCCCAGTCCAGCGGCTACCCTCCCGACCAGTCTGTGGCGTGTGCCGCAGGGTCTCGGTGGTCAGGGAGGGTTCTCAGCCCATGGTTCGCAACAGCGCGAAGACGCTTGCCGGCTCGGCCGCGGCCGCGGCGAAGAAGGTCATCTCCCGACGGACCTCCCCGGCCACGTCGGCCCCGGCCACACCGGCCGCCAAGAAGGCCACCACCAAGGCTGCCCCACCGGCGAAGAAGGCCCCGGCGAAGAAGACCGCAGCCGGCCGCGAAGAAGGCCCCGCCGGCGAAGAAGGCCGCGCCCGCCGCGAAGAAGGCCCCGCCGGCGAAGAAGACCGCGCCCGCCGCGAAGAAGGCCCCGCCGGCGAAGAAGACCGCGCCCGCCGCGAAGAAGGCCGCGCCCGCCGCGAAGAAGACCGCGCCGGCGGCGAAGAAGGCCGCCCCCGCCAAGAAGGCCGCGCCGGCGGCGAAGAAGGCGGCCCCCGCCAAGAAGACCGCGCCGGTGGCGAAGAAGAGCGCGCCGGCGGAGAAGGCCCCGGCCAAGGCCGCTGCCAGCGCGCTCGCCGTCAAGGACGGGGAGGAGCGCTGGTCGAAGGCCGAGCTCAACGCGGTGCTCGCCGAGCTGCACGAGCACCGTGAGCGGTTGACCGTCCAGCTCCACGACCAGGAGCACGACCTGGCCGTGCTGATGCGTGACGCGGGCGACGGCGCCGGTCATGACCAGGCCGACATGGGCGCGACCAGCTTCGAGCGGGACCAGGAGCTGACGGTGGTGGCCAACGAGCGCGAGATGCTGGCCCAGATCGAGCGGGCCCTGGAGCGCATCGACAACGGCACCTACGGCGTGTGCGAGTCCTGCGGCAACCCCATCGGCAAGATGCGGGTGATGGCTTTCCCGCGTGCCACACTGTGTCTGACATGCAAGCAGCGCGAGGAGCGTCGCTGAACCCCAGCGCAGACGCTCACCCGGACTCCACGACCGGGGACCCCCGCTACCGACGCGTCTTCGTCGGCGTCTTCCTCGTGGCCTACGCCGTCGACGTGATCTCCAAGATCGTGGCCGTCGACCGACTGACCGACCGCGCCGACATCGAGCTCGTGGGCGAGTGGTTCCAGCTCCACCTGACCCGCAACCCGGGGGCCGCGTTCAGCACCGCCGAGACCTTGACCCCGGTGCTCAGCGTGCTGGCGATCTGCGCGGCACTGACGGTGGTCTGGTTCTCCCGCCGGGTCGGGACGACGACGTGGGCGATCAGCCTCGGACTGCTGCTCGCGGGCATCACCGGCAACCTCACCGACCGGATCCTCCGCGACCCCGGCCCCCTGCACGGCCACGTGGTCGACTTCTTCATGGTGCCGAACTGGCCGGTCTTCAACGTCGCCGACATCTGCATCAACGTCGGCGCCGCCCTCATCCTCGTCAACGCCGTGCGCGGTGTGTCCCTGGACGGGACGCGCTCGTGAGCGGCGCCGTCGACCACCGGGTCGTGCTGGTCCCCGAGGGGCTCGCCGGCGAGCGCGTCGACATCGCGCTGGCCCGGATGTTCGGGCTGTCCCGCACCCGCGCCGCGGAGCTGGCGGGCGCCGGCCACGTGCACGTCGACGGCGTCGAGGTGGCCAAGAGCCACCGGGTCGTCCCGGGCACCACCCTGGACGTCGACATCCCCAGTCGGGTGGACCCGCTCGTCGTGATCCCCGAGACCGTCGAGGGGATCCGGATCATCCACGACGACGACTCGATCGTGGTCATCGACAAGCCGGTCGGCGTCGCCGTCCATCCCTCGCCGGGCTGGACAGGTCCGACGGTGGTCGGCCACCTCACCGCCGCGGGGTTCAGGATCGCCACCAGCGGGGCCTCGGAGCGCCAGGGCATCGTGCAGCGCCTCGACGTGGGCACCTCGGGAGTCATGGTGATCACCAAGTCCGAGCACGGCTACTCCATCCTCAAGAATGCCTTCCGGCACCGCGCCGTCGACAAGACCTACCACGCACTCGTGCAGGGTCACCCCGATCCCCACGAGGGCACGGTGGACGCCCCGATCGGCCGGCACCCGGGGGCCGACTACAAGTTCGCCGTGCTGGCCGACGGCCGGAGCTCGGTGACCCACTACTCCACGCTCGAGGCACACCGCTTCGCCTCGCTGCTGGAGGTGAAGCTCGAGACCGGCCGCACCCACCAGATCAGGGTGCACATGGCGGCGCTCCGGCACCCGTGCGTGGGCGACCTGACCTACGGCGCCGACCCGGCCCTCTCCAAGCGCGTGGGGCTCCTGCGACAGTGGCTGCACGCGGTCCGGCTGGGATTCGAGCACCCGGACTCGGGCGAGTACGTCGAGTTCGAGTCGCCCTACCCCGACGACCTCGCGCAGGCGCTGGAGATCATCCGAGATGCCGACTGACGCCTTGCTCCGACCGGCGGTCGAGGGTGACGCGGAGGCCGTGGCCTCGGTCCACCTGACCGCTCGCCGCGACGCCTCGATGCCGCCCGGCGTGCACACCGACGACGAGGTCCGGGCCTGGCTGGCCGGCCGCCTCCGCAGCAGCGACGAGGTCTGGGTCGCCGAGGTGCGCGGGACGGTGGCGGCGTACGCCCGGCTGACCGAGACCTGGCTCGACGACCTGTACGTCGCACCGGGGCACGCCGGACAGGGGCTCGGCTCGGCGCTGCTGGACCTGGTGAAGGCCCGCCGTCCGGACGGGTTCAGCCTCTGGGTCTTCGAGATGAACGCGCCGGCGCGCGGGTTCTACGCCCGCCGCGGCCTGGTCGAGCTGGAGCGCACCGACGGCTCCGCCAACGAGGAGCGCGCCCCGGACCTCCGGCTCGCCTGGCCCGGTGCGGACCCGCTCGGCTTCTACCGACGGCTCATCGACGACGTGGACGACCAGCTCGGCGACCTGCTCGCCCGGCGGGCCGCCCTCACCCACGCCGTCCAGGACCACAAGCACGACCGCACCCGGGACCCGGTCCGCGAGCGCGAGATCGCCGAGCGGCTCGCCGCCCACGCCCCGGCGCTGGGCGCCGAGCGGCTGGGTCGGATCGTGCACGCGATCATCACCGAGTCGCTCGACACGTTGGACGACTGAGACATCGGGCATCAGGGCCTCAGCCCCCGCCCGCTGTCTCCCCGCTGTCCCCGCGCCGTCAATGGCTGCGCCCGTGCCCGGGGGTCGGACTGTCGGCGCGGCCTGTCACCATGGCCCCGGCCGCTCGCGTAGGCTGACGGTCCTTCCCCCAGGAGGCCGCTCGACCACCGTCGAGGCGGCTGCTGCACCCGTCCGACCAGCCCGTGCTCGACCCGTTGGGAGAAGTGCCACACCCATGTCCTCAGGCGACTTCGTCCACCTCCACGTGCACACCGAGTACTCCATGCTCGACGGCGCCGCCCGGCTGGACGACCTGTTCGACCGGACCGACGAGCTCGGCATGGGCGCGATCGCGATGACCGACCACGGCAACGTGTTCGGGGCCTACGAGTTCTACACCAAGGCCCGGGCCAAGGGGATCAAGCCGATCATCGGGCTCGAGGCCTACTGCACCCCCAACACCCCGCGGCACGAGCGCAAGCGGGTGCGGTGGAACGACGGCGGCGACGACGACGTGTCCGGCGGCGGCGCCTACACCCACATGACGCTGCTGGCCGAGACCACCGAGGGTCTGCACAACCTGTTCCGGCTCTCGTCGCGCTCCTCCCTCGAGGGGCAGTACTACAAGCCCCGGGCCGACCGGGAGCTCCTGTCGGAGTACGCCTCGGGTCTCATCGGCACCACGGGCTGCCCGTCCGGCGAGGTGCAGACCTGGCTCCGGATCGGCGACTACGACAAGGCCCGGCAGTCCGCCGCCGACTTCCAGGACATCTTCGGCAAGGAGAACTTCTTCCTCGAGCTGATGGACCACGGCCTGTCCATCGAGGCGCGGGTCCGCGACGGCCTGCTGCGCCTGTCGAAGGACCTCGGTATCCCGCCGATCGCGACCAACGACTCCCACTACGTCCACCAGGCCGACGCGCACTCGCACGAGCACCTGCTCTGCGTCTCGTCGGGCAGCGTGATGAGCGACCCCAAGCGGTTCAAGCTCGACGGCGACGGCTACTACATCAAGTCCGCAGCCGAGATGCGGCAGCTCTGGGAGCACACCAACGGCCTCAAGGAGGCCTGCGACAACACGCTGCTGATCGCCGAGCGCTGCGACGTCTCCTTCGCCGAGGGCAACTTCATGCCGCAGTTCCCGGTGCCGCCGGGGGAGACCGAGGAGTCCTGGTTCGTCAAGGAGGTGCAGACCGGGCTCGAGCGCCGCTACCCGGGCGGCATCCCGATCGAGGCGCAGGCCCGGGCCGACCGGGAGATCGGCGTCATCACCCAGATGGGCTTCCCGGGCTACTTCCTGGTGACCGCCGACATCATCAACTGGGCCAAGGCCAACGGCATCTACGTCGGTCCGGGTCGCGGCTCGGCCACCGGCGCGATCGTCGCCTACGCCACGGGGATCACCGAGCTCGACCCGCTCGAGCACGGTCTGCTCTTCGAGCGGTTCCTCAATCCCGAGCGCGTCTCGATGCCCGACATCGACATCGACTTCGACGAGCGGGGTCGCGGCGAGGCGATCCGCTACGTCACCGAGAAGTACGGCGCCGACCGGGTCGCGCAGATCGTCACCTACGGCACCATCAAGGCCAAGCAGGCCGTCAAGGACTCCAGCCGGATCCTCGGCTACCCCTTCGCGATGGGCGACCGGATCACCAAGGCGATGCCGGCCGCGGTGATGGGCAAGGACGTCCCGCTCAAGCAGATCTTCGACAGCAGCCACAAGCGCTACGGCGAGGGCGGGGAGTTCAGGGCCCTCTACGAGGCCGACAACGACGTCAAGACCGTCGTCGACACCGCGATCGGCATCGAGGGCCTCAAGCGCCAGTGGGGCGTGCACGCGGCCGGCGTGATCATGTCCAGCCAGCCGCTGCTCGACCTGATCCCGATCATGAAGCGCGAGGCCGACGGGTCGATCATCACCCAGTTCGACTATCCGACCTGCGAGACGCTCGGCCTGCTCAAGATGGACTTCCTGGGGCTGCGCAACCTCACCGTCCTCCAGGACGCGGTCCGCAACATCGAGGTCAGCACCGGCGAGACGCTGGTGCTGGAGAAGCTGCCCCTCGACGACCTCCCGACGTACCACCTGCTCGCCAGCGGCTACACGCTCGGCGTCTTCCAGCTCGACGGCGGGCCGATGCGGTCGCTGCTGCGGCTGCTCAAGCCCGACTGCTTCGAGGACATCGCGGCGGTGCTGGCGCTCTACCGGCCCGGCCCGATGGGGGCCGACAGCCACACCAACTACGCCCTGCGCAAGAACGGCAAGCAGCCGATCACCCCGATCCACCCCGAGCTGGCCGAGCCGCTCGCGGAGATCCTGGCCCCGACGTACGGCCTCATCGTCTACCAGGAGCAGGTGATGGAGATCCCGCAGAAGCTCGCGGGCTACTCCCTGGGACGCGCCGACCTGCTGCGCCGCGCGATGGGCAAGAAGAAGCGCGAGGTGCTCGAGGCGGAGAAGGAGGGCTTCGCCGCGGGCATGGCGGCCAACGGCTACTCCCAGGGCGCGGTCGACAAGCTGTGGGAGATCCTGGTCCCGTTCTCGGACTACGCCTTCAACAAGTCCCACACCGCCGGCTACGGGCTGGTCTCCTACTGGACCGCCTACCTCAAGGCCAACTACCCGGCCCAGTACATGGCCGCGCTGCTGTCGTCGGTGAAGGACGACAAGGACAAGATGGCGCTCTACCTCAACGAGTGCCGGCGGATGAAGATCCAGGTGCTGCCGCCCGACGTCAACGAGTCCGACGCGACGTTCACCCCGGTCGGTCGCGACATCCGCTTCGGCCTCACCGCGATCCGCAACGTCGGCGCCAACGTCGTCGGCGAGATCGTCCGCGCCCGCGCGGACCGCGGCCGGTTCACCGACTTCAACGACTTCATGGACAAGGTCCCCGCCCTGGTCTGCAACAAGCGGGTCATCGAGTCCCTGATCAAGGCCGGCGCCTTCGACGAGATGAAGCACAAGCGGCGCGCCCTGGTCGCGATCCACGAGTCGGCCGTCGACCAGTACGTCGACATCAAGCGCAACGAGGCCATCGGTCAGGACTCCCTCTTCGGCGGCCTCGACGACGAGGTCGGGGTGGCCTTCGGGGTCTCGGTCACGGTTCCCGACATCGAGGACTGGGACAAGATGACGCTGCTCGGGCACGAGCGCGAGATGCTCGGCCTCTACGTCTCCGACCACCCGTTGATGGGTCTCGAGCACGTCCTGGCGCAGGGCACCGACGCCACCATCGGGCAGCTCATCCTCGACGAGGAACGCCCCGACGGCTCCTCGGTCACCGTCAGCGGACTGGTCACCTCGGTCCAGCGCAAGATCAACAAGCGGGGCGACACCTGGGCGATCGTCACCCTGGAGGACCTCGCCGGCGCCATCGACATCCGGTTCTTCTCCTCCTCCTACCAGCTGGCCAGCACCTACCTCACCGAGGACGCGATCCTCACCGTCAAAGGCATCCTGCGCCGCGAGGACGAGCAGCCCTCGATGACCGGCCAGCAGGTCTCGGTGCCCAACCTGAACGACGGGCCGAGCGGTCCGGTGGTGATCAACCTGGCGGCGACGCGGTGCACGCCGCCGGTCGTCGAGCAGCTGCGTGACGTGCTCGGCACCCACCCGGGGGTGACCGAGGTGCGGCTGCGGCTGCTGGCGCGCCACGGCACCACCGTGATGCGGCTCGACGACGGCCTCCGGGTGGCCCCCAGCCCCGCGCTGTTCGCCGACCTCAAGCAGCTGCTCGGCCCGGGGTGCCTGGCGGGGTGACGGTGTCCCCGGGGCACCCGGTGCGCCGGCTGCTGTTCGTGCTCCTCGGCTGCGCGGTCGTCGGCGTGCTCGCGGGCGTGCTGTGGGAGCTCCTGTGGACCGCGCCCACCGGCCTGGTCTACGAGGACGTGTGGCAGCTCGACGGCCAAGGTGTCCAGTCCGACGTCACCGGGACCGGTCTCTACGTCATCATCGGCTTCTGTGCCGGGCTCCTGATCGGCGTCGTGAGTGCACTGACGGCGCGCACCCAGGAGGTGGCGACCCTGGTCACCGTGGCGGTCGGCTCGGTGCTCGCGGCCGCCTTGATGGCCTTCACCGGCCACGCGCTCGGTCCGCCGGACCCCCGCCCCCTGGCAGAGGGCCAGGAGAACTTCACCGAGCTCGACGCGGACCTGCGCGTCGAGGGGACCTCGCCGTACGTCGCCCTGCCGGCCGGTGCCCTGACCGGGCTGACCCTGTGCTTCGTGGGCCTGGCCGGGTCTTCCAGAACCCGGTCGGCGACGGAACCCGACGGGTAGTCTCAGCGTCCTACCAGAACCTCGGCCGCCCGGTCGGCCGCGCTCTTGTCCAGGGGGAACCACGTTGTCCAGCAGCCTGCCGCCGTCCGAGCCACCCGTGCCGTCTGGGCCGTCTGAGGGGTCAACCGGCGGGCCCGAGTACCTCGAGCACGGCGGCGGGGCGCCGCTCGGGGAGACCGCCACCGATCCCCGGAACCTGAAGCCGCTCCTCATCGGCGGCGCGGCCGTCGCCGGGCTGGCCGTCGTGGGCGGTGCGGCCTGGGCCGCGATGTCGTTCTTCTCGACCGGGGCCCAACCCGCGGAGGCGCTGCCGGGCGCGACCCTCGGCTACGTCAGCATCGACCTGGACCCCTCGGGCGCCCAGAAGATCGAAGCCGTCCGGACCCTCAACAAGTTCCCCGAGTTCAAGGACCAGCTGGGTCTGGAGACCGACGACGACGTGCGCGAGTGGATCTTCGACGAGATCCAGGGCGGCGAGGACGCCTGCGCCCACCTGGACTACGAGGACGACGTCGAGTCCTGGCTCGGCAACCGGGCCGCAGCCGCCGCCGTCGACCTCGGTGACGACCAGCCCACCTCGGTGGTGGTCGTCCAGGTCACCGACGGTGACGCCGCGGCGGCTGCCCTGGTCAAGCTGCAGAACTGCACGGCGACCGGTGATGCGGACAAGCCCGGGAGCGAGACCAACGGGGGCTTCGAGATCGCGGGCGACTGGGCCGTGCTGGCCGAGAGCCAGGAGGAGGCCACCCGCGTGGTCGCCGCCACCGAGCAGGGCAGTCTGGCCGACGACAGCGACTACCAGAAGTGGACCGACGCGGCCGGCGACGCCGGCATCGTGAGCATGTACGCCTCACCCGACGCCGCCGCGGCGATGTTCGACTCGGCCGACGCCCTGCTCCCGATGGCCGGCCTCGACCCCGCCCTCGAGGAGTCGTCGACGCCGCCGTCGGAGGAGATGGAGCAGGCGTTCGCCGACTTCGCCGGGATGGCCGCGACGATCCGCTTCGACGACGGGGCCATCGAGCTCGAGACCGTCGGTGGCTTCGGCCTCCAGACGAGCACCTTCTACGGCACTGACGGCGGCGACGACGTGATGGCCACCCTGCCCGCCGACACCGTGGCCGCGTTCGGGATGGGCTTCGAGGACGGCTGGCTCACCCAGCTGGTCGAGCAGTTCGCCGGCGCGGCCGGTGAGGACATGACCGTCGACGAGCTGTTCCAGGAGCTGTCCGACCGGACCGGGCTGGACCTGCCCACCGACGTGGAGACGCTGGCCGGTGAGTCCGCCGTCCTCGCTCTCGGGCCCGACTTCGACGCCGACGAGCTCATGAACTCCGCCGACGGCTCCGACGTGCCGGTCGGGGTGAAGGTCAAGGGGGACCCGGCGGCCATCGAGTCGGTCCTCGACAAGCTGCGCGGCCAGCTCGGCGGCGAGGAACTGACCTTCATGGACAGCGACACCAACGGCGACGTGATCGCGATCGGTCCGAACGCCGACTACCGCAGCGAGCTGCTCGCGGACGGCGGGCTCGGGGACTCCGAGACCTTCCAGGACGTGATCCGCGAGGCCGAGCAGGCCGGCGTGATCTTCTACCTCGACTTCGACGCCAGCGACGACTGGCTGATGGAGATCGCGGGTGACGACCCGGACGCCGCGAAGAACCTCGCCCCCCTGGCCGCGGTCGGCATGTCCGCGTGGCAGGAGGACGGCGTCTCGCACGGCGTCCTGCGGGTCACCACCGACGACTGAGAGGGCGCGTCACGCCCGCCGGATGGCGGCGCGCACGGCGTCGGTCAGCCGGGCCAGGTCCTGCGGTGTGATCTCCAGGTCGAGACCGCGGCGCCCCGCGGACACGTAGACCGTGGGGTGCTGCCAGGCGGAGTCGTCGAGCACCGTGCGATGGGCGCGACGCTGGCCGAGGGGGGAGATGCCACCCGCGACGTAGCCGGTGGCCCGCTCCGCCGCGGCCACGTCGGCCATCGCCGCGCGGCCGGCCCCCAGCGCCCTGGCGAGTGCCTTCAGGTCGAGCTGCCCGGTCACCGGCACGATCCCGACGGCCAGGGTGCCGTCGACACTCACCATCAGGGTCTTGAACACCCGCGCCGGGTCGCAGCCCGAGCGCGGCCGCCGCCTCCTCGCCGTACGACGCCGCCCGCGGGTCGTGGTCATAGGGATGCAGCGTGACGGCGATGCCGGCGCGCTCGAGGGCGACCGTCGCCGGGGTGCCGCCGGCGCTCTTCCGGGCCACGGGCGACTAGTTGGGGGACCAGCGGGTGCGCGCGACCTCGGTCGCCGGCAACGACGGGATCGCGGTCATCGCCTGCAGCTCCGAGCGGAGCAGGTCGGCGACCATCGTGAGGCGCAGCCCGGAGTCGTCCAGCTCCAGCAGCGCCTGCCGGTCGGGCATCGCCAGCGGCGCGACCGCCGCGAGCGTCCAGGAGAGGTACGTCGGGTCGCGCGGCAGGTCGCCCGGGTGCGGGTCGCCACGGTAGGGCGCCACCGCCGCGCGGTAGGCGGTGAACAGCGCCAGGGCCCGCCGCACGATGGCCGGGTCGACCACCTCGTCCGCCGGGGCGATGGTCTCCACGTGGCCCGCCGGGAACGGCCCGGAGGTGTCGAGCCGGTCCAGCCGGATCCGGTCGCGGCCCACCGCGATGATGTCGAAGGTGCCGTCCTCGTGGGACTCCACGTCGGTGAGCTGCATCCGGCAGCCGACCCGGAACAACGACTGGGCCCCGTGGTCGCCGACCTCGTAGCCCTCGCGGATGCCGACGGAGCCGAACAGCCGGTGCGCCGGGTCGGGCTCGCGGATCAGGTGGTGCACCAGCGCGCGGTAGCGGTCCTCGAAGACGCGCAACGGCACGATCACGCCCGGGAACAGCACGGTCCCGAGCGGGAACATCGGCAGCGTGTCGCTCACCCTCCCGACGATAGACGGTCGGGGGAGGGGAACCGGGCCCGTCAGGCGTGTCTCGCGCCGTTGCCGACGGGCCGGCGTCGCGCCGGGCGCACCTACAATCGGGGCCATGATCCGACGCATCGACCTGCGCGGGGCCGGGGCCGACGGTGGAGCCGTCGACTACCGCACCGCCGTGCCGCGCGCCGACTTCGACGTCGAGGCGGCCGTGCCGGCCGTGCAGCGGATCATCGAGGCCGTCCGCACCCGGGGCGTCGAGGCCATCCACGAGCTGTCCGAGCGGTTCGACGGGGTCGCCCAGGACGACATCCGGGTGCCCGCGGAGGCGCTCGCCCAGGCCCTGGAGGCGCTCGACCCCGAGGTCCGGGCCGGGCTCGAGGAGTCGATCGACCGGTTGCGGCTCACGTGTGCGGCCGAGCTCGAGCGCGAGGTCACCACCGTCGTGGCCCCCGGCGCGACCGTGACCCGGCGGCTGGTGCCGGTCGACCGGGTCGGCCTCTACGTGCCCGGCGGCCTGGCGCCGCTGGTCGTCCTCCGTGCTGATGAACGTCGTGCCCGCGCAGAACGCCGGCGTCCGCTCGATCGCGTTGTCCTCGCCGCCGCAGCGGGACTTCGGCGGACTGCCGCACCCCGACGATCCTGGCCGCCTGCGCGCTGCTCGGCGTCGACGAGGTCTACGCGGTCGGGGGCGCCCAGGCGATCGCGATGTTCGCCTACGGCACCGAGGCCGTGCGCCCGCGTCGACCTGGTCACCGGCCCGGGCAACATCTACGTCGCCGCCGCCAAGCGGCTGCTCAAGGGCCTGGTCGGCATCGACGCCGAGGCCGGCCCCACCGAGATCGCGGTCCTCGCCGACGACACCGCGGACCCGTCGTACGTCGCCGCCGACCTGATCAGCCAGGCCGAGCACGACCCGCTCGCCGCCGCCGTGCTGGTCACCGACTCGCCGCGGCTCGCCGACGCGGTCGAGGCCGAGCTCGACACGCAGGTCCACGCCACCAAGCACACCGCGCGCATCGCTCACCGCGCTGGGCGGCAGCCAGTCGGCGATCGTGCTGGTCGACGACGTCGACGCAGGGTCTCGAGGTGGTCGACGCCTACGCCGCCGAGCACCTGGAGATCCAGACCGCCGACGCCGCCGCGGTCGCCGCCCGGGTGCGCAACGCCGGCGCGGTCTTCGTCGGCGCCTACGCCCCGGTCTCGCTCGGCGACTACTGCGCCGGCTCCAACCACGTGCTGCCCACCGGCGGCTGCGCCTGCCACTCCTCGGGCCTGTCCGTGCAGTCGTTCCTGCGCGGCGTCCACGTCGTCGACTACACCCGCGAGGCGCTGGCCGACGTCGCCGACCACGTGGTCGACCCTCGCCGACGCCGAGGACCTGCCCGGCGCACGGCGCCGCGGTGCGCGCCCGGTTCGTGGACTGAGCGCGGCCATGACCTTCCCCCCGCTCCGCGACGAGCTGCGCGGCCAGTCGCCGTACGGCGCACCCCAGCTGTCGACGTGCCCGTGCAGCTCAACACCAACGAGAACCCCTACGGCCCGGGCGCCGACTGCGTCGCCGACATCACCGCGTCGGTCGCGGCCGTCGCCGCCGGCCTCAACCGCTACCCCGACCGCGACGCCGCCGAGCTGCGCACCGACCTGGCCGCCTACCTGTCCCGCGACGCGCCGGCGGGCATCGGGCCGGACCAGGTGTGGGCCGCCAACGGCTCCAACGAGGTCATCCAGCAGCTGCTGCAGACCTTCGGCGGGCCGGGCCGCATCGCGCTCGGCTTCGAGCCGTCGTACTCGATGCACCCCGAGTACGCCCGCGGCACCGGCACCGGCTGGATGGTCGGCCACCGCGAGGAGGACTTCACCATCGACCTCGACCACGCCCGTGCCCTCGTCGCCGAGCAGCGGCCGAGCGTGGTGCTTCTGACCTCGCCGAACAACCCGACCGGCACCGCCGCTGGCCCCGGAGGCGGTCACCGCGCTCTACGAGGCGGCCGGCGCCGGGCTGGTCGTCGTCGACGAGGCGTACGCCGAGTTCCGGCGCAGCGGGACCCCCGCGCCCTCGGCTCCTGCCGCGCCAGCCGCAACCTGGTGGTCACCCGCACCATGTCCAAGGCGTTCGCGCGGCCGGCGCCCGGCTCGGCTACCTGGCCGCCGACCCGGCGGTCTGCGAC
Organism: uncultured Actinomycetota bacterium; assembly: GCA_963791275.1. GTDB lineage: Bacteria > Actinomycetota > Actinomycetes > Propionibacteriales > Nocardioidaceae > Nocardioides. Next base: position 387,375 of record CAWBRP010000012.1, read on the forward strand.
GCGGTCCGCTGGTCCGGCTGCCGTACCACCTGTCCGCCGTCACCCAGGCCACCGCGCTGGCCGCGCTGCGGCACGCCCCGACGCTCCTCGCCCGGGTCGACGAGCTGCAGCGCCGAGCGCGACCGCCTCGGTCACCGGGCTGCGCCACGCCGGCCTCTCGGTCACCGACTCCGACGCCAACTTCGTGCAGTTCGGCCGCTTCGCCGACCGGCACGCCGCCTGGCAGGCGCTCCTCGACCGCGGCGTGCTGGTCCGGGACAACGGGCGGACCGGCTGGCTGCGGGTCACCGCCGGCACCCCGGCGGAGAGACGACGCGTTCCTGGAGGCGCTCACGCGAGGTCTTGGAGGACCAGCCATGAGCACCGGTACCACCACCCACGCGCGGCGGACCGCGACGATCGAGCGGAGCACCAAGGAGATCGACGGTCCTCGTCGAGATCGACCTCGACGGCACCGGGGCGTCGCAGGTGTCGACCGGCGTCGGCTTCTACGACCACATGCTCGACCAGCTCGGCCGGCACGGCCTGTTCGACCTCAGTCGTGCAAGACCAGGGCGACCTGCACATCGACACCCACCACACCATCGAGGACACCGCGCTCGCGCTCGGCGCCGCCTTCGCAGGCCCTCGGCGACAAGGTCGGCATCTACCGCTTCGGCAACGGCACCGTGCCCGCTCGACGAGTCGCTCGCCCAGGTCATCGTCGACCTCTCCGGCCGCCCGTACCTGGTGCACACGGGAGCCCGAAGAAGGCATGGCGCCGATGATCGGCGCACCGGCTACGACACCGACGATGACCCGGCACATCCTCGAGTCCTTCGTCGCCCACGCCCAGATCGCGCTGCACGTCCACGTGCTCGTACGGCCGCAACGCGCACCACATCGTCGAGTGCCAGTTCAAGGCGCTCGCCCGGGCCCTGCGGTACGCCACCGAGCTCGACCCGCGCGCGGCCGGCATGCCCGTCCACCAAGGGCGCGCTGTGAGCCGCCGCCACGGCCTTCTCCTGCCTCGCCGCCTGCTCGCGGCTCCTGCGCCTGTCGGACAGACGCCGCGGGGACCCCGATCGTCGCTCTCGGCTGCTGTGACCGCCAGAGTCGTCGTCCTCGACTACGGCTTCGGCAACGTCCGCTCCGCCGAGCGCGCCCTCGCGCGCGCCGGCGCCGAGGTCGAGATCACCGCCGACCGCGACGTCGCGGGCGAGCGCCGACGGCCTGCTCGTCCCCGGCGTCGGCGCCTTCGCCGCCTGCATGGCGGGCCTGAGCGCGGTGCGCGGCGACGAGGTCATCGGCCGCCGGCTCGCGCGGCGGCCGCCCGGTCCTCGGCATCTGCGTCGGCATGCAGATCCTCTTCGACGACCGGGCATCGAGCACGGCGTCGAGACCGAGGGCGTGCGACGAGTGGCCCGGCACGGTCGAGCCGCTCAGGGCGCCGGTCGTCCCGCACATGGGCTGGAACACCGTCGACGCCCCCGAGGGCACCGCGGCTGTTCGCGGGCCTCGACCCCGACGACGCGCTTCTACTTCGTGCACTCCTACGCGGTCCGCGACTGGACCCTGGTGACCAACCACCTGACCCGCGCCGCCCCAGGTCACCTGGGCCGACACGACGGCGAGCCGTTCGTGGCCGCCGTCGAGAACGGCCCGCTGTGGGCCACCCAGTTCCACCCCGAGAAGTCCGGCGACGCCGGGGCCGCCGCTGCTGCCCAACTGGATCGAAGGACTCTGATGACCTCCCGCCCTTCGACGGGCTCAGGACCCGCCTCGAACTGCTCCCCGCCGTCGACGTCCGCGACGGCCAGGCCGTCCGGCTCGTGCAGGGCGAGTCCGGCTCCGAGACCTCCTACGGCGACCCGCTCGAGGCCGCCCTGCGCCTGGCAGGCGCCGGGCGCCGAGTGGCTGCACCTCGTCGACCTGGACGCGGCCTTCGGCACCGGCGACAACCGCGAGCTGCTCGCCGAGGTCGTCGGCACCATGGACATCAAGGTCGAGCTGTCCGGCGGCATCCGCGACGACGACTCGCTCGCCGCGGCGCTGGCCACCGGCTGCCGCCGCGTCAACCTCGGCACCGCCGCCCTGGAGACCCCGGAGTGGTTCGCCAAGGTCATCGCCGAGCACGGCGACCGGATCGCCGTCGGCCTCGACGTGCGCGGCACGACGCTGCGCGGCCGCGGCTGGACCCGCGACGGCGGCGACCTCTACGAGACGCTGGCCCGCCTCGACTCCGAGGGCTGCGCCCGCTACGTGGTCACCGACATCGACAAGGACGGCACGCTCGAGGGCCCCAACCTGGACCTGCTGCGCAACGTGTGCGCGGCCACCGACCGGCCGGTGGTCGCCTCCGGCGGCGTCTCCTCGCTCGACGACCTCGCGCGCTCCCGGGCCTGGTCGCCGACGGCGTCGAGGGGGCGATCGTCGGCACGGCGCTGTACGCGGGGCGTTCACCCTCGAGGAGGCGCTCGCGCTCACCCGGGGCGACCCATGACCCTCGCGGTACGGGTGATCCCCTGCCTGGACGTCGACGCCGGCCGGGTGGTCAAGGGGGTCAACTTCCAGAACCTGCGCGACGCCGGTGACCCGGTCGAGCTGGCCCGCGCCTACGACGCCGAGGGCGCCGACGAGCTGACCTTCCTCGACATCACCGCCTCGCACGAGGACCGGGAGACCACGTACGACGTGGTGCGCCGCACCGCCGAGCAGGTCTTCATCCCGCTCACCGTCGGCGGCGGGGTGTCGCTCGCGCCGACGACGTCGACCGGCTGCTGCGCGCCGGGGCCGACAAGGTCGGGGTGAACACCGCCGCCATCGCCCGCCCCGAGCTGATCGCGGAGATCGCCGACCGGTTCGGCAGCCAGGTGCTCGTGCTGTCGGTCGACGCCCGGCGCGCCGCGGGCACCGACTCGGGGTTCGAGGTCACCACGCACGGCGGCCGCAAGCGGCACCGGCATCGACGCGGTCGAGTGGGCCGCCCGCGCCGCCGAGCTCGGCGCGGGCGAGATCCTGCTCAACTCGATGGACGCGGACGGCACCAAGGACGGCTACGACATCGAGATGATCGGGGCGGTCCGGGCCGCCGTGTCGATCCCGGTGATCGCCTCCGGCGGCGCCGGCCGGACCGAGCACTTCGCCCCCGCCGTCGACGCCGGCGCCGACGCGGTGCTGGCCGCCACCGTCTTCCACTTCGGCACCCTCACCGTGGGCGAGGTCAAGGCCGCGCTCGCCGCGGCCGGGCACCCGGTGCGCTAGGCGCCGAGCGAGGCGTCGCGCAGGCGGCGTACGGCGTCCGCCGGCCCCGCGAAGTCCAGGTCCTGGTGCTGGGCCCGGCCGAAGAGGAAGAGCACGACCTCGGCGGGGGGCCCGGCGACCACCACGGGGTCGTCCCCGCCGCGCAGCACCGCGGTCGCCCCAGTGTCGGTGCCGGTGTCGGTGCGCCGGACGGTGACCGGCACCCCCGCCGGGCGCACCATCAGCTTCCCCTGCGTCGAGATCGCGTCCCACAGCGCGTCCCGGGCGCCATCGTCGAGCGCCCGGGGGGCCCACGCGGGCTGGGCCCGCCGGATGTCCTCGTGGTGCACGAAGAACTCGAGGGTGTTGAAGACCCGGTCCACGCCGGGCACCCGCAACGGGGACAGCCGCGGCCGGGTCCGGAAGTCCTCCACCAGCACGTCGAGCGGGCGCCTGGCCAGCCGGGCCATCGCCCGCTCGGTGAGCCCGGCCAGGGGGGCGACGCGGATGCCGAGCGCCCCGACCGGGTTGCGCTCCCGGACGAGGAGGTGGCAGAGCAGGTCCTGCACCGTCCACTCCCCGGCCAGCGTCGGCGCGTCCGGGCCCACGTCCAGGGCGGTGTCGCACAGGGCGGTGCGCTCGTCGAGGGCCAGGCTGGTGCGGGCGGTCATGCCCCGAGCCTACGGAGCCGTGGTGGGCGCGGATTCCGGGGATGTCGGCACCGCGGAATAGCCTGAGCGGACGGCGAGGTTGACACAGGGCGTCACCGCGACGAGACGACGACGGCGAAGAGGATCCAGGTGAGGGACGCGGAGCAGGGCGGGACGACCCGCGCGGGCTTCGGAGTGCTCGGGGTCGCCATCCGCCGGGAGCCCTACATCTTCGCGCTGTCCACCCTGGGCAGCGTGCTGTTCGGCGCCCTGACCGTGGCGGATGCCTGGGTGCTGGGCTGGTCCACCGACAACGTCGTCCTCCCGGCGTTCCAGAACGGCGAGATCAGCGCCGCCCTGCTCTGGACTGTTCTCGCGCTCTTCCTCGGCGTCGCGCTGCTCCGCGCGGTCGGCATCGTGGCCCGTCGGCTCGGCGCCGGCGTCATGCAGTTCCGGATGCAGGCGCACACCCGCCGCGCGGTCACCCGCCAGTACCTCACCCTCCCGATGGAGTGGCACCAGCGGCACCCCACCGGACAGCTGCTGTCCAACGCCTACTCCGACGTCGAGGCGGCCTGGGGCCCGATCGCGCCGCTGCCGATGGCGGTCGGCACCATCGCGATGATGGTGATCGCCATCGCCCAGATGCTGTTCGCCGACCTCGTGCTCGCCGTCGTGGGGCTGCTCGTCTTCCCGGCCGTCGTGGCCGCGAACCTCGCCTACCAGCGCTACGCCTCACCGTTGATGACCCGCGCGCAGCAGCTGCGCGCCGAGGTCAGCGAGATCGCGCACGAGTCCTTCGACGGCGCCCTGGTCGTCAAGACGCTGGGCCGCGAGCAGCAGGAGACCGACCGGTTCACCGCCAAGGCCCACGAGCTGCGCGACGTGAACATCCGCGCCGGCCGGATCCGGGCGGCCTTCGACCCCTTCCTCGCCGCGCTGCCCAACGTCGGTGTGCTGATCGTGCTGTCCGTCGGCGTCGGTCGGGTGCTCTCCGGCGCCACCGACCCCGGCGACGTGGTGACGGTCGCCTACCTGCTCACCATCGTGTCGTTCCCGATCCGGTCGATCGGCTGGCTGCTGGGCGAGTTCCCGCGCAGCGTCGTGGGCTTCCGGCGCACCCAGGCGGTGCTGCAGGCCACCGGCGCGATGGAGTACGGCGACCGCGTCGTGCGGCCGAGCGAGGACGGCGCCCGGCTCCAGGTCCAGGACCTCGGCTACGCCTACGACCCGGCCGTGCCGCTGCTGCGGGAGCTGTCCTTCGAGGTACCTCCGGGGCGGACGGTGGCGGTGGTCGGGGCGACGGCCTCCGGCAAGAGCACCCTCACCAACCTGCTCACCCGGCTGGTCGACCCCGACGCCGGCCGGGTCCTCGTCGACGGCATCGACCTGCGCGACCTGCGGCGCGGCGGGCTGGCCGAGGCGGTCGCGGTGGTCCCGCAGACGGCGTTCCTCTTCGACGACACCGTGCGCGGCAACGTCACGCTGGGTGCCGACGTGACCGACGCCGACATCTGGGCGGCCCTGCGGGCCGCCCAGGCCGACGGCTTCGTCGCCGCGCTCGCCGACGGCCTGGACACCACCCTCGGTGAGCGGGGGACGTCGCTGTCGGGAGGCCAGCGGCAGCGCATCTCGCTGGCCCGGGCCCTGGTGCGTCGGCCGCGGCTGCTGATCCTCGACGACGCGACGTCAGCCGTGGACCCCGAGGTCGAGGCCCGGATCCTGGCCAGCCTCCGGGACGGGGGCGAGGACACGACGCTCGTGGTGGTGGCCTACCGCAAGGCGACGATCGCGCTCGCCGACGAGGTCGTGCACCTCGAGGGCGGCCGGATCGTCGACCGGGGCACCCACCCGGAGCTGCTGGCCCGGAGTCCCGGCTACGCCACCCTGGTCAACGCCTACGAGCACGAGATCGAGCCGGTCACGTGAGCGCCACCGTGCGGGCCCCCCAGGTCTCCGGGACCAAGATGGACACCGGCGAGGAGATCGGCGCGATGGACACCATCCGCCGCGGCGTCGCCATCTCACCCGAGCTCAAGGACGGCATCGGGGTCACCCTGCTGTTCGCGGTGGTCGCGTCCTTCGGGCAGGTGATCGTGCCGATCGCCGTCCAGCAGACCCTCGACCACGGGGTCAACGGTCCCGACGGACCCGACGTCTCCTTCGTCCTCCTGACCGGCCTGGCCTGCGCCGTCGCCATCGCGTTCACCAGCGTGGCGTCGTACTTCATGACCAGCAGGCTCTTCCGGACCTCCGAGCGGGGCCTGGCCACCCTGCGGATCAAGGCCTTCCGGCACGTCCACGACCTGCCGTTGCTCACCCAGAACACCGAGCGCCGCGGCGCCCTGGTCTCGCGGGTGACCACCGACGTGGACCAGGTCAGCCAGTTCCTGGTGTTCGGGGGGCTGATCTTCGTGGTCAGCATCGGCCAGATCCTGGTGGCGACGATCATCATGCTCATCTACAGCTGGCAGCTGGCCATCGTGGTGTGGGTCGCCTTCGCGCCGCTGTTCGTGTCGATCCGCTACTTCCAGCGCAAGCTCTCCGACGCCTACAGCCTGGTCCGCCGACAGGTGGGGGTGTTGCTCTCCGCGGTCTCCGAGCCGGTGGTCGGCGCGGCGGTGGTCCGGTCGTACGCCGTCGAGGACCGCACGCAGGCCCGCATCGACGCCGCGATCGAGGAGTTCAAGGCGGCCAGCACCCGCGCGCAGAAGTTCACCGTCATCTCGTTCTCGCTCGGCGGGATCTCCGCGGGCCTGGCCAACGCGGGCGTGATCATCGTCGGCGTGCTGCTCGGCTTCGCCGGCGGGATGACCTCCGGGCAGGTGCTCGCCTTCGCGTTCTTGGTGACCCTGTTCGTCGGACCGGTCCAGATGGGCACCCAGATCCTCACCGACGCGCAGAACGCCATCGCGTCCTGGCGGCGGGTGATCGGCATCCTGGAGACGCCGGCCGACCTGGTCGACCCCGGGCCCGAGGGGCGGGCCTTGCCGCGTGGACCGATCGACGTGACGTTCGCGGGTGTCACGTTCGCCTACCCCGACGGCCCTCCGGTGCTGCGCGACGTGACGATGACCATCGACGCGGGACTCCGGGTGGCCATCGTCGGTGAGACCGGGTCGGGCAAGTCGACCTTCGCCAAGCTGCTCACCCGTCTGATGGACCCCTCCGAGGGGGAGGTGCTGCTGGACGGCATCGACGTGCGCGACATCGCAGCCGACAGCCTGCGCCGCAGCGTGGTGCTGGTCCCGCAGGAGGGCTTCCTCTTCGACGACACGATCACCGCCAACGTCCGCTACGGCCGGCTCGACGCGAGCGAGGCCGACATCCTCGCCAGCGCCGAGGAGCTCGGCCTGTCCGACTGGGTCGCGGGGCTGCCCGGCGGTCTCGAGACCTCGGTCGGGCAGCGCGGCGAGTCGCTCTCCGCTGGTGAGCGTCAGCTGGTGGCGCTGCTCCGGGCGCACCTCGCCGACCCCGACCTGCTGGTGCTCGACGAGGCCACCAGCGCCGTCGACCCGGCCCTCGAGATGCGCATCGGGCGCGCGCTGGAGCGGCTCATGAGTGGTCGCACCTCGGTCACGATCGCGCACCGGATGTCCACGGCCGAGGCCGCCGACGAGGTCGTCGTGGTCGACCGCGGCCGGATCGTGCAACGCGGTCCGCACGCGGTGCTGGTCGGTCAGGACGGCGTCTATGCCGGCCTGCACCGCTCGTGGGTGGCCCAGCAGGGCAGGATCGCCTCGTGAGCACGCCCGAGAGCGCCCTCGACCCGGCCGTCGCCGCCCGGCTCACGCGCAGCGCGGACGGCCTGGTGCCCGCGGTGGTGCAGCAGCACGACACCGGCGAGGTGCTGATGCTCGGCTGGATGGACGACGAGGCGCTGGCGCGCACCCTCACGACCGGGCGGGCCACCTACTGGTCCCGCTCGCGGGGGGAGTACTGGGTCAAGGGCGAGACGTCCGGCCACCACCAGCACGTCGTCGAGGTCCGCCTCGACTGCGACGGCGACACCCTGCTCGTCAAGGTCGACCAGCAGGGAGTGGCCTGCCACACCGGCGACCGCACCTGCTTCGACGCCGACCTGCTGCTGGCCACCGATGGCTGAGCGCCGGCGCGGATCACTCGGACCGACGCTGGCGCTGGGCGCCGGGGGAGCGGTGCTGGTCGCGGTGGCCGGCACCAAGGACTGGGCCACGGTCGGCGGCGTCGATGCCGCCTCTGTCGGCCCCGCGGCGGGGTCCGGAGCCGGCCAGATGCCGCTGGCCACCACGCTGGCACTGGTCGTGCTGGCCGCGTGGGGCGTCGTGCTCGTGACCCGGGGCCGGTTCCGACGGGTGATCGCCGTCCTGGGGGCGGTGGCCTCGGTCGGGGTGCTCGCCACGGTCGTGTCGGGCTGGTGGCTGGTGCCGCAGACGCTGCGCGACGCCGCCGCCGACCTGGGTCTGGACGCGGTCGAGGTGGGCGCGACCGCGTGGTTCTGGGTGGCCCTGGTCGGGGCGCTGCTGAGCGTGGTCGGCACGGTGCTGGCGGTCTTCCGAGTGCGGGGCTGGCCCGAGATGGGCACCCGCTACGACACCCCGGACGGGGGAGGCACGTCGGCTGCGGCCGCGGAACCGTCCCACCTCGACTTGTGGAAGTCCCTCGACCACGGGCAGGACCCGACTGTCTAGACTCGTGCCCGATCCGTCGTCCCTGACCGCAGGAGCCCAGATGTCGCAGAGCCACGGCAACACCCCCGCAGCCTGGACCGCGGTGACGGTCGCGATGATCGGGTTCGTGGTCGCGGGGATCGGCCTGATGATGACGCCGATCAGCCTGACCGTCTTCTGGATCGGCGTCGTTGTCGGCGTCCTGGCCCTGCCGGTCTTCGCGGTCATGAACCGGATGGGTCTGGGCGAGGCGCACTGAGGTGACCCTCGGTCAGCTGCCCGCGCGCACGGCCCCTCCCGGGCCGCCGCTCGCGGGCGCGCCGGATGGCCGCGCCGCTGCTGAGCGCCGGGGTCGTGGGCGGGCTGACCCTCGCCCTCCATTACCGCGACCCGCACGTCCAGGGCAGCTGGGGCTTCTGCCCGGTCCGCGCGCTGACCGGGCTGGACTGTCCCGGCTGCGGAGGCCTGCGGGCGGTCCACGACCTGACGAACCTCGACGTCGCCGCGGCAGCGTCGAGCAACCTGCTGCTCGTGCTGATGGTTCCGGCGGTCCTCGGCCTGTGGCTCGCCTGGACGCGTCGGGCCTGGCGGCAGGACCGCCCTCTCCTGGCGTCGGTGCGGCGACCGATGCTGTGGGGACAGGTCGCGCTCGTGGTGATCACCGTCTTCGCGGTCGTGCGCAACCTGCCCGTCGGCGGCTGGCTGGCCGCCTGACGACCCGGCTCAGGTGTCGAACGAGCTGTCGAAGTCCACCGCGCCGGTCAGGAACAGCAGAGCCCCGATGACCATGAAGACGATCGCGATGATGCCGAGGATCACGCCGGCCTTCGCCATGCCGGCGCCGCCCTGGCCGGTCTGGGCGATCTCGGCCTGCGCCGAGCGGCCCAGGATCAGCGCGACGATGCCGGCCGGCCCGCAGCACAGGACGCCGAGGATGCCGAGGACGAGAGCCCAGGTGGCCTTGGAGTTGGTGCCCTGCGGGACCGCGCCGTACGGCGACTGCCCGTAGCCGGGCGGTGGCGGCGGCGGTGCGTCGTAGCTCATGTGCTCTCCTCGGTCCTGGGCCGAGCGGCCCCCTGTGTAGGCGCCCGAGGCTACACACCGGCCGAGCCGACGTCTCGGGCTCCGGCCCGGCCGGGCGGGCACCCACCCGCGTGAGAGGCTTGGCCGATCGCTTCGCCGTCCCAGGAGGTCCCGCGCGTGTCCGTGCTCGACGACATCGTCGCCGGCGTGCGCCTCGACCTGGCGGAGCGGCAGACGCGAGTCCCCGTCGGGGACCTCCGGGCCGCGCTCGCGGACGTCGACGGTCCGCGCGACCCGATGCCGGCGTTCCGCACCGCTGGGACGAGCGTCATCGCCGAGGTCAAGCGGCGGAGCCCCAGCAAGGGCGCGCTCGCCGACATCGCGGACCCCGCGGACGCTCGCGGTCGCCTATGCGCGCGGCGGCGCCGCCGCGATCAGCGTGCTCACCGAGCCGCGGCGCTTCGGCGGCAGCCTGGCCGACCTGGTCGCGGTGCGGGCGGCCGTGGACACCCCGCTGCTGCGCAAGGACTTCATCGTCAGCGACTACCAGCTCGATCGAGGCCCGGGCCGCCGGCGCGGACCTGGCACTGCTGATCGTGGCCGCGCTCGGCGACGACGAGCTGCGGGGGCTGCACGACACGGCGCGCGAGCTCGGACTGACCGTGCTCGTCGAGATCCACGACGAGGCCGAGGGCGAGCGTGCGGTCGCGCTGGGCGCCGAGCTGATCGGCGTCAACGCCCGGAACCTCAAGACCCTCGAGGTGGATGACCAGGTGTTCGGCAGACTGGCCGGACAGCTCCCCACCGACGCGGTGCTGGTCGCCGAGTCGGGGATCTCCGGTCCGGCGGACGTGGCCCGGGTCGCCGCCCAGGGGGCCCGCGTGGTCCTGGTCGGTGAGGCGTTGGTCAAGGACGGTGACCCCGAAGGTGCAGTCCGAGCCCTTCGAACGGGAGAACCCCAGGGAGAACCCATGACAGGAGTCCGGTGAACGACGAGCTCGACCACCCCTACGACGCCGACGAGCGCGGCTTCTTCGGCGACTTCGGCGGCCGCTTCATGCCCGAGGCCCTGGTCGCGGCCCTCGACGAGCTCACCGAGGCGTGGCGCGACGCGATGGCCGACCCCGGCTTCGTCGAGGAGTTCCGGCTCATCCTGGAGGAGTACGCCGGCGTCCCGAGCCCGCTGTACCACGCCGAGCGGCTGAGCGAGCAGGTCGGCGTCACCATCCTGCTCAAGCGCGAGGACCTCAACCACACCGGCGCCCACAAGATCCGCAACGTGCTCGGCCAGGCCCTGCTCACCAAGCGGATGGGCAAGACCCGGGTGATCGCCGAGACCGGGGCCGGCCAGCACGGCGTGGCCAGCGCCACGGCGGCGGCGTACTTCGGCATGGACTGCACCGTCTACATGGGCTCGGTCGACGTGAAGCGGCAGGCGCTCAACGTCGCCCGGATGCAGCTGCTCGGCGCCCGGGTGGTCCCGGTGGACTCGGGCAGCGCCACGCTCAAGGACGCCATCAACGAGGCCCTGCGCGACTGGGTCGCCAGCGTCGACCACACGGCGTACCTCTTCGGGACGGCCGCCGGGCCGCACCCGTTCCCCAGCATGGTCCGCGACTTCGCCCGCGGCATCGGCGACGAGGCGCGGGCGCAGTGCCTCGAGCGCTTCGGCCGGCTCCCGGACGCGGTCGCCGCGTGCGTGGGCGGGGGCTCCAACGCGATCGGGCTCTTCCAGGCCTTCCTCGACGACGACGCGGTCGCGATCTGGGGCTACGAGCCGGGGGGCGACGGCGTCGACACCGGGCGGCACGCGGCGACCATCCACGCCGGGGCCAGCGGGGTGCTGCACGGGGCGCGCACGTTCGTGCTCCAGGACGAGGACGGTCAGACCATCGAGTCCCACTCCATCTCGGCCGGCCTGGACTATCCCGGGGTCGGGCCGCAGCACGCCCACCTGGCCCGGATCGGTCGGGCGTCGTACGTCCCGGTCACCGACGCGGAGGCGATGGACGCCCTGGCGCTCCTGAGCCGCACCGAGGGCATCATCCCCGCGATCGAGTCGGCGCACGCCGTGGCCGGGGCGATCGTGTCCGCCCAGGCGCTGGCCGCCGAGAAGGGCCGCGAGGCGATCGTGCTGATCAACCTCAGCGGCCGCGGCGACAAGGACATGGAGACCGCCATCGAGTGGTTCGGGCTCGGCGACGCCGGACCGGGGCCGAGACACACGCGCTCGCTCCGCCGACGCGCCGGGGACCCGCATGCTCACGCGTCGCTCGCACCGCGCCGGGGACCCCGCATGAACACCCCTACACGCTGCTCGCTCCGCTCGCACCGCGCCGGGGACCCCGCATGAACGTCGCACCGCGTTCGCCGCCGCGCGCGCCGAGGGTCGCGCCGCCCTCGTGGGCTACCTGCCGGCCGGCTTCCCCGACGTGGACGGCGGCATCGAGGCGATGCGCACGCTGGTCTCCGCCGGCTGCGACGTCATCGAGGTCGGCCTGCCCTACAGCGACCCGGTCATGGACGGCCCCACCATCCAGGCCGCCGCGCAGCAGGCCCTCGACGGGGGAGTGCGGACCCGGGACGTGCTCCGGACCGTCGAGGCGGTCGCGGCGACCGGCGTGCCCACGGTGGTGATGACCTACTGGAACCCCGTCGAGCGCTACGGCGCGGCGCGGTTCGCCGCCGACCTCGCCGCCGCGGGGGGCGCCGGGCTGATCACCCCGGACCTGACGCCGGACAGCGCCGAGGACTGGATCGCGGCCGCCGACGCGCACGGCCTCGACAAGATCTTCCTGGTGGCGCCGTCGTCCACCGACGCCCGGATCGCGATGACCGTGGCCCACTGCCGGGGCTTCGTCTACGCCGCCGCCGTCATGGGGGTCACCGGTGCCCGCGACGCCAGCAGCGACCTGGCCGCTCCCTTGGTCCGGCGGGTGCGCAGTGCCACCGACCTTCCGGTGGCGGTCGGCATCGGCGTCGGCAGCGGGGCGCAGGCGGCGGAGGTCGCGTCGTACGCCGACGGCGTGATCGTCGGCTCGGCCCTGGTGCGCGCGCTGCTGGACCACCCGGGCGACCGGGTCGCCGGCCTGCGCGCCCTCGGCGCGCTGACCGCAGGAGCTCGCCGGTGGGGTGCGGGATGCGTAGCCGTCACCTCTGGCTGATGCTCCTGCGCGGCCGCGGTGCTGGTCCTGCCCGGCTGCGCCAAGGTCCAGGACGGCTCGAACGCCATCGTGGTCGGTGGTGACGACGACGGGTTCAACGGCGCGCTGCTCACCGAGCCGTACGACGTCCCGGCACTGCCGCTCACCGACACCGACGGCGCGCGCTACTCCCTCGCCAAGGACGCCGACCGCCCGCTGACGCTGGTGTTCTTCGGGTACACCCGCTGCCCCGACATCTGTCAGATCGTGATGGCGACCATCGCCTCCTCCTTGCAGCGGCTCACTCCCGCCGAGCGCGACCGAGGTCGACGTGGTCTTCGTGACCACCGACCCGGCCCGCGACGACGCGGCCACGCTGCGCGACTACCTCGACCAGTTCGACCCCGACTTCACCGGGCTCACCGGCGACCTGGGGACGATCCGGTCGGTGGGGGAGAAGCTCGGCGTCTACATCGCCCGCGGGCAGGAGCTGCCGGGCGGCGGCTACGAGGTGGACCACAGCACGCCGGTCGTGGGCCTGCGTCCCGACGGCACCGCGCCGATCGTGTGGACCCAGGGCACCTCCTCCGCGGGGCTCGCCGAGGACATCCAGCACCTGCTCGGCGAAGGAGCCACCTCATGACCCCCGCCGTCCTGTCCCTCGTGGTGCAGACCATCCCGAGCCCGGGCCAGGGCGTCTGGCACCTCGGCCCGGTGCCGATCCGCGCTTACGCGCTGTGCATCGTCCTGGGGATCCTGGTGGCCATCTGGATCGCCGACAGGCGCTGGCGGGCCCGCGGCGGCGGCCTCAACGAGATCGCCGACCTGGCGATCTGGGCGGTGCCGTTCGGGTTGATCGGGGGGCGGCTCTACCACGTCGCCACCGACTGGGAGCTCTACTTCGGCGAGGACCGCAACCCGGTGAGCGCGCTCTACGTCTGGCGCGGCGGGCTGGGCATCTGGGGCTCCATCGCCATGGGCGCCCTGGGCGTCGTCATCGGCTGCCGGGTCAAGGGCATCAAGATCCTGCCGGTCATCGACGCGATGGCGCCCGGCGTGCTGGTGGCCCAGGCGATCGGCCGGTGGGGCAACTACTTCAACCAGGAGCTCTTCGGCCGGCCCACCGACCTCCCGTGGGGCCTCGAGATCGACGCCGCCCACCGGCCCACGGGCTACCTCGACCAGGCGACCTTCCACCCGACGTTCCTCTACGAGTCGCTGTGGTGCCTGGCGGCCGCGGGGGTGCTGGTCTGGGCCGACCGGCGCTTCCAGCTCGGGCACGGCCGGGTGGTCGCTCTCTACGTGATGCTCTACACCTTCGCGCGCGGCTGGATCGAGATGCTGCGCATCGACGACGTCCAACTCACGAACGTCGCGGGCCTGCGCTTCAACGTGTGGACCTCGCTCGTGCTGTTCGTCCTCGCCGCGGCGTACTTCGTCTGGTCCGCGCGCCACCGACCGGGCCGCGAGACGGAGCTCTACCGCCGCAAGGAGCCCGCGATCGAGCCGTCTGAGGCGTAAGACGCCCGTCTCCGCCCGTGAGATGGACGCGGGATTCCGCGCCTGCGCTGGTGATACCTTGGCGCTTCGCGTCTGGGCCAACGTCGTCCCTGTCGCTCATCCGACGACGACGGGAGCCACCGGTGCACGCATTCCCGCCGCCCCAGGGTCTGTACGACCCGCGGCACGAGCACGACGCCTGTGGGGTCGCCTTCGTGGCCACCCTCACCGGCGAGGCCAGCCACCGGATCGTGGTGCAGGCCCTGACCGCCCTGCGCAACCTCGACCACCGCGGCGCCGCCGGAGCCGAGACCAACTCCGGTGACGGCGCGGGCATCCTGCTGCAGGTGCCCGACGCGTTCCTGCGCGCGGTCACCGCGGAGGCCGGCTTCGAGCTGCCGCCGCCGCACTCGTACGCCGTCGGCACCGGCTTCCTGCCCGGCGACGAGGAGCAGGTCGCCAAGACCCGGCGCCGGATCGAGGAGCTCGCCGACGAGGAGGGCCTGAGCGTCCTCGGGTGGCGCGAGGTGCCGACCAACCCCGAGCTGCTGGGCGCGACCGCGCGCTCGGTGATGCCGGCCTTCAGCCAGCTGTTCGTGGCCGGCAACGGACAGCGGGTGTCCGGCCTGGCGCTGGAGCGACGTGCGTTCTGCCTGCGCAAGCGGGCCGAGAAGGAGACCGACGCCTACTTCCCGTCGCTGTCGTCGCGCACCCTGGTCTACAAGGGCATGCTCACCACCGACCAGCTCGACAGCTTCTTCCCCGACCTCGTCGACGAGCGGGTGGCCTCCGCCCTGGCCGTCGTGCACTCGCGGTTCTCGACGAACACGTTCCCCAGCTGGCCGCTGGCCCACCCGTTCCGGTTCATCGCCCACAACGGCGAGATCAACACGGTGATGGGCAACCGCAACTGGATGCGGGCCCGCGAGGCGCTGCTCGACTCCGACCTGATCCCGGGCGACCTGGACCGGCTGTTCCCGATCTGCACGCCCGGCGCGTCGGACTCGGCGTCCTTCGACGAGGTGCTCGAGCTGCTGCACCTCGGCGGGCGGTCCCTCCCGCACTCGGTGCTGATGATGATCCCGGAGGCCTGGGAGAACCACACCGAGATGGACGCGAGGCTGCGCTCGTTCTACGAGTTCCACTCCGCCCTGATGGAGCCGTGGGACGGACCCGCCGCCGTCGTGTTCACCGACGGCTCGCAGATCGGCGCGGTCCTCGACCGCAACGGGCTCCGCCCGTCGCGCTACTGGGTCACCGACGACGGCCTGGTCGTGCTCGCCTCCGAGGTCGGCGTGCTCGACCTCGACCCGGCCACCATCGTCCGCAAGGGCCGGCTGAAGCCGGGCCGGATGTTCCTCGTCGACACCGACGAGCACCGCATCATCGAGGACGAGGAGATCAAGGCCGAGCTCGCCGGCGAGCACCCCTACGACGAGTGGCTGCACGCCGGCCTGATCCGCCTCGACGACGTGGTCGAGCGCGAGCACGTCATCCACACGCACGCGTCGGTCACCCGGCGCCAGCAGATCTTCGGCTACACCGAGGAGGAGCTGCGGGTCCTGCTGACCCCGATGGCCAACGCCGGCCTGGAGCCCCTGGGCTCGATGGGCACGGACACGCCGATCGCGGCGCTGTCCGCCAAGCCGCGCCTGCTCTTCGACTACTTCAGCCAGCTGTTCGCGCAGGTGACCAACCCACCCCTCGACGCGATCCGCGAGGAGCTGGTCACCTCGCTGCACGGGTCCATCGGTCCCGAGGCCAACCTGCTCGACCCGACGCCCGCGTCCTGCCGCCAGGTGGTGCTGCCGTTCCCGGTCTTCTCCAACGACGACCTGGCCAAGATCCGGCACATCAACCGCGAGGGCGACATGCCCGGCTTCATCACCCACGTGGCGCGCGGCCTCTACCCCGTCGAGGGCGGGGCGCCGCGATGGCGGCGCGGCTCGACGAGATCTGCGCCGAGGTGTCCCAGGCGATCGCCGACGGTGCCCGGGTCATCGTGCTCTCCGACCGGCACTCGACCGCCGAGCTGGCGCCGATCCCTTCGCTGCTCCTCACCGGCGCCGTGCACCACCACCTCGTCCGCGAGAAGGCCCGCACCCAGGTGGGCCTGCTGGTCGAGGCCGGCGACGTGCGCGAGGTGCACCACGTCGCGGTCCTCATCGGGTACGGCGCCGCCGCGGTCAACCCCTACCTGGCGATGGAGTCGGTCGAGGACCTCGCCCGCGACGGCTACTACGTCAAGGTCGAGCCCGAGGTCGCGGTCAAGAACCTCATCAAGGCGCTCGGCAAGGGCGTGCTGAAGGTGATGTCCAAGATGGGCGTGTCCACGGTGGCGTCGTATACGGGCGCCCAGATCTTCGAGGTCGTCGGCCTCTCCCAGGCGGTGGTGGACCGCTACTTCACCGGCACGACGTCCAAGCTCGGCGGCATCGAGCTCGACACGGTCGCGCACGAGGTCGCGCTGCGCCACGCCACGGCGTACCCGCGCGGCGGCATCGTCAGCTCCCACCGCGAGCTCGCGATCGGCGGGGAGTACCAATGGCGTCGCGAGGGGGAGCCGCACCTGTTCGACCCCGAGACCGTCTTCCGGCTCCAGCACGCCACCCGCAGCGGCCGCTACGACGTCTTCAAGCAGTACACCTCGCGGGTGGACGAGCAGTCCGAGCGGCTGATGACGCTGCGCGGGCTGTTCCGGTTCCGCGACGGCGCCACCACCGGCCGGCCGCCGGTGCCGATCGAGGAGGTCGAGCCGGTCTCGGAGATCGTCAAGCGGTTCTCGACCGGGGCGATGTCCTACGGGTCGATCAGCAAGGAGGCGCACGAGAACCTCGCGATCGCGATGAACCGCCTCGGCGGCAAGTCCAACACCGGTGAGGGCGGTGAGGACGCCGACCGTCTGCACGACCCGCAGCGTCGCTCCTCGGTCAAGCAGGTCGCGTCGGGACGCTTCGGGGTCACCTCGGAGTACCTCACCAACGCCGACGACATCCAGATCAAGATGGCGCAGGGCGCCAAGCCCGGCGAGGGCGGCCAGCTGCCGGGCAACAAGGTCTACCCGTGGGTGGCCAAGACCCGCTACTCCACGCCCGGCGTGGGCCTGATCAGCCCGCCGCCGCACCACGACATCTACTCGATCGAGGACCTCGCGCAGCTCATCCACGACCTCAAGAACGCCAACCCCGCAGGCGCGGATCCACGTCAAGCTCGTCTCCGAGGTCGGCGTCGGCACCGTCGCCGCGGGCGTCTCGAAGGCGCACGCCGACGTGGTGCTCATCTCCGGCCACGACGGCGGCACCGGGCGCGTCGCCGCTCACCTCGCTCAAGCACGCGGGCGGACCCTGGGAGCTCGGCCTGGCCGAGACCCAGCAGACGCTTCTCCTCAACGGGCTGCGGGACCGGATCGTGGTGCAGACCGACGGCCAGCTCAAGACCGGGCGGGACGTCGTCGTGGCGGCGCTGCTCGGCGCCGAGGAGTTCGGCTTCGCGACCGCGCCGCTGGTGGTGAGCGGCTGCATCATGATGCGCGTGTGCCACCTCGACACCTGCCCGGTGGGGGTCGCGACGCAGAACCCGGTGCTGCGCCAGCGGTTCACCGGCCGGCCGGAGTTCGTGGTGACCTTCTTCGAGTACATCGCCGAGGAGGTCCGCGAGCTGCTCGCCGAGCTGGGGTTCCGCAGCATCGAGGAGGCGGTCGGTCAGGCGGACGTGCTCGACGTGTCCACGGCGGTCACGCACTGGAAGACCGAGGGCCTCGACCTCACGCCGATCCTGCACATGCCCGAGGTGGACGGCGACTTCGGCCAGTTCGCCGGTCAGAGCCGGCACCGCACCAAGGCCCAGGACCACGGCCTGGCCAAGGCGCTCGACCACGAGCTGGTGCGGCTCGCCGCCCCGGCGCTGGAGTCCGGCGAGCCGGTCCGCGCCCAGCTTGCGGTGCGCAACGTCAACCGCACCGTCGGCACGATCCTGGGCCACGAGGTGACCCGCCGCTACCAGGGGGCGGGGCTGCCGGACGGCACCATCGACCTGACCTTCACCGGCTCGGCGGGCCAGTCCTTCGGGGCCTTCCTGCCCCGAGGGATCACGCTCCGGCTCGAGGGCGACGCCAACGACTACCTCGGCAAGGGTCTCTCCGGCGGCCGGATCGTCGTCCGCCCCGACCGGGCCGCCACCTTCGCGGCCGCCGAGCAGATCATCGCCGGCAACGTCATCGGGTACGGCGGGACGTCCGGCGAGATCTTCCTCAGCGGCCAGGTGGGGGAGCGGTTCTGCGTCCGCAACTCCGGCGTGACCGCGGTCGTCGAGGGCGTCGGCGACCACGGCTGCGAGTACATGACCGGCGGTCGTGCGGTCGTCCTCGGCAAGACCGGACGGAACTTCGCGGCCGGGATGTCCGGCGGCTACGCGTTCGTGATCGACCTCGACGACGGCCGGGTCAACGGGGAGCTCGTGGACCTCGTGCCCGTCGACGGGACCTACGCCGACGAGGTGCGCGAGCTCGTGGTGAGGCACGGCGAGGAGACCGGCTCCACGGTGGCCGCGGAGCTGCTGGCCGACTGGCCGGCGTCGCTGGCGCGCTTCACGCTGGTGATGCCGCGCGACTACAAGCGGGTGCTCGACGCGCGCGCCGAGGCGCTCGCCGAGGGCCTCGACGACGACCAGGCCGCCGCCCGGATCATGGAGGTGCTGCATGGCTGACCCCAAGGGCTTCCTCAAGAGCGGCCGCGAGGTCGCCCCGCGGCGTCCGGTCGACGAGCGGGTGCGGGACTGGAACGAGGTCTACCCCGACGGGATCGGCCGCGCCCTGCTGCCGATCATCAGCACCCAGGCCGGGCCGGTGCATGGACTGCGGCATCCCGTTCTGCCACCAGGGCTGCCCGCTCGGCAACATCATCCCCGAGTGGAACGACCTGGTCTGGCGCGACGACTGGGACGGCGCGATCGACCGGCTGCACGCCACCAACAACTTCCCCGAGTTCACCGGCCGGCTGTGCCCGGCGCCGTGCGAGACCGCCTGCGTCCTCGGCATCAACCAGGACCCGGTGACGATCAAGAACGTCGAGGTCTCGATCATCGACCGCGCCTGGTCGTCGGGCTACGTCCGGCCGCAGCCGCCGGAGTGGCTGTCGGGGCGGACCGTGGCCGTGATCGGGTCCGGGCCGGCCGGGCTCGCCGCCGCCCAGCAGCTCACCCGGGCCGGGCACACGGTCGCGGTCTACGAGCGGGCCGACAAGATCGGCGGGCTGCTGCGCTACGGCATCCCCGAGTTCAAGATGGAGAAGAAGCACCTCGACCGGCGGCTGGACCAGATGCGGCGCGAGGGCACGATCTTCCGGGCCGGCGTGACGGTCGGCTCCGGCGCACTGCAGGGCCACCAGCTGCGGGAGCGGTACGACGCCGTCGTGATCGCGACCGGCTCCACGGTCGGCCGGGACCTGCCCGCGCCGGGGCGGGAGCTGGCCGGCATCCACCAGGCCATGGAGTTCCTGCCGCAGTCCAACCGCGCCTCGCTCGGCGAGGCGGTCGAGGACCAGATCACCGCGACCGGCAAGCACGTCGTGATCATCGGCGGCGGCGACACCGGCGCCGACTGCCTCGGCACGTCGCACCGCCAAGGGGCGGCCTCGGTGACCCAGCTGGAGATCCTGGCCGAGCCGCCCGTGGACCGGCCGACCGGGCAGCCGTGGCCGTCGTACCCGATGACGTTCCGGGTCTCCTCCGCCCACGAGGAGGGCGGCGACCGGGTCTACGCCGTGTCCACGCAGGAGTTCCTCGGTGACCAGGACGGCCGGGTGCGGGCCCTGCGCCTGGTCGAGGTGGACGCGACCTTCCAGCCGGTCCCGGGCACCGAGCGGGAGATCCCGGCTCAGCTGGTCCTGCTGGCGATGGGCTTCACCGGTCCCGAGCGACCGGGGCTGCTGGAGCAGCTGGGCGTCGACCTCGACGAGCGCGGCAACGTCCGCCGCGACGGCTCCTACGCCACCAACGTCGACGGCGTCTTCGTGGCCGGCGACGCCGGCCGTGGCCAGTCCCTGATCGTCTGGGCCATCGCCGAGGGCCGGGCCGCCGCCGCCGCCGTGGACACCTTCCTCACCGGCTCCACCACCCTCCCCGCCCCGATCAAGCCCACCGAGCGCCCCCTCACCGTCTGACCCCGACGCGCCATCTGCGCCGACTCGGCATGTGGAGGGGTCTATGGAACGTTCCAATTACCGCTAGGGTCGAGGGGTGCGGAGAGCCAAGATCGTGTGCACCCTGGGACCGGCCGTGTCGACCCCCGAAAAGATCCGTGAGCTGGTGGACGCCGGCATGGACGTGGCCCGGCTGAACATGAGCCACGGGGCGTACGCCGACCACGAGAAGGCGTACCGACTCGTGCGGGCGGCCTCGGACGCCACCGGCCACGGGGTCGGGATCTTCGCCGACCTGCAGGGGCCGAAGATCCGGCTCGAGACCTTCGCCAACGGCCCGGTCACGCTCGAGAAGGACCAGGAGTGGACCATCACGGTCCGCGACGTGCCCGGGGACGCCGTCGCCTGCGGCACGACGTACAAGGGCCTGCCCGGAGACGTCGCCGTCGGCGACCCGATCCTGATCGACGACGGGAAAGTGCGCCTCGAGGTCACCGGCGTCTCCGACACCGACGTCACCACCCGGGTCGTCGTGCCCGGCAAGGTCAGCAACAACAAGGGCATCAACCTGCCCGGCGTCGCGGTCTCGGTGCCCGCCCTGTCGGAGAAGGACATCGAGGACCTGCGCTGGGCGCTCAAGCTCGGCGTCGACTACATCGCCTTGAGCTTCGTGCGCAGCGCCGCCGATGCCGAGGACGTCCGGAAGGTCATGGCGGAGGAGGGGATCATGCTCCCGATCATCGCCAAGATCGAGAAGCCCCAGGCCATCGACAACCTCGACGAGGTGGTCAAGGCCTTCGACGCGTTCATGGTCGCCCGCGGTGACCTCGGCGTGGAGTGCCCGCTGGAGGACGTGCCGTTCCTGCAGAAGCGGGTGGTCGAGAAGGCCCGCCGCAACGCCAAGCCCGTCATCGTCGCCACCCAGATGCTCGAGTCGATGATCACCAACCCGGCGCCCACACGCGCCGAGGCCTCCGACGTCGCCAACGCGGTGCTCGACGGAGCCGACGCGGTGATGCTCTCGGGCGAGACCAGCGTGGGGGACTACCCCATCGAGGCCGTCGAGACGATGGCGCGGATCATCGTCTCCACCGAGGACCACGAGCTGGCCAAGATGGCCGCGATCGACTGGCAGCCGCGGACCCAGGGCGGCGTGATCGCGAAGGCGGCCGCCGAGGTCGCCGACCGGGTCGGGGCGCGCTACCTGGTCGCGTTCACGCAGTCCGGAGACTCCGCGAAGCGGCTCGCGCGCTACCGAGGCCCCATCCCGGTGCTGGCCTTCACGACGGAGGCGAAGGTGCGCAGCCAGCTCTCCCTGTCCTGGGGGGTCGAGACCTTCAAGACGCTTCCCGTCGAGCACACCGACGAGATGGTCCGCCAGGTCGACGAGCAGCTGCTCGAGATCGGCCGGGTCAGCCAGGGCGACATCGTGGTCATCATCGCCGGGAGCCCGCCGGGGATCCCCGGCTCCACCAACGCGATGCGCATCCACCGGATGGGCGACGCCATCAACGAGATCACGCCGGCCTACCGCCGTCGCTGAGGATCAGGACTTCGGTCCGATGAGGGCGTCGAGACGGTGGACGTCGTCTCGACGCGAGACCGCCACGCAGGTCGGGCGCGGCCGCCGCCAGGCGATCCCGACGGTGTCGAGGGCGTCCGTGCAGATGCCGAGGATGTCCTCGGAGTGGTTCACGAACATCCAGCGCGGGTACGCGTAGCGCCGCCGCTCGCCCGCGACCATGCGCGTCGCCCAGTTCGCCACCCGGGCGCCGTCGGAGTGGAAGAGCCCGCGCAGGAGGTCGCCCGGGTGCTCATCCACGATCGCCCGCTGCCACGGCTCGAGGACGATCGGGCGTTCGTGCTTGCGTCCCGGGCCGTGCTGCGGGAACAGGCACGGCCAGTGCTTCCAGTGCGCCTGCACGACTGTGACACCCGGGGCGCTGACATGGAACACCGCGATGCCTGGCCGCGTCCGCGTGACGAGGTTCGAGACGTCGGCGACGATCCCCGGCCACGCGCGGTCGCACGACACCCGCAGCACGGCGTAGCGCGACAACACCGAGACGCAACCGTCCCCGAGGTAGTAGCCGAGAAGCGCCGCGTAGGCCGGGCGGTCCAGTGACGCCCCTGTGCACCGCGGGCACTCGGCGACGGACCTGGCCGGAGATGGCCGCTGGCGCCACGTCCGGATGGTCGCCCGGGACGCTCCCGTGCGCCGGCTCACCTCGGACAAGGTCAGCCCATCGGCGAGCAGCCCGAGAGCGAGGGCGCGGGAGGCGCGTGGGTACACCTCGACAGTGTCCGACCGACCGCCGACAACCGCCCTGCTGGTGCCCCGGGTGGGATTCGAACCCACACTGGATGGTGTTTGAGACCACTGCCTCTGCCGTTGGGCTACCGGGGCTGAGCCAGCAGAACCGTACCCGAGCGCGCGCCCCGCTTGGCGTCCGGCTAAAAGTCGAGTAGATTGCTCGACAATGAGCGACGGGGTGCAGGGAGGCGTGATCATGGGGCTGATCGAGGGCTGGGCATCGGGCTGGGGCCGGCGGAGCAACGCGCGGGCGGTGGCCAACGCCCGGGCGGCGGCCACGCTGGCCGGCCGGCGCCGCGTCGAGACGGCCGAGGTCGCGGCGTACCTCGCGAGCCGGCAGCCGCCGGTGCCCATGGTCGTGACCCTGGCCGTCAAGGAGCGCGCGGCCCGATAGCCTGGACGGCGTGACTGCCGTCGACCCGAGCGCACCGCTGCGCCGCGTGGTGATCGCCGAGGACGAGGCGCTGATCCGCATGGATCTCGCCGAGATGCTCGCCGAGGAGGGGTACGACGTCGTCGGCCAGGCCGGCGACGGGGCCCGGGCCGTCGAGCTGGCCGAGGAGCTGCGCCCCGACCTGGTGATCCTGGACGTGAAGATGCCCGTCCTCGACGGGATCGCCGCGGCCGAGCGGATCGCGGCGGCGCGGATCGCGCCGGTGGTGATGCTCACCGCCTTCTCCCAGCGCGACCTGGTCGAGCGGGCCCGGGAGGCCGGCGCGATGGCCTACCTGGTCAAGCCGTTCGGCAAGCACGACCTGGTGCCCGCCATCGAGATGGCGGTGAGCAGGTACGCCGAGCTCACCGCGCTCGAGCGGGAGGTCACCGACCTCACCGACCGGCTGGAGACCCGCAAGGCGGTCGACCGGGCGAAGGCCGAGCTGCAGAAGAGCCTGGGACTGAGCGAGTCCGACGCGTTCCGGTGGATCCAGAAGACCGCGATGGACCTGCGTCTGAGCATGCGACAGGTCGCCGAAGGCGTCATCACCCACGGTCCCGGCCTCGCGGGCTGACCTCCGCGAATTGTCACGTGCCGGTGACCCACGGGCCCGCGCGGCGAAGTAGTGTCGGGGGTCTCGGGGGCCCCTAGACTGCCCCGTGCGCGGCGAGCGCGCGTAGAGGGAGGACACGAGTGAGAACCCGACCAAGCGAGCGTTCCGTCATCCGGGGGGTGGCCGGCCTGCTCCTCGGGCTCCTGCTCGGTCCTCTGCTGGCGGTCCTGAGTGCCGGTTCCGCCCAGGCGGCCGCGGGAACCTTCTGCCTGCCCAAGGCCGACGAGAGCAGCTGCATCAGCGGCACCATCGGCACTCGCTCGGACCCGTACCCCGGCGTCGAGGTCACCCTCACCAAGCCGGACGGCTCGGAGGAGACAGTCACCAGTGCCGACGACGGCAAGTGGAGCTTCACCGTCACCGAGCCGGGTTCCTACTCGGTCACCGCCGACGCCTCCGGCCTGCCGAAGGGCATCAACCTGATCCCGCCCGCGGCGTCCCAGCAGGGTGAGGTCGAGGGTTCGTTCAAGGTCGACATCCCGGAGCTCGGACTGGCCCGCTCGGTGATCCTCCAGGTCCGCTCCGAGGACTACGACGCGTCGACGAGCCTGACCGACCAGCTGGCGCAGAGCGTGGTCAACGGGCTGCGGCTCGGGCTGCTGCTCGCGATGGCGGCGCTCGGCCTCTCGCTCATCTACGGCACGACCGGCCTCTCCAACTTCGCCCACGCGGAGCTGGTGACCCTCGGTGGCGTGCTCGGCTACGCCTTCATCCGGGTGATGGGTCTCCCACTCCTCCTCGGCGGCGTCGTGGTGGTGATCTGTTGCGGGCTCATGGGTTGGCTGCAGGACCGGCTGATGTGGCAGCCGCTGCGGCGGCGAGGTCTCGGCCTGACCCAGATGATGATCGTGACCATCGGCCTCGCGCTGGCGCTGCAGTACACCTACCAGTACTTCATCGGCGCCGGCACCGTGAAGGTGGAGCTCGGCACCGGCGCGGTGGCCACGATCGGGCCGGTCACCATCTCCTACCGGTCCCTGATCGCGATGGGGATCTCGATCGTGATGATCTCCGCCGTCGGCTACGCGCTGCTGCGCACCAGGATCGGCCGCGCGACCCGCGCGGTCTCCGACAACCCGGCGCTCGCCTCGGCCTCGGGCATCGACGTCGACCGGGTGATCCGGCTGGTGTGGACGGTGGCCGCGGCGCTGGCCGGGCTGTCCGGGCTGCTCTACGCCCTGGTGATCAGCAACGGCATCCGGTGGGACACCGGCCTGCAGATCCTGCTGCTGCTCTTCGCCGCGGTGACCCTGGGCGGGCTCGGCACCGCCTTCGGGGCGCTCGTGGGGTCGCTCATCATCGGGCTCGTGGTGGAGCTGGCGGGACCCCTCGGGGCCCCGGGAGACCTGAAGTACGCCGTGGCGCTGGGGCTGATGATCCTGCTGCTGATCGTCAGACCACAGGGTCTGCTCGGGCGTCCGGAACGAGTGGGCTGAGGAGGCCTCCGACATGACGATGACATCTGAGCCGGGCGAGTCCCTGGCGGCCGCGGAGTCCCTCGCGGGCGAGAGCTCCTCGGAGCGCCGCAAGGCGCGACTGGCGGTGGTGTACACCCTCGCCGCCTTCGTGGGGATCCTGGTCCTGGTCGGCCTGGTCGGCGGCAGTCCGATCACGATCATCAACGGCATGCTCCGCGAGGCGGTGTCGCCGCAGACGGCGGCCGTGGCCATCGCGGTGGTCGGCCTCAACATCCACTTCGGGTTCACCGGGCTGCTGAACATGGGCCAGGCGGGCTTCATGCTGCTGGGTGCCTACGGCTTCGCCATCTCGGTGTCCAAGGGTCTGCCCTTCCCGCTGGCCATCCTGATCGGGCTCGGCGCGGCCGCGCTCTTCGCGCTGGTCCTCGGCATCCCGACCCTGAAGCTGCGCGGAGACTACCTCGCCATCGTGACCATCTCCGCGGCGGAGATCATCCGCTACACCGGACGGCTCGCCGTGCTCGAGGACTTCACCGGCGCGGCGCAGGGGATCCAGGGCAAGACCTACCGCGACCCGTTCACCAACCTGTCGTTCTTCTCCAGCAGCACCGATCTCTTCGACCCGATCCACTGGGTCTTCAGCACGGTCGGCCTGGGCGGGGTCATCGACAACATCGGGCTGAGCCTGGCCTACCAGCCGACCGGCGTGAACGGCTGGTGGGTCCGGATGGTCGCCTGGGTGATCCTGCTGCTGGTGACCGGGGCCGTCTACCTCCTGGTCCGCAGTCCCTGGGGCCGCCTGCTCCGCGGCATCCGGGAGGACGAGGACGCGATCCGCAGCCTCGGGAAGAACGTGTTCGCCATCAAGATGCAGGCGCTGATCATCGGTGGTCTGCTCGCCGCGCTCGGCGGCATGATCTACGTGCTGCCGTCCGCGGTCCAACCCGACGCGATGGGTCGCAACCTGACGTTCTTCATCTGGACCGCCCTGCTCCTCGGCGGCGCGGCCACGATCTTCGGGCCGATCCTGGGCACGGTGCTCTTCTTCGCGATGCGCATCTTCATCAAGGGCTCGGCCGGGGCCATCGTCCCCGACAGCATCATGAACACCCAGCAGACCGAGCAGTTCTCCTGGATCATCATCGGCGTCGCGCTGATGTTGATCGTCATCTTCCGACCACAGGGGATCCTCGGCGACAAGAGGGAGCTCCGGTTCAATGTCTGAGCAGCTGACGACGACGACGTCGATGGCGGACCCGGCGGCCCGGCTGGCCGTGACCGCGGACATCGACCGCACGCCCGGCGCCGGCAAGCCGGACCCGATCCTCGAGGTCGACAACATCACGCGGCACTTCGGCGGCATGACTGCCGTCGACGTCGACCACCTCGAGGTCCAGCGCGGCATCATCACCGCGTTGATCGGCCCCAACGGGGCCGGCAAGACGACGTTCTTCAACCTCATCACCGGCTTCGACAAGCCGAGCTCGGCCAGGACCGGCGCGCACTGGTCCTTCGACGGCCGCAAGCTCGACAAGACGTCCGCGTCGAGCGTCGCGCTGGCGGGCATGGTGCGCACCTTCCAGCTGACCAAGGCCCTGAACCGGATGACGGTCATGGACAACATGCTGCTGGGCGCCCGGGACCAGAAGGGCGAGTCGCTGCTGTTCAGCGCGTTCCGGCCGTCCTGGCGCATGCAGGAGCGGGAGAACGAGGAGCGCGCCAAGGAGCTGCTCAACCGCTTCAAGCTGCTGGAGAAGAAGGACGACTACGCCGGCAGCCTGTCCGGCGGCCAGCGCAAGCTCCTGGAGATGGCCCGCGCCCTGATGAGCCACCCGAAGATGATCATGCTCGACGAGCCGATGGCGGGGGTGAACCCGGCGCTCACCCAGTCGCTGCTCGGACACATCCAGAGCCTGCGCGACGAGGGCATGACGGTGCTCTTCGTCGAGCACGACATGCACATGGTCCGGCACATCTCCGACTGGGTCGTGGTGATGGCCGAGGGCCAGATCATCTCCGAGGGTCGCGCCGACGAGGTGATGGGCGACCCGGCAGTGATCGATGCCTACCTCGGCGCCCACCACGACACCGACCTCGGCGACGACGCGCTGCTCGAGGACGACGCGATGGCGAAGATCGCCGACGAGGTCAAGGCCGAGGAGGCCGAGCGCGAGCGCGAGGAGACCGGCACCGACACCACCCCCGAGGAGCGCGCATGAGCGAGCAGCAGCTGGTCGCCGACAAGCCCGAGACCCGGGAGGCCGTGGTCGAGGCGAAGGACGTGGTGGCGGGCTACCTCCCCGGCGTCAACATCCTCAACGGCTGCAACCTGGTGGCCTACCCCGGCGAGATGATCGGCGTGATCGGTCCGAACGGCGCCGGCAAGAGCACCCTGCTCAAGGCCATGTTCGGACTGGTGCGGGTGCACTCGGGCCAGGTCACCCTGAACGGCCGCGACATCACCAACCTCAAGGCCAACAACCTCGTGGAGCTCGGGGTGGGCTTCGTGCCCCAGACCAACAACGTGTTCCCATCGCTCACCATCGAGGAGAACCTCAGGATGGGGCTCTTCATGCGCCCCAAGAAGATCGACGAGCGGCTCGCGGCCATGTGGGACCTCTTCCCGGTCCTCCACGACCGCCGCAACCAGCGCGCCGGCGCGCTGTCCGGGGGCGAGCGCCAGTCGCTGGCGATGGCCCGGGCCCTGATGATGGAGCCCTCCGTGCTGCTCCTCGACGAGCCCAGCGCCGGCCTGTCGCCGGTGCGCCAGGACGAGACCTTCCTGCGCACCCGGCGGATCAACAAGACCGGCGTGTGCGTGGTCATGGTCGAGCAGAACGCCCGTCGCTGCCTGCAGATCTGCGACCGTGGCTACGTGCTCGACCAGGGTCGGGACGCCTACTCCGGCACCGGCCGCGAGCTGGCCAACGACCCCAAGGTCATCCAGCTCTACCTCGGCACCCTGGCCGAGGACCTCGACCACGACGACGACAAGTCGTAGCCAACGCGCGACCCGCGCGAGAAAGGGCCCCGCACCTCACGGTGCGGGGCCCTTCGCGTTGAGCGGTGGATCAGTTGTTGCTGGTGGCCTCGAGCGTCGAGGTCAGGCTGAGCTTGTTGTCACCGTCGTACTGGTAGATGCCGACGAAGGCCGACGACGGGTCGTTCAGGTCGTTGATCGGACCGATGCCCGACGGACCCTTGTAGGCGATCTCCTTGCCCGCCTCGAGGAGCGCGACGCAGTCCTCGTAGGTGTTGCACTCGTCGCCTCCGGTGGCACCCGACACGGCGGCGAAGTTCTTCTGCACCGTCTCGGAGGAGGTGTCGCCGCCCTTGACCGCGGCCAGGGCCGCGAGCATGACCGCGTCGTACGACTCGGCACCGTAGGAGTAGCTGGTGAGCTTCTCACCCTCGACCTGCTCGGAGTACCCGTTGAGGCGCCCCTTGAAGGCCGCGTCCGGGTCGGCGCCGGGGATGGTGCCCTGGGCACCCTCCAGGAGGCCCGGCTCGAAGTCCGCGCTGTAGTCGTTCGAGTTGCCGTCGGTGAAGTAGGTCTTCGTCATGTCCCAGCCCTGCGCGGCGAGCTCGGGCACGATGGCCTTGGTCTCGTCGAAGGCCAGCACCACGATCGCGTCGGGGTTGGAGGCCAGGGCCGCCGTCACCTCGGAGGAGAAGGTCGTCTGACCGGCCGGGAACTCGTCGCCGTCGCCCTTGCAGCCGTAGACGCACTCGCCGCCGGCGCCCTCGAAGGACGCCTGGGTGAAGTTGCGAAGGCCGGTGCCGTAGGTGTCGTTGAACACCAGGAAGGCGAGCTTCTGGTAGCCGTCCTGCGACACGAGCGAGCCCAGCACGCCACCTTGGACGGAGTCCTCGGGAGCCGTGCGGAAGTAGTACGGCGAGTAGCCACTGAGGTCCGCGGCGGTGTTGGCCGGGGAGATCTCGACGATCTTGTTGTCGGCGAAGGTGTCGACGACGTTGAGGGAGACGCTGGACGACGAGGCACCGATGACCACCGACGGCTTCGACGCCACGAGGGAGCCGGCCGTGGCGGTCGAGACGGACATGTCGGTCGAGTCGCCGGAGTCCTGGACGTCCGTGCACGCCCATGGAGCCGCCGACGCCACCCGCGGCGTTGATGTCGGACACGGCCAGGCCGACGCCCGCGATCTCCGGGGGACCGAGGAAGGCCAGGTTGCCGGTCAGCGGAAGGATGCCGCCCACGCGGAAGGCGTCGGCGCTGGTCTCGCTCTTGCACTTGGCGGCCGCGAAGGTCTCCGTGGCAGCGGACTCGGACTCGCTGGGGCTGTCGGAGGTGGACTCGGAGCCCGACGGGTTGTCCTCGGCGTTCGAGTCGTCGTTGGAGCCGCAAGCGGCGAGGGTCAGGGTCAGGGCGGCGGTGCCGGCCAGGACCTTGACCCAGGAGGTCGTCTTGGATCGATTCACTCTGTGAACCTTTCTATGGGGTAGGCGCATTCGACCGCAGTCAACCACGAGCGCCCGAGCGCCACTCACGGTTCACGTCAGCGTGCTCAACCTAAATGTGGTGGATCACAGGACGGTGACCCCGCACCATGTCGTTAGCGAACCGTTACGTCACCCCAGGAGGCCGCAGAAGGCCACCAGCAGAGGGGCCACGAGCAGGGCGGGGAGCAGGTCGGCCACCGGGATCTCCCGGATGCGCAGCAGGCGGAGGGCCACCCCGACCAGCATGAGTCCTCCGGTCGCGGTCACCGCGGCGAGGTACGGGTCGGGCAGCACGTCGCCCAGCAGGACGCCGACCACCGTCAGCGAGCCCTGGACGACGACGATGGTGATCGCGCTCGCCGCCACACCCCACCCGAAGGTCGCGGCGAAGGCGATCGCGGCGAAGCCGTCCAGGGTGGCCTTGAGGTACAGCTGCTCGGCGCCGTTGCCCAGACCGTCGTTCAGCGACCCGAGCACGGTCAGCGGGCCGGTGCAGAAGACGAGCGAGGCGACCACGAACCCCTCGATGAAGCGACGTCGCTCCGCCGTGGCTGCCGAGCCGACCAGCCGGCGCTGCAGGAACCCGCCGACGGACTCCACGCGTTCCTGGATCCGGAGCAGCGAGCCGACGACGCCGCCGATGACCAGGGAGCCGAGCACGATCAGGACGGGTGCGCCGCGCGGTACGTCGTCGACCAGGGCCGCGTCGGTCACCGCCCACGCGGACAGGCCACCGATCAGCAGCGTCACCAGGCCCAGCGCGTCCATCACCAGGTCGCGCACCCGGTCGGGGATCCGGTGCCCCAGCAGGACGCCGACGGCCGAGCCCACCAGCACCGTGGCGACGTTCACGACCGTGCCTACTCCTGGAAACACCGCGCTCCTCGGGGCAGGGGGACAGGTCGGTGGACATGAGCGTAGTCTCGATGCTCGATGTCGCCTCTGGGGGAGTGGCGCACGCCCATGACGTGTCGAGGCAACCCGGAAGGCAGCCGTATGAGGTCACCGCTGACGTTGCGCAGGGCCGAGCACGAGGACGCCGAGGCGCTCGTGGAGCTGTGGGACGGGGTCATGCGCAAGGCCTCCCGCGAGGACCAGGTCGCCGACGCCCGCCGGATCATCGCGGACTGCGCCTCGTCCTCGGACTGCTGCATCGTGGTGGCCGAGCTGGACGGTGTGGTCGCCGGCTCGGTCTACCTCTCGGCGACGACCGTGACCCCGGTCAACCTCGAGCCGGTCGTCCGGGCCGTCCACCCCCACGTCGCGCCTCGGTTCCAGGGACGCGGCGTCGGCAAGGCGCTGATCGAGGCGGCCGTGACGTACGCCGAGGACCGGGGCATCGCCCACGTGGCCAGCGCCGCCACGAGCGGCTCCCGCGACGCGAACCGCTTCATGGCCCGGCTCGCGCTCGCCCCCCTGGCGACCCTGCGCCTGGCGCCGACGTCGGCGGTGCGCGCCAAGCTCGCGGCGTCCAGCCGCAGCGGAGTCGCGCCCAGCCGGCACCTGACGCAGGTGCTGGCCGCCCGCCGGTCGCTGCGCCGCAGCCGTGGCGGGACCCCCGACCCGGCCGCGTTCTGAGGCGCTAGCCCACCCGGTCGAGCGGCACGAGCGCGCAGGTGATGCGCGAGGTGCACACCCGCTTGCCCCGCTCGTCGGTGATGACCACCTCGTAGGACGCCATGGTCCGACCCAGGTGCACCGCCGTCGCCACCCCGGTGACCGTCCCCGAGCGGACGGCGCGGTGATGGGTGGCGTTGATGTCGACGCCCACCGACAACCGGTCCGGCGCGGCGTGCAGGGCCGAGCCCACCGAGCCCAGGGTCTCGGCCAGCACGACGGAGGCACCGCCGTGCAGGAGACCGTAGGGCTGGGTGTTGCCCTCGACCGGCATCGTCGCCACCACGCGCTCCGCGGACATCTCGGTCAGCACGATGCCCATCTTGTCGTTGAGCCCGCCCATGCCCTCGGGCATCATCGCGACGAACTGCTCGATGGTCAGGTCGGGCGAGGCGGAGGAGCCGGGCGAGCCCGAGGAGCCCTGGGAGTCGGTCATGGACCCATCATTCCCGACCATCGGCCCGTCGGCGGTGGCGGCTAGAGTCGCCGGGTGGCCCCGACGACCCAGTCCGTGACCGACCAGACCACCCCCCGGCTCCTGCTGCTCGACGGCCACTCGCTGGCCTACCGCGCGTTCTTCGCGCTGCCGGTGGAGAACTTCTCGACCACCACCGGCCAGCACACCAACGCCGTCTTCGGGTTCACCTCGATGCTCATCAACGTGCTCCGGGACGAGCAGCCGACCCACATCGCGGTCGCCTTCGACAAGTCGCGCCAGACGTTCCGGCTCGCGGAGTACGCCGAGTACAAGGCCAAGCGCAACAAGACGCCCGACGAGTTCAGCAGCCAGCTGCCGCTGATCAAGGAGGTCCTCGACGCGTTGCGGATCGAGCACCTCCACCTCGAGGGCTACGAGGCCGACGACATCATCGCCACGCTCGCCACCCAGGCGGAGGCCGCCGACCTCGACGTGCTCATCCTCACCGGCGACCGCGACGCCCTGCAGCTGGTCAGCGACCGCACCACGGTGCTCTACCCCACCCGCGGCGTCTCCGAGCTCGCCCGGATGACCCCGGCCGCGGTCGAGACGAAGTACGGCGTGCCCCCGGCCCGCTACCCCGAGCTCGCCGCCATCGTGGGCGAGACCTCCGACAACCTGCCGGGCGTGCCCGGCGTCGGTCCCGGCTTCGCGGCGCGCTGGATCAACGAGTACGACGGCCTCGACAACGTCATCACCCGGGCTGACGAGATCACCGGCAAGAAGGGTGAGGCGCTCCGCGAGCACCTCGGCGACGTCATCCGCAACCGGCGGCTCAACGCCCTGATCACCGACCTGGACCTGCCGGTCGCGCCCGCCGACCTGGCGGTGCGGCCGTGGGACCGCCACGAGGTGCACAACCTCTTCGACGGCCTGGAGTTCCGGGTGCTGCGCGACCGGCTCTTCGAGACCGTGAAGTCCGAGGTCGAGGAGGACATCGACGACAGCGGCTTCGAGCTGTCCGGCACCGTCCTCGGCGCCGACGAGGTCGCGCCCTGGCTGGCCGCGCACGCCGCGGAACGGGTCGGGGTCACCGTGCAGGGCACCTGGCGGGCCGGCACGGGCGAGGTGCGTTCGGTGGCGCTGGCCGCCGCCGACGGCTCCGCCGCCTGGGTCGACGCCGTCGAGGTGACCCCCGAGGACGACGAGGCCCTGGCGACCTGGCTCGCCGACCCGGCGGCGCCCAAGGTCATGCACGACGCCAAGGGTCCGATGCTCGCGCTGGCGGCCCGCGGCTGGACCCTGGCCGGGCTGGTCAGCGACACGGCGCTGGCGGCGTACCTCGTGCGTCCCGACCAGCGCACCTTCGACCTCGCCGACCTCACCCTGCGCTACCTCAAGCGCGAGCTGAAGCAGGGCGTCGAGGAGGTCGACGACGAGCAGGGCCAGCTCAGCTTCGACGCCCTCGACGACGACCACGTCGCCGCCCAGACCGCGATGCTGCACGCGCGGGCCGTCCTCGACCTCGCCGAGGCCCTCGACACGGCGGTCGCCGACCACGGCGGCACCCGCCTGCTCGCCGAGGTGGAGCTGCCTCTGGTGCGCTGCCTCGCCGTGATGGAGCAGCACGGCATCGCCGTGGACGTCGACCACTTCGAGGCGCTCGACGCGGAGTTCGGGGAAGGGGTGCGGCAGGCCGCGGCCGACGCGTACGCCGTGATCGGCAAGGAGATCAACCTCGGCTCACCCAAGCAGCTGCAGGTGGTGCTGTTCGACGAGCTCGGGATGCCCAAGACCAAGCGCACCAAGACCGGCTACACCACCGACGCCGACGCGCTCGCCGCGCTCTTCGACAAGACCGAGCACCCGTTCCTCCAGCACCTCCTGCGGCACCGCGACGTGATCCGGCTGCGGCAGACCGTCGAGGGACTGCTCAAGTCGATCGCTCCCGACGGCCGGATCCACACCACCTTCAACCAGCTGATCGCGGCCACCGGCCGGCTGTCGAGCACCGACCCCAACCTGCAGAACATCCCGATCCGGACCGCCGAGGGCCGCCGGATCCGCGAGGGCTTCGTGGTCGGTGAGGGCTACGAGTGCCTCCTGACCGCTGACTACAGCCAGATCGAGATGCGGATCATGGCGCACCTGTCCGAGGACGCCGAGCTCATCGAGGCGTTCCGCTCGGGACGCGACTTCCACTCGATCACGGCCGCGAAGGTGTTCGAGGTGGAGCCCGACCGGGTCGGCGTCGAGGAGCGGGCCAAGATCAAGGCGATGAACTACGGCCTGGCCTACGGCCTGTCCGCGTTCGGGCTGTCCCAGCAGCTCAAGATCGAGCCGGCCGAGGCGCGGGTGCTGATGGACGACTACTTCGAGACCTTCGGCGGGCGTGCGCGACTACCTGGCGACCATCGTCGACGAGGCGCGCCGCACGCACTACACCGAGACGATCCTGGGCCGCCGCCGCTACCTGCCCGACCTGACCAGCGACAACCGGCAGCGCCGCGAGATGGCCGAGCGGATGGCGCTCAACGCGCCGATCCAGGGCTCGGCGGCGGACCTGATCAAGGTGGCGATGCTCGGGGTCGAGGCCGCGATCGAGGCCGCGGGACTGCGTTCGAGGATGCTGCTGCAGGTGCACGACGAGCTCGTCTTCGAGGTGGCCCCGGGCGAGCGGGCCGCGCTGGAGGCTCTGGTCCGCGACCGGATGGGCGGTGCCGCGGAGCTCACGGTTCCGCTCGACGTGTCCGTCGGCACGGGCCACAGCTGGCACGACGCGGCGCACTGAGGCGGCCGCGGCACCTACGAGGCGACCGTCTCCGGCAGCGGGGCGGGCCGTTTCAAGATGGTCAGGCTCGCGGCGAGCAGCAGCAGCAGCAAGGTGGCGTCGGTGACCAGCACCACGGTCAGCAGGCCGGTGACCGTCGAGGTCTGGAGGCCGGCGACCACCAGGACGACCAGCGCCACCCACACGGCGTACACCGAGCGCTGGCCCTGCCGGGCGAGCACGGAGTAGACCAGCAGCTGGAGCATGGACAACAGCGTGCCCAGCATCGCGAAGAGCCACAGCCGCGGCTCGATCTCGGAGTACTCCGCCCCGCCGACGAAGATCATCGCCAGGTGCGGCAGCAGCCACGCGACCGCGGTCGCGAAGGCGCCGAGCGCCGCGACCACGACCAGGCTGCGGATCAGCGCCGTGCGCCGCTCGCCCGCCGCGGCCATCGAGGGGAAGGCGACGATCACCACGAACTGCGGCAGGAACAGCACCGCCTTGGTGAGGATCAGGCCGGCCGCGTAGAGGCCGGCCTGGTGGTCCGACAGGACGTTGCGCGCGATGACGATGTCGCCGTTGGACAAGATGAAGAAGGCCAGCAGGGCCTGGGAGTTGTGCATCGACTCCCGGATCACCGACCGCGCGTCGTGACCCGCCGGGAGACCCGGAGGACGCTTGTTGCGCAGGGCGATCCAGCCGAGCAGGATCGGCGCGAACATGGCGATCGTGACGCCGAGCCATGGCGCTGGTGACCGTGGGTCGCCAGAGGATGAAGCGCGGTGCCCAGCGACGAGCCTCGGCACGCCCGCAGCGACGTACATCGCCGACAGCGGCCACCAGCGGCGCTCGCCCTGGAGGATGCCGGCCTGACCGCCCATGATCGACAGCGGCACCACGCAGACCCCGACCAGCACCGCGGCCAGCAGGCTGTCGAGCCGGAGCACGCGCTGCACCAGCGGCGCGGCCAGCACGAGCACCGCGCCGAGCACGAGGGCGCCGCGGTAGGTCACCCGCATGATCGACTGCTCGATCTGCGCGACGTGCTCGGGCTCGGCCGAGATGCGTCGGGCGGCGGTCGCCTGCAACCCCAGCTGCAGCACCCCCAGCACCATCAGGGTCGCCATCAGGCCGGCGAGGGCGCCGTACTCCGTGGGCCCGAGGATCCGAGCGGCCAGGATCGTGAACCCGTACGTCGCGATGTTCATGACACCGATCGCGATCGCGATGCTGGTGCCGCTGCGCATCAGCGCGCGCACGCCGCCGCTGCCGCGCGCAGGATCGCCCATGCGAACACCCTAGGCTGTGGCGCGTGATCGTTCGGCATTCCCTCGCGGTCACGTCGTCGGTCGCGCGGGCATTGCTGGCCCTGCTGCTGCCGGAGCTCCCCGACGACGACGCGGCCCGCGCGGCGGACCGGGTGGCCGCGCAGGTCGACGCGATGCCCGACGTGACCCGGACCGGTGTCCTGGTCGCCGAACGTGCCTGCCTGGCCGCGCTCGGCGTCGCGGCCGGCGGACCGTTCGTCACCGCCGAGGCCGGTCGCCGGTCGGTGGCCGTCGACCGCGTGCAGCGGCTCCGGCTGCCCGTGGTCGGGGACTACCTCCGGCTGGTGCGCAGCCTGGCGCTGGTCGCCGCCCACGGGGAGCACGGGTGACGGCGTACGACGTGGTCGTCGTCGGCTCCGGACCCGGCGGCTCGGTCACCGCGGACGCGTGCGTCCGCCGCGGGCTGCGCGTCCTGGTGATCGAGGAGGGTGACTGGGTCGAGCCCGGCACGGTCGAGCCCTACTCCCAGGACCAGATGCGCCGGCAGTACCGCAACGGCGGGCTCACCGTCGCACTCGGCCGGCCGCCGATCGCCTACACCGAGGGTCGCTGCGCCGGGGGTGGCAGCGAGGTCAACTCGGGCCTGTACCACCGGCCCGCGGGCGGACCTGCTCGCCGAGTGGTCGTCGCGCTACTCCGTGCTGGGCCTGGACGAGGCGGCCCTGGCTCCGCACCACGCCGAGGTCGAGCGGCGGCTCGCGGTCTCGACGCCGGGCGGAGATCCGAGCGCCTCGTCCGCGCTCCTGCGCGACGGGGCGGCGCGGCTCGGCTGGGCGGCCCACGACGTGCCGCGCTGGGAGGCCGTCGACCCGGCCACGGGTGACCCGGAGCGTCGGACGATGACCCGCACCTACCTCGCCGACGCGCTCGCCGGAGGGGCCGACCTCCGCACGGCGAGCCGGGTCGAGCGCCTCGAGGTCGAGCACGGCCGGGTCCGCGGCGTGCGGGTCGGCGGCGAGGTCGTCCGCGGGGACCAGGTGGTGGTGTGTGCCGGCGCCGTGCAGACCCCGGCGCTGCTCCAGCGCAGCGGCATCACCCGACACGTGGGCTCCCTCTCTGTGCACCCCACGGTCAAGGTGGTCGCCGGCTTCGACGCGGAGGTCAACGACCCCGGCGAGCTCGCGACCTGGCAGGTGCGCGAGTTCGCGCCCCGGCTCACCCTCGGCGGCTCCGCCAGCCGGCCCGAGCTCGTGGCGCTCGCCCTGGCGGACAGCTGGTCCCGGCACGGCGACCGGGTGGCGCAGTGGCGGCACCAGCAGGTGTACTACGCGGCGATCCGCAGCCGCGGGCGGGGGCGGGTCCGAGCGCTGCCGGGCTTCGCGGACCCGTTGGTGACCTACCACCTCCAGCGTGCCGACCTCGACCTGCTGCGCTCCGGGCTGGCCCGGTTGCTGCACCTGATGCTGGCCGCCGGAGCCCGGGAGGTGGTGCCGTCGTACGCCGACGCCCCCGTCGTCACCGACGCCGCAGGCGTCGCCGGTGCGGTCGCCGGGTTGACCCGCGGCTCCGCCTCGTTGATGACGGTGCACCTGTGCGGCACGGTCCCGATGGGCGAGGACCCCTCCGTGTGCGCCGTCGACTCGTTCGGGCGGGTCCCCGGAGTGGCCAACCTGCGCGTCAACGACGCCTCGCTGCTGCCGTCGGCCCCGGGCATCAACCCGCAGGGCACCCTGATGGCCGTCGCCCACCGCAACGTCGACGCGCTCCTGGAGGTGTCGTGATGCTCGAGCCGGCCACCCTCACCGTGCTCACCGGCGCCGCCGGCTGGTTCGGTCGCGCCTTCCTCGACGCCGTCCGCGCGCCGGGCCCGGACCACGGCCCGGTCGGCCGGGACGGCCCTGTGCGCGTCCTGGTCGAGCGGCCGGCCGACGTCGCGCTCGTCCTCGACCGGCTGCCGTCCGTCGAGGTGCACGTCGGCGACGTCGCCGATCCCGATGGCGCTCGACCGGCTCCTCGACGGCGCCGCGGGCGCGTCGCTGGTGCACGCGGCCGGCGTGATCCACCCGGCGCGGGTGGCGGACTTCGCCCGCGTCAACGCCCACGGCACCCGTCGGGTCGTCGACGCCGCCGTGCGCGCGGGCGTGCGACGGCTCGTCCACGTCTCGTCCAACTCGCCGATCGGGGTCAACGCAGGCCCCGACGACACCTTCCGCGCCGACGAGCCCTACCGCCCCTACCTCGGCTACGGCACCTCCAAGATGGCCGCCGAGCTCGCCGTCCGGGAGGCACACGACGCCGGCCGGGTCGAGACCGTGATTCTGCGGCCGCCGTGGTTCTACGGGCCCTGGCAGCCGCAGCGGCAGGCGCGCTTCTTCGCGCATGGTCGCCGCCGGCCGGTTCCCGCTGCTCGGGGACGGCCGACAGCGGCGGTCGATGGCGTACGTCGACAACCTCGTGCAGGCCGTGGCGCTGGCCGAACGTCACGAGAACGCCCCGGGGCGCACGTTCTGGGTCGCGGACGAGCGCGCCTACGAGATGAACGAGATCGTCGCGACGGTACGCCGGGTGCTCGCCGAGGAGGGGTACGTCACCGCCGGTCGCAACGTCCGGGCCCCGGCGCTGCTGGGTCGGCTGGCGGAGTCCGCGGACCGCCGGCTGCAGGCCCGCGGCCGCTACGTCGCGGAGGTGCACGTGCTCGGGGAGATGGACAAGACCATCGCCTGCGACATCTCCGCGACCCGGGCCGCGCTCGGCTACGAGCCGCGGGTCGCCCTCGAGGAGGGGATGCGGCGGTCGGTGCGCTGGTGCCGCGACCAGGGCATCGACGTCGCGCCCCGGCGGGACGCGCCATGACCGACAAGGTGCTGGTCACCGGCGGCAGCGGTTACTTCGGCTCGCTGCTCGTCGACCGCCTGCTGGCCGACGGCCACGCGGTCCGGGTCCTGGACCTCCACGACCACGGGCACCCCGACGTGGAGATGGTCCGCGGGGACATCCGCGACGCCGTCCTCGTGAGCCGCGCGGTCCGGGGCACCGACCGGGTCTTCC
This sequence comes from uncultured Actinomycetota bacterium, assembly GCA_963791275.1. Classification (GTDB taxonomy): domain Bacteria; phylum Actinomycetota; class Actinomycetes; order Propionibacteriales; family Nocardioidaceae; genus Nocardioides. The sequence goes on from CAWBRP010000012.1 coordinate 426,068, forward strand.
ACAACGTGGCCCAGGTGCCGCTGGCCCGGGACCGGGCGCTCTTCGAGTCGGTCAACGTGGGCGGCACGGCGACCCTCCTGGACGCGTGCCTGGCCGCCGGGGTCGAGAAGGTCGTGCACACCTCGTCGTCCGCGGTCTTCGGCGTCCCGGAGACCAACCCGGTCACCGTGGAGACGCCGCCGCGCCCGGTGGAGGCCTACGGCCGAGCCAAGGCCGACGCCGAGCTGCTCTGCCGGGCGGCGGTCAGCCGGGGCCTCGACGTCACCGTGGTGCGGCCGCGGACCATCCTGGGCCACGGACGGCTGGGCATCTTCGGCATCCTCTTCGACTGGATCGCCGACGGGGCCGACGTGCCGGTGCTGGGTGACGGCCGCAACGTCTACCAGTTCGTGCACGCCGACGACCTCGCCGACGCGGTCCGGCTGGCCGCGGGGCGGGCCGGCCCGGCGACGTACAACATCGGCGCCGAGGAGTTCGGCACCATGGGGGAGGCCGTCGGCCACCTGTGCGACCACGCCGGCACCGGGTCCCGCGTCCGCCATCTGCCGGTGGGCCCGACAAGTCGGGCGATGGAGTGGTCGGCCCGGCTCGGGCTGACGCCGTTCGCGCCGTACCACTGGATCATGTACAGCCGGTCCCTGTGGTTCGACGTGTCGGCCGCCAAGGCCGACCTGGGCTGGTCGGCGGCCTGGTCGACCGACGCGATGTTCCGGGACTCCTACGCCTGGTTCCTCGAGCACCGCAACGACGCGGTGGGTGGCTCGGCGCACCGCAGCCCCGCCCGCCAAGGCGCTCTCCGGCTGGCCAAGCGGGTCCTCGGCGGCCGGCCCTAGCGGAGGTAGAGCTCGGCGACGACGAGGACGCCCCAGACCACGGCGAGCACCTGGAGCACGTGGTCCTGCCAGGCGATGTCGACCGGTTCGCTGGCCTCGCCCGCGTCGACGGCCACGGCGTAGCGCAGGACGGCGAGCACGAACGGCGCCATCGCGACCACCGGCAGCTCGGAGTCGGTGAGGGCGCTCTGCTCGAAGGCCCACAACCCGTAGGTCATGATCAGGATCCCGGCCGACAGCGTCCAGACGAACCGCAGGTAGGTCGGCGTGTAGCGGCCCAGGGACGCCCGGAACAGGGCCGGGTCGTCGTGCTCCATCTGGGACTCGGCGTACCGCTTGCCCGAGGCCATGAAGAGAGAGCCGAAGGACGCCCCGAGCAGGAACCACTGGGAGAGCTCGATGCCCGCGGCCGCGCCGCCGGCGATGGCCCGCAGGAGGAAGCCGGACGCCACGATGGCGATGTCGATGACCGGCTCGTCCTTGAGCCAGAAGCAGTAGAGCAACGAGATGCCGACGTACACCGCCAGCGTGACCAGCAGCGGCACGTTCACCAGCGCGCCGACGACCAGGGAGGCCGCCATCAGGCCGGCGCCGACGACCATCGCCAGGCGCACCGGGACCGTCCCCAGCGCGACCGGGCGCAGCCGCTTGGTGGGGTGGGCCCGGTCGAACTCGACGTCCCGCGCGTCGTTGACGAGGTAGACCCCGGACGCGGCGAGACAGAAGGCCACGAACGCGACGGACGCGACGCCCAGCACCTCCGGCTCCCGGAGCCGGCCGGAGAGCACCGGGGCGGCAAAGACCAGCACGTTCTTCAGCCAGTGCCGTGGCCGGGCAGCGCGGACCAGCTCAGCGCCCAACGAAGGGCGTGCTGCCAGGGCGTCGGTCATGGGGAGAGGGTAGTTTCCTCCGGCGTGGACCCCGCCGTCAGGACAGCGCGTGAAGTCGTCGGGCTGTACGGCGACCCGAACGCCACCTGGGGGATCTGCCTCGAGGCGGGTCTCACCGCCTCCCTGGACGCCGCCGACGCGCAGCGGCGCCTGACCGCGCTGGTCGACGCGCACCCGTCGCTGGGGGCCGCGCCGGCCTGCCAGGTCGTGACCCAGGCCTGGGAGGCCGCCCGCTCCCGGGTCGCCTCGGAGCCCTACGGACCCTCCGAGCCGCTGCTGCGCGTGCTGGTCGACGCCGACGGTTCGCGCCTCTTCGTCGGCGCCCACCACGGGGTCGTCGACGGACTGGGGCTCGTCGCGGTCGCCGGGGCGGCCGCGGGGCTGACCGTCCGCGCCGGCGCCCGCGGCATCGGCGACCGCGAGGCCCGGCACGGCTTCCTCGGCTCCAGCCTGCGGCGGCTCGGGGAGGCCCTGATCAGCCCGCCACCGCGGTTCCCGTCCGGAGAGCCACCGGTCCCGGAGGTCGTCGAGGACCTCCGGGAGCGCGCGCTCCCCCAGACCCGGGGCGGCACCGCCCATCTCGCCCACGCGGTGGTCGCGGCCTACGCGGCCCGCAGCGGCGGCCGGCCCGAGGCGCTGCTGCTGCTGGGCGCGTCCCGGCGCACCGAGGACGAGCCGGCTCCCGACCGGCGCACCGCCTATCTTCGCCTGCGTGCCGCACGCTCCGCGACGGTGGACGACCTGCGGTCCCTGATCGCCGCGGCCGAGCCCGAGCCGGACTTCCCCGAGACGTCGGCGCGCGGCATCGGGCCGCGGGTCACCCACCTGCTGCGCGGGCGGCTCGGTGCCACCGCGCTGCTCAGCAACCTCGGGGTGCTGGAGTCCACCGGGCTGCGGTCGGTGGCGATGTTTCCGGCCACCAGCGGCCCGCGAGCCGTTGCCGTCGGGCTGGCCACGGCGGGCGGCACCACCACCGTGAGCCTGCGCACCCGACGCGCCGACTTCGCCCCGGCCGACGGCGAGCGGCTGCTCGAGGACATCGTGGCCGCCTACGTCGCCTCGGTGGGCTGACCGGGTTCGTCCCGCCTCAGCGACCTCAGCGGCCTCAGTAAGGGTCGTACGGCGAGTCGTGGCCGAACAGGCGGGCGACCGGGCGCAGCCGCAGTCGCAGCAGCACCTTGAGGAACACGTTGCGGACCCACCAGGGCAGCTCGGCGAGGATCCGCAGCCGGTCGGCGCGGCTCGGCCGGGACTTCTCGAAGAGCGCCATCGAGTCCGACCGGCCCACGTAGCGCAGGTCCCCGGCCGGCAGCACCTTGGCCAGGATGCACAGCGTCACGCCGATCGACGAGAAGGCGTCGTGGACCAGCACCGGCCCCCCCTCGGGCAGGTGCCGGCGCCAGCGCAGGTCGTCCGCGAGCGTCCAGTAGTCGTGCTTGCCGTCGATGTAGAGCAGGTCGAAGGGCTCCGACCACCCAGGCCGGGCCCGGGTGGAGTACTCCTCGACGGAACGCACCACGGCCGCCAGACCGGCACCCTCGACGTGGGCCCGGAAGCGGTCCCGGGTGGGCAGGCCGCCGAACAGCCGTCCGTCGACGAACGGGTCGATGGCCACCACCTCGCCCCCGAGCCGCCGCGCGACGCTGCCGAGGACCATGGTCGAGCGGCCCTGGTGGCTGCCGATCTCCAGCAGTGTGGCGCCCGGGCGCAGGCCGGACGCGGCGTCGTACAGCATCCGGGCCTGCCCCTCCTTGAGCCAGCCGGGCACGGCGTCGGCGACCGGCCAGACCTCGTCGAAACCGGCGTCCGCCCCGGTCACGAGGGCGCCGCGGAGGGGTGGGACATCGGGGCGGCCGTTTCTGCTGGTGGGTGTGGGACTCACGGTTACACTCGCGCCGCAGAGTGTAGGTCACGACCCGGGGTAGGTGAGGGGAGCAGGCGATCAAGGCGCGCACGTCGGCTCGTGGGTTCCTCGCGGCCTTGGACGCCCGGCCCCTCGACTGGTGGCTCGTCCCCGGCATCTGGGTGGCCCTCTTCTACTTCGCGTTTCTCCAGAACCTCGGCCAGACCAGCTTCGACACCAAGTTCGACCTGACCGCCGACCCCGGCGCCTTCCTGGCGCGCAGCCTGCACCTGTGGAACCAGCAGTCGTCCTTCGGCGAGCTCCAGAACCAGGCCTACGGCTACCTCTTCCCGCAGGGCGCCTTCTTCTGGGTCGGCGAGGTGGTCGGTCTGCCGGACTGGATGGTGCAGCGCTTCTGGTCGGGCCTGCTGCTGGTGCTGGCCTTCGAGGGCACCCGGCGGCTGTGGCGGGCGATGGCTCCCGAGGCCTCGCCCTGGTCTGCCATCCTCGGCGGACTGGCCTTCGCCACCGCGCCGCGACTGCTCGGCCTCGCCGGCGTGTTGAGCGCCGAGGTGCTGCCCACCGCCGTGCTGCCGTGGGTCGTGCTCCCGGTGGTGCTGGCGCAGACCGGCCGGGTGGGGATGCGGACCGGGGCGTTGCTCTCGGGAGCCGCGGTGCTGCTGATGGGCGGGGTCAACGCGGTCGAGAACCTCGCGGCGCTCCCGCTCCCGCTCTTCGTGGTGCTCGCCACCTGGCGTCGTCCCGGCGGCAGGCGGCTGGCCGCGTGGTGGGCAGCGGCGGTGGCCGCGGCCGCCTCGTGGTGGATGCTGCCGCTGCTGGTTCTGGGCAAGTACAGCCCGCCCTTCCTGGACTACATCGAGACCTCGATCGCGGTGGTCCGGCCGCTCGGCTGGCTCAACACCGTCCGCGGCGCGGACCACTGGGTCTCCTACTACTTCGTCGGCGGCCGGGCCTGGTGGCCGGGGTCCTACGACCTCTCCACCGGCGCGCTCCTGATCGCGCTCACCTCGGTCGTCGCGGCGCTGGGACTCGCCGGGCTGGCCCTGCGGGCGATGCCGTGGCGTCGGCCGCTGACACTCAGCCTGCTGGTCGGCGTCCTGTGCCTGACGGTCGCGCGCGCCGGGCCGCTGGAGTCGCCCCTGCACGACTTCTTCCAGTTCCTCCTCGACGACCCGCTCTCGATGCTGCGCAACGTGCACAAGGTGGATCCACTGGTCCGGCTGCCGCTCGCGCTGGGGCTGGCCCACGCGGTCTCGGTGGTCCTCGCCACCGACCGCACCTCGAGGCGCCGCCGGGTGGCTCGGGCGTCGGCCGTCGTGGTCGTCACCGCGCTGGTGGTCGCGGCGGCGCAGCCGCTGTTCGTCGGCCGGATGCGCAAGGAGGGCTGGACCGACCTCCCCGACGCCTGGCAGCAGGCCGCGGCGTACCTCGCGGGGCCGGAGGCCAGCGGCGCCACGCTGGTGCTGCCCGGCTCCGGCTTCGGCCAGCAGTGGTGGGGCTGGACGATCGACGAGCCCATCCAGGGGTTGGCCGGTGCTCCGTGGGTGACGCGCAGCCAGGTGCCGCTCACCCCCGGCGCCACGATCCGGCTCCTGGACTCGATCGAGGACCGGATCGTCGACGGCCAGGGGTCGCCCGAGCTGGCCGCGACGCTGGCCCGGGCCGGCATCGGCCAGGTGCTGGTGCGGCGCGACATCGACTTCTTCACCAGCGGGGTGCCGGCGCCCGCCCGCGTCGACCTGGCGATCGCCCGGAGCCCGGGGTTGGAGCGGGTGCGTGGCTTCGGGCGGTCCGGCTTCGGCGACCAGCCGATGATCGACATCTACCGCGTCGACGCGCCGGTCGAGCGCGCGGAGGCCTTCGCGCTCACCGATGTCGTCACGCTCGCGGGCGGCCCCGACGACGTCATCACCGCATTGGAGTCCGGTGACCTCCGCCCCGACCAGCCGACAGTGATCTGGGGCGAGGAGGGCCGGCCGCAGGAGGCCCCCGACATCGTCGGCGACGGCTACCGCAGGCGCGAGCGCGCGTTCGGTCGGCTCAACGACGCGGTGAGCCAGGTGATGGCCGCCGACGAGCCGTTCCGCACCCGCCGCGCGGCGAACGACTATCCCGGGGTGCCCGGCGCGCCGCTCGTCGTCGCCGGCTACGACGACGTCGCGGCCATCACCGCCTCGTCGTCGGGCGGCTACACCGACACCTTCGGCAACACCCGGCCCGAGCTCGGTCCCTACTCGGCCTTCGACGGGGAGACGACCACCTACTGGCAGTCCGCGCCGCTCCAGGAGCCGGTGGGGCAGTGGGTCGAGGCGCGGCTCGCCGAGCCGACGCGGCTCGGCTACGTCGACGTGCGCCCGGCGACCGACGGCATCGCCGGGGTGCCGGTCCGCGAGATCGAGGTGACCGCGGGAGACCAGTCGCACCGGGTGACGATCGACCCCGCGGCGCCCAACGTCCGGGTGCCCCTCAACGGCAGCCGCGTCGACCGGGTGCGGGTGACGGTCACCGAGGTGGCCGGCAGCGAGGGGGTCGTCGCGATCCGCGACATCGACCTCCCGGGCGTGTCGCTCGACCGGAGGCTCGTGGTCCCCGACAGCGGCGCGGACGCGAGCACCGACTTCGTGTTCCGGGCCCGCCCGCACCGTCGGGCCTGCATCGACGTCGGGCTCGGGATGGGCTGCTCGGACGAGAGCCAGGCCCGGCCGAGCGAGGAGCAGTCCGGGATCTTCCGCGAGATCACCGTGCACGAGGGAGGCACCTGGGAGCTGTCCGGGGAGGTCGTGGCGCTCCCGGCCGACTCGACCCAACGGCTGCTCGAGCCGATCAACAAGAAGGTCCGCGTGCGGGCCTCCTCCACGTTCTTCGACGAGCCGGGCGTCGGGGCGCAGCTGGCGTACGACGGCGACCCCTCGACGTACTGGATGCCGCAGCGCGGGGTGGAGAACCCCACCCTGACGCTGACGTGGCCGGAGCCTCGGTTCATCAGTGAGCTGCACGTCGTGCCGCCGCGCGGCGGGGCAGTGGCGCCCACCTCCGCGGTGCTGCGTGCCGGCGACGAGGTCCGCAACGTGGACCTCGGGCTCGGCGGCGGGAGCTTCAAGCCCCTGGCCACCAACGAGCTCGAGATCACCTTCGAGGCGCCCGCCACGGGCGGGCAGCCGCTCGGCGTCGGCGAGCTCGTGCTGCGGGGGCTCGACGACCTCAAGTTCCGCGTCGACAAGGACCGCGGCACCGGTGCGCTGTGCGGGCTCGGGCCCGAGCTCGAGGTGGACGGCACGGTCTACGCCACCGCGGTGCGCGGCACCGTCGAGGACGTCCTCGACGGCAGCCCGCTGGAGCTGCGCGGCTGCTCGGGCCCGGTGGCGCTGGAGGCCGGCACACACCGGGTCGAGATCCGGTCGACGAGCCAGTTCGCGCCCACGCAGGTCGACCTGCGCGCGGACGCGGCCGAGCGCCCCGCGGCCGGGCCTCGCCGGGCCGTCGACATCGGCCGGTGGGACTCCAACGACCGCACCCTCGAGCTGGGCCCGGGTCCCGCCTCCGTCGTGGTGGTGCACGAGAACGTCAATGCCGGCTGGGAGGCGCGGCTCGACGGGCAGGTTCTCGAGCCGGTGCGGATCGACGGCTGGCAGCAGGGGTACGTCGTGCCGGCGGGCGAGGGTGGAACGGTCACGCTGACGTTCGTGCCCGACCGGCTCTACCGGCTCGCACTCCTGGCGGGCGCGGGCATCGCCGCCCTGCTCGTCCTCGGGGCGCTGGTCTCGCGGCGTCGGGACCGATCCGCCGACCTGCTCGTGCTCTGGACGGGACGATCCCCGGAGGCGCGGGCGCTGCCCTGGCCGGTGCGCGTGCTCGGCCTGGTCGTCGCCGCCCTGCTCGGCGGCCCCGCACTGGCCGGCGGTGTGCTGCTGGCCGAGGTGGCCCGTCGCCGGGCGGCCGCGGGCCTGCTCGGCGCCGCGCTGGTCGCGGTGGCGGGCGTGTCCGCGGGCGTGGTCGCCGCCACCTCGCCCGGTCTGCCGCCGGCGTGGTCTGATGCTCTCGCCGGCATCGGGGTCGGTTGCACGGTGGCCGCCGTCCTGCTGCACGGCGTCAGCCGTTCCCGTCGCCCGGAAGGACCCACGCCGTGACCTCGACCGTCGGCCGGCGGTCCGCGCCGGCGCCGGTGCCGGTGCGCGGACCCGTCGGGGTGCCGCGCGCGCTGGTGCCCTGGCTGGACGCGCCGGGACTGATCGCCCTGGCCCTGATCGTCGGTCAGGGCCTGTGGCGGGGGTGGCTCGTCGGCCGCGGCTTCTTCACCCAGGACGACTTCTTGATGTTCGCGCGGAGCAACACCGCGCTGAGCGCGGACCTGCTCACCCAGGACTACTCCGGGCACCTGTTCCCGGGCGGCTTCCTCCTCAGCTGGTTCGCGGCGCACCACGCGCCGCTCGACTGGGGCGTGGCCACGGCCGAGATCGTGGCGCTGCAGGCCGTCGCGGCCGGCCTCGCGTGGCTGGTGCTCTGCCGGCTGCTGCCCGACCGGTGGGCCCGGCTGCCGATCCTCGCGGTGTACCTGTTCTGCCCGCTCGCCCTGGTCTCGACGCAGTGGTGGGCGGTGGCGATCCAGTTCCTCCCGGTCGCGCTGTTCCTGCTGCTGGCCGTCTGGGCGTTCCTGGCCCGGGTGCAGGACGGGAGCCGCTGGGGCGCGCCCGTCGTCGTCCTGGCGACGGTGCTCGGCCTGATGTTCCAGGAGCGCGCCGTGCTCTACCCCGTCGTCCTCGGCTTCCTGGCGGTCGGGATGGCCAGCTCGCGCACCCGCCGACGGCCCCTCGGCGGCGCGGTGCGTGCCCACCTCGGGCTGTGGGCGGCGCTGGTCCTCGTGGTCGGCGCCTACCTGTTCTGGCACCGCGACGCCGCGCCCATCGACTCGACCTCCGCGGGGTCCTCGGGCGACAACGTCGCGCTGGTCGGCAACTTCTTCTTCCGCAACCTGTTCCCCGGGCTGGCCGGCGGTCCCTGGCACCCCGACGTCCTGGGCAACTCGCTGGTCTACCCGCCCGACTGGGCGGTGGTCGTCGGCACGGCAGCGGTGGTGCTGCTGGCGGTCTGGACGATGGTGCGCGGCGGCTCCACGGCCGTGATCGGGTGGCTGCTGCTGGTCGTCTACGCCTTCCTCGACGCCGCCCTGCTCTTCGGCGGGCGGGCGACCATGGGATCCAGCTTCGGGATGCTGCCGCGCTACACCGCCGACATCCTGCCGGTCATGGTGGTGGTCCTCGGCCTGGCGATGCGAGACATCGCCCCGCGGGAGGGACGCTCCGGGCGCAACGGCGCCCTCCTCGCGGTGGCGGCGTACGTCGCTTCGTGCGTCCCGACCACCCTGGTGGTGGCGCCCGAGTCGTACAACGAGTTCAGCCGCACCTACGTCACCAACCTCCGCGACGGGCTCCGGGCGGAGCCGACCGCCGTGCTGTTCGACGGTCTGGTGCCGCGCGAGGTGATGACCACCTGGTTCGAGGAGCTCGGCCGGGTCTCGGTCGTGCTCGACACGGCTCCCGAACGTCCGGTCTTCGACCTGCCCAGCCACGCGCTGCGCGTCGTCGCGACGGACGGCACCCTGCACCCCGCCAACCTGGTCGGCACCACGGCGATGGAGAAGGCCGACGACCCCGAGTGCGGCTACCACGTGGCACCGGGGCGGGACGTGCGCGTGCCGCTCCGGGAGCCGGTCGACGACACCGACCTGGTCGTGCGGCTGTCCTACTACACCTCGGTCGACCAGGGCACCGTCGAGGCGGAGGTGGCCGGAGAGCCGTATCGCTTCGACCTGCAACGGGCGGCTCAACAGCGTCGACCTCGTGGTGAACGGCGCATTCGACGACATCACCCTGCGCCTGGTCGACGGCGACGGGACCGTCTGCGTGCCCGGCCTGTTGGTCGGCTACGCGGTGCCCCGGCAGGGGTCGTGACCGCGCCGCGGCCCCGGTGGATCTGGGCGGTGCCGCCGGCCCTGGCGGTGCTCGTGCTGGCCCCGCTGCTGACGAGTCGCGGCTTCGGGCTGGTGGGCGACATGGTGTTCGTGCCCGAGCAGCCGTGGAAGGACGCCTGGACCGGCTCCGACGGGGGAGTGCCGCGCGCGGTGCCCAGCGACGCCTGGGTCTCGCTGGCCACCCAGGTCGTCCCCGGTGACCTGCTCCAGAAGATCGTGCTCCTCCTGGTGCTGGCCGGGTCGGGCTGGGGCGTCCTGCGCCTCCTGCGCGACCTGCCCCCACCGGCCGCCCTCGCGGGCGCGGTGCTCTTCCAGTGGAACCCTTACGTGCACGAGCGTCTGGGCATCGGGCACTGGGCGCTGCTGTGCGGGTACGCCGCGCTGCCCTGGTGCGCCCTCGGCGCGCGGCGGGTGCGCGACCACGGCTGGCGCGCCCTGGCCTCCGTCGCCCTGCCCGCGGCCGTGGCGGCCTGGTCGAGCCCCTCGGGTGGCCTGATCGCGACGGTCGTGGTCGCGGGTGTCCTGGTCGCCGGACTCGCGGCGCGCCGAACCAGCGTCGCGACGGGGCTGGCGGCCGGCGTCGTGCTGGTCGCGGTCAACCTGGCCTGGCTGCTGCCCGGCCTGCTCAACGGTGCCGAGCAGTCCCCGGACGCGGCGGGCGCGGCGGCGTTCGCGGCCCGCGCCGACACCCCGTTCGGGCTGGGCGGCTCGCTCCTCACCCTCGGTGGTCTCTGGAAGGCGAGCATCGATCCGCCGGAGCGCTCGTCGGTCCTGCTCGCGGGACTGGCCCTGCTGGTCACCGGTGCCGCGCTGGCCGGACTGCTGCGGGGGTGGCGGCGGGCAGACGCGGACCGGTTGCTGCTGCTCGGGCTGGCGATCCCGGCGGTGCTGTCGCTGGCGGTGGCCTGGTGGCTGTCGTCGTCGGTCGGCCGGCCGGTCATGGAGTGGCTGATCACCGACGTGCCCGGGGGCGGCCTGGCCCGGGACGCCCAGAAGTGGGTCGCCCCGTTCGCGCTGCTGCTCGCGGTGGGCTTCGGGGAGGCCATCGGGTGGTTGACCGCGCGGCTGGCGTCGCGGCCGCGAGGCGTCGCCCCGGCCGCGGCGTACGCCGCCGCGCTCGTGCCCGTGCTGCTCCTGCCGTCGCTGGCCTGGGGCCTGCTCGGCCACCTGCGGCCCTCGACGTACCCCGACGAGTGGACCGCGGTGGCCGCGCGCCTCGACGAGGCGGGGGCGGCGGACAGCCGGCTCGTCGCGCTCCCCTTCACCGTCTACCGCCGCTTCGACTGGGCCCACGACCGGGCGGTCCTGGACCCGGCCCCCCGCTTCTTCCCCGGCCAGGTCCTGGTCGACGACCTGCTCCCGCTCGGCGACGGCCGGGCGGTCGGCGGAGAAGCGGCCGCGGCGGCCGCCGTCCGGGCGGCGATCGCCGACGGCACCCTCGAGCGGACTCTGCGCGACCTCGGGGTGCGCTGGGTCCTGGTCGAGCACGGAACGCCCGGTGAGCCGGGATGGCCGACCCGCGCCGGCGAGGTCGTGCACGACGGCCCGGAGCTGACCCTGGTCGACCTCGGCGAGGGGAGGAGTCCGACCGTGTCGAGGTGGCGACCCCTCTACCTCGCGGCCGACGGTCTTGTCGCCATCGCCCTCGTGGTGGCGGCCGCGGCGATGGCTCTCACCGGGCTCCGGCGTGTGTATGCTGACCGGCACCGTAAGTCGATGGCATAGCTGGAGGACCCCGATGGCCAACTTCATGGCAGCGTTCCTGCTGTCGATCGGCGCCGGCGGCGGCGTGGCCGTCATCGCGAGCGTGGCTGCCGTGCAGGCCGTCCAGTCCTCGAGCGCCAACACCGGGGCCGACGCGCCGCCCGACGACCTGGCCACCGTCGACTACGCCGACGAGTGACCTGCTCCTGACCCGTCGGACCCCTCGCCGAAGAGCTGGTCGGCGACCCGCACCGTGGTCGCGTCCCAGCTGAAGTGCTCGGACCGCGCCTGTGCCTTGGCGCCGAGGTCGTGGCGACGCTCGGCGTCCCCGAGCAGGTCGGACACCTGCTGCGCGAGCTGGGCGCGGTCGTCGGCCAGGAGGCCGGTGACGTCCTCGAGGATCGACTCCTGCACCCCGCCGGCGCTCCGGTAGGCGACCGAGGGGGTGCCGACGCTGGCTGCCTCGATGATCGAGAGGCCCCAGCCCTCCTTGAGCGAGGGCAGCACGTGCACCCACGCCCGCTCGAGCTCGGCGAACTTCTCCTCCTCGGTGACGTGCCCGTGGAAGACCACGTGGTGGTGCAGCCCCAACCGGTCGCGGACGGCGACCAGGTTGTCGTGCCACCACCCCGAGCCGAGGATCTGCAGCGTCGCGTCCGGGTAGCGCTCGAGGAGCTGCGGCATCAGCTCGATCGCGTGCTCGATCTGCTTGTGGGGCACCAGCCGGCTCAACGCCACGAGCCGGGGTGACGCGGAGGCCGCGACCGGCTCGCGGACCGGGGCGCCGGGCAGGCCGTTGTAGGCGATCTGGATGTCGCCGGCGCGCACCCCGAGGGACACCAGCTCGGAGCGGGTCACCTCGCTCACGGCGAGGTAGCGGTTGCCCCGGTTGGCCCGCACCGCGACCCGCGACTCCAGGAACCACCCGACCCTGGCGAGCACCGGCCCGACGACCGGCCACTGCTCGCGGTGCACGTGGTGGACCAGGACGACCACCGGTGCGCGCGTGAACAGGGTGGCCAGGAACGGCATGCCGTTCTGGACCTCCAGCACCCGGTCGACATGTCCGAACCGGCGGGTGAGCAGGAAGAGCGCCGCCCAGAGATAGACGGTGAGGTGGCCGCCGCGCCGGACGTAGGTCACGCCCTCCCGGACGTCGCGCGGGAGGGCCGGGTGCGCGGGGCCGCGCTCGTCGAGGGCGTTCTCGTAGGCCGCGGTGAAGACGGTGACCCGGTCTCCGTGGGCCACCAGCCGCCGGACGACCTGGTGCACGTACAGCTCGGAGCCGCCACCCTCGGGGTGCCACGGGTCGCGCCAGTTCAGCACGACGACGTGTCGCCCCCGCGTGCCTGTCCGACTCTTCCGTTCGCGCATCCGCTGCCCTTCACGGTTCCCCCACCCCGGGGACACAACCGGGTGAGGCTAACATCCAGCGCGTGCCGGCCGGGGATCCACACGACGACCGCGACGACGACCGCGACGACGTCCGTCGCTCGGTCCGCCTCTTCCGTTCGTTCCTGACCGAGCAGACCGATCCCGACGGCTTCTACACCCTGATCGCCGACGACGCGGTGCGGCTGATGCGGCCGCACCTGCGCCTGGCCGACAGCCTCGTGGCGGACTTCGGCGGCGGGCCCGGCTTCTACAGCGCGGCGTTCCGGGACGCGGGTGCCCGCACCGTGCTGGTGGACGCCGACCTCGACGAGATCCGGTTGCACGGCCGCCGGCCGCCGGCCGCGGTCGTGGGGCTCGCGGAGCAGTCGCCACTGGCCGACGGCTCGGTGGACGTCGCGTTCTCCTCCAACCTGCTCGAGCACGTGCCCGACCTGGCGCGGACCGCCGACGAGATCGTCCGCGTGGTCCGGCCGGGTGGCCACGTCGTGCTCTCCTACACGGTCTGGCTCGGCCCGTGGGGCGGCCACGAGACCTCGCCGTGGCACTACCTCGGCGGGGCGCGCGCGGCCCGGCGGTACGAGCGACGGACCGGACGGGCGCCCAAGAACCTCTACGGCACGAGCATGTACGCCGCCTCGTGCCGCGAGGGCCTGGACTGGCTGCGCGGCCGCCCCGACCTCGAGGTGCTCGACCTGCGGCCGCGGTACCTGCCGCCGGTCGGCCGCCACCTCCTGCGGGTCCCCGGGCTGCGCGAGATCGTCACCTGGAACCTGTGGATGGTGCTCCGCAAGCGCTCCTGAGGGGCGTCCGGACGCGTGGCGTGGAGCGGTTACACAGTGGTTAACCGGCTGGTAGCATGCGCGCGCCGCCGGTCACCGTCGCCGGGCCCGTAGAAGAGGGAGTCATTCGTGAAGAAGCTCGGCTTGGTGCTCGCCGGACTCGGCGCCTTCCTGCTGGTCCTGGCCGTGATGCTGAAGGTCTACGTGTACCCGCAGCTCGCCGTGGCCCCCGCCGACCAGAACAGCGTCACGGTGCTCACCGGCGCCGGCGCCACGATCTTCGACACCTCGACGCTCGAGGAGATCACCACGGACCTGACCACGCAGGTCCTCACCGTCGGCGACGTCGACGCGGCCGACGAGGAGGGCAACGGCGTCGTGGTCTGGCAGAGCCTCGACCTCCACCAAGGACTCCGACGGCGTGATCCGCTCGCGCGACGTGGAGCGCTCGGCGTTCGACGACTACACCGCCGAGGCGGTGAACTGCTGCGACGAGTTCATCGAGGAGGAGGAAGGCGTCCAGGAGCCCGTCGAGCACCAGGGACTGACCTCCAAGTTCCCGTTCGACACCCAGCAGAAGTCCTACGACTTCTGGGACTCCACCCTGCGCGAGGCCGTGCCGATCGCCTACGTCAGCACCGAGGAGATCGACGGCGTCGAGGTCTACCGGTTCGAGCAGACCATCCCGCCGACCGAGTTCGCGACCATCGACCTGCCGGCCAGCCTGCTGGGCGAGGAGGGCGACGAGACGCTCACCGCGCAGCGGATGTACTCCAACAACCGCACCCTGTGGATCGAGCCGAACACCGGCGTCATCATCGACCGCGAGGAGCAGCAGCTGAGCAGCATCGCCTACGACGGGACCGACCGGATCACCGCGACCAAGGTCACCACGAGCTACGACGACGCGACCGTCAGCGGCAACGCCGACAAGTACGGCAGCCTCGGCTCCCAGCTCAACCTGGTCAAGAACGTCCTGCCGCTGACGTTCCTGATCCTCGGTGCCGTGCTGATCGTCATCGGCTTCGTGCTCACCCGTCGCGGCGCGATGGCCCAGTCCAGTGCGCCCGCCGCACAAGGAGACCGTCGCCGTCTGACGCCTCAGGCGCCGGACAACCGGGCACCGAAGATCGCGGTGCCCGGCGTCAGCCGTCCCCGCGTGCCGGACCAGCCACCCCACACCCGGTCGTGGCCCTCGGGCCACTCCGGCTCCAGCAGGTCGGTGATGGCGAAGCCGTGACCGGCCAGCAGGCTCACCCAGTCACCGAGGGTGCGGTGGTGCTCGACGTAGGCCACGACGCCGGTCTCGTCGTCGATCTCGACGTACGGCGTGCGGTCCCAGTAGGACTGGGCGGCGGTCAGCCCCGGCTCACCGGGGTCGTCGGGAAACATCCAGCGGGTGGGGTGCGTGATCGGAGAACGCGAAGCGTCCGCCGGGCCGCAGCACCCGGGCGGTCTCGCCCAGGCAGCGGTCGAGGTCGGCGACGAACTGCAGGGCGCCGAAGGAGGAGAACACCACGTCGAACGACGCGTCCGCGAACGGGAGGTCGGTGGCGGTCGCGACCACGGAGGGCACGACGACGCCGGTGGCCTCGTCGATGCGGCGGGAGTGCTGGAGCTGGCGCGGGGACAGGTCCAGGCCCACCGGCCGACCGCCCCGGGCGGCCACCCAGCGGGAGCACTGGCCGGCGCCGCTGCCGACCTCGAGGACGTCGCGGCCCGCGACGTCGTGCAGGATCCCGGCCTCGGCCTCGGTCAGGCCCTCGGGGCCCCAGACGAACCCCACGTCGCCGAGGAACTCACCGTGGGTGGCTTGGTACTCGTCGGCGTAGCGGTCCCAGTCCGGCCCGTTGGCCCGGCGTGACTCGGGCTCGTCGACGGCCCGCCGTTCGACCCGCACGGGCCGCTGGGGCCACTCCTGCTGCACGGGAGCAAACTACTCGCGTGGACTTCGCCTCTCTCGTGCCCCTCCCGGGAGGGTGGTCCGGCCAGACCTTCGTCGCCGAGGTGGGCGGCGAGCGCACCGTGGTCCGGATCTACGCCGAGCCCAGCCACCGGGGCGACCGGGCGCACGAGGTCGACGCCGCCCTGATCCGACTGGTGCGGGGGCTGCTGCCGGTGCCCGAGGTGCTCGAGGTGCGCCGCGCCGACCCCGCCACCGGCTCGCCCGCACTGCTGGTGACCTCCTACCTGCCGGGCCGTCGCGGTGACGAGGTGATCGGTGAGCTCGACGCCGACGGGCTCGCCACCCTCGGCCGGCACCTCGGGGTGCTGCTCGCGGACCTGGGCGGGATGCCGATGCCGCGCGGCGGCGCGTTCGTGGACGGGGACCTCACCATCGCCGAGCTCCCGGGTCCCGACGGGCTGCCGGACTGGGTCGCCGCCCACCAGGACCGGCTGACCGCCTTCACCGGCGCTGAGCTGGGCGGGCTCCAGCAGGTGGCGGAGGAGGCCCAGGACCTGCTCGACACCGTGGAGAGACGCTGCCTGGTGCACAGCGACGTCAACCCCAAGAACCTCCTGGTCGACCCGGGCTCGCTGGAGATCACCGGCCTGGTCGACTGGGAGTACGCGCACGCCGGCCACCCCTTCACGGACCTCGGCAACGTGCTCCGCTTCGACCGGGAGCCCGAGTTCGTCGACGCGGTCCTGGCGGCGTACGTCGACCGCCGGGGCGGCACGCCGGCCGAGGCGCTGGCCCTGGCCCGGGCCGCGGACCTCTGGGCGCTGGTCGACCTCGCGGCCCGGGCGCAGGACAACCTGGTGACGAGGCTGGCCCACGAGCTGCTCCGCGCGATCGCCGGCACGCGGGACCTGCACGCCGTGCAGCGGGGCTGACGGCCCGGCTCGGTTGGACCTGCGCGCAGCGCCGCGCGTAGTCTTACCCTGCGCCAGGAGTCTGCTCGGGTCCCAGACCTAGCGGACCGAGCTGCTCGACACCCCCACAGGGAAACAGCAAGGGCTTCCGGCGTGCCCGCACGACTCCATCCAACCAAAGGTTCACCTACCCCTATGACGAGCAGCACCTACGCTTACCCGGAGACCGACGCCCCGCAGATCGCGGTCAACGACATCGGATCCGAAGAGGACTTCCTCGCGGCTATCGACGCGACCATCAAGTACTTCAACGACGGCGACATCGTCGAGGGCACCATCGTCAAGGTCGACCGGGACGAGGTCCTCCTCGACATCGGTTACAAGACCGAAGGCGTCATCCCCTCCCGTGAGCTGTCGATCAAGCACGACGTCGACCCCAACGAGGTCGTCAACGTCGGCGACAAGGTCGAGGCCCTCGTCCTCCAGAAGGAGGACAAGGAAGGCCGGCTGATCCTGTCCAAGAAGCGCGCCCAGTACGAACGCGCCTGGGGCACGATCGAGCAGATCAAGGAGGAGGACGGCGTCGTCGAGGGCACCGTGATCGAGGTCGTCAAGGGCGGCCTGATCATCGACATCGGCCTGCGCGGCTTCCTGCCCGCGTCGCTGGTCGAGATGCGCCGGGTCCGCGACCTGCAGCCCTACGTGGGTCAGACCCTCGAGGCCAAGATCATCGAGCTCGACAAGAACCGCAACAACGTGGTCCTGTCGCGCCGTGCCTGGCTCGAGCAGACCCAGTCCGAGGTGCGCCACGGCTTCCTCACCCAGCTCCAGAAGGGCCAGATCCGCAAGGGTGTCGTGTCCTCGATCGTCAACTTCGGGGCGTTCGTGGACCTCGGCGGCGTCGACGGTCTGGTGCACGTCTCGGAGCTGTCCTGGAAGCACATCGACCACCCCTCGGAGGTCGTCACCGTCGGTGACGAGGTCACCGTCGAGGTGCTGGACGTCGACATGGACCGCGAGCGCGTCTCGCTGTCGCTGAAGGCGACCCAGGAGGACCCCTGGCAGCACTTCGCCCGTACCCACCAGATCGGTCAGATCGTCCCGGGCAAGGTCACCAAGCTGGTGCCCTTCGGTTCGTTCGTCCGCGTCGAGGAGGGCATCGAGGGCCTGGTGCACATCTCCGAGCTCGCCGAGCGTCACGTCGAGATCCCCGAGCAGGTCGTCCAGGTCAACGACGACGTCATGGTCAAGATCATCGACATCGACCTCGAGCGGCGCCGGATCTCGCTGTCGCTGAAGCAGGCCAACGAGACCGCTGCGGCCAGCGAGGTCGAGGAGTTCGACCCCACGCTCTACGGCATGGCGGCGACCTACGACGACCAGGGCAACTACATCTACCCCGAGGGCTTCGACCCCGACACGGGGGAGTGGCTCGAGGGCTTCGACGAGCAGCGCGCCGTGTGGGAGGAGCAGTACGCCAAGGCCCACACCCGCTGGGAGGCCCACGTCAAGCAGCAGGCCGAGGCCAAGGTTGCCGAGGCGGAGGCCAGCGAGGCCACGTCGTACAGCTCGGACTCCACGCCCGAGCAGGCGACCGAGTCCGAGGCCACGACGGGTGGCTCGCTCGCCTCGGACGAGGCGCTGCAGGCCCTGCGCGACAAGCTGACCGGCGGGGGCGCCTGACCCGCCAGCACCACCACGTTCCACCAGCAGGCCCGTCGGTTTCCGGCGGGCCTGCTGTCGATCTGCCCTGGCCCGGCGGCGTAGGTTCTGCCAACGTGGCGCGCCTCTCGGACCTGGTCGCGGACACGCGACCGCTGCAGAACCCGCACTTCCGGCGGCTGTGGATGGCCAACATCGTCACGGTCATCGGCGCCCAGCTCACGGTGGTCGCGGTCCCTGCGCAGATCTACGCCGAGACCGGCTCGTCGGCGTACGTCGGGCTCGACCGGGATCTTCGGCCTGGTGCCCCTGGTGGTCTTCGGCCTGTACGGCGGCGCGCTCGCCGACGTGTTCGACCGGCGCACCATCCTGGTCGTCACCACCGCTCGGGCTGATCATGACCAGCGCGCTGTTCTGGCTGCAGGCCGCGCTGGGCGGGACCAACGTGTGGGTGCTGCTCTGTCTGTTCGCGGTGCAGCAGGCGTTCTTCGGGGTCAACCAGCCGACCCGGAGCGCGGTGCTGCCGAAGATCGTGCCGCTCGACCAGCTGCCGGCGGCGACCGCGCTCAACATCACCGTGATGCAGGCCGGGGCGATCGCCGGGCCGTTGGTGGCCGGGGTGCTGATCCCGGTGGTCGGGATCCAGTGGCTCTACCTGGTCGACTCGCTGACGCTGCTCGCCACGCTGTCCGCGGTGGTCCGGCTGCCCAGGCTGCCGGTCCTGGGTGCGGTCGCCGGGGTGCCGGGACTGCGGGCGGTGGCGGACGGGTTCGCCTACCTGCGGCACCAGCCCGTGCTGCTGATGTCCTTCGTCGTCGACCTGATCGCGATGGTGTTCGGCATGCCCCGGGCGCTGTTCCCGGAGATCGCGCACGTCGACTTCGGCGGGCCCGACGCGGGTGGGCTGGTGTTCGCGCTCCTGTTCGCCGCCATCCCGGCCGGGGCGGTGCTCGGCGGCGTCTTCAGCGGCTGGGTGTCACGGGTCGAGGCCCAGGGCCGGGCCGTGATCGTCTGCATCCTCATCTGGGGGTTCGCCATGATCGGCTTCGGTGTGGCCGTCGGGCTCGCCGACCGCTGGGCAGTGCCGATGCTGCTGGTCGCGCTCGGGATGCTGGTGCTGGGTGGAGGCGCCGACATGGCGTCGTCGGCGTTCCGCAACGCGATGTTGATGACCGCGGCCAGCGACGAGGTCCGGGGCCGCCTCCAGGGCGTCTTCATCGTCGTGGTGGCCGGCGGGCCGCGCCTCGCGGACACCTTCCACGGCGTCGCCGCCGCGGCCGTCGGCACGGCCGCGGCGGCCGCCGGCGGCGGCGTCCTGGTGGTGATCGGGACGGTCATCGCCGCCCTGGCCGTGCCGTCGTTCGTGCGCTACCGGGTGACCCGGTCCGCCGTGCGCGGCCGCTAGGACCGTCAGGCGGGCAGCCCGGGGGACCGGAACTGCGGGTCGTCGAAGTGGGAGCGGGGCGGTGCGGACGGGCCGCGACCGTCGTGACGGGCGAGCAGGACGGCGCCGACCGCGAGGGCCAGCGCCACGATCAGCATCACTACGAGAATGGTCATGGCAGTAATTCTGCGCCTGCTGCGATGCTGCCACCAGTGGCAGTAAAGCCACCCTTCATTGATTATCTGCCACTCGGCTGGCAGACTGCGGTCATGCGCAAGGTGGCCGTGATCGTGCAGGAGGGGGCCGAGCCGTTCGGGCTCGGCGCCATGTGTGAGGTCTGGGCCGAGCCCTACCACCCCGAGGACGACAACCCGGTCTTCGACTTCACCGTCGCCACCCCGCGACCCGGCCGGGTCGTCGGGGGCGTCCGGCTTCGACCTGTTCGTCGACCACGGTCTCGACGAGGTGGCCGACGCCGACCTGGTGTGCGTGGCGCCCAAGCGGCGCTTCCGGGACCCCTCGCCCGAGGTCGGCCGAACTGGTGGCGGCCGCGCACGCCCGCGGCGCCTACGTCTTCGCGCACTGCACCGCGGCGTTCGTGCTGGGGGAGGCGGGACTGCTCGACGACCGGCGCTGCACGACGCACTGGCGGCACGTCGAGGAGCTCGCCGACGCCTTCCCGCGGCCAAGGTGGACGCCGACGTGCTCGTACGTCCAGGACGGGACGATCGTCACCGGCGCCGGCTCGGCCGCCGGCCTCGACGCCGCCCTGCACCTCATGCGTCAGCAGTTCGGGGCGCGGGTGGCGGCCGCGGCGGCCCGGCGGATGGTGGTGCCCCCGCACCGCGACGGTGGCCAGGCGCAGTTCATCGCCCGCGCGGTCCCCGACTGCGACGCGGAGACCCTGGGACCGGTGCTCTCCTGGATCGTGGAGAACCTCGGGGAGGACCTCAGCGTCGACCGGCTGTCGCGTCAGCACCACATGTCCTCGCGCACCTTCGCGCGCCGCTTCCGGGCCGAGACCGGCACCACCCCGCACCAGTGGGTGACCCAGCAGCGGGTCCGCGCGGCCGAGGAGCTTCTCGAGCTCACCGACCACCCGGTCGAGTGGATCGCGGGCGAGGTGGGCTTCGGCAACGCCGGCGCCCTGCGCCACCACTTCACCCGGGTGCGGGGCGTGAGCCCGCAGCAGTACCGCCGCCAGTTCGCGTGCTGACCGGCAGCCCCGGAGGCCTAGGCGGCCCGGCGCTCGAGACCGAGGCCGCTGCGCACCAGCTCGGCGTACCGGCCGCCACGGAGCAGCAGCTCCTCGTGGGTGCCGAGCTCGACGACGCGACCCGTGGTCGAGCACGGCGATCTGGTCGGCGTCGCGCACGGTGGAGAGACGGTGCGCGATGGTGATGGTGGTCCGGCCGCGGCTCAGCTCGTCCAGGGCGGCCTGGACGGCTCGCTCGGTCTCGTTGTCCAGGGCGCTGGTGGCCTCGTCGAGCACCAGGATCCGCGGGTCGCGCAGCAGCGTGCGGGCGATCGCGAGGCGCTGCTTCTCACCGCCGGAGAACCGGTGGCCGCGGGCACCGACCATCGGTGTCGTAGCCGTCGGGCAGGGAGACGACCAGGTCGTGGATCCGGGCCGCCCGGCAGGCGGCCTCGATCTCGGCGTCGGTGGCGTCGGGCCGGGCGTGCCGCAGGTTGTCGCGGATCGCTGCCGTGCAGCAGGTAGGTCTCCTGCGTCACGACGCCGACCGCGGCGGCCACGTCGGCCAGCGCGAGGTCGCGCAGGTCGACGCCCGTCGAGGGGGACCGCGGCCGCCCGTGGGGTCGTGCAGCCGGGCCACCAGCGACGCCAGCGTGGTCTTGCCGCTGCCGGTCTCGCCCGACCAGCGCGAGGCTGCCGCCGGCGGGCACGATGAGGTCGATGCCGTTCAGCACGGGGGCCGAGCCCTCGGCGTACGCGAAGGAGACGTCGTCGCAGCCGCACCTCGCCGCGGGGGACGCCGAGCGGCACGGGGGCGTCGGGGTCGTCGATCTCGACCGGGAGGTCCTGGTACTCGAAGATCCGGCTGAACAGCGCCAGCGACGCGGTGATCGAGACGCCGACGTCGAGCAGCCCCATCAGCGGCCGGAACAGCGCTGCCCTGGAGCCCGATGAAGGCGACCAGGGTGCCGATGGTCATCCCGCCGGCGGTGGCCGGCAGGCCGGCGGCCAGGTAGAGCAACGCGGGGATGGCGGCGAAGACCACGTTCATCGTGGCCATCCGCCAGCGGCCGGCGAGCTGGGAGCGCACCTCGAGGTCGATCAGGTCCTGGCAGGTCTCGGTCGAAGCGTGCGGTCATCGCGGGTGCGGCGCCGAGGGTCTTGGTGAGCAGGGCGCCGCTGACCGAGAGGCCCTCCTCGACCTGGACGTGCAGGTCGGCCAGCGCGCGCTGGCGCTGGGAGGTGATGGCGTGCCGCATCCGCGCGACCTGGCGGGTCAGCCAGACGGCGGGCGGGAGGACGATCAGGGAGAGCAGGGCGAGCCGCCAGCTGAGGGCCGCCATCGCCACCGCGGTGCCGACCACCACGGTGAGGTTCGAGGCGATCGAGGTGGCCGTCGAGGTGACGACGCACTGCATGCCGTCGATGTCGTTGGTGAGCCGCGACTGCATCTCGCCGCCGCGGGTGCGGGTGAAGAAGCCGATCGACTGGCGCTGCAGGTGGCCGAAGAGGTCGGAGCGCAGGCGGTGCATCACGCGCTGGCCGACCGTCGGTCGACTGCCAGGTCTGGACGACGCCGATGGACGGCGCTGACGCGACGGCCAGGCCGACCATGAGCCCACGCAGCGTCGAGCAGCAGGGTGACGTCCTGCTGGGGGATCGCGTCGTCGATGACGCGCTCTGGATCAGGAACGGCTGGGCCAGCCCGATCGCCGAGCTGGCCACGATCAGGCGACGACGATGAGCCGAGGCGGCGACGGTACGGCGCGAACAGGCGCGCCGATCCGGCGCAGCGACACGGGGGCGTCGGCGAGCTGGCCTCTGGTCGGCCGGGTCGGGGCGTCCCGACCGGCCGGCGGCCGCGTCCACCGCGGCGGGAGTCTTGAGGTCTCCATGCGATCACCTCCTCTCTCGGAGCTGTTCACTGTCATATGCTGAGGTTACCTCATCATGAGGGAACAACGCAAATTGGCTAGGGTGCTCCCATGACCGACACGACGGGACGAGCTCGCTGCTGACCGACGGCCCGCTCGCTGCGGCGCTCGTTCGGGCAGGCGATGGCGGACGCGGACGTCACGCCGACCCAGGGCGGGCGCTGCGGATCGTCTGCGAGCACGACTCGGTGCGCCTCTCGGTGCTCGCCGAGCACCTGCGGATCGCGCCCCGGTCGGCGACCGAGGTCGTCGACGCGCTGGAGGAGGCGGGACTGGTCCGCCGGGTGCCCGACCCCGCCGACCGACGCGCGACCTGCGTCGAGCCGACGGCCGCCGGCCGGCAGCGCGGTGCCGTTCTCGACGAGGTCCGGCGGACGGCGACCGAGCGACTTCCTGGCGGTGCTCCGCGAGCGCGACCGGGCCGCGCTCGACCGGATCCTGCGACGGCTGGGGGAGGACTGAGATGCGGGTCGGACTGACCGGCGGCGTGGCCGCGGGCAAGAGCATGGTGTCGGCGATGCTCGCGGACCTGGGCGCGGTCGTCATCGATGCGGACCTGCTCGCCCGCGAGGTGGTCGCGCCGGGGACGGACGGCCTGGCCGAGGTGGTGGCCGCCTTCGGCCCGAGGTGCTCACTCCCGACGGCGCGCTGGACCGGCCGGCGCTGGCGGCGATCGTCTTCGCCGATCCCGAGAAGCGTCGGGCCCTGGAGGCGATCATCCATCCGCGGGTGCGCGCCCGCGCGGCCGCTCTGGAGGCTGCCGCGCCAGCGGGCACGGTCGTGGTCCACGACATCCCCCTGCTCGCCGAGACCGGGCAGGCGTCGTCGTTCGACGCGGTGATCGTGGTCGACGTGCCGGAGGAGGTCCAGGTCGCGAGGTTGACCGCCCAGCGCGGCCTGACCGTCGACGAGGCCGAGTCCCGGATCGCGGCTCAGGCGACGCGGACGGCCCGCCTGGCCGTGGCGACGTACGTCGTCGACAACACCGGCTCGCTGGCGGGCCTGCGCGCGCGGGTGAGCGAGGTCTTCGCGGACCTGACGGCCCGCTAGGTCACTCGACGACCGAGTCCACGATGGTCTGTCGCCGGCCGAGGAAGAAGATCCCCGGGTCGGTCTCGAAGCCGTCGCTCGGGTTGCCGCTCAGCGTCGACGAGTCGATGGTCAGCGTGCCGGTCCGGTCGTTGCTGACGAAGAAGACCGCGCCCCCGCCCTCACGCGCGTGGTTGCCGGTCATGGTGACACCGTCGAGCACGATGCGGAAGTCGTTGCCGTCGGCGTATCGCTCCTCCGGAGCCGCCGCCGGCGAGCCGTCCCGGGCCGGGTTCGCGCCCGGCCCACCGCGCGGTTGTCGGTGAAGACGCTGTCGACGACGTTCCAGGAGACCCCGATGCTGCTGAGCGTGGCCCGTCGCTGCACACACCGCGCCGGAACGTGCTGTCGACGACCGTACCGGCCGGCCGTCGTGCTGCGAGAGCGCGCGGACGGCACCGCCGCCGAGGTCGGGCCCGCTCCGGTCGCACCGGTTGCTCTCGAACGTCGAGCCGACGATGCGCAGCCGGCCCCCACGGACGAACACCGCGCCACCTCCACCGCCGTCGAGCGTCTCGCCGGTGGCGTCGCCGTCGACCAGGCGGAGGTCGCGGATCACCAGCCGGGGTGTGGCCTGGTCCTGGCAGTGCGACGTGGTCCAGACCTGCTTCGGGTCGCAGGTGTTCTGGTAGAGGATGCGGCGCCGGCCGCCCCCGCTCAGGGTCACGAGGTCGCCGCCGTCGATGACCACGCGGTGGCTGGTGTTGACCACCTTGGCGGTGCGCCGCATCTCGATGGTGACCGGTTCGGGACCGCACCGGAACCGGATCACGCCACCCTTCGCGACGGCACGGACCACGGCCTTCGACGTGCAGCTCGCCGGCGTCCCGTCACCGACCCAGGTGACGTCGGCGCGGAGGGGCGCGGCCGCCGGAGCGGGGGTGGCGAGCACGAGCGCGGCGAGGGGGCCGAGGAGGAGCGACGCGATCTGCACGGGGGGACGGTACCGAACCCGGTTGCCCCCGCCGATTACGCTGCTGGACGTGAGCCGCCACCGCAAGGAGACACCCCGGCGCCGCGCCTGGCCGGCGCGGTGGCGGGGGTGCTCGCCGTGGTGGTGGGCGTGACCGTGTGGACGGCGGTCGCGAGCCCGGGCCTGCCGCGGGCCGGGGACCCCGCGCTCCCCGTCGGCCTCGGCCGACCCGTCGGCGCAGGCGAGCTACCGAGACCCGCGCCGACCCGCCGGACCCCGACCAGGTCCTGGCCTGGGGTCCGACGGCCGGCGAGCTGGCCCAGGCGCAGGCGCTGGTCGCCGGGTGGACCCCGAACAGCTGGCGGGCCAGGTCATCGTCGGCCGCTACCAGGGCACCGACCCCGAGGAGGCCGCGCGCGCTCGTGCGCGACCTGCACCTGGCGGGTGTCTGCGTGACCAACGACAACGTCGTGGACGGCGAGCAGGTCCTGGCCACCACGTCGGCGGTCAGCCAGGCCGTGGCCGACGACGGCCGGTCCTTCCCCGCGCTGATCGGGGTCGACCAGGAGGGCGGGCTGGTCGCCCACCTGCAGGGCGTCGCCACCGGACTTCCCGGCCTTCGCCGACGCCGGCGCGGCGATCGCCGCCGATCCGGCGACCGGCGAGCAGGTGGTGACCGACGCGGCCCGGACCACGGCGCTGGAGCTCCGTCAGCTGGGCTTCACCTGGGTCTTTGCGCCCGTCGCCGACGTCACCATCGGCGAGGCCGACCCGACCATCGGCAGCCGGTCGGCCTCCTCCGACCCGGCCCTGGCCTCCCGGGCCACCGCCGCCGCGGTCGAGGGGTACGACGCCGCCGGTCTGGTCTCCACCACCAAGCACTTCCCGGGCCACGGGGGCGCGACCTCCGACAGCCACGACGTCATGCCGGTGCTCGACGCCACGCTCGAGGCGCTCGAGGCCCGCGACCTGCGACCGTTCGAGGCGGCCGTGGCCGCGCACGCACCGGCCGTCATGGTCAGCCACCTCGACGTGGAGGCGCTCGCGCCGGGGACGCCGGCCAGCCTGGCCGCGGCCGTCTACGACTACCTCCGCGACGACCTCGGGTTCGCGGGGGTCACGATCACCGACTCCCTGGGCATGGGTGCCGTGACGGGCCGCGAGAAGCCGGCGGTGACGGCACTGAACGCGGGCGCGGACCTGCTGTTGATGCCGCCGACACCCGCAACACCCACGCGGTGGTCGCGGCGGCGATCGCGTCGGGTGAGGTCACCCGGGAGCGCGCCGAGGAGGCCGCCGCGCGGGTGGTCGCGCTGCAGCTCTGGCAGCAGCGCCGGGCGGCCGCCGTACCCGTCCCGCCGGACGCCACGACGCAGGCCGAGCAGGCCGCCGCCGCCCTGGAGGCGGCGGCGGGCGTCAGGCAGCGAGGTCCGGGTCGCCGAGCCGGCGCAGCTTCTGCAGCGCCTCCCGCTCGAGCTGGCGGACCCGCTCGGCGGAGATGCCGTGCTTGACGCCGATGTCGGCGAGCTTGTGCTGGCGGCCGTCGACCAGGCCGTAGCGCGACCGGATGATGTCGGCGGCGCGGTCGTCGAGCTGCCCGACCAGGGCGTTGAGCCGCTCGCGCGACTCGACGTCGAGGACGGTGAGGTCCGGACCGGGCGAGGTCTCCTGCGCCATCAGGTCGCCCAGCGAGGTGTCGCCGTCCTCGTCGACGGGCGAGTCGAGCGCAGACGTGCTCGCGACCCCACGCCATCAGGTCGAGGACCCGGTCGACGCTCCATGCCGAGCTCGGCGGCGATCTCGGCGCGGGTCGGGGTCGCGGCCGAGCTGGCGCTCGAGGGTACGGCGGGCGCCGCCGACCTGGTTGAGCTCCTCGACCACGTGCACGGGCAGCCGGACGACGCGGGCCTGCTGCGCGATGCCGCGGGTGATCGCCTGACGCACCCACCAGGTGGCGTACGTCGAGAACTTGTAGCCCTTGGTGTAGTCGAACTTCTCGACCGCACGGATCAGGCCGGTGTTGCCCTCCTGGATCAGGTCGAGCATCGGCATCTGGGCGCGGCCGTACTTGCGGGCGATCGAGACGACCAGGCGCAGGTTGGCGGTGATGAACGTGTCGACCGCCTTGCGGCCCTCCTCGGCGAGCCACTCGAGCTCCTCCTGGGTGGCCGTAGCATCGGCGCGCCGCCCTTGCGGCGGCCGACGCGGCCCTCGGCGAGCAGCGCCTCGGCCATCAGCCCGGCCTCGATCGTCTTGGAGAGCTCGACCTCGGGGGCGGCGTCGAGCAGGGGGTTGCGGGCGATCTCGTCGAGGTAGAGCCCGACGCTGTCGCGGCCCTCGATCTCGCGCGTCCGGGTAGCGGTACGCGTTGCCATGTGACGCCCTCCTTCATCGTGGGTCGACGCCAGTCGCGTCCCCACCTTGTGTCCAACGTCCACGGTGACCGGTGGATTCCCTCGGCCAAACGTGGCCTTCACCAGGAATTACGTTCAGCGGCCGCGGAGTTGCCTCCGCGGCGAACTCTCAGGGACTTCTCAGGGGGACCCGGTC
Organism: uncultured Actinomycetota bacterium; assembly: GCA_963791275.1. GTDB lineage: Bacteria > Actinomycetota > Actinomycetes > Propionibacteriales > Nocardioidaceae > Nocardioides. The sequence goes on from CAWBRP010000012.1 coordinate 453,045, forward strand.
CGCCCCGGCGGGCTCCGGCCAGCCCCATCCGGTCGAGGATCCAGGCGAGCGTGAAGGCGCGGTCGTGCCAGGACTTGTAGCGCCCCGAGACGCCGCCGTGGCCGGCCGACATCTCGGTGCGCAGCAGGAAGTCGCGGCGGCCGGTGGCGGTCGCCCGCAGCCGGGCCACCCACTTGGCCGGCTCGACGTACAGGACCCGGGTGTCGTTGAGCGAGGTCTCCGCGAGGATCGGCGGGTAGTCGACGGCCGCCACGTTGTCGTACGGCGCGTACGCCGCGAGGTAGTCGTAGACCTCCGGGTCGTCCTCGGGGTTGCCCCACTCGTCGTACTCCGTGACGGTCAGCGGCAGGGAGGCGTCGAGCATGCTGGTCAGCGCGTCGACGAACGGCACCTGGGCGACGATCCCGCCGAACAGGTCGGGCGCCTGGTTCGCCACCGCACCCATCAGCAGCCCGCCGGCGCTGCCGCCCTCGGCGACCAGGCCGTCGGGCGTCGTCCACCCCTCCGCGACGAGGTGCCGGGCGCACGCGATGAAGTCGGAGAACGTGTGCTGCTTGCGGTCGAGCTTGCCCTCGTCGTACCAGCGCCGGCCCATCTCGCCGCCGCCGCGGACGTGCGCGATGGCGAACGCCGCGCCGCGGTCGAGCAGCGAGAGCCGGGCGACCGAGAAGTACGGGTCGATGGAGTACTCGTAGGCGCCGTAGCCGTAGAGCAGCAGCGGCACCGGTCCGGCGGGGCGGTCCCTCCGGAGGACCAACGAGATCGGCACCCGCTCACCGTCCTCGGTCGGCGCCCAGAGCCGGTGCTCCTCGTAGTCGGCCGGGTCGTAGCCGCCGAGCACCGGGGTCTGCCGCCGCAGCGCCAGCGTCCGGTCGGCCACGTCGTAGTCGTAGACCGAGGCGGGACGGCCATCGTGGTGTAGCCGAGGCGCACGAGTGGCTGGTCGAAGGCGGGGTTGCCACCACCGCCGACGGTGTAGACCTCCTCGTCGAACTCCACCAGGTGGTCGTCGCAGACACCGTGCTGGTCGAGGTCGAGGATGCGCAGCTGGGTGAGCCCCTCGCTGCGCTGCTGCACCACCAGGTGGGTGGCGAAGGCGTCGACGTCCTCCAGGCGGACCGCCGGGTCGTGGGCGATCAGCGGCTTCCAGTCCTCCGGCGAGGTGGGCGCTGCCGGCGCCGTGGCGAGCTCGAAGTCCGGCCCGGTGCCGTTGTGCAGCACCAGGAACACGTCCTCGCCGCCGATCACGGCGTGCTCGAGGTGGTGCTCGAGGCCGTCGCGGCGCTCGGCGAAGACCTGCCAGCCGGCGCCCTCGTCTCGGGCGTCGAGGAAGCGGTTCTCGGTGGTCGTCTTCGACCCCGACGCGATCATCAGGTACCGGTCGGAGCGGCTGCGGCCCACGCCGACCCAGAAGCGACCGTCGGTCTCGTGGAACACCAGCTCGTCGTCGGCCTGGTCGGTGCCGATCCGGTGCCGCCACACCTTGTCGGAGCGCCAGGTGTCGTCGACGGTCGCGTAGTAGAGGTCGCGGCCGTCGGGGCTCCACGTGACGCCACCGAGCACGCCCGAGACCACGTCGGGGAGGAGGTCGCCGGTGGCGAGGTCCTTGACCCGCACGGTGTACCGCTCGTCGCCGTTGGTGTCGGTCGAGTAGGCGAGGAACCGGTCGTCGAGGCTCATCGACGAGGCACCCATGGAGAAGAACTCGTGTCCCTCGGCGAGCTCGTTGAGGTCCAGCAGGAGCTCCTCGCCGGGCAGCGCCGGCTCGTCCGCCGTGGAGTCCTCGGCCGGCTGCGGCGGCGTCCAGCCATCGGGCTCGGCCACCGGGACCCGGCAGCTCGCGCCGTACTCCTTGCCCTCGAAGGAGCGGGAGTAGTACCAGTAACCCCGGCGCCGGGTCGGGACCGAGAGGTCCGTCTCCAGGGTGCGGGCCTTGATCTCCTCGAAGATGGACGTGCGCAGGTCGGCCAGGTGAGCCGTGCGCTCCTCGGTGTAGGCGTTCTCGGCCTCGAGGTAGCCCGTGACCTCCGGGTCGTCCTTGACCCGCAGCCAGTCGTAGGCGTCGACCCGTTCCCGGCCGTGGTGCGTGGTGGTGACCGGTCGCGCGGCGGCGACGGGAGGCGTGGAGGCGTCGGGCATGCGGCCACGCTAGCGGGGCGGCAGCGGGCGGCGCCCTAGAGTGCCCGGATGAGCCTGGAGCTGCGTGCGGTGCCCGATCCCGACGGCTGGGCCGACCGGCTGGCGGAGCGGGTCGTGACCGCGCGGACGCTGGCGAACTACGGCGATCCGACCGCCGCCCGGGCCCGCGCCGACTGGGTCGTGGCGCGGATGCTGCCCGGCTCGCGGGTGTGCGAGGTGGTCCGTGACGGCTCGGTCGTGGGCGGCGCGTGGCTGGGGCGCGACGGCGACATCGCCGACGTGTACGACGTCTGGCTCGACGACGCCGCCGACGGCCCGGCGCTGCTGGAGGCGGTGCTCGCGCAGGCCCGGAGCTGGTCCGCGGCCCAGCTGCGAGCGGGGGTGGCGGCGGGGAACGCCGGACAGCGCGCGATGGTCGACGGCGGCGGCTTCACCCTGATGGCCAGCAACCTGCGGCTCGACCTGGACGCCGTGCCGGCCGCGATCGGTGACGTGCGGGTCGACCCCATGGCGGAGGCCGAGTTCGACAGCTTCATCGCCCTGTCCTCCTCGGAGTACGCCGTCGAGCGGGAGCGTGCGGGGGAGTCCCACGAGCGGGCGGTCCGCACCGCGCGTGAGCAGCTCGCCGAGCTGCTGCCGGCCGGCCGGCTGAGCGAGGGGCACCGGTTCTTCACGGCCCGCCAGGAGCACGAGGAGATCGGCCACCTCTGGCTCGACACGTCGGTGCCCACGTGGTTCGTCTACGACGTGGCGGTGCTCCCGGACCGGCGCGGTCGCGGCCTCGGCCGGGCGATCATGCGGGCCGCGGAGCGCGCCGCAGCCGCCGAAGGGGCGCTCGGCATCGGCCTCAACGTGTTCGCGCACAACGTCGTCGCCCGCCGGCTCTACGACGGACTGGGCTACCGGGTCACCGAGGACCACTACCTGCGCGCCGTCGGGCCATGAGCAGGACCGTCGACCTCAACGCCGACCTCGGCGAGGAGGTCACCGACGACGACGGGCTGCTGGCCGTCGTCTCCAGCGCCAACGTCGCCTGCGGCTACCACGCCGGCACGCCTGAGATCATGCGCCGGGTCTGCGCGGCCGCCGCCCGCCTCGGCGTCGCGGTCGGCGCGCAGGTGTCCTACGACGACCGGCCGGGCTTCGGCCGGGTCGCCCTCGACGTGCCGTACGCCGTGCTCCGCGACCAGGTCGCCGACCAGGTGACGACGCTCTCCACCATCGCGGCGGAGGAGGGCACCCGGGTGCGGTACCTCAAGCCCCACGGAGCGCTCTACCACCGGGTGGCCGTCGACGAGGACCAGGCTCGCGCCCTGCTCGACGGCTCCGGGGACCTGCCGGTGCTCGGAATGCCGGGCGCGCTGGTGCTCGCGCTCGCGGCCGACGCGGGGCGGGCCGTCCACACCGAGGCCTTCCCGGACCGTGCGTACGGCGAGGACGGGCGGCTGCGGCCGCGCACCGAGCCGGGCGCGGTGCTGGACGACTCCGCGACCATCGCGGACCGGGCGGTGGCCCTGGCGGCCGGCGTCGACTCGGTCTGCGTGCACGGGGACACGCCCGGCGCGGTCGGTCACGCGGGCGCGGTGCGGGCCGCCCTCGAGGCCGCGGGGTACGACGTCCGCCCGTTCGGCTGAGCCCCGGGGCCAGACTGTGCCCATGGAGGTGCTGCCGGTCGGCCTCGACGCGCTGCTGGTCGAGGTCGACGACGCCGGGGCCGCGCTGTCGCTCGCGCTGTGGGCCCGCGACCGGGCGGTCGACGCGCGCGAGGTGGTGCCGGCGGCGCGGACCGTGCTCTTCGACGGCGTGCCGGACCGGGCCGCACTGCTGGACCTCCTGGTCGACTGGCGGCCGGGACCACCGGTCGCCCGCGGAGACCTGGTCGAGATCCCCGTCGTCTACGACGGCGCCGACCTCGCCGACGTGGCGCGGGTGTGGGGCTGCTCCGTCGACGAGGTCGTCCGACGGCACTCGGGCACCGAGTTCACCGCGAGCTTCTGCGGCTTCGCACCCGGCTTCTCCTACCTGGCCGGGCTGCCGGAGGCCTGGGCGGTGCCGAGGCTGGCCGAGCCGCGCACCCGGGTGCCGGCCGGCTCGGTCGGCCTGGCGGACACCTGGTGCGGGATCTACCCGACGGCGTCACCCGGCGGGTGGCGACTCCTCGGCCACACCGACGCCCCGCTCTGGGACGTCACCCGCGAGCCACCCGCCCTGCTGCCGCCCGGCACCCTCGTGAGGTTCGTGTCCCGATGACCCTCACGGTGCTCGACCCCGGCCTGCTCACCACCGTCCAGGACCGTGGCCGGGTCGGTTTCGCCCACCTCGGGGTCCCCGGGCGGGTGCCCTGGACGCGCCGGCCGCCGCCCTGGCCACCCGGCTGGTCGGCAACCCGCCCGACGCGGCCCTCCTGGAGACCACGATGACGGGCGCCGAGGTGCGCGTGGACCGGGCGCTGACGGTGGCCGTGACCGGTGCCCGGTGCGAGGTGCGCGTCGACGGCCGCCCGGTCCCGTTCGCCGAACCGGTCTCGTTGCGCGCCGGTGCCGTCCTCGTGGTGGGGCCGGCCCGGGAGGGCGTGCGGTCGTACGTCGCGGTCGCGGGGGGCATCGACGTCCCGCCGGTGCTGGGCTCGCGGTCCACCGACACGCTCGCAGGTCTCGGGCCGGCCCGGCTCCGCGCGGGCGACGTGCTCGCGCTGGGCCCGCCCACGGGTCCACCGTCACCGCTCGACGTCGCGCCGCTCCGGACCGGTGCCGGCCCGCTGCGGCTGCTGCCGGGACCGCGGGCGTCGTGGCTGGGCGCGGCCGGGCTCGCTGCGCTCGCGGCCGCGTCGTACGCCGTCTCTCCGGACTCGGACCGGGTCGGCCTGCGGCTGACCGGGCCTCCCCTCGACCTCCTCGAGATCCGCGAGCTCCCCAGCGAGGGCGTGGTGCTCGGCGCGGTCCAGGTCCCGCCCTCGGGGCGACCGGTGGTGTTCCTCCACGACCACCCCGTGACCGGTGGCTACCCGGTGGTCGCCGTCGTGCATCCCGACGACGTGCCGCGGTGTGCGCAGCTGCGACCCGGGGACGAGGTGCGGTTCAGCGGTCCTGCCACGCGCTGAGCTCGGGGTCGTCGACGGCGAAGGACCGCACCGGGCCGGCCGGGCTGTCCCGGGTCTCGAAGCGGACCGTGACCACGCCGCGCCCCGAGCCCCAGACCCAGCCGGGGCCGAGGGTGGCGTGGACGACGTCGGAGCCGGGTGCCCAGGCGCGGTGCCGGTCGGTCGGCACGTCCGGCGGCAGCTCCACGTCGGTGTCGGGGTCGTCACCGGTGTCGCCGAACAGGTCCTCCTGGATCCAGTCGGCCAGGCCGGACACACCGACACCGAGCAGCCGCACCCCGCCGGAGGTGTCGAGGTCGGCGAGCAGGGCACGGGCCAGCCGGGCGATCGTCGCCGCGCTGTCGGTGGGGGAGGGCAGCGTCGTCGACCGGTTCAGGGTGGTGAAGTCGTGCAGCCGCAGCTTGAGGGTGATCGTGCGGCCCGACAGCGCGCTCGCCTTGAGCCGCTTGGCCACGCCGTCGGCCTGGCGGGTGAGCAGCCCCTCCATCAGCCGACGGTCGGTGAGGTCGGTGTCGTAGGTGCCCTCGACGCTGACCGACTTGGTGCCGCGCTCGACCACCACCGGGCGGTCGTCATCGGCGCGGGCCAGCCGGTAGAGCCCGTGACCGTGGGCGTTGCCGAGCAGCCGGACCAGCTCGTCCTCGCTGACGGACTCGAGGTCGGCGACGGTGTGGATGCCGGCCCGGCGCAGCCGCTCGGCGGTGGCCGGCCCGACCCCCGGGATCACCGTCACGTGCATGGGGCGGAGGAGCTCGACCTCGGTGCCGGGCGCGACCACCACCAGCCCGTCGGGCTTGTCGAGCTCGCTGGCGACCTTCGCGATGAACTTCGAGGAGCCGACCCCCACCGAGGCGGTCAGCCCACCGGTCACCTCGTGGATCGCGGCGCGCAGCTCCTCGGCGACCCGGGCCACGGTCGCCACGCCGAGGTCCGGGAGGTCGGCTCGGGCCAGGTCGACGAACGCCTCGTCCAGGGAGAGCGGCTCCACCAGCGGGGAGAGCTCGCGGAGCCGCTCCATGACCCGCTCGCTGGCCTCCCGGTAGGCGTGGAACCGACCGCTCAGGAAGGCGGCGTGCGGGCACCGGGACCGGGCCTCGCGCGTCGACATCGCCGAGCGGACGCCGTACCGGCGCGCTTCGTACGACGCGGTGGCCACCACGCCGCGGCCCCCGACCCCGCCGACGACGACGGGCTTCCCGCGCAGCGACGGCTTGTCGCGCTGCTCGACCGCAGCGAAGAACGCGTCGAGGTCCAGGTGCAGCACGGACGCGTCGGCACGCATGGGGCGCAACGTACCCCGCGCCACTGACGGGCCCGCGCGGCACGCACAGGCCGGCGGTCGCGGCCCTCCCTCCACAGCCGGCTGTGGCCCTGGTGTCGAGGGTCCAGAGCCCGGGGACGGTCCCGGCATGAGCGACGACCGGATGACCCTGACCGCCCGCGGCCCCGAGGACGTGCTGGCGATGGTGCCCGTGGTCCTCGGGTTCGTCCCCGAGGACTCCCTGGTGATGCTGACCTTCGGCGCCGCGCAGGCCTTCCACGCGCGCGTCGACCTGCCACCCGACGCCGGAGCCCTCCGTGAGGTGGTGGCCGCCCTCCTCGGTCCGGCCGTGCGGCACGGCGTGCAGCGGGTGCTGCTGGTGGCCTACACGCCCGACCTGCGTCTCGCCGAACGGGTGACCGGGCGGGTCCGCGACGCGTTCGAGCGCCGGCGGATCGAGGTGCTCGGCCGCCTCGTGGCGGACGGGCGGTGCTGGTGGCCGCTCCCGCGCGAGGCCGGTGACCCCGGGAGGCCGTACGACGTGTCGGCGCACCGGTTCGCCGCCGAGGCGGTCATGCGCGGGCTGGTCACCCACGGCTCCCGCGCCGACCTGTCCGCGACCCTCGCGTCGGAGCCCGAGCGGGTCGCGGAGGTGATCCGGGCGCTGGCCACCCGGTCCGACCGCGGACAGCCCGCCGCCGAGGCCGGGTGGGCCGCGGCGACGGTGCGCCGCTGCGTGGCCGACGGCGCGGGCCTCTCGACCGACGAGACCGCCCGCCTCCTGGCCGGGATGCGCGACCTCACGGTGCGGGACGCGGCCTGGACGACCCTGACCCGCGCCGACGCGGTCCGCCACGTCGCCTTCTGGACCGACGTGGTGCGGCGGAGTCCGGACTCCCACGTCGCGGCGCCCGCTGCCGTCCTGGGCTTCGCTGCCTGGGTCGTCCGGTCAGGGGGCACTGGCGTGGTGCGCGGTCGACCGGTGCCGCGAGGGCGATCCGGGCTACCACCTCGCGGACCTCCTCGCCGACAGCCTGGCCGGCGCGTTGCCACCGTCGGCGTGGGACGCGGTGCTCGACGGGTCGGACCCCGGGCTCCCCGCCTGAGCGCCGAATCACCACTAGGGTCAGCGCATGGGAGAAGAGGTCGCGGCACAGGAGTTCACGCGCGCCGATCGCACCCGGCACCGCGAGAAGGTGCGGCGCTGCCTGGACGTGTTCGCCCGGATGCTGCGCGAGGCGCGCTTCGACACCGACGACCCGATGACCGGGCTCGAGGTCGAGCTCAACCTCGTGGACGAGCACAACGACCCGGCCCTCAAGAACGCCGAGGCGCTCGAGGCGATCGCCGACCCCGACTTCCAGACCGAGCTGGGCCAGTTCAACATCGAGATCAACGTCGCGCCGGCCAAGCTCCGCGAGGGTGGCCTGGCCACCTTCGAGGAGAGCCTGCGACGGAGCCTCAACGACGCCGAGAGCAAGTCCGCCGACGTCGGCGCGCACCTGGTGATGATCGGCATCCTGCCGACCCTCGCCGAGGGCCACATGGCGCCGAGCTCGATCAGCGCCAACCCGCGCTACCGGCTGCTCAGCGAGCAGATCCTGGCGGCCCGCGGGGAGGACATCGCGATCGCGATCAGCGGCCGGGACCGGCTGACGACGACGTCCGAGAGCATCCTCCCGGAGGCGGCCTGCACGAGCACCCAGTTCCACGTCCAGACCTCGCCCGAGGACTTCGCGGCGTACTGGAACGCCTCGCAGGTGATCGCCGGCGTCCAGCTCGCCATCGGCGCCAACTCGCCGTACCTCCTCGGCAAGCAGCTGTGGCGCGAGACCCGGATCCCGCTCTTCGAGCAGGCCGCCGACACCCGCAGCGAGGAGCTCAAGGCACAGGGGGTGCGCCCCCGCGTGTGGTTCGGCGAGCGCTGGATCACCTCGGTCTTCGACCTGTTCGAGGAGAACGTCCGCTACTTCCCGGCGCTGCTGCCGATCACCGAGGAGGAGGACCCCCTCGAGGTCCTCGAGGCGGGCGGCGTCCCCAAGCTCGCCGAGCTGCGGCTGCACAACGGCACGATCTACCGGTGGAACCGCCCGGTCTACGACATCGCCGGGGGAGTGCCCCACCTGCGGGTCGAGAACCGCATCCTGGCGGCCGGTCCGACGGTGGTCGACACCATCGCCAACGCCGCGTTCTACTTCGGGCTGGTGCGGGCCCTGGCCGCCAGCGAGCGCCCCCTGTGGTCGCAGATGTCGTTCAGCGCCGCCGAGGAGAACTTCCACGTCGCCGCGCAGCAGGGCATCGACGCCCAGCTCTACTGGCCCGGCATCGGCCACGTCCGCGCCACCGAGCTGGTGCTGCGCCGCCTGCTGCCGCTGGCCCACGAGGGGCTGCGCGCCTGGGGCACGCCGGCGGAGGACTGCGACCGGCTGCTCGGCGTGATCGAGCAGCGCTGCAAGGTCGGCACCAACGGCGCCGAGTGGTTCGTCGCGAAGATGGCCGCACCGCACCGATCTGGACACCTACGACGCCCTCCGGGCCACGACCGGCGAGTACCGCGCGCACATGCACACCAACGACCCGGTGCACACCTGGGAGTGAGCCCGGGAGTGAGCCCTAGAGTGACTCAGCGCTGCCGCAGCCGCCGCCACTCGCGGCGCGCGCCGCCGACGCGGGTCCCACCACCCGTGCGTGGTCACCACCACGAAGGTGAGGTCCAGCCCACCCTCGTGCGTCGCGGCCCACGCCGCGGCGAGCCAGTCGGCGTCGGCGTCCTGCCAGGTGAGGCCGCCGCCGCGACCCAGCCAGACCCACGGCGCCGTCGACCCCGGCGCGCAGCCGGAGCAGCAGAGCCCCGACGATCTCGGTCCGCAGCGCCAGGTCCGCCGCTGGGTCGTCCGACGGGACGGTCAGGTAGGTGCCCTCCGGGTCGCCCACGTGCACCACGGCGGGGCGGCTGCGCCGCCGGTCGGCCGCCTTCCACAGCAGGACCGCCCGGCGCAGGGCTGCGGCCCGGTCCCGCGGGACGGGTTCGACCAGAGCGGGCACGGCTCATGGTGGCCCCCACGGGCACCGCCGTGCGCCGCTCGTCCACAGGTTCACGCCGGAGGCGAGGATTGGGTACGGTGCGCACAGAGCCGCCGGGTTCCACCGGGCTCGGAGCAGGAAGGACTGTGGAGATGGGAACGATCGTGGTCGGCTACGTCGCCAAGCCCGAGGGCGAGGCCGCACTGGGTCGGGCCATCGAGGAGGCCAAGCTCCGCGGCAGCAGGCTCGTCGTGGTCAACTCCCACCGAGGCGGTGACGAGCTCGACGACACCGCCGGCTCGCCAGGCCGACGAGGCCATGGCCGTGGTCCGCCAGCGCCTCACCGAATCCGGGGTCGAGCACGAGGTGCGCCAGCTCGTCCGCGGCTTCGAGCCCGCCGAGGACCTGATCGGCATCGCCGAGGCCAGCCAGGCGGACCTCATCGTCATCGGTCTGCGTCGCCGCTCGCCCGTCGGCAAGCTGATCCTGGGCAGCAACGCGCAGCGCATCCTGCTCGACGCCCAGTGCCCCGTCCTCGCGGTGAAGGCCGACTGACGGCACCATGGCGCTCCAGATCACCCAGGACGCGCACGCGGACCAGGTCCTCACCGACGACCCGTTCGCCCTGCTGGTCGGCATGATGCTCGACCAGCAGTACCCCATGGAGCACGCCTTCCGTGGGCCAGCCAAGGTGCTCGACCGGTTCGGCACCCTCGACCCCGCGGCGATCGCTGCGGCGGATCCCGAGGAGTTCGCCGCGCTGTGCGCGACGCCACCGGCGATCCACCGCTTCCCCGGGTCGATGTCGGCGCGGCTGCAGAGCCTCGCGGCAATCGTCGTGGAGACGTACGACGGTCACGCCGACCGGCTGTGGAACGAGGCCGACAGCGGGGCCGAGCTGATGCGTCGGATGACCGCGTTGCCCGGGTTCGGCAAGCAGAAGGCCCAGATCTTCGTCGCCCTGCTGGCGAAGCAGCTCGGCGTCCGACCGAAGGGCTGGGAGCAGGCCGTGGGTGCCTACGCCGAGGACGGCTACCGCTCCGTGGCCGACGTCGTCGACGCCGACTCCCTGCAGCGCGTCCGCGACTTCAAGAAGAGTGCCAAGGCGGCCAAGGCAGCTGCGGGCTGACCCCGACGCAGCGGTCGGGGGGCGGCGGTCGATGTCGGGACCTCACCCGGGCCGTGGCAGAATGACCGAAGCGGCTCTTGACTTTCCCCTGCCTCGCCGCGCCCTTGATCACATTCGACGAGAGGTGTTCGTGTCTTCGAACGCGCGCAAGCTGCTTCCCGCAGCGGTGTTGTCCCATCCCGCCATCTCCGGTCTCGTCGAGGCGGGTCTGCCCCAGGGCAGCCTCACCCCCGACCAGGTCCGTGAGGCCAGCGAACGGGCCGAGGTCGCACCGCAGCACCTCAAGGCGCTCCTGGCGCACCTGAGCGGGCTGGGCATCTCCGTGGCCGTCCCGGTGACCAGCAGCCTGCGCGCCGTGGCCGCCACGTCGTCGGCTCGCAAGACCGCGACCGCGAAGAAGACCACGGCTCCGGCCAAGAAGGCCGCGGCGCCCGCGAAGAAGGCAGCCCCGACCGCCAAGGCGGTGCCCGCCACCAAGGCCGCCACGAAGACCGCCGCGAAGAAGGCGCCGGCCAAGAAGGACGCCGTCACCATCGACGACGCGGCCGCCCCGGCCGTCGCCGCCGTCGAGGTGGTCGGACCGGATGGCAAGAAGATCCTCCCCGACATCCCGGACGAGCAGTTCGAGAAGGACGTCGCGGTCGACCCGACCATCAAGGAGGACGAGAAGGAAGGCACCTTCGTCGTCTCCGACGCCGACGAGTCCGGCGAGCCCGAGCAGCAGGTCATGGTCGCCGGCGCCACGGCGGACCCGGTCAAGGACTACCTCAAGCAGATCGGCAAGGTGCCCCTCCTCAACGCCGAGATGGAGGTCGAGCTCGCCAAGCGGATCGAGGCCGGCCTGTTCTCGGAGGAGAAGCTCGCCAAGGGCGGCAAGGTCAGCGCGAAGGTCCTCGAGGAGCTCGAGTGGATCGCCGAGGACGGCCGGCGTGCCAAGAACCACCTGCTCGAGGCCAACCTGCGCCTCGTCGTGTCGCTGGCCAAGCGCTACACCGGCCGCGGCATGCTCTTCCTGGACCTGATCCAGGAGGGCAACCTCGGGCTGATCCGCGCCGTGGAGAAGTTCGACTACACCAAGGGCTACAAGTTCTCGACGTACGCCACCTGGTGGATCCGGCAGGCGATCACCCGCGCGATGGCCGACCAGGCCCGCACCATCCGGATCCCGGTGCACATGGTCGAGGTCATCAACAAGCTCGCCCGCGTCCAGCGGCAGATGCTCCAGGACCTCGGCCGCGAGCCGACGCCCGAGGAGCTCGCCAAGGAGCTTGACATGACGCCCGAGAAGGTCATCGAGGTCCAGAAGTACGGCCGCGAGCCCATCTCCCTGCACACCCCGCTCGGCGAGGACGGCGACTCCGAGTTCGGCGACCTGATCGAGGACTCCGAGGCGATCGTGCCGGCCGACGCGGTGTCGTTCACGCTGCTCCAGGAGCAGCTGCACGCCGTCCTCGACACGCTCTCCGAGCGCGAGGCGGGCGTGGTCTCGATGCGCTTCGGCCTGACCGACGGTCAGCCCAAGACGCTCGACGAGATCGGCAAGGTCTACGGCGTGACCCGCGAGCGGATCCGTCAGATCGAGTCCAAGACGATGTCCAAGCTGCGGCACCCGAGCCGCTCGCAGGTCCTGCGCGACTACCTGGACTGAGCAGATCTCTCGTCGATCTGCGTGCTCCGTCGCCGATCTGGTCGGCGAGCGCCTGGGCCTTGGCGGAGTCGCGGCTCAGGAGCTCGACGGTGTGGCCGTGCGTCACCGCCCGGGTGCCGAGGCGACGGCCATGTTGCCTGAGCCGATGATGCTGATGGTGGTCATCGTGATGCTCCTCGGTGGTTGTTGGTGGGCCGCCAATGCGAGGCACCCCTCGGACCGGACCTAGAGCGTCAGCGGGGCTGGGTCTCGGGGCTCGTCGGGGCGCAGCCGCAGGTCGGGGTCGAGGGTGCGCTCACGGTCGGGTCGGAAGCCGTTGTCCAGGGCCCACAGCACTGCCTGTGTGCGTCGCTCGACGCCGATCCTGCGGTAGGCCGACCGGATGTAGGACTTCACGGTGTTGGGGCTGACGTGGGCGCGTTGAGCTATCTCGTTGTTGCTCAGGCCGTGCGCGATGAGCGCCAGGACCTCGGCCTCGCGCGGAGTCAGACCGACCTCCCGACCGGGCCAGTCACCCACCCCACCGAGGCTCGTCTCGTGGTCCCCGGTCAGGATGACGGTCTCACCGCTCATGATCCGCTCGAGTGCCTCGACGATGGCGGGTCCCGTCAGGACCTTCGAGAGATATCCGGAGGCGCCGTCGGCCATCGCACGCTTGATCAGGCTCGGCTTGAGGTTCCAGCTGTAGATCACGACCTTCGCGCCGCGGCTCTCGCGCACGTAGTCCTTCAGGTCGATGCCGTTGCCCGTCACCTGGCCGAACGTGTCGTAGAGGATGATGTCGACATCGCTGATCACAGGGAGTGACGCTCCGGTCTCGACCACGTCGATGCGCTCGACGGCGAGGAGTGAGGCGACTCCCGCGATCACCACTGCGTAGTCGTCGACGATGGCCAGGCGGATGGGCTGCTTCACGGTCGTTCCATGCCTCGCACTGTAGCCCTCGTGGTCTCCACCTGGCGCCCGCGCGGTTCGCCCGCCGCGTCGGGCCGACAGCACGTCGCCCGCCGGTCACCCACGGGGGAGAGAGTGACCGACGGGCGCGTGCACCAGGCTGCTGAGGGCCTTAGGCCCCGAAGGTAGACCCGCGCGGATCGCGGAAACTCACCCCTAGGGGTGAATGGGGGTAGTACAGTAGAGACGAGCCGCCCACGGACCCGAGACTGTGGGCGGCTTCTCCATGCGCGGGAACAGGGAAAGGTCGGGTTCCCGCCCGTCGGCTCTGCCGAGCACCTATGCTTCGGGAGCCATTCGCCCTGGGGGCTCCATGAAATTCTCTCGTCGCGGCGCTGGACTGACGGCGGGCGCGGTGTCACTGGCGATCGCTGCCGTGGTCGCGCCTCCCGCCGTCGCCCGCGACGGGCACCGTGCCTGCGTCCGCTCAGCCGGACGTCACGACAGAGCACGCACGCGTCATCCGAGTCGTCGACGGGGACACGCTCAAGGTCCGGCTGCGGTCGGGACGCCGGGTCTACGTCCGGCTCCTCGGCATCGACACCCCGGAAGTGTTCGGCGGGACGGTCCAATGCTGGGGCGCGGAGGCATCCGGTGCCACCGCACGAATGCTGCCCGTCGACGCCAAGGTTGTCCTGACGTCGGATCCGTCGCAGGCTCTCAAGGACCGCTACCACCGTCTCCTTCGCTACGTCTCGAAGGGAGGCGTGGACGTCGGTCGCAAGCTCGTGCTGCACGGGCATGCGGAGGTGTACGTGTACCACCACGAGCCGTTCAAGCGCGTGGAGGGCTACCGCAACGCCGAGGACTATGCCCACGTCCACGACGTCGGCCTGTGGGGGAGCTGCAAGGAGCCACCCCCGCTCCCACCCGCTCCGCCGACGCCGCCCTCGCCACCGCCTCCGCCGCCAGGTGACGACCTGACCTCGTACCCGCGGATCAGCACGTACGACTGCCCCACGTACGCCCCCATCAAGGGGAACCAGTCGTCCATGATCTACCACCCCCCCGACTCGCCCTGGTACGCGATCACCACACCCGAGGAGTGCTTTGCCTCGGAGGCGGCGCGCGGTCTATCACGGCTATCGGCGGGCCATCTACTGACCGTCGCCGACCCCGCGGCGACGAGAGCGGAGCCCGGCCACCGCCTGCTGAAGGGGTGAGGTCCATCGGCGCGCGGGGTGCGGGGACGGCGAGGACGACGGCCAGCACGGCGCCGGCGGCGAGTGCCGTCAGCCGGCGGACCGCTCCCATGCCGCCACGCTACGGGTCAACCCGCGGCGACCAGCGCGACCGCGCTGAGGCAGAGCACCAGGCCCCAGGCCTGGCTCCGGTGCACGCGCTCGCGCAGCACCGCGGCCGCCAGGACGACCGTCACGGCGGGGTAGAGCGAGGTGATCACGGCGGCGACGGTGAGGTAGCCGGTCTGGGTGGCCAGCAGGAACGACCCGGTCGCCACCGCGCCGAGCGCGCCGCTGACGGCACCGATGGCCGCCGCGGGCTGGCGCGGCACCCACTGCTGGCGCAGGGCCAGGGCCACGGCCACCACGGTGCCCGCGGCGACCACCTGGTTGAGCGCGAGGGGCAGGAAGCCGGCCTCCTCCGGGATCTGGGCCAGGCACGCGAACAGCCCCCCGAAGCCGAGCCCGGCGAGCACGCCGTCGACGAAGCCGGAGCCGCCGCTCGCGGTGCCGGTGCTCGTCCCGGCGGGTTCCTGGGCGACCAGGTAGATGCCGGGCAGGGCGGCCGCGATCCCGACCCAGACCAGCAGCGCGGGCCGCTCGCCGACCGCCAGTCCGACCAGGACAGGCAGCGCCGCGGCACCCACGCCGGAGATCGGCGCCACCACCCCCATCCGGCCGGCGGAGAGACCGCGGTAGAGGAACGCCGTACCCACGCCGTTGAAGAGGCCCGCGGCGACCGCCCACCACAGGTCGGCGGCCGTGGGGTCGCCGCCGTCGACCACGGCGACCAGCAAGATGACGACGGTGCTGACGATCTGGGTGACCAGGGCCACCGCCCAGGGACTGGCGCGCTTGGACGCGACCCCGCCGACGAAGTCACCGAGTCCGTAGGAGAGCGCCGCGAGCAGCGACAGACCCACGACCACCATCAGGTGACCAGGACGCCGAAGACCCAGACGCCGGCCGCCAGGGTGCCGAAGAGCAGCTCGATCAGGATGCTCACGCCCATGGCTCGCAGGGCCTGCTTCGTGGACGGCCACGCCGCGGTCGACCCGACCCGCGCCACCTCCGCGACGTAGATCCCGAGCGGGAAGCCGATGAACATGCCGACCACCGGGATCACGAAGAAGCCCACGATGCCGAGCACCGCCCCGACCGCGAGCGTCGAGGTGGGCACGGCCGCCTTCAGCTGCTTGCCGGGGAGCAGGAACTTGACCACCGAGCCCATGGCCAGCAGCACGACCGTGACCCCGAGCACCGTCCAGGCGGTGGTCCCACCCGTCTCGGTCGCCCACACCAGGACGGCGACCAGGATCAGCAAGGTTCCGGGCAGCACGGGCAGGACGATGCCGGCCAGGCCCACCAGGATGGCCAGCCCCACCACGACCTCGAGAAACGTCACGGGGTCACCCTTTCAGACGACAGCGGCCCCGGACCGTCGTGGTCCGGGGCCGCCGAGGTCGGGGTCAGCGGGTCAGTGCTCGCGCTCCGCGGAGCCGGGCTCGGTGCTGAGCTTGTGGGTCTCGTCGTAGACGTGCACGGCGACCTGGCGAAGCTTCTCGCCGTGCTCGCGTGCGTGGTGGGCGCAGAAAGGAGCTCGGCGCCTTCGGCGAGCTCTACGCGCAGGAAGGCCTGTGCACCGCAGCGGTCGCAGCGGTCGGCTGCGGTCAACGCGGTGCTAGGGGCAACAGCAGTAGTCACATCGGCCTCTCTCTGTTTCATCGGTACCAGTCTCAACGTAGCGTCCCGGGCAAGCATTCCCGCGTGCGCCCCGGAGCGCATCATCCTTCTGGTGTGATGCCGTACCTGCTTTCCGACCAAGGTAGACCCGGTGACCACGCCGGGGAGGCAGGTTCTCCACACCCGCGGCGTGTCGTCCAGACCACCCGCTCAGCACGGGTAGATTCGTGCTGTACGACTCGCCACCGCATCGCAGGAGCACCCCCATCGTCGACAACACCTACAACGCCGCCCACCTCCTCGTCCTCGAGGGGCTCGAGGCGGTCCGCAAGCGCCCCGGCATGTACATCGGGTCCACGGACACGCGCGGGCTCATGCACTGCCTGTGGGAGATCATCGACAACGGCGTCGACGAGGCGCTGGCCGGCGCCGCCCACAGCGTGGAGGTGTCCCTGCACCCGGACGGGTCGGCGGAGGTCCACGACGACGGTCGCGGCATCCCCACCGACAAGGAGCCCAAGACGGGGCTGCCCGGCGTCGAGGTGGTGGCCACCAAGCTCCACGCGGGGGGCAAGTTCGGCGGCGGGTCGTACGTCGCCACGGGCGGTCTGCACGGCGTCGGGCTCTCGGTGGTCAACGCCCTGTCCGCGCGGATGGACATCGACGTGGAGCGGTCCCCGGCGAGCCAGGGCATCAGCTTCGCGCGGGGCAACCCCGGGGTCTTCGCCGCCGACGGCCCCACGGCGGCGTTCAAGCCGGGCAGCGGGCTGACCCGCAAGGGCGGCCGGGTCGCCAAGAACCGTTCTGGCACCAGGATCCGCTTCTGGCCGGACCGGCAGATCTTCACCAAGGACGCGACGTTCGTCTTCGAGGACCTCATCGGTCGCGCCCGGCAGACGTCGTTCATCGTCCCGGGGCTCGAGCTGGTGATCCGGGACCTGCGCGGCGACCACCCCGTGGAGGAGAAGTTCCGGCACGACGGCGGGATCGGGGAGTTCGCGGAGTTCCTCGCCCGGGACGAGCCGGTCACCGAGGTCCTCCGGCTCCAGGGCTCCGACACGTTCACCGAGACCGTGCCGATGCTCGACGCCCTGGGGCACATGACGCCGCAGGAGGTCGAGCGCGAGCTGGGCGTCGACATCGCGCTGCGCTGGGGCACCGGCTACGACACGGAGCTTCGCTCGTACGTCAACGTGATCGCCACCCCCAAGGGCGGCACCCACGTCAGCGGCTTCGAGGCGGCCGTGACCACGACGTTCAACGACGTGATGCGCGCGGCCAAGGTGCTCAAGGTCAACGACGACAACGTGATCAAGGACGACGTCCTCGAGGGGTTGACCGCCGTGGTCACGGTGCGGCTCGCCGAGCCGCAGTTCGAGGGCCAGACCAAGGAGATCCTCGGCACCCCCGCCGTCCGCGGGGCGGTCCGCAAGGTGGTCACGGCCGAGCTCAAGAAGTTCCTGACCAGCACCAAGCGCGCCGAGAAGGCGCAGGCCAAGCTGGTCATGGAGAAGGTGTACGGCGCCTCCAAGACCCGGATCGCGGCTCGCCAGCACAAGGAGACCCAGCGCCGGAAGAACGCCCTGGAGTCCTCCGCGTTGCCCGCCAAGCTCGCCGACTGCCGGTCCGCGGACAACGACCGGTCCGAGCTCTTCATCGTCGAGGGGGACAGCGCGCTCGGCACCGCCAAGCTGGCCCGCGACTCCGAGTTCCAGGCGCTGCTGCCGATCCGGGGCAAGATCCTCAACGTCCAGAAGGCGTCCATCGGCGACATGCTCAAGAACGCCGAGTGCGCCTCGATCATCCAGGTCGTCGGGGCCGGCTCCGGCCGGACGTTCGACCTCGAGGCCCGGCGCTACGGGCGGATCATCTTCATGGCGGACGCGGACTCCGACGGTGCCCACATCCGGTGCCTGCTGGCCACGCTGTTCTTCCGGTACATGCCGGAGCTGATCCGCGAGGGCCGGGTCTACTCGGCCGTCCCCCCGCTCCACCGCATCGAGATCTCCAAGCCCAAGAAGGGCATGGACAGGTACGTCTACACCTACTCCGACGACGAGCTCCAGCGCCGGCTGGCGGAGCTGAAGAAGAAGAACGTCTCGTGGAAGGACCCGGTGCAGCGCTACAAGGGCCTCGGTGAGATGGACGCCGACCAGCTCGCGGAGACCACCATGGACCCGCGGCACCGCACCCTGCGCCGCATCACGGTCGACGACGCCGACGACGCGGCGCGCGTCTTCGAGCTGCTGATGGGCTCCGACGTGGCGCCGCGCAAGGAGTTCATCGTGCAGGGGGCCTACGAGGTCGATGTCGAGAGCCTGGACGCCTGATTGGGGATAGGCTTGCGGCCATGTTCGGTGTGGGACCCATCGAGATCCTGGTCATGCTCCTGATGGTCGCCGGGGCGATCGCGCTCCTCTTCATGCTCGTCCGTGCCGCTCGTCGTTAGCCGTTCGACCGGACACTTGGTCGGCTTCGCCTACGGGTACACCGGGAGCACGGTCAGTGGTGGACGGACCAGGCCAGCCAGACGCTTGAGCGAGCTCACCGCCGACCTGCCGCACGAGCGCTGGACCCTGATGACCACGGCGGACTCCGAGGACCCGGCCCGTCGTTTGTACGCCAGTCACGGCTGGTTCGTCATCGGCGATGGCCTGCAGCCCGAGCAGGTGGTCATGGCTCACGGCACACCGCGCACGCCTGGTCCGGTCCAGGTGTAGGTGCCGTCGGGGAGTCGTTGGTAGGTCCATCGTCCGCTGGTCTTGGCGCGGTGGTGGCGTCTGCAGAGTGGTGCGAGGTTGTCTGGTTGGGTTTGGCCGGGTGGTCCGGTGTCGTCGAACGGCACGATGTGGTCGAGGTCGCAGCTGCGTGAGTGGCGTTCGCAGTGGGGGAAGACGCAGGTGGGGTCGCGGAGGATGACCAGGTCGCGCATCCAGGTGGGTGGGTCGTGGGCGTCGACCGCGTCGGTCCGGTCCGTCCGGAGGACGGGTTGGATGGTGGCCTTGGTGTCGCCGAGCCAGGCGCGGATCTTGGCGGTGGTGGCGGGGCCGAGGTTCTCGACCCGGCCGACTCGGTGCTCGGTGGTCGAGCCTGTCGAGACCCGAGTCCGCGGGTCGAGGTGCAGGTAGAGCTTGGTCTTCGGGCGTGCCGGCGAGGCGGCGGAGGGCTTTGGCCTTGCGGACCCCGAGCGGGTCGGGGTCGCCGGCTGCTTGAGGTCGGCGGCGCCGGCGCAGATCTGGTCGTAGAGGTTGGTGAGGGTCAGGGTGTCGCCGGTGATGTGGAGCTCGCTGGTGCCGGCGTACTCGGTGGGGTTCGGGTGGTGCAGGGTCACGTCCCAGGTCTGTCGGGAGCGTGCTTCGCGGTCGGCGTGCTCGTCGGGCATGTACTTGGCGATGGCGTGGGCGACGGCCCGGTCGAGGCGGGTGACGCCGACGGTGTGCAGTTGGGGGGCGAGGAGCCGGTCGACGTGGGCGGCGGCCTTCACGTTGAGGGCGTGGGTCTTCTGGGCGAGGCGGCGGCCCCGCCACACCGGCACCTCGAGGGTTTGGAGGCGGCGCCAGGTGTGCGGGAGGCGGTGCACGAGGTCGAGGGCGTCGGCGAGGAGGGTCTTGGCGGTGTCGGTGGACACGCCCAGGGCGAGGCCGAAGGGTTCGGGCGCGAATGCGGCCACCATCGGGGTGCCGTCCCCGCCGAGCGACTCGTCGGCGTCGAGGTCGCCGTCGCCGCCCCAGACCGCGACGCCGGTGTCGGCGGTGGGCGGGTGTAGGACGCACCACTGGTAGGCGAGGTGGAGCTGGTCGAGCTCGGCCTGTCGGCGTCGGGTCTCGGTGTTCTTGAGGGCGGCGAGCAGCGCGTCGGGTCCGAGGTCATCGACCCCGGACCGGCTGGTGGCGGTGCTGCTCATGGGTCTACTCAAGCACTCGCCACCGACAGTCGAAGGGGCTCAGAGAGCCCTTATCCACAAGGGGAAACGAGGAAGATCTTGAGACGGTGACCACAGCGGTCGACCCCGAGCAAACCGCACGCAAGAGGCGGCGCTGAGTAGTAGCTCAACCGAGACGGCGCGTCACCACGTCATCCGAAAATCAAGACCTGGACCACAGTCGACCTGCAGCGTGCGGCGGGTGGGTGGTGGTCTCGACACCGGTTGCTTCGCAACCTGCTCGACCAACGAAAGGCGAGGGAGCGCCGTTCGAGGGGCGGGCTAGGGTCGTGGGCATGACTCAAGCACCCCACGGAACCGCCGAGAAGGCGACCCAGCTGTTGCGCCTGCACCGCGAATCGCCGCTCCTCACGGTCGTCAACGTCTACGACGTGATCAGTGCCAAGGTGGTCGCGGAGACGCCGGGCACGCGGGCGTTGGCCACGGCCAGTCACGGGATCGCGGCGACGCTCGGCTACGAGGACGGGGAGAACATCCCGGTCGACGAGATGATCGACATGGTCGGTCGCATCGTGAAGGTGACCGACCTGCCGGTGACCGCGGACCTCGAGGGCGGGTACGGCGACGCGGCCGAGACGATCCGCAAGGCCATCGGGGTCGGTGCCGTCGGCGCCAACATCGAGGACCAGATGAAGCCGCTCAGTGAGGCGGTCGCGCAGGTCGAGGCGATCCTGAAGGCGGCCGAGGCCGAGGGAGTCCCCGACTTCGCGCTCAACGCCCGCACGGACGCGCTCTTGAAGGGCGAGGACCTCTCCGAGGCGATCACGCGGGCGACGGCGTACGCCGAGGCAGGTGCACCGTTGGTCTTCGTGCCGGGGCGGCTCGACGAGGACGCCGTCAAGGCCATCGTCGACGCCGTGGGGGAGAACGTCCTGACCGTCATCGGGGCCCCGGGTTCGCCTTCGCTTGCGCGGCTCGAAGAGCTCGGTGTCGGCCGGGTGTCCTACGGCCCGATGCCCCAGCGCGTTGCCCTGACGGCACTGCAGGAGCTGGTCGAGGAGGTCGGCCGCGGCGGCGGCGTCCCCAGCAGCATGCGTCCGCTGAACTGACGTGGACGACGACTTCGGACGGCGCTTCCGGGCGGCCGTGGACGCGTGCGAGGGCACCGTCACCTGGCGCCGGGAGACCCCAGCCGACCACCTCACGCGGCTCGCGGCTGCGGCGCGCGAGCGGGACCTGACCTGGGACGCGTACGGCGAGCGGGGTGCGGTCGCGCAGCTCGAGGCCGAGCTGGTCGACCTGCTGGGCACCGAGGCCGTGGTGATGATGCCGAGCGGGGTGATGGCGCAGCAGGCCGTGCTTCGCATCTGGTGCGACCGAGCAGGTTCCCGCCGGGTGGCGCTGCCCGACCTCTCCCACCTGCTGCACCACGAGGCTGACGGCCCACGGCGCGTGCACGGACTCGAGCTGGAGCTCCTGACCACCGGGCGCCGGACGGCGACCGCGGCGGATCTCGCGGCCCTTCCCGGCACCCTCGGCGCGGCGTTGATCGAGATGCCGCTGCGTGACGCCGGCTGCCTCCTTCCGCCGTGGGACGAGCTCGTCGCGCTCTCCGAGGCGGCCCGCGCACGTGGCGTCGCCCTGCACCTCGACGGCGCCCGGCTGTGGGAGTCGCAAGCCTCCTACGGCAAGCCGCTGCCCGAGATCGTGGCGCTGTTCGACAGCGTCTACGTCTCGCTCTACAAGGGCCTCGGCGCCATGTCCGGTGCCGCCGTCGCGACCGACGCGGACACCGCAGCCGAGCTGCGCCTGTGGCGAACCCGGATGGGTGGCACGCTCATGCGACTGACGCCGTTCGCCCTCGGCGGGCTCCTGGGGCTGCAGGAGGAGCTGCCCCGGATGGGGGAGTACCTCGCCTGGGCGCGGTCCCTCGCCGCCGAGCTCACCCAGCGTGGCCTGCGGATCCACCCCGAGGAGCCGCACATCTGCACGTTCGAGGTGTACGCCGAGGGGTCCGTCGAGGCGATCAACGACCGGCTGGTGACGCTGATGGAGCGGGAGCGGACGATGGTGACCTTCCCCTGGCGCTCCACAGACGCACCCGGCACTGCCATGACCGAGGTCGCCTTCTACGGCGCCGCCCTGGCCTTCGAGCCCGCCCAGGTGGCGGACTGGATCGCCGAGGTCGCGGGCGTACCCGCCTGATGGAGGTCGTGCCGGTCGCGGAGGGTCTGCCGCGGATGCAGGCTCTCGCCTCGCGCCTGTGGTCGCGCGAGTCGAGGCAGCATCCTGGACAGCTCGCCTGGAGCGTGGGCTACGCCGTGCCCGAGGAGCTCGACCACGGCCCGGTGGCCCTGGCCTCGGTGGGCGACCTCGACGTCGCCTGGGCCTGGCAGGAGAGCCCAGGGTGGCTCGAGCTGTGCGTCGACCCCGCCCACCTCCAGGCGGGACGCGACCTGCTCGGCTGGGCCGTGGCCGGGGACGGGATCCTGGAGACGAGCGTCCTGGAGACCGAGGACCACCTGGTGGCCCTGCTGGGCGAGGTGGGCTTCGTGGTCGACCACGGCCCACCGTGGTTCACCCACCACCACCTGGACCTGGCCGGCGTCACGGAGCCGGAGCCGCCGGCCGGCTACCGGCTGCGCCACGTCGCCGAGGACGAGGCCGAAGCCCGGGCGGCCTGTCACCGGGCCGCCTGGTCGGCGACCTCCAAGGTCAGCGGCGCGGCGTACCAGCGGCTGATGGCCCTGCCGCCCTACCGCCCCGACCTCGACTGGGTCGCTGTGGACGAGGCCGACGGCCGGATGGTGGCCTCGAGCCTGGTCTGGCTGGACGTCGCCACCGGCGTCGCGCTCGTCGAGCCGGTGGGCTGTCTTCCCGAGCACCGGAGACGCGGGCTCGCGGGGATGACCTCGCTCGCGGCCCTCGCGGCGGCCGCCCGGGCCGGTGCGACGACCGGTCTGGTGTGCCCGCGCGGTGACGACGACTACCCGGTGCCGGGCATCGTCTACCGCGGCCTCGGCTTCGAGCCCGGCCCCCGCACCGTCACCCTGCGCCGCGAGGCGCGCCCGACTCCCGCCTGACCGATCCGGCCGGTCCGCGCCGTTAGCCTCGATGGGTGAGTCTCGCGGCGTACCCCAAGCGGTTCTGCCCGGTCTGCCATCAGACCGTCCGGCAGACGTTCCGCTCCGGGCCCGGCGGTCGCCCGGACGCCCGGTGCCCCCAGTGCCGCGGACTCGAGCGGCACCGGTTCTTCGCGGTGCTCGTCGACATGCTCCGACCCGCGCTCGGCCGGGTCGACGTGTTGCTCGACATCGCGCCGTACCCCCTGATGACCGAGATCCTGGCCACCCTCGGGCCGCGCCTCCACGTGCGCCTCGACCTGGGCCTCGACCGCCGGCTGGTCGACGTCCAGGCGGACCTGACCGCCCTGCCCTGCGCCGACGACTCGGTCGACCTGCTGGTCTGCTTCCACGTGCTCGAGCACGTGCCCGATGACCGACGCGCGATGCGCGAGCTGGCGCGGGTGCTCGCGCCGGGCGGGCTCGGGCTGGTACAGGTGCCGATCCGGTTCGGCACCACGACCGACGAGGACCCCGACGCGGACGAGGGCCAGCGGATCGTGCGCTTCGGCCAGGCCGACCACGTCCGGTTCTACGGCGACGACTTCGAGGACCGGCTCGAGGAGTGCGGTCTGTCCTTCCAGCGGGTCACCCCGGTGGAGCTCCTCGGCGAGCAGATGTGCGACTGGCTCAAGCTCAGCCCCAGCGAGCCGGTCTGGGTCGTGCGCAGCGGGGTCGGTCGTCCTGGCCTGCACCTGCGCTCGACCTACCTGCCCGACCTGCTCGACGGAGTGCTGGGCCGGATGGCCCTGCACCGGCAGGAGCGTGAGCACGCGCGCTCCCGGGTCCGTCGCCTGCTGCGCCGCCGCGAGCCAGAGCGGGTCTCCACGGCGACCCGCGGCCGCGCCCTGGGGCACCGGCTCCTGCACCGCTGAGACGCGGTCAGCGACGCCGCGCCACCCGGTCGCGCAACCAGTCCGCGTCCGGCCCGGCCAGGCAGTCGGCCGCCAGCACCCGCTCGGCCGCGTCGAGGTCCCCGTTGAAGGCGCGGAAGGCGTCGGGCAGCGTGATGTCGTGGTCCGGCATGCTGACGACCCGGATCTCGTCGCCGGGCCGCACGGTCCCGCCGGTCACCACCGATAGGTAGGCGCCAGTCCGCCCCACCTCCGTGAATCGGCGAACCCACCCCTTCTCGCCCATCCGGGCCTGGAACGTCGCGCAGGGGACTCGCGGCCCGCAGACCTCCAGCACCACCTCGGCGCCGACCGCCCACCTTTCCCCGAGCAGGCCCGCATCGACGTCCAGCCCCTGGGTGGTGAGGTTCTCACCGAACATCCCGTCGCGCAGGGGCCGCCCGAGCTCCTCGGCCCAGGCGTCCAGCTCCTCCCGGGCGAAGGCGTACACCGCCTGCTGGTCCCCGCCATGGTGGGCCCGGTCGCCGAGGAAATCGCCCTCCACGCCGCTCCCGAGCCCACCGTGCTTGGGACCCGGCGCCCGCAGCACCGCGCTCGCGACCGGCCGCTTGCCGATCCCGGTGCTCGCCACGCTCTTGGCCGCGTTGGGCTCCGGAGCGCCGACGTTGAGCGAGAGCACGGAAGCCATGAGGCTCAGCCTAGGAGTGGAGTCAGGGGCGAGCCTCGAAAACCAGGTTGAACGGCGTCTCGGCCACCCGGCGGAACCGGGTGAAGCCGGCGTCGGTCACGACCTGGCGGATCGCCGCCTCGCCGGCCTGGGCACCCAGCGCGTAGCCACCCGGCTGGGACATCGCATTCGGCACGCAGAGGAAGGTCGAGAAGCCGTAGTACAGGCGGCCGACCGGGTTGAGGTTGGACTCCACGGTGTCGCCCGCGGCCGGCTCGACGATCATCCAGGTGCCGTCGGGGGCGAGACTCGACCGGATCCGGACCGCCGCCCCGAGCGGGTCGCCCATGTCGTGCAGGCAGTCGAACGTGGTGACCAGGTCGAGGTCGTGCGCGTCCAGCGACTGGGCGCCGGACACCTCGAACGTGGCGCGGTCCGCGAGACCGGCCTCGGCCGCGCGCTCGCGGGCCGCCTCGATCGAGCCCTCGTGGTAGTCGGAGCCCGTGAACCGGCTCCGGGGGAAGGCCTCGGCCATCAGCAGCGTGCTGGCGCCGTGCCCGCAGCCCAGGTCGGCGACGGTCGCGCCCTCCTCCAGCTTGGCCTGCACGCCCTCCAGTGCCGGGATCCACTCGCCGAGGAGGTGCATCAGGTAGCCGGGCCGGAAGAACCGCTCGCAGCCGGAGAAGACCTCGTGGTCCTGCTCGTGCCAGCCGATCCCGCCGCCGGTGCGGAACGCCTGCTCCACCCGCGGCTCGGCCTTGAGCGCGCCGAGGGCGAGCTCGAAGGCTCCGGGCAGGAACACCGGGCCGGTCGGGTCGGTGAGGGCAAAGGCCTGCTCGGGCGTCATCGAGTAGGTCCCGGTGGCCGCGTCGTACTCGACGTAGCCGCCGGCGGCCTGGCCGCGCAGCCACTCCTCGACGTAGCGCGGGTCGGTGCCGGTGGTCGTCGCGAGCGTGCGGGCGTCGGACGGCGCCGCGGCGAGCGCGCGGTACAGACCGAGGCGCTCGCCGACCAGCACGTTGCCGGCGCCGATGGTGGCGCCGAGGTCGCCGACGAAGCGGCCGACGAACTGCATCAGCACCTCCATGTCGAGCGGCGGGGCGGCGGTCGTGTCGGTCGTGGTGTCCGTGGTGGTCATCTGGGTCTCCCTCGTTCGGTGCGTCCTGGTGGATGCTGGTCCCGGACACGCTGCTCGACCTGCTTGCAGCCGCGTTGCAACGCCGCTGCAACCCGGACCGGTTGGCTGGCGTTGTCGAGCGACGGAGGGAGCGGACATGCGGGCTCGGGAGCCGGACCGGGTGGGGTACGTCGAGCGCGACGGCGTGCGCGTCGCCTACGAGTCGTTCGGCGACGGCGCGACGACCGTGATGTTCCCCCCGGTGGACACGATCGTGGACAGCCGGGTGTGGAAGGCGCAGGTGCCCTTCCTCTCCCGGCACTTCCGGGTGGTCACCGTGGACCCGCGCGGCAACGGTCGCTCGGACCGCCCGACGGGGCCCGGCTCCTACGACGACGAGGTGGTGATCGGCGACGCCATCGCGGTGCTCGACGAGCTCGGCATCCAGAAGGCCGTGCTGGTCGGGGTCTGCTACTCGGCCTGGCTCGCGCTCGCCAACGCGGCCCGGAACCCCGACCGGGTGCAGGGCGTGGTCGCGATCGCGCCGTACGCCCGCGACCGGACGCCGCCCTTTGCCGTCCGGGCCGCGGCGGTGGCCCGCTTCGACGAGGTGCTGCCGACGCACGAGGGCTGGGACAAGATGAACCGGCAGCACTGGCTCGCGGACTGGCCGGACTTCGCCGAGTTCTTCTTCGACCAGATCTGCTGCGAGCCGCACTCGACCAAGGTGCTCGAGGATGCGGTCGGCTTCGCACTCGGCACGTCGGGGGAGGTGATGAGCGCCGACCACGACGCAGTGCTCGTCGCTGAGACGCCGGAGGAGGGGGAGGCGCTGCTGCGGGCGGTGGCGTGCCCGGTGCTCGTCATCGAGGGCACCGAGGACCGCTGCCAGCCGCGGGGGCGGTTCGACACCGTGGCCCGACTGACCGGGGCCGAGCGGGTGGTGCTGGACGGGGCCGGGCACCTGCCCATGGCGCGCGAACCGGTGGCCGTGAACCGGGCGATCAAGGCGTTCGTCGACCGGATCACCGACACCCCGCCGCCGTCTCGCCCGCGCCGGCGCCCGTCTCCTCGGGTGCTCTACCTCAGCTCGCCGATCGGGCTCGGGCACGTGCGCCGCGACCTGGCCGTCGCCCGGGCACTGCGCCAGGAGCGTCCCGACGTGCAGATCGAGTGGCTGACCCAGTCTCCGGTGGCGGAGTTCCTGGTGCAGCAGGGCGAGACCCTGCACCCGGCCTCGGCGCACCTGGTGAGCGAGTCGACCCACTTCGAGTCGGAGTCCGGCGAGCACGACCTGCACGCGTTCCAGGCGGTCCGACGGATGGACGAGGTGCTGGTCAACAATTTCATGGTCTTCGACGACCTCGTCGCCCGAGAGTCGTTCGACCTGTGGCTCGGGGACGAGGCGTGGGACCTCGACCACTTCCTGCACGAGAACCCCCGCCTCAAGCGGGCCCCGTTCGTGTGGATGACCGACTTCGTCGGCTGGGTGCCGATGCCGGACGGAGGGGAGCGGGAGGCGTTCCTGACCGCCGACTACAACGCGGAGATGGTCGAGCACGTCGCCCGGCACCCCGGGCTCCGCGACCGGTCCGTCTTCGTGGGCGACCCCGACGACGTCGTGGACCTCCCGCTCGGCCCGGACCTGCCGACCGCCCGCGCCTGGACCGAGGAGCACTTCGCCTTCGCGGGCTACGTGATGGGGGAACGGCCGGCCGCCGAGGACCGGCCCGCTCTCCGTCGGCGCCTGGGCTACGCCGACGGCGAGGTCGTCTGCGTCGTGAGCGTCGGAGGCTCGGGGGTCGGTACGCACCTGCTGGACCGGGTGGCGGCTGCCTACCCGGTTGCGCGTCGCCGGGTCCCGGGCCTCCGCATGGTGCTCGTCACCGGCCCGCGGATCGATCCCGCGTCGGTCACCGCGCCCGCAGGGGTCGAGGTGCACGGCTTCCTGCCCGACCTCGACCTGCACCACGCGGCCTGCGACATCGCCGTCGTCCAGGGTGGTCTGAGCACGACCATGGAGCTGGTGGCCAACGGTCGGCCCTTCCTCTACTTCCCGCTGGGCCACCACTTCGAGCAGCAGGTGCACGTGCGGCACCGGCTGGAGCGGCACGGGGCCGGCCGCGCGATGGACTACCGCGACGCCGATCCCGGACGCATCGCCGGCGCCCTGGTGGAGGAGCTCGGCCGCGGTGCGGCGTACCTCCCGGTCCCCACGGACGGGGCCCGGGTCGCGGCTCAGCTCGTGGCCGAGGTGCTCTGAGCCCGGAGCGCTGCGATCCGGGCCCGGATCGGCTGCCAGTGGCGCTCGGTGGCGGGCGCCAGGGCGGCGAGCCACCGCTCGGCACGGACCGGGTCGTGGTGCTCGAGGTCCGCGCGGGCCAGGAGCAGGTAGCAGTCCGCTCCCACGACCCACGCGCCGCCGGGCGGGCAGTCGACGCCGGCCAGCAGCGCAGCCGCGGCGTCCAGGTCGTCGGCGTCCCCCGTGGCCGCCGCCAGCGGGGCGGCACAGCGCAACCGGTAGGCCTCCGGGGTCTCGGGCCCGGTGCTCGCGAGCCCCTGACGGGCGATGACGGCGGCGTCTCGCGCGCGTCCCAGCTCCAGCAGGGTGCTGGAGAGGAAGCCGGCGGCGGTGGCGTACCACCACGGATGGTCCACCGGCGAGGTCTGGGCCAGCGCGGCGCGGCCGTGCCGGAGCGCTCCGTCGAGGTCACCGGCCAGCCGGTCGAACCAGCCGAGGTGCGCGGTGAAGTAGCCGGCGTACGCCGGGTAGCCGCTGCGGCGGTTGATGGCTACCGCCTCCTCGATGCCGGTCGCGGCCGCTGCCCAGTCGGAGCCCGCGGCGGGCACGAAGGCCGCGTCGAACACCGTCCACTGCAGCAGCCAGGTGTGGTCGCGTCGGCGTAGAGCCGGCTCGAGCTCGCCCACGACGTCAGGCAGCCGCTCCGCGTCGCCGAGGTAGCCGAGCACCGTCTTGACGCCGTCCAGGGCGAGCACGACGGCGTCCGGCGAGCCGACGGCGCGCGCCCGGGCGAGGCCGCGCTCTGCCCGGGCGAGCGCGGCCGCCAACCGGAGCCGACTGGCCTCGAGGATCGTGAGGCGGGTGGTCAGCGCCGCCTCCACGCGTCGGTCACCGAGGTCGCCGGCGAGGCCGAGACCCGCGGTCAGGTGGTCGGCGATCTCGGCGAGGGGCCGTCCCAGCGCCATCGGCACGTCCCCGCCGCGGGCCCGGAGCGCCGTCATCTCCAGGCGTCGGTCGGGACCCGCCCGGGCCAGTCGGAGCGCCTCGTCGATGTCGGCCAGCGCCGCGGGGAACGTCGTCGCCGCCTCGTGCGCCCGGGCCCGCTCGATCAGCAGCCGAGCCCGGAGTGCCGAGGTCTGCGCGGCGTCCACGCCGAGGTCGAACAGGACCTCTGCGTCGTCCACGGCACCGCGACGCATCGCCGCCTCGCCGGCGAGCAGCCAGCCGTGCGCGGCGCGGTCAGCGTCCCCGGCGGCGAAGGCGTGCCGCGCCATCAGCTCCGGCTGGTCGGCGGTCAGGTCGGCGGCGCGTCGGTGGTACGCCGCCGCCAGGGCGGGAGGCAGGGACGCCTGCACGCACTCCTGGACGAGGTCGTTGACGAAGTCGTAGCCGCGCTCGCTGGCGACCAGCAGCCGCACCCGGGCGAGCTCCTCGCACCGACGGACCACCTCCACCTCGGTCCACCCGCCGAGCGCGGCCAGCAGCCGCGGGTCCAGCCGGCGGCCGAGCACGGCTCCCGCGCTCAGCACGTCGCGGGTCTCCGGGTCCAGGCGGTCGACGCGGGCGAGAACGGCCTGGGCGAGGGTCTCGGGCACCCCGGTGTCGCCGGCGGCCAGGGCGCGCAGGCACTCCACGACGCTCAGCGTGTGGCCGGCGGTGCGCGCCATCACGGCGGCGGCGTGCTGACCGAGTCCCGTGGCGGCGGCCAGGGCGTCGACGGCGGAGCGGGGCAGCGCGCCCAGCGGCACCACGACTGCGCGGTCGGCGAGCCCTTGGACCACGACGGAGTCCTCGGCGCGCACGGCGCCGACGACCAGCACCCGGGCGCCGCGCAGCCGTTCGGCGAGGTAGCCGAGCAGCTCCACCGTGGCCGAACCCGCGTCCTGCAGGTCGTCGAGGGCGAGCAGCACGGGGGAGCGCTGGGCGAGGGTCCGCAGCACGGCCGCCACCGCGTCGTACGCCTGCCGTCGCTGGACCTCCGCCGAGCCGGGCACCCCGGGGACGGCACCGATGCGGACCAGCGACCGGAGCTCGGGGAGCAGCACGCTCCACGCGTCCTCATGTCCACGGAGCAGCGCCGCGGTGCGGGCCGGTGCGGCGCCGAGGAGGGCCGGCCGCAGCGCGTCGACGTACGGCTGGAGGAACAGGGACCGCTCCGCCGGGTGGCAGCGGGACCGCAGCACCTGCCCACCGGTGGAGCCGGCCAGGTCGGCGGCGGCGTCCAGGAGGCGGGTCTTCCCGATGCCTGCCTCGCCGTCGACGAGGACGAGGGCGCCGGTCCCGTCGCCGGCGTCCCGCCAGACGCTCGCGATCACGGCGAGGTCGCCCTCGCGCCCGACCAGCGTCGGCCCGGATGCCGCCCGGGCCGGAGCAGCCTCCTCGGTCGGAGGAGTCGCGCGCAGCAGGTCGAGGTGCAGGTCGGCGGTCGACGGGTCCGGGTCGGTGCCCAGCTCGTGGCGCAAGTGTCGGGCCAGCCCGTCGTACGTCGCGAGGGCCGCCGCGGTCCGTCCCGCGGCGGCCTGCGCTCGCATCAGGTCGCGGACCGCCCGCTCGTCCAGCGGGTCGGCCGCGACCGCCTCGGCCGCGACCGCGACGGCCGCCGCAGGCTCGAGGGCCGTCAGCGACGCCGCCAGGAGATGGCGGGCCCTCGCGCGGTGGGTGTCCGCCTCGGCCCGGACTCCCCGGACCCAGTCGGCGTCCGCCTCGTCCACCAGAGCCGGTTGGGTGCCGAGCAGGTCGAGCGCGCGCCGCGAGCCCGCCGCGGCGAGTCCGTGCTCACCGGCGCCGCGGCGTCCGGCGGCGTCGTCGAGCAGCGCGGCCGCCTCGTCGAGGTCCGTCGACCAGTCGCCGTCGACCAGCCCGTGCGCCCGGCCGGGCGCGCTGGTCAGGGCACCCCCGAGCAGCCGCCGAGTGCGACTGACCAGGGTGGAGACGTTGGCGGCGGGATCAGCCGGCGGACCGTCGGGCCACAGCACGTCGACGATGGTGTCCACCGGCACCAGCCGACCGCGCTCGGCGGTCAGCAGGGCGAGCAGCGTGCGCGCCTTCCGGGAGCCGAGGTCGCGGCCCCGCAGCGCCACCCCGTCGACCTCCACGCAGATCGCGGAGCACAGGAGGACCCGGACCCGAGTGGCCATCCGTCCTCCTTCCCCCTGGCCATGAAAGTACCTTCCCGGCGGGGTGGCGCTCCGGTGCGGACGCGCAGGGGCGACTGGCCGCGCAGGTCAGCACGGGGGACGCCGCCGTCCCGAGACGGCTCCGCGAAGTGGATGGCCGGGGCCCGCGCCCCCGAGTGGCGGGGTCTCCCTGAGGCCATCCCTGCCGCCCAAGGTAAAGGATGTCGGGCCGGCGCGGGGGCGAAAGCAAAGAAAACGCTAGTGGGCGCCCCTGTTCTTGACCTCGCCGCCGTGGACGGTGAGCGCCAGGATGATGACGAAGCACATCACGATCATGATGCTCGACCACAAGGGGTGGGCCCCGATGAAGCAGAAGTTGATAATGGCGCTGACGTAGGCGAGGAGTACGCCCACGACCCGCGCCCACGTCTTGCCCGTGAACACGCCGATCCCCGCCGCGAGCACGATGGCCCCCGCGATCAGGTGCACCCAGCCCCACGTCGTGTACGACGCGCTGATCATCAGCTTCGAGGACGACACGACGAAGTAGTCGTCCTTGAGGAGCGCGACCAGGCCCTGGATCATGTGGAAGACCCCGAGCAGCACCATGATCATGCCGGCGAAGGCGATCCACCCCACCCAGCCGGATGCCCTGGGCACGTTCTCGTCGCCGTACTTGCTGGCCGCCTGTGCTTCTGAGTACTCCGAGCTCATGCTCATGACGTGGTCCCCTCTGGTGTGCTGCCGCTGCGTGCCTCCGAGACTGCCCCGCCTCCGGTCCGCCAGCCTCACCCACGGCGGATGAGGACGTGGGGGTCGGGCGGCCGCACGCTGGGACTTCTCACGAGGGCGAGGAGTTCTCCATGTCGAGCCTGGAGCAGATCCGCTGGGGGCGTGTGGCCGCCGTCGCCGGCGGCACCGTGCTGCTGTACACCGCCTTCCGGGGCGTGAAGGGCGCGGTGACCATCGCGGTCCACGAGGTGATGTACCGCCGTGGGATCGAGCTGGTGTTGATCGAGACCGCGAAGTCGTGATGAGCGAGCCTTTCGCTGCCGGTTCGTGACGCCCGTGACCATCACGGTGACGTGGCTCGGGCACGCGAGCGTCGTGCTCGACCTCGACGGCGTGCGGATCGTGGTGGACCCGCTGTTGAAGCGGAACGCGGGAGTCCTGCGCCGGCGCGGCGGGCGACCGGTGGCGCCGGCCTGGGCCGCCGCCGACGCCGTCTTGCTCTCCCACCTGCACCACGACCATGCCGAGGTGGGCTCGCTCCGGCTGTTGCCCGGCGCTCCCGTGCTCACGGCCCCCGCCAATGCCGTCTGGGTCAACAAGAAGGGCCTGGACGGGCGCGGGCTCGAGGACGACGAGTGGTTCCCCGTGGGGAGCCAGGGGGCAGTGGAGGTCGCCCTGACCCGGGCGATCCACGCCGCGCGGCCCATGCCGCACCGCCCGAACGCGGCCAACGGTCACCTGGTCCGGGGACCCTCGGGGGTCGTCTGGGTGGCCGGCGACACCGAGCTCTTCCCTGAGATGGAGGCGCTGGCCGAGCTCGCGGGCGCCCCGATCGACCTCGCGATCGTGCCCGTCGGCGGTTGGGGACCGCGGTTGTCGCCCGGGCACATGGGACCCGAGGAGGCGGCCGACGCGTGCGCGCGCACGCAGGCGCGCTGGGCGGTCCCGGTGCACTGGAAGACGCTGCACATGCCGGCGGGCGAGGCGTTCCCTCGGGGCTGGATGGACTCGGCCGGCCCGCGGTTCGAGACCGCCCTGGCCCGGGAGGCTCCCGACTGTCGGGCCGTGGTCCTGGACATCGGCGAGTCCGTGACCCTGGACCCCCGCGAGCCCTGAGGCGCGGCCCGCCCGGGCGGCCCTCACACGTGACGGGGGATACGCGCCCCGAGCGCGGACCTGAGACTGCTCGCACGGCCTCGCCGAGCCCCGGCCGAGGTTCTCCGACGGACCGACAGCAAGGGCGGACTCGACATGGCACCACCGGAGACGGCCTCGGTCCAGGGCACCGAGACCGACGACCTGGCCGAGCAGCTGACGCGCTACCGCACGGTCCGGGACCTCGTGGAGCGGGAGACACTGCCGCTGGCCACGTCGGTGGACGGCCGGTCGTTCGAGCTCCAGGCCTCCCTGCACGGGCTGCAGCTCAGACGCGGCGGGTACGTCGCCCTCGAGAGCGACGCCGGGCTCCGGCTCGGCCAGATCACGGACCTGACGAGCCGGTCCGTCGACGCCGAGATCGCGAACACCGCGGGTGGCAGCTCCACTGTCCTGATCCGGCTCGCCGTGGGCAACGGGCTGGTCTTCGATGCCGGGGAACCCTTCCACAACGCGCGGATCCGCCCGGCCACGTCGGCCGAGGTCGGTGAGTGGTTCGCGGCCGGCCGGCCCCAGCGGGCGGCGCTGACGGTCGGGGAGCTGTCCCTGTCGCCCGGCGTACCCGGCGTGCTCGACAGTGGAGGCCTCAGCCGGCACACCTTCATGTGCGGGCAGTCCGGTTCGGGGAAGACCTACTCGCTCGGTCTCCTGCTCGAGCAGGTGCTCGCCGAGACCAACCTGCGGGTGGTCATCCTCGACCCGAACTCCGACTACGTCGGGATGGGGAGGCTCCGCCACGGTGCCGACCCCGCGCGGGCCGAGCGGTACCGGCCGGCCACCGACAACATCGCCGTCTGGAGCAACGAGCCGGGATCGGAGCACCCTCTCCGCGTGCGCTTCGCCGAGCTGGAGCCCCGCACCCAGGCGGCCATCTTGGGGCTCGACCCGGTGCGCGACCGGGACGAGTACGCCGTGCTGGCCGACCTGCTGCGTGCGAACGTGGACGGCACCCAGCTCATCACCGGGCTCGACCAGCTCCTCGACTCGCGCTCGCCCGGCGCCCGGCAGCTGGGGCTGCGCGCCGCGAACCTCGGTCTGCAGGAGTGGAGCGTCTGGGCCGGCGGCAGTCACTCGGTGCTCGAGGAGCTCAGCAAACCGACCGCCCGCTGCCTGGTCGTGGACCTCGGCTCCCTCGACACGATGCAGGAGCAGCGGCTGGTCGCGGATGCCGTCCTGGCCAGGCTGTGGCGCCTGCGGCGGTCCCGCGAGCCGGTCCTGGTGGTCATCGACGAGGCGCACAACATCTGCGCGGCCGACCCCCAGGACCCGGTCAGCCGGATCACGACAGAGCGGGCGGTGCAGATCGCCGCCGAGGGACGCAAGTACGGCATCTACCTGCTGGCCTCCACCCAGCGGCCCGGCAAGGTGCACGAGAACGTGGTCTCCCAGTGCGACAACCTGGTGCTGATGAGGATGAACTCCACGGCCGACATCGCCGATCTCAGCCGGCTGTTCTCCTTCGTCCCGCCCGGTCTCCTCGCGGGGGCGCCCTCCTTCGCCATGGGCCAGGCGCTCGTCAGCGGCCGGATCTTCCCCCAGGGCGCCGCCTACGTGCAGATGGGGGCCCGCGTGTCGGAGGAGGGTGGCGCCGACATTCCGATGTCCTGGGCACGACAGACACCCACCACGTCCAGGAGCGTTTCGTGACCGAACTCCTCACCATCCTCGGCGCCCTTCTGGCCGTCACCGACTACGTCATCAAGTTCCTGGCGATCGGAGTCTTGCCGGGCAACCGCAAGCCGTCCTCGGCGATGGCGTGGCTGATCCTGATCCTCATCATCCCGTTCGCCGGGTTCATCGTCTTCCTCCTCCTCGGGCGCACGAACGTCGGCGCCGGGCGGCTCAAGCGGCAGCGGGAGGCGGACGATGCCGTGCGGGAGGTGACCGACAAGCTGCCCCGCTCGCACGTCGACGGTCCGGCGTACCTCACCTCGATGGCGACGCTCAACTACAACCTGGGCTCGCTTCCCCTGCAGCCCGGCAACCACGTCGAGCTGTTCACCGGCTACCGGGAGACGATCGTCGCGATGACGGACGCCCTGAAGACGGCGACCACCTCGATCGAGGTCGAGTTCTACATCTGTGCCTGGGACGACGTCACGTCCCCCTTCTTCGACGAGCTGCTGGCCGCCACGGCGCGGGGAGTGAAGGTGCGCCTGCTCATGGACCACATGGGCTCGCGCAGCATCCCGGAGTACAAGGGCTTCGTGGCCAAGCTGGACGCCTCGGACATCGACTGGCGCACGATGATGACGGTGCGCCCGCTGAAGGGCCAGTTCCAGCGGCCGGACCTGCGCAACCACCGCAAGATCCTCGTCGTCGACGGCCGTGTGGCGTTCGCGGGCTCGCAGAACCTGATTGAGCCCGGCTACAACAAGGAGAAGAACCACAAGGACAACCGCGAGTACGTCGAGCTGGTCGCCCGCTTCGAGGGGCCGACCGTCCACGCCCTGCGCGCCGTCTTCGCCAAGGACTGGTTCATCGAGGCCCGGGAGCGCATCGAGGACGCCGACCCGGCCAGCTTCGTCGAGCACCCCGACGGCGTGGCCGCGCAGGTGCTCCCCAGCGGGCCGGGGTACGTCACGGAGAACAACCTCCGGCTCTTCTCCGCCCTGATCTACTCCGCCCAGAAGAGCCTCTCGATCACCAGCCCCTACTTCGTGCCGGACGAGCCGCTGCTGTACGCCGTCACCACTGCCGCGCGGCGCGGGGTCGAGGTCGAGCTGTTCGTGAGCGAGTGGGGTGACCAGTTCATGGTGTCCCACGCCCAGTGCTCCTACTACCTGGCGTTGCTGGAGGCCGGGGTGCGGATCTTCCTCTACCCCGCGCCGGCCGTCCTGCACTCGAAGTTCTTCTCCATCGATGACGACGTTGCCGTGATCGGCTCCAGCAACATGGACATGCGGTCCTTCGCCCTCAACTACGAGGTTTCGGTGATGCTGACCGGCAGCGACATCGTGTCCCGGTTCCACGAGGTCGAGGACTCGTACCGGGCCGTCTCCCGCGAGCTGACGCTGGAGGAGTGGAGCAAGAGGTCCTTCGGCAAGCGCTACGTCGACAACACGATGCGGCTCACCGCGGCCCTGCAGTAGGGCCGCGGTCAGGCGTGGTCGTCTCGAGGTCTGCGCGGTGCCCCAAGGTCTCGAGGATGCCGACGAGATGGCGGTGGAGGTCGTCGCCGCCGACGATCGGTCGGTCCGGCGCGAGCAGGTGCACGGGTGCGAGCACGAAGCCGCGGTCCTGCCAGCCGCCCAGACCCCCGTGGCATCCGACAAGGGGCTCGAAGGCCGCCACGTCCAGGGAGCCGTCAGCGTCGACGACGCTGTTCACGTAGAGCTCCGGCGCCTGCTCCATGAGCGTGGCCGAGCGCATCATCTCGACGGCGTGGTCGCCGTACGGGAGCAGGGGGTCGTCACCCTGGACCTCGCCAGTGCTGAGGTGGCGCCTGCCGGACCTGCCGATCACGACCGGACCTCCCGCGGACAGCGCGCTGACGAAACCGACGCCGTCCTGGGCGACCAGACCCGGAACCAGGGCCGGCCAGCGCGCCTCGACCTCCTCCAGCAGCAGCCGCTCCGGTCCGGTCACGTAGACGAGGCCGAGATTCCCGCTGCCCAGGACGATCAGCTCGGCGTCCGTGTCGCTCGTGGCGTTCGGCTCGAGCTTCTTGTCGACCCGTCGGCTCGCGGCCTGGGGGACGCCGCCGTCCTTGGAGCCGGCGAGGTCCTCCAGCACCGAGTCGACCCGCCCCCAGCCCTCGATGCTGCTCTCGAGACCGCGGGTCTCGGAGTGGGTGAGGCTCTCGCAGAGGTCGCTCAGCGAGGTCCCGTAGCGCGAGGCGAACGGCTCGCCCTGCGACTGACCGTGGTCGCTCAGGATCACCAGGTGGTAGCGGCGCGGTGCGCGGGCGGCGACCTGCTCGAGGATGCTCAGGATCTGGTCGAGGCCCTCGAGGGCGGCGAGCGACTCGATCCGGGTCGCTCCGGCGTGGTGGGCGATCTCGTCGTAGTCCACGTAGTCCACATAGACGCTGCGTGCGCCGCGCATCATCTCCTCGGCGACCACGGCCGTGTTGAGGTCGCGCAGCAGCCCGTTGCTGAAGGCGCGCAGGCCCGCGAAGGTCCAGGACCGGTGGACCCGGGGGTAGACCACCAGGCGCACCTGGCGCTTGGCCTGGAACCGCTCGCGGACGATCTCCGCGAACGTGCGGTAGATGCTGCGGAAGAGCCCGTCCGGGCGGACCAGGAAGCGGGCGAACACCTGACGCGTACGCCGCGACCCGCGCGACACCTCCATCCGGCTCATCGTCATCGACGCCTTCGGGGCGTCGCCGGTGAAGAGGTTGGAGATCGAGACCCCGTCGTCGACGAGCAGTCCGCGACCCGTGCTCGCGCGGGACTCGATGATCGCCGCGTCCTCGGGCCGGTTGGCCACCAGGACGCGCCCGAGCTCTCGGTCGTACCACCGGAAGGCGGGAACTCCGGCGGCGCTGCCCTGGAGGATGGCCTGCTGGCTCGCCGGCGTGGTGCACGGGATCTGGACCAGCCACTCGTGCACGGCGTGGGACCCGGTGTCGACCCAGCGACGCAGGGTCGGCATGGAGCCGGACTGCAGCACCCACCGCATCACCGGGAAGGACACGCCGTCGAGCTGCACGAAGATCACCCCGTCCACCTCGGGGTCCGGGATTGTGCCGGGCGTGATCCGCAGGAGCTCGGCGGCGAACGACTCGTCCGTGCCGGCGCTGGTCAACCACAGGAGCAGGGTCCCGAAGGCGGCAGCGATCCAGGCCGCGGCGACCGCGGTGCCGAAGGAGTCGAAGGACGCCCCCGGGACGATGTCCAGGGCGATGTACATGACGATCGCCTGCCCGAAGAGCGCGGCGAGCGCGACGGCGAACCAGCCGATCGTCGAGGCCACCACGACGAGGATCGGGCGAACCACCATGCCGAGGACACCGGTGACCGCCGCCGCCACCACCAGGGGCCGCCACGAGGTGTAGTCGAAGCCGGGCAGCAGCTCGGCCGTCAGGAGCAGGGCCAAGAAGGTGAGGAACCACGACACCAGCAGCCTGACGATGTCGCCGACCCGAAGTCGTCGTGCACTCAAGGGACCAGCCCTGTCGACAGGACACCGGGCTCGAGCCTGGCGAGACGGAGGCTGCTGGACAGCAGCTCCTCCACGACCGTGGCGACGACGACGGCGAGGATCACCACCGGCATCTGGCTGCTGGCCGCGTCGCCGAGGAGCAGCACGACGATCACGATCCCGGTCACCGGGAGGCCGATCACGGCCACGCCCGCTGCCATCCCGATGGCGAGCCCCGGGAGGAACGTGAGGCCGGGCACCAGCGAGGCAACGAGGATGCCGGACGCGGCGCCGAGGCAGATGGCGGGGAACACCGGGCCGCCGCGGAACGTGCCGAGGCACACGGCGTAGGCGGCACCCTTGCAGAGGATGAGCGCGACGAGGGCACCGGTCGACCAGGCCTCGGGGTCGGCGGCGAGAGCGACCAGGGTCACCTGACCCGACATCGCCACGTCGGCGGGCGTGTGTCCGGTAACCAGGGCGTAGACGCAGGCGCTCACGCCGGCGACCAGGCCGGCGCCGATGGTCGTCCGCACGGTGTGGGACGTGGCGAGCCGGGCCGTGCCGCGGCCCACGGCGAAGAGTGCCCAGGTGCCGCCCGCGATGGCTGTCGCCAGCGGCACGGCCCACACGATCTCGCCGGGGTTGAGCCGGACCGGCTCGAGTTCCGGCAGGGCGAGGGCACCGATCCCCAGGCCGGTCCAGCGGCCCAGACCGGTGAAGAGCAGGGCGCCGACTCCCGTCGACACCAAGATGGGGAGCATGACGAGCAGGCTGGGCCGGCGGGCCAGGCCGAGCACCTCCAAGAAGATGACCGGCGCCACGAGCGGGTTGCCGAAGATGGCGGAGACGGCCGCGGCGGAGCCCGCGGCCGCGAGGATGGTGGCAGCGTTCGCATCACCGGCCGCGCGGGTCCGGCTCACCGCGACCAGGGCCAGTCCACCGCCCAGCGCGATCAGCGGCGCCTCGGGCCCGAGCACGGCGCCGCCCACCAGGCTCGCACCGGCCGCCAGCAGGACGCCGGGCAGCGCGGCCGGTACGGTCCCTCCCGCGCCGAGCCCCCCGACGGGCACATGGCCGCCGTGACCGGGCAGTCGCGTGACGGCCAGGGCCACCACGACGCCGGCTAGTCCGATGGTGAGGATCGGCCACCACGCGGGCGGCGCGTCGTAGCCGAGCTCATGGGGGAGCGTCTCCCAGAGCAGGTGCTGGAGCTCGTGCACCGCTGCCAGGAAGGCGAACGCGACCAGAGAGAGCGGGATGCCGAGCGCCGCGGCGAACAGCAGGATCGTCAGGTAGCCACGACTGTGCAGCTCCACCGGAGCCGCGGCGGGGGAGCCGGGCTGCTCGCTCACGGCCTCAGCCGGAGGCAGCCGGCGCCCGTCACGTCAGCACCTTGGCCTTCGCCTTCTCGTACTCCTCCGCACTGATCGTCCCGTTGTCGCGCAGGTTGGCCAGGTTGGCCAGCTCGTCGGAGACGCTCGCGGTGCCGGCGGACTGCTGGACGTAGGCCCGCATGCTCTCCTGCTGGTCGATCGCGGCCTGCCTCGAACGCTCGTTCATCGAGTTGCCGCGGACGAGGATGTAGATCAGGGCGCCGAACCACGGGATCACCACGATGAAGAGCGTCCACATGGCCTTGGCCCCACCACCGAGCTTGTGGTCGCGGAAGATGTCGCTGAGGATCGCGATGATCATCCAGATCCAGGCCATCAGGAGCATGAACCAGAACATCGAGACGATGACGTCCCACAAGCCGAAGTCGTCCTGCATGGTGTGCTCCTTGGTGCCGCTCGTCGTGACGGAGACTACGCGCCCTCGCGTCGTGAACAACCGTGTCCAGACGGACTTTCTGCGTGCTCACCCGCCGGGGGTGACATCCTTACACGTCCGGGGATGAGGGCTCCGTTGCGTCGTCGGAGTCGTCGTCGGCGTCATCGTCGGGCCCATCATCGGAGATGGTCCACTTCAGCTGGAACTCGACCTCCTCGTGCTCGTCGCCGCGCTCGTGCTCGATCGAGAACTGCGCACGCTTGGGCACCCGGATGCGCTCGCCGGCGACCTGGATCCGGAACGTCGAGCCGCTCTCGAGGGCGTCCGCGAGCCGGCGCAGCTTGGCGACGGTGTCGTCGAGGTCGTAGACCCGTTCCACGTCACGCGAGCCCTTGGCCATGTCAGTACCTCTCCATCGTGTCGCGACCGCCGTGGACCGTGACGGCGTAGATCACCAGGATGTCGACGGTGATCATGATGACGCCCCAGACCGGGTAGGCCGACAGGAACGAGATGTTGGTCAGCGCGCTGATGCACGCCACCACCACCGCGACGACGCGC
This sequence comes from uncultured Actinomycetota bacterium, assembly GCA_963791275.1. Taxonomy (GTDB): domain Bacteria; phylum Actinomycetota; class Actinomycetes; order Propionibacteriales; family Nocardioidaceae; genus Nocardioides. The sequence continues at coordinate 493,474 of CAWBRP010000012.1, forward strand.
GCCCAGGTCGCGCCGTTGAAGAGGGCGGCGCCGGTGAGCGCGAGGACGGCCCCGAGGAGCAGGTGGACCCAGCCCCACGTGGTGTAGTCGGCGCTCACCACCAGCCCGCTGGAGGTGACCAGGAAGTAGTCCTCGTCGAAGAGCGCGACCAGTCCCGCGATCGCGTGGAAGATGCCGAGCAGGATCAGCATGGTGGCGGCGAACACGACCCATCCGTACCAACCGCCGCCGGCCGGCTGGCCTCGAGCGTTGTTCGTCCGCTGGTGCGCGCGTCGACATGTCGTCGCCTCTCGTCGGGTGCCTGTGAGGGCAGCATGCGAGAGGGCGCGGGAGCGGGCCTCACCCGGCAAGGGTGACGCGAGGACGGTCCGGTGAGCGGAGGGTGGGCCAATGGTGCCTCAGGACCCGGCTCACACCGGTCCTGAGTGCGTCTACGACGTGCACCTGCGTCGCCGGCCCCCGGAGACCCTGTGGGTGCGCTACCCGGCCGTGGCGGTGCACACCACCGGGTCCCAGACGGCGCTGCGTCGCCGGGTGACCGGCCAGGCCCAGCTGGACACGCTCCTGCAACGGCTCCGCTCTGTCGGGCTGGTGCTGATGGAGGTACGACGGGTCGCCGACGTCGCGACGCAGAGCACGGAGACGGTCCGTTCGGGGGTGGTGTACGACGTGCGGGTCGACGGAGAGCTCGGCGAACCCCTGCTTCGCTACCTGAATTGGCCGCACTACACCGTGCCGGGACAGACGATGGTGCGCATCGACGCCGCCGCGGCTGACCTCCACCGGTTCCTCGAAGCGTGCACGGAGGCGGGCGTGAGCATCGAGCGGGTGCGGCGGGTCGAGCCGCTGTGGGCACGCGAGGAGCTCACGGTGTGACCAGTTCGAGATCAGTCCGAACGGCTCAGCAGAGGCCCAGCTGGCGCCCGCGACGAACCGCGTCCACGCGCCGGTTGACGCACAGCTTGCCGAAGATCCCCTTGAGGTGGGTCTTCACGGTGTTGGCCGACACGTAGAGGGCGCCGGCGATCTCCTCGGTCGAGTACATCTGCGCCAGAAGATCGAGGACCTGGCTCTCGCGCTCGGTCAGCGCGGCGCTGACGAGGTGCTCCGGCGCGGGCTGCCCCGCCACCCGACCCGGTCCCACCGCGGAACCGTCGAGGCCGGAGAGGAACGCGCGGTGGCTCCGCATCAGCGCGGGGTCCTGGTCGAGATAGGCGCGCAGCCACCGCGACTCCCGGGTGATCGGCGACCGCATCTCCTCGACGCCGGCGGACCGGAGCGCCCGGTCGATCAGCAGCCGGGCGCGGTCGTGCTTGTTGCGGTCCCTGGCCAGCAGGGCCTCGAGGAGCTGCGCGCGGACCTGCAGGCTCACCGGGGAGCAGTCCAGGTCCCCGAGGACGGTGCTCAAGACGGCCTGGGCGCCGCGCACGTCCCCGATGTCGCGCCGTGCGGCAGCCGCGACCACGGTGGCCTCGACGACCGTGTGCTCCGGCAGCGGGGTGAGGACCGCCAGGGCCCGGTGCGGCTCTCCGGCCGCAAGCAGGCTGTCCGCGCGCTCGGTGACCAGCAGGTCGGCGAGCCAACCGGACGTCGTCAGCGGCGTCTCGACCTCGCCCGCCTCGGCGAGCAGGCGGGTCGCGGCGTCGGGTTGTCGCAGGGCCACGAGCAGCCGAGCCTCGACGAGGAGCCGGTTCGTGGCCAGCCAGGGCTCGAGGTCGCGGTCGCAGTGGTCGGCTACCTGGTCCAGGCGTCGACGCGTCTCCTCGACCTCACCACGCTCGAGATGGATCCAGGCCATGGCGACCAGCGCGTGAACGGCACCCTCACTGTCCGGTGCCGGATCCTGGTCGAGGACCTGGGTCGCGTGCGTCGCGGCGCGCCGCAGGTCCCCCTGGAACGCCTCGATCAGCGCCATCTGGCCCAGGCAGCTCTCCCGGGTGGCCGAGGAGGTGGTGGCCCGAGCGCCGCGGGCCAGGGCTCGTGACGCCTCGTGGAGCCGGCCACCGGCGGCGTGCAGTCGGCCGAGGTGCGCCTCGAGCGCGGGGGACAGGTCGAGCAGGGTGGGGGGCTGGCTCTCGGACCCCGCCGCGGTGGCCGTGGCCTCGACCGGCCCCGCCGCCGTCACCAGCGTCGCCCGCCCGAACGTCCCGTCTCCGTGGATCTCGACCACGGCCCAGCCACGGGCGGCCTGACGGCCGCGATCGGTCAGGATGTCGTCGGGCAGCACAACGAGCGTCATAGGCACCTCGGGGGCAGGGAGTTCTGGTGTCTCCATTCATCACCCGTTGCGGGTGAGACGGCGTCACCCCACGCCCGATCTCACCCGGGTGAGATCCGCTGGTCCCGCGGGTCAGGGGCGGGGGTCAGATGAGGTGCTGCCGGCGCCCGGTGCGGACCGCTTCCGCGCGTGTGTGCACACCGAGCTTGCGGTAGACCGCACGGGTGTGGGTCTTGACCGTGTTGAAAGACAGGTACAGCTCGCCGGCGATCTGCTGCAGGCTCATCGGGCCCTGCAGCAGCCGAAGGACGTCGTGCTCGCGGGCCGTGAGCGGCTCGCCCTTGACGACCGTCTCGGTGCGGACGAGGCGCTGCACGGCTGCCAGCCGGGCGTGCATGGCGTCCATGCCGTCGGCGTACGCGCTCATCCTGGGTGCGAGCTCGGCCAAGCAGCTCGCGGGCCAGGGGAAGCTGTCCGGCCTCCGCGGCGACCCGCGCGGTGACCAACAGGTGGTGGATCATGCCCCAGGGACCGTGCGCCGCGGTCTCGCGGCGCAGGGCCAGACCTCGGTCCAGGACGGCGAGGGCCTCCTCGGTCTTACCTGCTGCAGCCTGGGCCTGGCCGAAGGCGGTGTACGCGAGCGAGGCCTGTGGCGTGGCACGGAGACCCTCGGCCTCGATGACGTGCATCGCCTGCTCCGCGCACTCGCGGCTGCGGGTCGGCTCGCCGCGCTCGGCCTCGACCAGGGACTCCGTGGAGAGGCTCAAGGCCCGGATGATCTTCGGCGCGCTCGCGCTGTGCGAGGCGGCGCCGAGATGGGCAAGGGCGGCGTCCAGGTCTCCCGCGACGTACGACGCGTGTCCCAAGGTCACCTTGGCGACGGCGAAGAAGGGCGAGTCCGGGTCGGTCTCGAGCTCCACGGCACGGCGCGCGCTGCGCATCATCTCGATCGGGCCCTCGAAGCCGAACAAGCCCTGGATCATCGCGACGGCCGACTCGACCGAGCGGGACCCGTCGGGCAGCGGGCCGTGGTCGCCCGACGTCGTCGAGCGCCTCGAGCCGGTCCGCCAGCGCCGTCTTGTTGCCGGACAGGGCGGCCATCCAGGCTGCGACCACGTGCGCCGCCGGGTCGGGGGTCGCCGCGCTGGTGTCGATGGACTGGAGCCACCCCCGCACGGTGACGGCGCGACCGGCGTCGACGTAGGCGAGCCAGTGGCCCTGGACGAGCAGACCCGCGGCGTCGAGGTCGCCGGCGGCGAGGGCGTGCTGGACGGCCTCGTCGATGTGCCCGTGGTCGCGGAACCACTCGGCGGCTCGCGCGTGCAGGGACCGCACCCGCTCGGGATGAGTGATCTCGAGCTCGCTGCGAGCCACGGCCGCGAAGAGGTGGTGGAAGCGGAACCAGACTCGCTCGTCGCCCAGGGGAACGACGAAGAGATTGGTGCGGGACAGGTCGTGGAGCAGCGTCGCCGAGGAGGTCGTGCCGACGACGTGGTCGCAGAGGGAGGCGGTGAACCGGTCGAGGATCGAGATGCTCGTGATGAAGTCGCGGACCTCGGGAGTGTGCCGGCTCAGCACCTCCTCGGTGAGGTAGTCGCCGACGAAGCGGTTGCCGCCGCTGAAGGCGCTCACGAACTCGTCGGGGTCGCGGCGCCCGGCCAGGGAGAGGGTGGCGAGGTAGAGCCCGGCCGGCCAGCCCTCGGTGCGCTGCATGAGCTGGTCGAGGGAGCGAGTCGGACAGCTCCACGTGCTCGGACTCGAGGAGCGCGGCGGCCTCCGCGGTCGTGAAGCACAGGTCGTCGGCCCGGATCTCGGCCAGGCCACCGGAGGCGCGCAGGCGACCGAGCCGGAGGCCGGGGTCGGCACGGGTGACGATGACGAGGTGGGCCCGGGCCGGGAGGTTGTCCACGAGGAACTCGACCTGCTGGTGGCAGGCGGCGTCGCGGATGAAGTGGAAGTCGTCGAGGACGATCACGATCTCCTCGGGCATTGCCGCCAGCGCGTTGACGATGGCCGACAGCACCGTCCCGGGCACCTCGGCGCCGGTCCGCTCGGGAAGGATGGCGGGCAGCACACACCCGGCCCGGGTCAGGGCCACGGCGACGTGTGCCCACAGCCGGTGGGGGTCGTTGTCCCCGGGGTCGATCGACACCCAGGCCGCGGGCGGGTGGTGCTCCGAACCCAGCCACTGGGCGACCAGGATCGTCTTCCCGTAGCCTGCCGGAGCAGCGACAAGGGTGACCTGGTGCCCGACGGCACGATCCATCTGGCCGAGGAGCCGCTCCCGGCGGACCCAGTCGTCGCGACAGGGTGGCCAGTGCAGCTTCGCCTCGAGGACGGTGTCGACCTGCGGGCGTGCGTCGGTGCCGGGAGTCAGGGTCTGGGGCTCCACGGCATCGGCAGCCGGCATGGTGATCAACTTTCGCGGGTTCCGTCGACCTACGAGGCTAGCCGAGTCCTACGCTGAGCGCGTGCCCCACCCGTAGAGCGAGCTAGTCCACCGGGAGGCCACGGAGCGGGCCGCGACGGCCTTCACGGATCTGACCTGACCCCGCCCTGGTCGTCCGAGGCGGTGGTCTCCCGGAGGTCGAACGCGGGCTCGCGGTGGACCTCGACGAGCGCGAAGCCCTCGCGGCGCAGCGCGTCCAGCAGCCCGTGCAGCTCGGCCTCGTCGGCGAGGTCGGCGCGGATCGTGGTGCCGGCGGGGTCGGTGGCGACGCGGACTCCCGCAAAGTCCTCGAGAAGCTCCGCGGGCACGTTCCCCACGGCGCGGATCTCGTAGGCGGCTCTCGACACGGGGATCTCGATTCGTCGATTCAAGCGCTGACAGGCACAGCATGGTCCGCCGTACCGTCGCTCACGTCACCCACCACGGGTGACGCCACGAACCGTCCGACGTCGCACGGTGGACCATGCCCAAGCCCGAGCCGTCCAGCACGCCACCCGAGACCGCCGAGGAGGTGGCCCGGCTCCAGGCGGAGCTGGCGAGCCTGAAGGCATCGATGGGTGAGCCGCCGACCTCCGGACGAGAGGGCCGACGCGGCTGGTGGCGTCCGGTGGTGGCCGGCCTGCTGGTCTTCGTCGCGGCCCTCCTGGCACCCCTGTCGGTGCTCTCGACCTGGGCGAACGGCCAGATCCAGGACACCGACCGCTACCTGGCGACCGTCGGGCCGCTCGCGAGCGACCCGGACGTGCAGGCTGCGGTCACGGCGCGGGTGGAAGAGGTCATCTTCTCCTACCTCGACCTCGACAAGATCACCCACGAGCTGGTCACCGCCCTGGACACGCGCGGTCTGCCGCCGGCGGCCTCGACGACCTTGCAGGCGCTCGCCGGACCTCTCGAGACCGGGCGTGAAGAGCTTCGTCAGCGACCGCGTCGCCGAGCTCGTCCGGTCGGACGCCTTCGAGACGGCCTGGATCGAGGCCAACCGGACCGCGCACCAGGAGCTGGTGGCGGCGCTGACCGGCGACACCAACGGTGCGGTCGAGATCAAGAAGGGAACGGTCAGCATCGACCTCGCCGTGCTGATCAACACGGTCAAGGGGCAGCTCTCCGCCGCCGGGTTCGGGATCGCGGACCGGATCCCGGAGGTGAGCGCGACCTTCACGATCCTGCAGTCGGAGGACCTCGGCAAGGTGCAGACGCTGATGGGGTTCATCGACGGGCTGAGCACCTGGCTGCCGGCAGTGGCCATCGGCCTGCTGGTCATCGCCGTGCTCATCGCCCGGGACCGGCGTCGCATGGTGCTCGTCGCCGGCCTGGCGGTGGCCGCCTCGATGCTGCTGCTGGGGGCGACCCTCAACATCCTCAGACCCATCTATCTCGACGCCCTGCCGGCGAGCAGCTCCGCGGCCGCGGCCGGCGTGGTCTACGACCAGCTGGTGTCCTTCATCCGGTTCGCGCTCCGGGGAGTCCTGGTCGTCGCCCTGACCGTCGCGATCGTGGCCTGGTTCAGTGCCCGGACCGGCCCGGGTGCTTCGGCTCGGGCCGGGCTGATGGGCGGCCTCGGCGCCGTCCGCCGCGGCACGGCCCGCGCCGGGCTCAACACGGGTCGGTTCGGGGTGGCGCTCGCGACGTACAAGGGTCCCATCCGGATCGCCGTGGTGGGCATCGCCGCGGTCGGCTACCTGGCGCAGGACCACCCCACCGGCAACACGGCCCTGGTCTTCGTGGTGCTCACGGCCGTCGTCCTCGGGCTCCTGGAGGTGCTGTCCTCCGAGCCGGAGCCGGCCGTCGTCGAGGGCGAGGCGACCTAGGGCTCAGGCCCCCTGGCGGCCGAACACCCGCCCGACGACGTACAGCAGCGCGCCGGTGACCAGGGTGATGACGACGGCCGCCAGCAGGCACGCGAAGAACCCGCCGACCTCGAGGTTGCGGCTCAGGCCGGCGGTGATCGCGAGGAGGATCCCGTTGATGACCAGGCTGAGGACGCCGTACGTCAGCACCGTCAGCGGGAGGGCCACCATGCGCAGCAGGGTCCCGATCGAGGCGTTGACCAGCCCGTAGAGGAGCGAGACACCGAGCAGGCCGAGGGCCCCGCCACCGACCTCCACCGAGGGCAGCACGAGGGCGCTGACGGCAATCCCCACGGCCACCACGATCCAGACGACGACCAGCTGCTTGACCACGGCTCGGCCTACGACTGGGTCTGCTCGCCGGAGACGAGCTCCGGGGCTGTCTGGCTGGTCTTGGTCTGCTGCTCGCTCGCGCGGGACGGTTCGCTCACGCGACGAGAGTGCGCCCACCAGGCTCGCCGAACCTCACCCCGCCGGGGTGAGGGCCGACGCGCGACGGGCCTCATCCGAGGAAGGTGAGGTGCGTCACCCACAACCACGACACACTGGGTGCGTGAGTCAACTCGAGCCGCTGCCGCGTACGTCGCGCTCGGCTCTTCGTCGCTCCGACGCCGAGCTGGCGGTCGACGTGGCCCTGGGCATCGTCGGCGAGACCGTCGGGGTCGGCCTGGCCGTGCTCCGGACCACCGCGAGGGTGCCGGCGCTGGCCGCTGCCTGGCGACCGGCGCTCGTGCCCGCGCGGCTCCAGCCGGCGCGGCTGGTCATGGGTGTCGCCCGGCTGGGCGCTCAGCACCGGGTGCGTGCGACGGCGCTCGTCGACGGGCTGCTGGACCACTGGACGCCGGTGATCGTCGAGATGGTGGTGTCCCGACTGGACCTGACGGGTCTGGTCACGCGGCACGTCGACATCGACGACATCGTCAGTGGTGTCGATCTGGACGCGGCCGTGGCCCGGGTCGATCTCGACGCCGCGGTGGCTCGCGTCGACCTCGACGCGGTCGTCGGCCTCGTCGACCTCGACGCTGCCGTCAACGGCGTCGACATCGACGCGATCGCCGCCCGGATCGATCTCGATGCGGTCATCGACCGGATCGACATGATCGCCATCGTGGAGGAGGTGCTGGCGACCATCGACCTGCCGGCCATCATCCGCGAGTCGAGCGGCTCGATGGCCTCCGAGACGGTCCGCGGTGCGCGGATGACGGGGATCTCCGTCGACGACGCGATCAGCCGGGGCCTCGAGCGGCACCTCTTCCGGAGACGTCGCCCCCCGACGCCACCCACACCGGCCGCACCGGTCGAGGAGGCGCCGTGAACGAGCACGAGCTCTCGGTCATCCCGGTGGAGGCGCGGCCCTTCCAGGGCGTCACTGCGGGCGTCGCGACCCGGTTGGTGGCCAACACGATCGACACCCTCGTGGTCTGGGCGACGATGCTCGGCGGGTACGTCGGCTTCGCCGCGGTGCTCTTCTTCTTCAACCCGCGGACGTTCACGTTCCCGGACTTCTCGCCGGTGCTTTCCGTTCTCTGGTTCCTCGCCGTCAGCGTTGTGTACCTGACCGGCGCCTGGTGGATCAACGGTCAGACCTTCGGCGACCGAGTGATGGGAATGCGGGTCGTCAGTCGATCGCCAGCCGCGGCTCCGCCTCGTGCGCGCATTCACGCGCGCGGTGTTCTGCGCGTTCTTCCCGATCGGCCTGATGTGGTGCGCGGTCAGCCCGAGGCGCCGGTCCGTGCAGGACCTGGTGCTGTGGACGTCCGTCATCTACGACTGGAGCCCGCGGGCGACCGTGCTCGCCCCGGCCGCTCAGTCGGTGAGTGAGCGACCGCACCCGCCGGAGCGGTCTCCTCAGGCGAGGAGGCGCGCCTTCTGCACCTCGAACTCCGCATCGGTGAGCACACCGGCGTCCCTCAGCTCGGCGAGCTCCTTGAGCTGGGCGATGTCGACGCCTGCGGGCTCTTCGGGGGCCGGCGGCGGGGGCGGGGGCGCGTAGGCCTGCTGGGGCGGGTACTGCTGCTGGGGTTGCTGCTGCTGTGCGTCCTGCTCGGACCAGCGGTTGGCCTGGCGGCGAGACACGCGGTTCGAGACGGTGGTCGCGGTTCCGGCGATGACGGCCGTGCGCGCTACGCCGCGGATGAGTCCTGGCATCGTGGTGCTCCTTCTGGGTTGCGGTGTTCTCGGCTCGGAGGTGTGGTCGGGCTAGGCGTCGCGGGCCTCGGCCGCGTCCAGGGCGGCGAGGAGTGCCTGGACGGGGATCCGACCGCTGGCGACGAGCTGACCGCCGCCACGCCGGATCGCGGAGGCGAAGGGCGCGGCCCAGACGTTCTCGTAGACCAGGATGCCGGCGGAGCTGCCGGGCTCGAGGACGCTGCTGGCCTCGGTGATGTCGTCCTCGTCGAGAAGACCCGACGAGGCGCCCTCGAAGACGGCCAGGTCGAGCGCGCCGTCGCCGTCGAAGTCGGCGATGGCCACGCCGGCGACCGAGCCGTCCGGGCCTTCTTGACGAAGACGAAGTCGAGGATGCGGATGATCCCGCGGTCCACGAGGTCGACCAGGGCGGGCAGCCCCTCGCCGTTCATCCGACTCCCCGGGAACTCGACCACGATGTAGTCGATGGGGCCCAATTGGTCGAGCTCGTCCGCCATGAAGGTCTCCTCGGTCTGTGACACGTGCCAACTCGCACGTGAGGTGTGGCTCTCGAAACTACCTCACCCGTCGAAGGTGAGTCTTGGGTCCGGATGGCCCGACAGTCATCATTCCACCTCAGCGGTCCCGCAGGTCAGAGGGCCCACCGACTCCCTATGCTGGAGGCGTACGCAACCGACTCTGAGTGGTGGACACATGGCGGGGGCCTCGACAGCGGCGCCGATGAGCGAACGGCCCGAGCCGGGTCGGTTCGCGCACTCGGTCCTCGAGCCCAAGCTCCGCTGGCCGGTGTCCCGATCGGGCTGGGTGGTGCGGACGCGGCTGCTCGAGGACCTGGACCGGGCGAGCCGCCATCCGGTGGCGCTGGTCGCCGCCCCGGCCGGCTACGGCAAGACCACCCTGCTCGCGCAGTGGCTGGCCAGAGCGGCCGCCCTGCCGGCCGCCTGGGTGACCCTCGACCCGGGCGACAACGACCCCGGGAGGCTGTGGACCCACGTGGCGGCCGCTCTGGAGCGCGCCGGCTGTCCGGTGTCGACGCAGCCCGGCGGCGAGGTGCGGCCGGTCAACGGCAGCGACGTGATGACCACTGCGCTGCCGCGCATGGTCGCGGCGCTGGCGACGATGCCGCACGACATCGTCCTCGCGCTCGACGACTTCCACTGCATCCAGGACCCGGGCTGCCACGCGCAGGTGCAGTTCCTCATCGAGAACCTCCCGGCGCAGGCTCACCTGCTGATCATCACCCGCTCCGATCCCGGGCTTCGGCTGGGAAGGCTCCGGGCGTCCGGCCGGGTCGCCGAGATCCGTGCCGAGCACCTGAGCTTCACCGCGGAAGAGACGTCCGCCATGCTCGCCAACCAGGACGTCCGCCTGTCCGGGGACTCGGTCTCGCAGCTGGTGAGCCGCACGGAGGGGTGGCCCGCGGGCCTCTACCTCGCGACGTTCTCCTTGGCGGGGCGCACCGACGCCGACGAGTTCGTGAAGCGGTTCAGCGGCGGCAACCGCTTCCTCGGCGACTACCTCACCGAGGAGGTGCTGAGCCGGCTGGCCGAGCCGGTGCGGGACTTCATCACGACCATGTCGATCCTGGACCGGTTCACCGTGGGTCTCTGCGACCACGTCGCCGAGGCGACCACCTCGGCGGCGATCCTGCGCGACATGGAGCGCACCAACCTGTTCCTCATTCCGCTCGGTCCCGATGGTGTGTGGTTCCGCTTCCACCACTTGTTCGCCGCCGTCGCCCGCAGCGAGCTCGAGGTCGACCAGCCCGACCGGGTGCCGGTCCTCCACGCGCGGGCGGCCGCGTGGTACCAGCGGCACGACCACGTCGAGGAGGCGATCCGGCACTGGCTCGCCGCCGGTGACCCGGGGCAGGCCTCACTCCTGGCCGAGGCGAACTGGTTGACCTACGTCGACGCCGGACGGGGAGCGACCGTCTATTCCTGGCTCGAGGCGTTGGGCCCCCCGGCGGTCGCCACCGACCCTGCGGCCGGTGTCACGGCGGCGTGGATGGCCTGCCTGCGCGGCGACACGGAGGGGCTGGCCGCGCACGTCCGAGTGCTTCAGGCCCATCTCGACTACGGGCCGCTTCCGGACGGCGGGCACTCCGTCGAGTCCGCGATCGCGATCATGCACGGCTTGTTCGGCTACGCCGGCCCGGAGGCGCTGGCGGCGGGCGCCCGCCGGGCGCTCGAGCTCGAGACCGACGAGCGATCGCCGTACTTCGCGATGGCTCGCGCCGCCGCGGGTCATCTCGCCTTCGCGACCGGGGACCTGGATCTTGCGGCGCGGACGCTCGCGGAGGGTTCGCGCCACGAGACGGCTCCCGCGATCCCGCGCATCCTGTGCCTCTCGTTCGAGTCGCTGGTCGAGGCCGAGCGCGGATCCACGCGCCGCAGTCGTGAGCTGGCCGAGCTCGCCATGGAGATCACGACCGAGCACGGTCTGCGCGCGATCCCCCAAGCGTCCATGGCCTTCACCGCGCTCGGGAACGCCCAGGCTGCCGACGGGGAGACGGCGAGGGCGATGGCGACGCTCGAGGACGGTCTGGCGCTGCGGCGCCTCAACCCGGCGCTCGGACCGTGGGCGACGATCCACCACGTCCTGGTGATGGCGCCGGTGGCGATCGAGGCAGGTCAGCGACCCCTGGCCGACGAGCTCACCCAGGAGGCCGGACGGCTCCTGGACGCCTACGGCTTCGGGATGCCGGGGATGCGCGCCCGGCTGGCGGTCGTGCAGGACCTGGTCCGGCTCGGGCGACCGGCCGGCGTCGGGGTAGCCCTCACCGCACGGGAGCGGGACGTCCTGAGGCTCCTGCAGGGCCCGCTCAGCCTCGGCGACATCGCCCGCGAGCTGCACCTGTCGTTCAACACGGTCAAGACGCACGCGGCTGCGGTCTACCGGAAGCTGGACGCCCACTCACGACCGGAAGCGGTAGCGGTCGGCAGGCGGACGGGGGTCATCTGACGACCTCGGCGCCGGCTGTCGCAGCGGCGCGGCGGCGGTGCCGGCGGACGGTCAGGAACACCACGGCCAGGGCCACGGTGGACACCAGTCCGGAGATGATGAACGACGCGAACGGGTACTCGCCCAGGGCCAGTCCGATCTTGTACGCCAGCACGCAGGTGTAGGTGCTCCACAGGATGCCGCTGATCACCGACCACAGCAGGAAGCGCCGGTAGCGGATGTCCGAGAGCCCCATCATGGCGTTCACGACGAAGCGCATGCCCGGCAGGTAGCGGCCGCCGATGATGAGGACCGGGGCGCTGGAGCGAAGCAGCTCGAGGGCCTGGCGCACGCGCGGGTCCGCCTTGGCCCGCTCGACCTTGTCCTCGACCCGGTGCGCGGACTTGCGCGCGATCCAGAACAGCGCGGAGTCGCCCACGATCGCGCCGAGTGCGCCCATGACGATGATGGGAACGAGGTCGAGGACCCCCTGGGCGGCGAGTGTCGCGGCGGCGTTCAGGGTCGTCTCGCCGGGGAAGATCGGGATCACGGCGTCGAGGGCGATGAGCGCGAACACCGCCACGTAGGAGTACTCCGGGTGTTCCGCGTCGAGCGAGAAACCGTCGCCGGTGGCCATGTAGACGACCGCGGCTACAACGCAGGCCAGGACCGCGACCGTTCCGAGGACCAGCCACAGCTTTCCCCGGCGAGACAGGTTCCGCCAGCGGGCGATCAGGGAAGCGCGCATCACGCGCCGGTAGCGGCGAGATGGGCGGCGGTGTCTCTCACCAGCCGAGCGTAGGTGACGGCCGGGACCCACGGCCACTCCCGCGCCGGTCAGGTCACCGCCCCGCAGACCGTACAGACCCGGAACTCCACGGCGACCGTCCCGTCCGCGCCGGTGACTCTCGTGCACTCCTGCTCGGTGGTCACGCGGCACCGCGGGCAGGTCCCGTGCTCGTGGACCACCTGGGTCTCCATGTCGCGACGATAGTGAGGTCTCGGTCGAGGCACCTCACCCCTTCGGGGGCGTCCTCGCTGCCTCTCGGGGGCTGGGGCCGGCGGCGCTCGCCTCCTCCGCGGGAGGTGAGGTCGGGGGGCCTCGAGGGTGGGATGCTCATCCGGACACGGCAGCCGGCCAGAGGACACGAGCTATGGGCATGCGAGACAGGCGCGAGCAGCGCAAGACGGAGCGACGAGAGTTCGGGGTCGGCGGCGACGCGTCGCGGTACCAGATGCGGCAGAAGCTGGTCTCGATCGGCGGTGACATGTGGATCGAGGACGGGACGGGCGAGCGCGCGTTCCGGGTCAACGGCAAGGCCCTGCGGGTACGGCGCACCCTTGACCTCGAGGATCTCGAGGGCAACACGGTCTGCCGGATCCAGACCCGGGTGCTGCACATCCGGGACACGATGGAGATCGAGAGGCCCGACGGCTCGAGCTGGGCCAAGGTCCACAAGGCACTCATCACGCCACTGCGCGAGCGTTGGAAGGTCGACGTCGAGGACGGGGACGACATCGCCGTCCAGGGCAACATCGTCGACCACGAGTACGCCCTCGAGATCGACGGCCACAAGGTCGCCGAGGTGTCGAAGCGGTGGTTCCGCGTGCGCGACACCTACGGCGTCCAGGTCAACGACCAGATCAACCCGGTGCTCGCCCTTGCCATCGCCGTGGCCCTCGACTCCATGACGAGCATCAGGGACTAGGAGACCTCATGAGCCACGCAGCCGACCCCCAGCCAGTGCCCACCACCCCGTCGACGACGTACCCCAAGGCTTCCTCCTGGGTCGGCTGGATCGCCTTCGCCGGCGTGATGATGGCGCTGGTCGGGAGCTTTCACATCGTTCAAGGTCTGGTGGCGCTCTTTGACGACAAGTTCTTCGTGGTCGCCAAGTCGGGACTGCTCGTCAGCGTCAGCTACACCACCTGGGGATGGGTGCACGTCATCGGCGGCGTCGTCCTGGTGATCGCCGGCCTCTGCGTGTTCGGCGGCCAGGTGTGGGCGCGCGCGGTCGGCGTCGTGCTGGCCCTCGCCTCCGCCGTGACGAGCCTCGGCTTCATGGGGGCCTACCCCCTCTGGGCGGTGGTCGTGATCGGGCTGGATATTGTGATCGTCCTCGCCCTCACCGTGCACGGCTCGGACATCAAGCCCTGACGTCCCCGGGGCACTGCAACCCCGAGCCCCTGGAGGCACTGGATGCCCGGTCAGGAAGTCACTCCTGCCGCTGACCTCACCGCGACGGATCCTGTTGCGGCTACGGCCGAGCGCGTGGCGCACGACTTGGGGGTCGACCCGAGCCGCGGACTCTCCGCCGACGAAGCGCGGTCCCGGCTGGCCTCGCACGGCGCGAATCGGCTGACGGGAGGCAAGACGGAACCGGCGTGGCGCGCGTTCCTGCGTCAGTACGAAGACTTCATGCAGGTGGTGCTCCTGGTCGCGGCCGGGGTCAACCAGGTGGTCACCGGCGAGACCGGGACCACCGTGGTGCTGGCCGGACTCACCGTCTTCAATGCCGTCATCGGCCTGCGTCAGGAGGCGAAAGCCGAGGAGAGCGTCAAGGCGCTCGCGCAGATGATGAAGACGATCGCGCGCGTGCGTCGCGACGGCCAAGCGGTCGAGATCGATGCCGAGGAGCTGGTCCCGGGCGACATCGTGCTCGTCGAGGCGGGCAACCGGATTCCGGCGGACGGGCGCGTCAGTCTCGCGGCCACCATGGAGATCGAGGAGGCGGCGCTCACCGGCGAGAGCCTCCCGGTCGGAAAGTCCCCTGAGCCGGTGCCGGGGAAGGACATCCCGCTCGGAGACCGGACCTGCATGGTGTACATGAACACCGCGGTCACGCGCGGTCGCGGAGAGCTGATCGTCACCGCCACCGGCATGGACACCGAGATCGGTCACATCGCCGACATGCTCGCCAACACCGAGACCGGCAAGACCCCGCTCCAGAAGCAGCTGGACGCCCTGTCCAAGGTCATCGCGGCGATCGCCGCTGTCGCCCTGGTCGTCGTCGTGCTGCTGGGACTTGCCCGCGGCGAGTCGTTCGACACGCTCTTCATCACCGGAGTCGCCCTCGCGGTCGCGGCGATCCCCACGGGCCTGCCGGCGGTGGTGACGGCCCTGCTCTCGATGGGAACCCGGGAGATCGCCAGTCGCGGCGCGATCGTCAAGCGACTCCCGGCCGTGGAGACGCTGGGCTCGACCTCGGCGATCTGTTCGGACAAGACCGGCACCCTCACCCTGAACAAGATGACCGCGAGAGAGCTCGTCATCCCTGGCAACAACCGGTACACCGTCTCGGGTGAGGGCTACAGCACGGTCGGCTCGATCAGCCACGTCGGTGGTCAGGCCCACGACCTCGATCCGTACCTGCTGCCGATGGTGCTGTGCGCGGACGCGGTGCTCGAGGGGGACAGCCTGATCGGCGACCCCACCGAGGGCGCGCTGATCGTGTTGGGCGCCAAGGGCGGACTCGACATCGAGGAGACCCGCGCGGCCTTGCCCCGGGTCGCCGAGGTGCCGTTCGACTCCGAGTACAAGTTCATGGCCACCTTCCACCAGATGACCTCGGACGACGGTCGTCCTGTCGTGCGCTGCTATGCCAAGGGCGCGCCCGATGTGCTGATCGCGCGCGCGGTGACGATCCGGAACCCCGACGGCACCCTGGTCCCGATCACCGACGACAACCGGCACCTGGCCCTCGAGGTCAACGACCGGATCGCCAACTCGGGTGAACGGGTGATGGTGGTGGCGCAGCGGGACCTCGATCCCTCGGTGCTCCAGGGCTCCTCCGACCTGATCGACCACGTCCAGGACCTCACCCTGCTCGCCATGGTCGGCATCGTCGACCCGCCGCGCCCGGAGGCCCGAACCGCCATCGCCGAGTGCCGGGAAGCAGGGATCCGGGTGCGGATGATCACCGGCGACCACGCCTCCACGGCCGCGGCCATCGCCGGCGAGCTGGGCATCGAGGGCAGGGCCATCACCGGCACGGCCTTCGCGGCCATGTCCGACGACGAGCTCCTGGCCGAGCTCGACGAGATCGGCGTCATCGCGCGGGTGGCGCCCGAGGACAAGGTCCGCCTCGTGCGCCTGCTCAAGCAGCAGGACAACGTCGTGGCGATGACCGGCGACGGCGTGAACGACGCGCCGGCGCTCAAGACGGCCGACATCGGCATCGCGATGGGCATCACCGGCACCGAGGTCTCGAAGGAGGCGGCGGTCATGATCCTGACCGACGACAACTTCGCGACCATCGTCGGTGCCGTGTCCTACGGCCGCACGCTCTACGACAACCTGCTGAAGTACTTGCGCTTCCAGATGTCCACGTTGGTCGCCTACATCGCCATCTTCATCGGCGCAGGGATCATCGGCATCGCCGACGGGGCGCCGCTCAACCCGCTGCAGATCCTGTGGCTGAACATGGTCGTCGACATCCCGCTCGCCATCGCGCTCGGCTTCGACCAGCCCGCGCGAGGCCTGATGGCGCGCCCGCCTCGTCCCATGGGGGAGCCGGTGCTGTCACGGAACAACTGGATCCGTCTCTGCGCTCAGGGTGCGGTGATGACGATCGGGTCGCTGGCCGCCTACCAGATCGCCGAGGACAACGGCGCCGTGGTCGCAGCCACCATGCTGCTCACCACCCTGTCGCTCTTCCACGTGGCCGCGGCCCTGCTGTGCCGAGACCAGCAGCGCACGATCTTCGACCGGGCGACGATCCCGGGCGTCATGCAGCTGCGTCGGTACGGTCTCGCGCTGCTCGCCATCGTCCTGGTCACGTCGCTGGGTCTCCTCCAGCGGATCGTTGGAACGGAGGCGCTGACCTTCGCGCAGTGGTGCACCTGCGGCGGGATCGCGCTGTCCCTCGTCGTCGTGGAGGAGCTGATCAAGCTCGTCCTCCGGCGTCGCTCGTCAGCCCCACGCCCGATGGGCAGCGTCCCGACGTCGCTGGCTGTCACCGCCTAGCCTCTTGCCGTGGCCGCGTGGCGCGGTCAGGCTGACCATGACCGCCCCGCGAGGGCGCCGGATGTCCCCCGAGAACCAGGAGCGAATGATGACGACGTTCACCGTGTGGAAGTTCGAGGACCCCGAGGGCGCCAAGCGTGCGGCCTCGCTGTTGAAGGACGCCGAGGAGGAGGGCCTGGTGAACATCGTCGACCACGCGGTGATGTCCTGGCCTGTGGGAGCCGGCAAGCCCGACATCCAGCGCGGCCACGACGACCCGAAGAGCGGGGCCGCGTGGGGCGCGCTCTGGGGGGTGCTGATCGGGGCGCTCTTCGCGATCCCGCTGGTCGGCGGGATCGCGGGTGCCGCGCTCGGGGCGCTGGCCAAGTCCACCGAGGGCGCCGGCATCAAGAAGGCGGATCTGGAGAAGATCCGCACCCAGATAACCGAGGGCACCTCGGCCCTCTTCCTGGTCACCGAGTTCGGGAACCTCGACCGCCTCGGCGAGCGGTTCCAGGGCACGGAGCACACGCTGATCAGCACCAACCTGACCGACGCCGAGCGCGACACCCTGCTGGAGGTCTTCGGCGGCAAGTGAGCCGTGCGGCATCATCAGATCGGGGTGAGGCCAAGACGCAGTCCAACCGGGAGCATCGGACGCTCCAGCGAGCGCGCGAGAAGGGTGTGACGGCGTGAATCTGGTCATCGGCTTCGCCGTGGTGCTCGTGGTGACCGCGCTGACCGTCACGGCGATGCTCCTGGTGCGCCGACGGGCACCGGAGGGGAGCTACTTCACCGACGGTGACCGGGCCTCGGGGGTCTTCGGGGTGCTGGCGACCGGCTTCTCGGTGCTGCTCGGCTTCATCATCTTCCTCGCGTTCGGCTCCTACGACACGTCGCGGGCCGGTGCCGAGTCGGAGGCGACGATCGTGGCCCAGCAGGTCCAGACCGCACAGTTCCTGCCCGACTCCGCGGCCGAGCTCACCGGTGAGCTGACCTGCTACGCACGGTCGGTCGCCGGGCCGGAGTGGGACGCGCTGGCCGACGGGACGCTGGGCGACCAGATCAATCCCTGGGGCGCCGAGATGTTCCTGACGGTGTCCGGCATCCAGCCGCAGACGGACACCGAGCAGTCGGCGTACGACCGGTGGATGGACCAGACGGCCGATCGGGAACAGGCGCGGATCGACCGGGTGCACGGCGCGGAGGGCATCATCCCGCTGCCGCTGTGGCTGACGCTCTTCGTGATCTCCGGCGTGGTGTTCGCCTACCTGCTGTTCTTCGCCGACCCGGCGGAGGGCCGGGTGACGCAGGGCATGCTGATGGGCAGCGTCACGGTGGTGATCACGCTGCTCCTGCTCCTGCTGACCTTCTTCGACCATCCACACGGCGACGGCGTCGGCCGGCTCCATCCGGTGGCGATGGAGCGCACGTTGAGGCTGATCGACACCCAGGCCGACGTCGTCGGGCTCACGCTGGACCCTCCCTGTGACGAGCATGGCAACAAGCTCTGACGCCGCCGAGGAGGGCCGGGGCCGGCAGGAGCTGGTGGTCACCGTGCTGCTCGTGATCGCGGCCCTCGGCACCTCCTGGAGCAGCTACCAGGCCACGCGCTGGAACGGCGAGCAGGCCGCGGCCGCCGGCCGCACCAACGCCCTGCGGATCCAGGCCGCCCGGGCCGACGGCCTCGTCACGTGCGCAGACACAGGTGGACGTGGCCACCTTCATCGCCTGGGCGGACGCCGACACGCGCGGCGAGGAACGCGTCGCCGACTTCTACGTCGACCGCTTCCGCGACGAGTTCCGCCCCGCCTTCGACGCCTGGATGGCGCTGGATCCGCTGACCGATCCCGACGCCCCGCCGACGCCGTTCGCGATGGAGGAGTACCAGGTCGCGGCCCAGGAGGAGGCCGCGAAGCTCGACACTGCCTCCGAGGCCTCGGCGGCCGAGGTGCGGCTCGACATCGAGAGATCCAGCAGCTACGTGCTGACCGTCGTGCTGTACGCCGTGGTGCTGTTCTTCGCCGGCATGAGCACCCGGCTCCGGGACCGGCGGCTGCGCTGGGCCATGACGATCGCCGGCTGCGTCGTCGCTGCTGGCCGCCCTCGCCTGGATCTCCACCTTCCCGGTCAGCCTGGTGTTCTGAGCCCCTCAGGATCGTCCGCCTCGTGTTCCTCGCGGCGTGAACGACGTGGCACCATCGGGCGGGTGACCAGCAGTCCCGTGAGCGAGCAGCGCCTGCACGACCTGGCGCGGCTGCGCCGGGTCCGCGACCGGATCGACCGGGAGTACGCGCAGCCCCTGGACGTCGAGGCGCTCGCCCGGGGCGCTCACATGTCGGCCGGGCACCTGAGCCGTCAGTTCCGGCTCGCGTACGGCGAGTCGCCGTACGGCTACCTGATGACGCGGCGCATCGAGCGCGCGATGGCGTTGCTGCGCCGGGGCGACCTCAGCGTCACCGAGGTCTGCTTCGCGGTGGGTTGCTCCTCGTTGGGCACCTTCAGCACGCGGTTCACCGAGCTGGTCGGGGTGCCGCCCAGCACCTACCGGGGCCAGACGGCGCGACCGGCGTCCGGGATGCCGCCCTGCGTGGCGAAACAGGTGACCAGACCGATCAGGAATCGAGAAGCACCCGCTCCGAGCCGCACCTAGCCTGGCGGCATGGACCTCACCATTCACACCAGCTTCCTGCCGCACACCGACCCGGACGCGTCCCTCGCCTTCTATCGCGACACCCTGGGCTTCGAGATCCGCAACGACGTCGGCTACGAAGGGATGCGCTGGATCACGGTAGGTCCCGTCGGCCAACCCGACACCGCCATCGTGCTGCACCCCCCGGTCGCCATCCCCGGCCTCACCGACGACGAACGCCGTACCATCCTCGAGCTGATGGCCAAGGGCAGCTACTTCGGCGTCAACCTGGCCACCGCGGACCTCGACGACACCTTCGCGACGCTGGAGGCCAGCGGCGCCGAGGTCGTCCAGGAGCCGATCGCGCAGCCGTACGGCGTCCGTGACTGCGCCTTCCGCGACCCCGCCGGAAACATGCTGCGCATCCAGGAACGGCCCTGAGCCGTCCCGCGGAGACCGCAGGTGACGTCATCCGACCCGGGTGATGCGCGGCGGGTCCGCCGGTCCCACACTGGGCGCATGACCTCCACCCAGCCAGCCAGAAGGTTCGCGTCTGCCGGGGTCGCCCTGGCGGCGGCGTTGTTGCTCGTCAGCTGCGGCGGCTCGGACGACGCCGACGACTCGAGCGCCTCGAGTGACACGACGAGCTCGTCCAGCCCGTCCGCGACCGCTTCGGAGGCGGCGGGCTGCACCGACGTGGAAGCTCTCCAGTCCTCCGTCAAGACCTTGGCCGACATCCAGCCCCTCCAGGACGGGCTCAACGCCCTCGAGGCCGCGCTCGCGGACGTCAAGACCTCCCTGTCCGCCGCGGCGTCCTCGGTGGCGGCGGAGCTGAAGCCGGCCGTGGAGCAGGTCCAGACACAGTTCGCCGCGGTCGAGACCGCCACCGACGGTCTGACCGCCGAAACCCTCCGGGAGCAGGCCCCCGCGATCGGGACGGCCCTCCAGGGACTGGCCACCGCCATGACCTCGCTCGCCACCTCGGTGACGAAGATGTGCCCCGAGTCCTGACCGCACCGCGGTCGGGATCCCTCGCCATCAGCTCGAGGACGGCCTTGGCCCGCGGCAGCGGCTCACCCACGCGATGTGACCCACTCCGGGGCCACGGTGTCCTACGTTGGCCGCATGGCGACGCACCAGCCGACCGAGCCGGCCACTTCGACGAGCCCTTCGGCCGGCGTGACCGCTGCGCTGCTGCCGCGCGGCGTGACGATCATCATCGGCGTCATCGGCGTGATCGTCATCGGCATGGGCGTCCGGGGCGCCGCCGAGATCATCGCTCCCACGATGTTGTCGCTGGTCCTGACCATCGCGGTGCTGCCCGTAGGTGCCTGGGCGCGTCGACACGGCTGGCCCAGCTGGCTCGCCACGTTGCTGGCCCTCGTCGCGGCGTACGCCATCCTGCTCGTGCTCGTGGTCGGGACGATCGTCTGCCTGGTCAAGCTCGTCGACCTGCTCCCGCAGTACGCCAAGGAAGCCGGGAGCCTCACCGACGAGGCGGACAGCTGGTTGTCGAAGATCGGGCTCGGTGGGGAGACGACGAGCGACCTCCTGAAGAAGGTCGACCCCGGCAAGGTCGCCGACGTGCTCACCAGCCTCCTCTCCTCGATGCTGGGGGCCCTCGGGTCCTTGTTCTTCCTGGTGACGGTGATGTTCTTCTTCGTCGTGGCCGTCCCCGGCTTCAAGCCGCGGACCGCCTGGCTGCACCGGACGAAGCCGCACCTCGCCGCGTCGCTCGCCAAGTTCGTGAACGGCACCCAGCGCTACCTGGTCATGACCGCGCTGTTCGGCGCCATCGTCGGCGTCCTGGACGCCGGAGCGCTCTGGCTGCTCGCCGTGCCGCTGCCGATCGTGTGGGGCTTCTTCTCGTTCATCACGAACTTCATCCCCAACATCGGCTTCGTGATCGGGATCATCCCTCCGGCGCTGCTCGCCCTCCTCGACTCCGGGTGGGAGAGCATGCTGCTGGTCATCCTCGTCTACAGCGTCCTCAACGTCACGATCCAGACGTTCATCCAGCCGAGGTACGTCGGCAACACGGTCGGACTGAGTGCCGAGATGACCTACATGTCCCTCATCGTCTGGGCCTTCCTGCTGGGCCCGCTGGGTGCCCTCCTCGCGGTCCCGATGACCCTGCTCCTGCGGGCCTTCTTCATCGACCCGGACCCACGGGCCGCCTGGGCCGCCCCGTTGATCGACGCGCAGGTCGAGTTTCCCGAGGCCGAACCGGAGCCCGAGCCGGGACCTGAGGCCGATCCAGGACCGGAGCTGGATTCGGCCGGCCGACCCGCGAGCCCATGAGGGTGTCCGTCAGCGTGGGTCGCGCCCGGCCATGTCCCGGACCACCACGCGGCGGAGCATCTGGTCCGACTTCGTCGAAAAATGACCGATCGGGCAGAAATCCGGAGAAACCCAGCGCGGACACCCCGGGCCCGCTGAGGATGCCTCTCAGGCGCGCCAGGGGGGCGCTGCCTGCTGACCTCCGCTTCGGGGGGGACCAAGGAGAATCACCATGCTCAACTACCTGCGCATCATGCTCGACGCCCAGAAGACCAAGCTGGACGAGCGCGGCGCCTCCGCCGTGGAGTACGGCCTGCTGATCGCCGGCATCGCCGCCCTCATCGTCGCCGTCGTGTTCCTCTTCGGTGACGCGCTGTCCGACATCTTCCAGGAGACCTGCGACGACGTCACCGCCAGCTCCACCACCGCCTCCTGCTGAGAGCGCACTGACGAACGGCCCCCGCACTCCCTGAGGGAGGCGGGGCCGTTTGTTCGTTCAGGGACGTGGTGGCCGCCGCCGCGATCTGTCACCTGAATCGGTGACGCCGACCCGCTCCGCCGTCCTTCAGGATGGCGACAACGCACACGACCGATGGGCCGGCGATGCCACGAACGTCGAGACGCGGCGCCCGATGAGTGGCGAGACGCTGGTCAGCTGGAACGACGGGGCGGCCAAGGCGGCGATCCTGGACTTCCTGACACGGGTGACCGACGAGAGCGGGCCGGACTTCGTGCCGGCCGCGGATCGGATCGCTGCGTTCGACAACGACGGCACGCTGTGGGTGGAGCAGCCGCTGCCGCCGCAGTTCGACTTCGTGTTCCGCAAATGGGCCGAGGAGATCAAGGCGGACCCGTCGATGGCCGGCCAGCAGCCGTACCGGGCGATCATCGAGGAGGACCCGGCCTTCTTCGAGGGCGTGGCGAGCCAGGAACCGGCGGTGGTCGAGGCGTTGTTCGCGGCGTTCGGGCTTTCTGGGCCGGCGACCACACCGGCCGAGTTCGACGCCCAGGTCCGCGAGTGGCTGGTGACTGTCAAGCAGCCGAAGCTTCGGCGTCCTGTACAAGGACCTGGTCTACAAGCCGATGCTGGAGTTGTTCGACCTGCTGAAGACGAACGGGTTCCGGGTCTTCGTGTGCTCCGGCGGCAGGCGGGACTTCATGAGGGTCTTCGCCGAGGAGACCTGGGGGATCAACAAGGAGAATGTGATCGGCACCGCCGCGGAATACACCTACGTCGACGGCGGCGTGGTGCGTGGAGAGGAGATGCTGGGCAGCCTCGACCTCGGTCCCGGGAAGCCCGAACACATCTTCGCGCAGACCGGACGGCTGCCCGGTGTTCGCTGCGGGGAACGCCGACGTGGACATCGAGATGCTCGAGTCGGCTTCCTTCGGCCTTCTGGTCAGCCATGACGACGCGGACCGTGAGTTCGCCTACACCGCCTCGGCCGAGGCGTCCCTGGCCAGGGCCGAGGAACTGGCTGGACGGTGGTGAGCATGAAGGACGACTGGGACGCTGTCTTCGAGTAGGTCGACGACGCAACCGGCGTCTACCTTGGCCTCGCCGACCCCTACTTTCGTATAGATCGCCGGCTCTCGCCCCATGGGCCTTGTCCGGTCGCCAGTGGAGGCCCTTTGCTGTTCGTATGTCGAGGCTCCTCGATCTCGGGAGCATTGCACGAGACGCGGAGTCGATGACGCGACCGCTGCCCATGACGATCTGGCCGGGAGCGGTGGCGGAGCCCTCGGTGCAGGTCCGGGACGCGCGGCTGGAGCGCACTCGCGACGGCGTGTGGATCGTGCAGTCCGGCGAGCCTCGCGACGTCTCATTGCCGGTCGACTTCTACCTCGCCGAACCCGAAGAAGTCGACCTACGAGACCCCGAGGCGCTCGTTGACTTCGTCGCCAATTGGGGTCGCTTCAGCGACCCCCGGATGCGCGACCTGGGCACCGACTTCTATGTGTTCGAAGAACACATCAGGGGATGGGGTCTCCGTGAGGGTTGGATACCCGAAGCCCAGGACCGCCTCCTGGGGGGCCTTCGTGACTGCGCGGGTGACGGGCTCGGCATTCCGTACGAGCGCCACGGCGATGACCTCATCTCACCAGCCGAGGTGGCCTACCGGATCGAGCGGCTCCGTCTTCGCCAGAACCGCGGTTGCCCTCGCCAGAGTCTAGCCC
>CAWBRP010000013.1:0-169308 GCA_963791275.1 uncultured Actinomycetota bacterium
GCCTGGGCGAGCAGGCCCGCGGCGGCGGCCACCTCGACGAGCAGGGCGGTCGTGACCTCGTCCACGTGCAGCAGGGCGGCGGCGGCCTTGAGCTCGCGGACCGCGAGACCGCCGCTGCGGAGGGCGGCCGGCGGGGTGGTGCCCCACTGGTCCAGCAGCAGCTCGACGCGTCGGACCGCCTCGAACGCGGCCCCCGACGCGGTCCGGTCGACCAGGGCGGACGCCCGCTCGGTCGTGGCCGGCCCGGGAGTGGCGTCCACGCGTTCCCTCGTCGTCCGACCGCCCCGCAGCGCCAGGGCCACCTCGCCGGGCACCTGCACGAGCCCGTCCCCGCGCGGCACCAGCAACCGGGCGGCCAGCAGCTCCTCGACCGGGGTCGTCACCGCGCCGGGCCTGACGGTCGCGGCCGTCGACGCGGCCTCGGTCGCGCCGGTCCCGCCCTGGGCGTCCACGTGGTCGAGCAGCGCCCGGGCGGCGGGGGAGAGGGCGGCCAACCGCCTCTCGATGTCGTCGGCCGACGAGCCCTCGGTCACCGGTCGCACGCCGCTCACGCCGGCCGCGGCGCCACCGGTCAGGCACTCCGCGACCCCGGTGAGCGGGCGCAGCCCGCCGGGCGCCTCCCAGGCCACCGCGAGGTCCACCAGCCGCTGGATCGCGGCCCGGGTGGCGTCGGGTTCGGCGGCCACCAGGGCGATCAGCTGTTCCGGAGTGGTTTGACCGGCCACCACGAGGGCATCAAGGACAGAGAGCTCCAGCCGGTTCAGCCGGTCGAGCGCGCGGGAGAGGGACGACCTGGTGGCGGTCCGCGACGCCAGGTGAGCCGAGTCGTGAGGGGCCGGAGTGGCGAGATCGGGACGTTCACGGAGCAGCCCGGTCAACCGCTCGTCGGGCCAGCTGCGGAACTGGTCGGCCAGGGTCCGGTGCCCGTCGCTCCCGGCCCGGTGCGACGTGCGGCCTCCCGCCCTGGCTCCCATCGCGTCGAGGCTACTCCGACGCCCTCCCCCGGTGGCTGCCGTCCGCGTATTCTCACGCCCACCCAGGAGGTGGAGTCGGTCCCATGAGCAAGGTCGAGCTGCACTTCGGTGCGAAGACGGACGTGGGACACGTGCGCGCGGTCAACGAGGACTCCTACCTCGCCTCCCCGCCGGTCTTCGTGGTCGCCGACGGGATGGGCGGCCACGCCGGCGGCGACGTGGCCAGCCAGATCGTCGTCGAGGAGTTCGGCGATCTCGAGGACCTCGCCCGCGACGCCCGGGAGGGCGCCGCCCTGGTGGCGGACATCCTCGACCGGGCCCAGTCGCGGATCAACCAGTACGCCGTCGAGCAACGGCTCGGCGGCGCCGAGAAGTGGTACGCCGGTACCACCGCCGTCGTCGCGCTCCTGGTCGAGGACTCCGGCGTACCGAAGTGGCTCCTCGCCAACCTCGGCGACTCCCGCATCTACCGCCTCACCGACGGGACGCTCGAACAGGTCTCGGTCGACCACTCCGTGGTGCAGGAGCTCGTGGACGCCGGCACCATCACCCACGACGAGATGGCGACCCACCCCGAGCGGCACGTGGTGACCCGGGCGCTGGGCGGTCCCGACGACGCGGAGGCGGACTTCTTCCTGCTGCCCCTGCCCTCTGCGGAGCGGTTGCTCCTCTGCTCCGACGGCATCAACGGGATGATCGACGACGCCACCATCGAGGCCATCCTCGACGACGCCGACGACCCCCGCGACGCCGCCGACCGGCTCGTCACCGCCGCACTGGAGGCAGGCGGTCGCGACAACGCGACCGCGGTCGTGATCGATGTGGTGGGATTGCTCACCGATGACGCGTCCGACTCAGCGCCGCTGACTGTGAGCCTGGAACAGAAACTGGGGGCCTTGCCGTGACCGAGTTCGAGTCGACCGTGGCGCGTCGCACCTTCCGTCCCGGTGGTTGGTACGCCGTGTTCGGCGACCACGCCACGCGTCCTGCTCCCGCCGTCGGAGCGTGCCCGGGTGGCCGCCCTGTGGGAGCTCGTGGACGACGGCGCCGGCTTCGACGAGGTGCTCGACGCCCTGGTGTCCGGTGGCCTGCGCGACCTGCCCGGCTTCGTGCTGCTCAGCGCCGACGCGGGGACGACGCAGGTCGTGCTCCGCGGGCCGGCCCGGGTTGTCTTCACCCTCGACGGCGAAGAGGTCGAGCTCGACGGGTCCTCGGCCACGACCTGGGTCGAGCGCCGCCTGACCGGCGTCCGCCGGACCGTCATCGAGCTCGAGGACAGCACCGCCGGAGACGAGCTCGCGGTGAGCGTCGGCCTGGTGCGCGTCTCGCGCATCGAGGAGCCGGCGTCCACGTCGGCGGCGGCGTCGGTGGTCGAGGCCGAGCCGGTGCCCGAGGAGCCCGAGTCCGAGGCCGGCGTGGAGAGCGAGGACCTCACCGGCTTCGAGGCGGGTGGGCCGGAGCTCGAGCCGGACCCCGAACCCGAGCTCGTCCCCGCACCGCTGGCCGCCCACGAGGAGCTCACCGAGCGGTTTCCGACACCCGCGTGGCCGCCCGTCGAGTCCCGCGGTACCGGGCCCACCGGGGACACCGGGGACCACGACGGCATGACCGGCGCGGCCGGGGCCGAGCCCGACGACTTCGCCCGGCAGCACCCCGGCATCCCCGGTCAGCAGCACGCCCCGAGCGTCACCTCCCGCCCGGTGGCGCGGCTTGTGCTCTCCAGCGGCGAGACCGTCGAGGTCGACCGTGCGGTCCTGGTCGGGCGCGCCCCCGAGGCCCGCCGGTTCGGGTCCCACGAGCAGCCGCGGATGATCACGGTGCCCAGCCCCCACCAGGAGATCTCCTCGACCCACCTCGAGGTCCGTCCCGGGTCCGGTGCCGACCACGGGTCCGCGGTCGTGACGGACATGGGCTCGACCAACGGGACGGTCCTGGTGCAGCCCGGCCTGCCGCCGGAGGACCTCCAGCCCGGGATCGCCGTCCAGCTGATCCCCGGCGCGATCATCGACCTCGGCGACGGCGTGACCATCCAGGTCACCAACCCTTGACCCTGAACGAAGCAGCCCCGCGATGACCGAGCCCGCACCGCACGCCGTTGCCGTGGACGCGACGTTCCCGGTGGCGAGCCTGGACCGCCGGTTCTACGCGTTCACCCTCGACCGGGTGATCGCGTGGACGGTGTACCTCCTCGTGGGCTGGTTCGCCTGGGCGGCGTTCCTCGACGACGACCGGGTCGTGCCCGGCATCGCGGTCCTGGCCGGAGCCGTGCTCGTGGTCGGGCTCGGCTTCGCGGTCCTGCTCGGACGCACGGGGCTCTCACCCGGCAAGGCGCTGCTGGGACTGCGCGCGGTGCACCACGGCAGCGGCACCCCGATCGGGGTGGGTCGAGCGGCCGAGCGGGCCGTGATCCTCGGGCTGGCCGGCCTGCCGACCTTCGGCATCGGCCTGGCCACCCTTGCCTGGACCGCGATGACGGACCCCGGCCGCCAGCGCCGCGGGTGGCACGACCACGTGGCGCGCTCGGTGGTGGTCGATGTCCGCCCGGTGCCCGCCGACGAGGTCGCGCCGGACAGCGGCCCGCCGCACGTCGTCAACCTGACCGCCATGCGACTGGTCCCGTCGGCCCCGCCGGCCGAGCCGCCGGCCCGTCCACTCCCCAGGCCCGAGGCGTCGCCGGTCCGCAGCACGCCCAGCACGCCGGTGCCGCGGGTGCCTGCCGTCAGCCGGGCGACGACCCCACCCGCACCGGACTCCGGCCGCACCGTCCGCCGGGGCACGCCCGCGACCAGCGGCCTGCGCTGGCGGGTCGCCTTCGACACCGGTGACACCTTCGTGGTCGAGGGGCTCGGACTGGTCGGCCGCCGTCCCGAGCCACGGTCCGGGGAGCCGGTGCGACACGTCGTCCCCCTCCCGTCCGCGGACATGTCGCTGTCCAAGACCCACGCCCAGTTCCACCTCGCGCCCGACGGCGTGCTCGTGGTCATGGACCGCGGCTCGACCAACGGCTCGGTGCTGATGCGCCAAGGCGTGTCCCGGGACCTGCTCGCGGGCAAGCCGGCCACCCTCATCGACGGCGACCGGGTGCGGTTCGGCGATCGCGAGATGACCGTGACCCGGGAGGCCTGAGCCGCACCCGGCCGGGCCCTCGACCGACTCACCGAGGGCGGGGCGAGGCGTCGGGGCCGGCACGACGTCAGCCCGGCTCGGCCCAGTCGCCGAGCACCCAGTCGCGGACCTCGGGCATGTCCTCGCAGGTGCTCGACGACGTACGTCGCGTGCTCGGCGAGCTTCGCCTCGCAGAAGGCCTTCAGGTCGCTGGCGCCGGGCGGGGTCCGGCGGGCGTTGTTGAGCGCGTCCATCACCAGGTGGTAGCGCGAGGCCCGGTTGCGCACCACCATGTCGAACGGCGTGGTCGTGGTGCCCTCCTCGATGAAGCCGCGCACCCGGAACCGGTCGGCGTCCGGCCGGCCGTGCACCAGCTGGTGGATCGCGCCGGGGTAGCCGTGGAAGGCGAACACCACGTCGACGTGGTCGGTGAACAGCTCGTTGAAGAGCGTCTCGTCCATGCCGTGCGGGTGGTCCTTGCGGCGCGGCAGCGTCATCAGGTCGACGACGTTGACCACCCGGGTCCGGAAGTGCGGGAGGTGCTCGCGGAGGATCGCGGCCGCCGCGACGGTCTCCATCGTGACCACGTCGCCGGCGCAGGCCAGCACGATGTCGGGGTCGGCCGAGCCGTCGTCGGTGCCGGCCCACTCCCACACGCCGGCGCCCCGGGCGCAGTGCTCGACCGCCTCGTCGATCGTCAGCCACTGCAGCTGCGGCTGCTTGTCGATCACGACCAGGTTGACGTAGGACCGGGAGCGGAAGCAGTGGTCGGCCACCGAGAGCAGGCAGTTGGCGTCGGGCGGCAGGTAGACCCGGCCGATGTTGCCGCGCGTGGTGATCACGTTCTGGATCAGGCCCGGCCCCTGGTGGCTGAACCCGTTGTGGTCGTTGCGCCACGCGGTCGAGGTGAGCAGCACGTTGAGGCTCGGCACCGGGGCCCGCCACGGCAGCGCGTCGGCCTCCTGGAGCCACTTGCTGTGCTGGATCGTCTGCGAGGCGCTCACCATGGCGAAGGCCTCGTAGGTGGCGAACCAGCCGTGCCGGCCGGTGAGGGTGTAGCCCTCGAGCCAGCCGTGGCAGTTGTGCTCGGAGAGCACCTCCATCACCCGGCCGTCGCGCGAGAGGGCGACGTCCTCGGGGGTGACCCGTTCGGCGAAGGCGCGGTCGGAGACCTCGAAGACCGCGCCGAGCCGGTTGCTGTTGGTCTCGTCGGGGCAGAACAGCCGGAACCGGTCGGGGTTGGCGGCGTAGATGTCGCGCATCATCTCGCCGAGCTTGCGGGTCGACTCGCTCCGCACGGCCGCCGGGCGGGGCACCTCGATCGCGTAGTCGCGGAAGTCCGGCAGCTCCAGGTCGCGGGTCAGCAGGCCGCCGTTCGCGTGCGGCGTCGCACTCATCCGCAGGTCACCCTCCGGGTTCGCCCGGCGCACCAGCTCGGTGGGCGCCCCGTCGGCGTCGAAGAGCTCCTCGGGCCGGTAGGAGCGCAGCCAGTCCTCGAGGATCTGCAGGTGGTCCGGGTTGTCCTTCACGTTGGACAGCGGCACCTGGTGCGAGCGCCAGGTCCCGCGCACCTGCACCCCGTCGACGACGTCCGGACCGGTCCAGCCCTTCGGGGTGCGCAGCACGATCAGCGGCCACCGCGGACGGGCGCCGTCCCAGTCGCCGCCGCGGGCGGCGGCCTGGATCGCGCGGATGCCGGACCAGGCCCGGGTCAGCGCCTCGGCGAACCGCAGGTGCATCCCGGGCACGTCCTCGCCCTCCACCTCGATCACGTCGTAGCCGTGGCCCTCCAGCAGCGAGCGCACCTCGGCCGGGTCCTTGCGGCCCAGCACCGTCGGGCCGGCGATCTTGGCGCCGTTGAGGTGCAGGATCGGGAGCACCGCCCCGTCGCGCGCGGGGTTGAGGAACGACACGCCCTTCCAGGAGCCCTCCAACGGGCCGGTCTCGGCCTCGCCGTCGCCGACGACGGCCAGGGCGATCAGGTCCGGGTTGTCCATCACCGCGCCGAACGCGTGCACCAGGACGTAGCCCGAGCTCGCCACCCTCGTGGATCGACCCCGGCGTCGTCACCGACACGTGGCTCGGGATGCCACCGGGGGCCGAGAACTGACGGAACAGCCGCCGCATCCCGTCGGTGTCCTGGGTGATCGCGGGATAGATCTCGGAGTAGCTGCCCTCGAGGTAGCCCGCGGCGACGAGCGCCGGGCCGCCGTGACCGGGGCCGGCCAGGTAGAGCATCTCCTGTCCGGTCTGCCGGATCAGCCGCGACGCGTGCGCGTAGACGAAGGACAAGCCCGGGCTGGTGCCCCAGTGGCCGAGCAGCCGGGGCTTGATGTGGTCGGAGTCCAGCGGCTCGCGCAGCAGCGGGTTGGCCATCAGGTAGATCTGGCCGACGGTCAGGTAGTTGTTCGCCCGCCACCAGGCGTCGACGGCGGCGACCTCGTCCTCGCTGGGATGGGCCAGGCGGTCGAGCAGCTCGGGCGCGGGCAGGTTGCCAGGGTTGGTGACGGTCACCCCGCGACGCTATCGCCGACCACCCGGTCGTCCCAGGGACCTTGGGCCCCGTCTCACAGGAGGAGCAGGACCCTGTCGTACGTCGTCGGTCGGCCGCGGCGACCAGCCCGGGGCTCGCGGGCCGGCCGGCTGGTAGGCCGCTCCGTCGGTGCCGCCGAGGAAGGCGCCGGCCTCGCTCAGGAGCAACGACCCGGGGGCGTGGTCCCAGGGCAGGCCGGCGCCGTAGAGCACGAAGTCGGCGGCACCTTCCACGAGCTTCGGGTAGTCCACGCCGCAGCAGATCCAGGTGAGCGCGAGGGGCCGTAGGCCGGGCAGGGAGCGGCCGACCCACGCGCGGCGTGAGGTGACGCCGTGCCAGGCGTCGGGGTCCGCGGACGGAGGTTCGCGGCGCAACCGCTCACCGTTGCGGAACGAGCCGGCGCCGCGCTCCGCGACATAGGCGAGGTCGTGCTGCGGCTGGTGGATCCAGGCGCGCACCACCTCGCCGGCGCGGCTCTCGCTGAGCATCACGGCGTGGTCGGGGGAGCCGTTCACGAAGTTCTTGGTGCCGTCGACCGGGTCGACGGTGAACGCGTGCTCGGCGGCGACGTACCGGTCCATCAGCGACGCGTCGGCGGCGTAGGCCTCCTCGCCGAGCACCACGGCGTCGGGGTAGGCGGCGTTGAGCGCCCGAGTGAGGAGGTCCTCGGCCTCGTGGTCGGCGACCGTCACCAGGTCGCCGGGGTTCTTCTCGTGGATCTCGCCCTGCGCGAGGGCCCTGAACCGGGGCGTGATCACCTCGGCCGCCACCTCCTCGATGAGGCGCAGCACGGCGTCGGTCTCCACGACGACGAAACTACTTCGTCGGGGACTGTCGTATCCGGCGCGCATCCTTCGTGGACAGGATGAGCAGACCACCCACCGACGAAGGGCCCAGCGATGCGCACCATCTTCGTGTCCGAGTTCATCTCCCTCGACGGCGTCGTGGAGGCGCCCGGCGGCGAGGACGGCTACCGGCACACCGGTTGGACCGTCGACATCGAGGAGGACCCCACGGTCTACGAGTACAAGGGCCGTGAGCTCGCGGAGGCCGACGCGCTGCTGCTCGGCCGCCGGACCTTCGACGGGTTCGCGGCGGCGTGGCCCGGACGGGAGGGCGACTTCGCCGACCGGTTCAACACGATGCCCAAGCACGTCGTCTCGACCACCCTCACCGACCCGGCCTGGGCGAACTCCCACGTCCTGCGCGACATCGACTCGGTCGCGCGGCTCCGGGCGGGTGCCGGCGGCCCGATCATGGTCAACGGCAGCGCCACGCTGGTGCAGGCCCTGCACGCCGCGGGGCTGGTCGACGAGTGGCGGCTGATGACCTGGCCGGTGATCCTCGGGTCGGGTGCCCGGCTGTTCCCCGCGGACGCCGCGGACAAGCAGAAGCTCGCCCACGTCGACACCACGACGTACGCCAACGGCATCCAGCTGCACACCTACCGGACGGTCCGCTAGCCGCGTTACGTTCGCTGGCATGGAGTCCTACGCCGCCGGAGAGACCACGCCCGCGTTGATCGAGGAGACCATCGGCGCCACCTTCGAGCGCACCGTCGCCGCCCACGGCGACCGCGAGGCCCTGGTCGAGGTGGCGACCGGGCGCCGGTGGACCTGGACCGAGCTCGACCGCGACGTGGACGCGGTCGCCCGCGGGCTGCTGGCCGCGGGGCTCGAGACGGGTGACCGGGTCGGCATCTGGTCGCCGAACTGCGCCGAGTGGACGATCCTCCAGCTCGCCACGGCCAAGCTCGGCGCGATCCTCGTCAACGTCAACCCGGCGTACCGCACCCACGAGTTCGAGTACGCCGTCAACCACAGCGGCCTCACGCTGCTGGTCGCCGCGTCGTCGTTCAAGGACAGCGACTACCGCGGGATGGTCGACGAGGTCCGGGAGCACTGCCCCGGTCTGCGCCGGGTGGTCTACCTGGACACCGACGACTGGGCGGAGCTGGTGGCCGAGGGGCAGAGCGTGCCCGCCGGCGCGGTGGCCGAGACGCTGGCCGGCCTCGCGCCCGAGGAGCCGATCAACATCCAGTACACCTCGGGCACCACCGGCCGTCCCAAGGGCGCGACCCTGAGCCACCGCAACATCCTCAACAACGGGTTCTTCACCACCGAGGCGATCGACTTCACCGAGCAGGACCGGCTCTGCATCCCGGTGCCCTTCTACCACTGCTTCGGGATGGTGATGGGGAACCTCGGCTGCGTCGCGCACGGCGCGACGATGGTGATCCCGGGCCCCGCGTTCGACCCGTCGGCCACGTTGAGGGCGGTGCAGGACGAGCGCTGCACCGGGGTGTACGGCGTCCCGACCATGTTCATCGCGATGCAGAACGCGCCGGACTTCGCGTCCTTCGACCTCTCGAGCCTGCGCACCGGTGTGATGGCCGGCTCGATCTGCCCGGTCGAGGTGATGAAGCACTGCATCGAGGACATGCACATGTCCGAGGTCTCGATCGCCTACGGGATGACGGAGACCTCACCGGTCTCCTGCCAGACCCGGCCCGACGACGACCTGGACCGGCGGACGGCCACCATCGGCAGGGTCCATCCGCACGTCGAGATCAAGGTGATCGACCCGGAGAGCGGGGCCACGGTCGAGCGCGGCGAGACCGGGGAGTACTGCACCCGCGGCTACTCGGTGATGCTCGGCTACTGGGAGGAGCCCGAGAAGACCGCCGAGGCGATCGACGCCGACGGCTGGATGCACACCGGAGACCTGGCGGTCATGCGCGAGGACGGCTACTGCGTGATCGTGGGCCGGATCAAGGACCTGGTGATCCGCGGCGGCGAGAACATCTACCCGCGCGAGGTCGAGGACTTCCTCTACACCCACCCCGACGTCGAGGACGTGCAGGTGGTGGGCGTCCCGGACGCGAAGTACGGCGAGGAGCTGTGCGCCTGGATCAGGATGCGGGCCGGCGCGACACCGCTCGACGCCGACGCGGTGCGCGCCTTCGCCACCGGCAGGCTCGCGCGTTTCAAGATCCCGCGCTACGTGATGGTGGTGGAGGCGTTCCCGATGACCGTCACCGGCAAGGTGCGCAAGGTCCAGATGCGCGAGGAGTCCACGGCGGCCCTCGGTCTCTAGCGGGAGAGCACGACGGGGATCCGCAGGCGGGTGCCGTCGGCGCCGCGCCACACGACGTACCCGTCGTCGAGCGGGGCGACCGCGCCGGACCCGGCCACGGAGACGGTGAAGGTCGCCGTGCCGCCGGCCGGGACCCGCAGCGCCGCCGGGGTGATCCGGACGCCGGGTCGGGAGAAGCCGCGCGCCGACGAGGAGAAGTACATCGCCCGGCGACCGAGGTTGGTGACCCGCCGGGTCACCGCCTCGAGGGTGCCGTCGAGGTCGAGCATGATCGACGCGGCGTTCAGGCGCTCGGGCGCCAGGTCGCCGTCGAGGTAGCGCCGGTAGTCACGTGGGCCGACCTCGAGGACGAGGTGGGAGCGCAGCGCGGACCCGATGCTGCTGCGGCCCGCACCCTGTCGGAGCGCCGGGTCGTCGACCGGACGAGCGCTGGTGACCAGGGCCGAGCGGATGGCGGACGCGGACCAGTCGTAGCGGGCCCGGAGCAGCGCGGCGACGCCACTGACGTGGGCGGTGGCGGCGGACGTGCCGGAGAAGAACGCGAACCGGCTCCCGTCGGTGCGCGGGGGCACGGCGCCCAACCGGCCGACGGCCGGGGCCACCAGGTCGGGCTTGACCAGGGCGCCGGCGGGGTCGCCGCCGCTGGACCAGCGCACCACGCGCACCGGTGCGGCATCGGTGCCGGTCGAGCGCAGGGTGGCCCGCGCACGTGGGTGCCGAGCGAGGTACGACGTGAGGCGGCGGCCCGCGCCGCGGTCGAGGTGGACGGTGGGCACCGCGTGCAGGTCGGCCGTGACCGCACCGGCGGTGACGTTGGTCAGGACCATGCCGGCACCGCCGGCCTGATGGACGGCCGCCGACTTGTCGACGCGACCGATCGACCCGCGGGCGCACACCACGATCGCGCCGCCCACGGTGGCGGCGTCGAGCGAACCGGGACGGCACAGCGCCGCGTCCGCACGGTCGGTGCCCGGGGCGCTGGCCCGGGCGCCGAGGACGATCCTGGCCTGCCGCAGGGTGCGCCCGGAGACCATCGCGCCGCCCAGGTCCGGTCCGCCGGCGACCCGCACCTCGCCGCGCGGCAGCGCGGCGGTCGCGGCACCCACCGTGGTCACCCACGGGGAGGCGTGCCCGGCGTACGCCGTGCGTCCGGCGTTGCCTGCGGCGGCCACCACGACGACGTCCGCCTCGGCCGCCCCCAGGAGTGCGCGCTCGACGGTGTCGGGGGCGCTCGGCCCGGTCACGGAGAGGTTGAGGACGTCGACCCCGTCGCGGGTGGCCTGGTCGATCGCGGTCACCAGGTCGGCGGTCGCGCACCCGTCGTCGTCGGGGTTCGGCGCGGTCCAGCACGCCTTGTAGACGGCCACGCGGGCCTGGGGAGCGACCCCGGAGAAGGAGCCCAGGGACTCGCCGCCGCCGCGCACCGAGACGTCGGCGTTGCCCGCCGCGATGGAGGCGACCTGGGTGCCGTGCCCGCTGTCGTCGCGCGGGGACAGGTAGCCGGAGGCGCGCACGTTGCCGGCCCCGAAGCCGTCGACGTACCAACGGGCGCCCACGACCTTGCGGTTGCAGGTGTCCGGCCCCCACTCCGCGCCCGCCTGGCAGGTGCCGTGGAAGCCGCGCGGCCGCCGGCCCAGGCCGGGCACGCCGGCGAACAGCGCGCTCTCGGGCCACAGGCCCGAGTCGATGACGCCGACCACGACACCCGACCCGCCACGGGTCCGGCCGACCGCGGTTCCCGGGGCCCGCTGGTCGGCGCCGGCGAGCTTCCGCACGGCGTTCTCCTCGACCAGGGCGACGGTCGGGTCGGCGGCCAGTCGGGCGGCCTCCGGCGCGGTGAGGGCGACGGCGTACCCGTTGAGGGCGTCGGTCCACCGGTACGTCGGCGCGGCGGTGACGCCGGTGCCGACCAGGCTGGCGTCCTGCTGGGCGGTGAGCCGGGCGCGCGCGGCCTCTCCGGTGAGCGGACCGTGGTAGCCGCTCAGGCCCGGGCCGCGCAGCGTCACGAGGTACAGCGACGGCGCGTCGTCCGGGGCCGCCCCCGCGGGTGCGGACGGGGCGAGCGCCAGGGTCGTGAGGGCAGCGGACAGCGCGACCGCGGGGATGCCCACCCGCGTGCCGACCCACGTCCACAGCCCGGACCGCACGACCACTCCTCCCGTGTCGGCTCGAGTCCATCTCGAGCCCAAACGCCCATTGTCATCCAGAACGCAGATGGTGACACCCGTCGGGGTGGTTTCCAACCCGTCCTCCTACGCTGGCGCCATGACCGGCGAGGAGGGCACCGTGACGCCGCTCGCCGTCGGGTTCGACCTCGACATGACGCTGATCGACACGGTCCCGGGCTTCGGGGCGACCCTCGCGGCACTGGGGGAGGAGCTCGGCGTCGACTTCGCCATCGACGACCTGACCTCCCGCCTCGGGCCGCCGCTGGGGGACTCGCTGGCCGCCCACCTGCCCGCGGACGCGGTCGCCGGGGCCGTTGACCGGTTCCGGGCGCTCTACCCCGGTCTCGCGATCGCGTCGGTGCCACTGCTGCCCGGCGCCGTGGAGGCGATCGCCGCGGTCCGCGGGCACGGCGGGCGCGTCGTGGTGGTCACCGGCAAGTTCCGGCCCAACGCCCAGCTGCACGTCGACCACCTCGGGCTCGACCTCGACCACCTCGAGGGGGAGGTCTGGGGGGTCGGCAAGGCCGCCGTGCTCCGCGCGGAGGGTGTGTCGGTCTACGTCGGGGACCACGTCCACGACGTCGAGGGGGCGCTGGCCGCCGGCGCGCTCAGCGTGTCGGTGCTGACGGGCGGCTGCACGGCTGAGGAGCTGCTCGACGCCGGCACCGACGTCGTCCTCGCCGACCTGCGGGAGTTCCCCGCGTGGCTGGACCAGCACCTCACCGGCGTCCGCGACGTCCAAACCGGTTGGTGAACCGTTCGGGGTCCCGCATAGGCTTCGGACGTGCGTGCCGACGACCGGTCACGCGGACGATGAGGGAGATGCCGACCGTGCCCACTGGCAAGGTGAAGTGGTTCGACGCCGGGAAGGGATTCGGGTTCCTGTCCCAGGAGAACGGGCCCGACGTCTACGTGCACGCCGACGCGCTGCCCGAGGGCGTGACCACGATCAAGAACGGCGCCCGCGTCGAGTTCGGCATCGCCCAGGGCCGCCGTGGCGACCAGGCGCTCCAGGTGCGGATCCTCGACGCGCCGGCCTCCGTGGTCCGCAACCAGTCGGCCGCCAAGCGCAAGACGCCCGAGGAGATGACCACGATCGTCGAGGACACCATCCGGCTCCTCGACGACGTGGGTGAGTCCTACCGGCGCGGCCACCACCCCGACGCCAAGACCGCCAAGCCCACCGCCAAGCTCCTCCGCGCGCTCGCGGACGAGCTCGACCTCTAGACCCCGCGCCCGGACCGCGGGGCGGGCGTCGCGGGTCGGTGGACCTGGGGGCGCGTCGCGATCACGAACAGCAGCCACGCCGCGAGCACCGCGACGGCCACGCTGAGCCCGATGCGCGGCATGAGCGGCATCGCGATGCCGACGAAGCCCCCGATCACCCAGGCGAGCTGGAGCGTGGTGTCCGACCGGGCGAACGCGCTCGCGTGCACCCGCTCGGGCACGTCCCGCTGGATGGTGGAGTCGAGGGCCAGCTTGGCGAGCGACTGCGCCAGTCCGGCCGTGATCCCCAGCAGCACGAGCGGGAACAGGCCGTAGAACAGGGCCGCGAACAGCGCCATGACGGCGTCGGCGACCAGCGCCAGGACCACGGTCAGGGCCGGGTTGATCTTCCGCATCACCGAGGCGAGGGCGATACCGAGGGTGCTGCCCAGCCCCACCCCGCCGATCACCAGCGCGAGCAGCAGCTCGGGCCGGTAGTCGCCGATCGGGTTCTCGCGCAGCAGGAACGCCAAGAACATGGTCAAGAACCCCGACAGCCACCGCGGCCCGCAGTTGGCCCGCAGCGCGAAGGACACGGTGCCGGGGATCCGGATCCGCGGCCGTTCGGGCCGGGACGGCTCGGCGTCCGACCCGGGGCCGGACCGCATCGACATGACACCCTCGCCGACGCTGGAGTCCACCTGGGCGGGGAGCCGGATCGCCCAGACGGTGGCGACCACGAACAGCACGAAGGCGTAGCGCAGGGACCACTCGGGACCGAAGTACGACGCCAGCACCGCCAGCGGCGCCGACACGGTCGCACCGAGGATCCCGGCCAGGGAGACCCGCGCGTTCGCCTTGACCAGGGTCACCCCGTCGGGAAGCAGGCGGGGTACGGCGGCGGCGCGGGTCACGCCGTACGCCTTGGACGCCACCAGGCATCCCAGCGCGGCCGGGAACAGCCACCGCGAGTCGTCCACCACCGCGCCGGCCAGGGCCAGGGCCAGCAGCCCGCGGACCGCCATCGTGGTCCCGATCGCCCAGCGCCGGCCGTGCGCGAACCGGTCCAGGAACGGTCCGATCAGCGGCGCCACGATCGCGAAGGGCAGCATCGTCAGTGCGAGGAACAGCGCGACCTGGCCGCGCGCCTCCCCGGTCGGGACCTGGAAGAACAGTGTCCCGGCCAGCGAGATCGCCACCGCGGCGTCGCCGGCCGCGTTGATGGCGTGCAGCTCGATGAGGCGGGAGAGCCCGGAGGCCCCGGCGCCCTCGGCGTCGGCGGCGCGCCGGGCCTGGCGTCCCACGGCGCGGCCGAGCCGACCGGTCACCCGGGCGGCACCCTTGGCCCCGCTGCCGACCGCGCGCCCGGCCTGCCGGGCCCGCTCGCGGGGAGCCGTCCCGGGGGAGGGCCGCTGCGCACTCACCCCCCTATCCTGCCGGGTACTGCCCACCCCGACGCCCGCACCCGACCTGACACCGGGCGTGTCGATGGGGGATGATTCCCCGGTGACCGTGACCAGCATGACCACCGGACGGGCCAAGCCCGACGCCGTCGTCGTGTCCGCGATCGACGCGGCCCGCGCCGCGCTCCTCGAAGACGTGCCCGCCGCGGACGTCGGTGAGCACCTCGGCGCCCAGGTCGAGGGCGAGCGGGTCGCCACGCACCTCTTCGCCTGCACGCGCTCCGGCTACCGCGGCTGGCGCTGGTCGGTGACCGTGGCCCGCGCGTCGCGGCAGAAGCAGGTCACCGTCGACGAGGTCGTGCTGATCCCCGGCGACGAGGCGATCGTGGCCCCCCAGTGGGTGCCTTACAAGGAGCGGATCCAGCCGGGCGACCTGTCGCCCGGCGACCTGCTCCCGGTCGAGGAGGACGACGAGCGACTCGTCCCGACGTATGCCTTCGGCGAGGACGACCTCACCGAGGACGACCGGGCGCAGATCCGCGCCGTCGCCCGCGACCTCGGCCTAGGCCGCGTGCGCACCCTGTCGCCGGAGGGCCGCGACCAGGCGGCGCAGCGCTGGTACGACGGTGACGCCGGACCCGACGGACCGCTCGCGCAGGCCGCACCCGAGCCGTGCCGCACCTGCGGCTTCCTGCTGCGGGTGGCCGGCTCCCTGTCCGAGACGTTCGGCGTCTGCGCCAACGGCAACGCCAACGACGACGGCCGCGTGGTGGCGTTCGACCACGGCTGCGGCGCGCACTCGGAGATCACGCTGCTGAAGCGGCACCTGCCCCAGGCGATGCCGGACCACGTCATGGACACCTACGACGACGAGACCGAGTCCTTCTGAAACACCGACACGTGCCGCACGCTCGCGGCCGTGAACGGTTCGGCGCGCCACCCCGCCCAGCGGTCCCGCACGCGCAGGCCGGCCAGCCGCGCCATCAGGTCCATCTCGGCGGGCCAGACCAGCCGGCACACGATCGGCCCGAACCGGACTCCCGCACCGGTCACGGACACGTGGTTCTCCTCCAGGACCTGGCTCACCGGGTCGTAGTGGCAGACGTCGAAGGTCACGGAGTCCAGTCCGACCCGCTCGGGTCGGACGTAGTCGTGCTGGACGGTCCAGGCCGACGGCACCCCCGCCTCGACCACGAACACCCCGTCGTCGGTGAGGTGCCGGGCCGCGTTGGCGAAGCACCGCACCTGGTCGTCTTGGGTCAGCAGGTTGAAGAGGGTGTTGTAGACGAGGTAGACGAGGCGGTAGCGACGCCCGGTGTCGACCCGCGACATGTCACCCGGCCAGACCTCGAGGCCGGCCCCGCCCGGCTTGGTCCGGAGCTGCCCGACCATGTCGGGGGAGAGCTCGATGCCGTCGACCGGTACGCCGCGGCCGGCCAGCGGCACCGCGATCCGGCCGGTCCCGATGGCCAGCTCCAGGGCCCGACCGGACCCGGCGAGCGCCGCCAGGAAGTCGACGGTCTCGGCCTCGTCGCCGCGCGTCTCGTCGTCGTACCTGCTGGCCACCGTCGGGCCGAAGCTGGTCGCGGGATCGAAGCCGTCCATGTGCGCGAGTCTCGTCAGCCCCGTGGGCGGGGGCAACGGGATTACTGCTCGTCGTCGGCGGCCTGGGCTGCCTGGGCGGCCAGCGCGGCACGGGTGCGCTTGCGGCGCCGGCAGTACTCCCAGCCGAGCATCCCGAGACCGAACCCGGCCAGGCAGGTCCAGAGCCACCAGCCGTTGCCGGCCTCCTGCAGCCGCCCGTAGAACGGGAGCAGCGCGACGAAGGCGAGGAGCCACAGAGCCACGCCGACGGTGACGGTGCGGACGCCGTCGACATCGAGCGGTTCGACGTCCGCCACGATGTACGTGCGGTTGCCGATCTCGTGCCGCATCGGCTGCTCGTCGCGGAGATCCACGACCTCCACGCTACGCCACCGCGTCGGGCGGGCGCAGGCCTCAGGCCTCGAGGACGCCGTCGGTCTGCTCGGACACCTTCATCTCGGCCTCGAACGTGTGCGGCTCGAGCCCGGTCTGGCGCCGGGTGAAGGCCTCCACGTCGCGGAACGCCGACCAGTACTGCTCGTCGTAGGCCTCGACCAGCTCGAAGGTCCACCGGCCGTCCAGGACGTCACGGCCGACCAGGATGTCCTCGACGAGGTCGGCCAGCCCGTCCTGACCGGCTTCGCGAAGCGCTCGGACGCCGTCTTGCAGGGTGAGGTCGGCGTGCCCGGACAGGCGGTGGAACGCGTAGAGGTGGCCGCGGGCGTCCTCGACCACCTCGAGGGCCTCCGACACCTTGCCCAGGGCCGCGACGGTCGCGTCGTCGACACCGTCGGGCCGGGGGTGCGCCGACGCGCGCCCCGGGCGCCGGGCCGGTCCCCAGCGCTCGCGGAGGGCCGCTGCCTCGGGGACGTCGTCGGTCGTGGTCACCGCGCCACCCTAGGGACGTCGGCGGGCTCGCACCTCACCCCTCCGAGGGCATCCAGTGCCGCACCCAGTCGACGTCCATGGTCTGCGGGAGCAGGTCCTCGCTCGGCAGGTCCGGCAGCTCGTAGTCCGAGCTGAGCAGGCTGAGGACGATGAACTCCGCCGTCTGCGAGACCCCCTCGTCGGTCCGCCACGCCTCCTGCCCGTCGATGCGGATGACGTACTCCTCCGGCGTCCACTCGAGGGCGAAGACGTGGTACGCCTTCCACCAGTCGTCGTCCTTGTCGGCCAGGAAGTCGCTCGCGCCCTCGATCCAGTCGCCCTCCTTCACCGGGCCGTCCTCGGTCGGGTAGTAGATGAAGCTCGCGAGCCGGTCGTCGTCGCTGTCGCCGAAGTACTCGACGATGTCGATCTCGGCACCGGACTCCGCCGGGTCGGTTCCCGAGCCGATGGGGGACTGCAGCCAGAACGAGCCGTGCTGACCCTGCTCACGCTGGAACTTGATCCGCGCCGCGGTCACGCCGTAGAGGAAGAGGCGATTGGTCGCGAGGTGTCCGTTCAAGCGGTAGGCGAACTGCCCGAGGGTCTTGCCGTTCGCCTTCTTCGCCGTGCACGGCTCGGTCCGGCTCGGGTCCTTCGACGACCTCGAGACCCAGGGTCCCGCCGCCCACCTCGGCGGCGTCCGCGGAGCCGCGTGAGCACACGCGTAGTCCCTCGGGGTTGTACTCGGTCCCGCGCGGGACCCAGGTGGACGAGAGGTCGTCACCGTCGAAGGCCTCGTCGAAGTCGAGGGCGCCCACGGCCGAGGCGTCGACCGGGTCGGAGGTCGCGGCGTCCAGGTCACCTGTCGCCTCCGCCACCACGCGGTAGCCGGCGTCGTCGACTGCGTCGACCACGAAGCTGGCGGTGCCGTCCTCGGACAGCTCCGCCGAGCCGACGTCCTCCCACTTCTGGCCGGCCGACCGCTCGAGCGTCAGGGCGCGCCCTGCGCCGGCGGGCTCCACGGTGGCCTCGACGACCACCTGGGCCTCGGCAGCCGGAGCCGGATCCGGTCCGGGCTGCGCGATCGGCGGAAGCAGCGTCGCGGTCACCGTCTGGGCGGTGTCGTCCTCCCCCGGGCTGTCCGAGGAGCATGCCGTCAGGGCCGCGAGACAGGTGAGGCTGACGGCCGCGGCGAGGGCGTGGAGGCGCTGGGGGCGGATCACGGGGGCGTGGGCTCCTTCGGTCGTCCGATGGGGTCGGCGTGCCGAGACAGGCTACGCAGGGACCCACCCGTGGCCGCAAACCCGGAATGCATAGCAAAGGTAATGAGTTATGCTATTGATATGCCAACCGTGGAGAAGGTCTCCCGCACGAACGCGGGTCTCGCGAGTGAGCTGCGCCTGTCCGTCATGCGGCTGCGGCGCCGCCTCGCGGTCGAGCGGCACCCCGACAACGAGCTGAGCCTCGGTGCGATGGCGGTGCTCGGGGCGCTGTTCCGGGCCGACGGTCAGACCGTCGGCGAGCTGGCGCGTGCCGAGAAGGTGCAGCCGCCGTCGATGACCCGCACCGTCAACTGTCTGGAGGACGAGGGATACGTCCTCCGTGGGCCGCACCCCACGGACGGACGCCAGGTCCTCGTCACGCTCTCCGAGCGGGGGCGGGACACCGTGCTGGCCGACCGCCGGCGCCGGGACGCCTGGCTCACCCAGCGGCTCGCCGCACTGACCGCCGAGGAGCGCGAGACGCTCCGCGCCGCCGCGCCGTTGCTGCATCGCCTGGCGCAGGCCGACTGACCGCGCACCGAACCACCCGAAGGAAGTCTTGAGTCCCACGTTCCGCTCCCTGCACAACGCCAACTACCGGCTGTACGCCGCCGGTGGGGTGGTGTCGAACACCGGCACCTGGATGCAGCGGGTGGCCCAGGACTGGCTGGTCCTCCAGCTGACCGACAACTCCGGCACCGCCATCGGGATCACCACCGGACTGCAGTTCCTGCCGTTCCTCCTGCTCGCGCCGGTCGCCGGGCTGGTCGCCGACCGGGTGCCCAAGCACCGGCTGCTCCAGCTCACCAATCTCGGCATGGCGCTTCCCGCTCTGGCGCTGGGGCTGCTCGCGGTCACCGGCACGGTGCAGATCTGGCAGGTGTACGTGCTCGCGTTCCTGCTGGGCACCGCGGCGGTCTTCGACGCCCCTGCCCGCCAGTCCTTCGTCTCCGAGATCGTGGACCCCGAGGACCTCACCAACGCGGTCGGTCTCAACTCGCGCCTCCTTCAACGCCGCCCGCATCGTGGGCCCGGCGCTGGCGGGCCTGCTCATCGCCGCGCTGGGCGGCGGTGTCGTCGCCACGGGCTGGGTGATCCTGGTCAACGCCGTCAGCTACGTCGGACCCGTCCTCGCCCTGCGTCGGCTCGACCTCGCGCGCCTCGACTCCCCGGAGGTGGCCGCCCGGGAGCCCGGGATGATCCGGCAGGGGGTGCGCTACGTGCGCGACCGCCCCGACCTGCTGCTGATCCTGGCGATCGTGTTCGTCACCGGGACGTTCGGGCTCAACTTCCAGATGACCTCGGCCCTGATGGCGACCGAGGTCTTCGACAAGGGGGCACGGGCCTACGGCCTGCTCGGCACCTTCATGGCCGTCGGGTCGCTGACCGGCTCGCTGCTCGCGGCCAGCCGGCAGCAGGTCCGGCACCGCCTGGTCGTCGGCGCCGCCCTCACGTTCGGGGCCGTCGAGATCGCCGCCGGGCTGATGCCGACCTACCTCACGTACGCGCTCGTGACGCCGCTGCTCGGGATCACCGCGCTGACCATGATCACCAGCGCCAACACGTTCATGCAGCTGCACACGGACCGGGGAATGCGGGGGCGGGTGATGGCGCTGTACATGATGATCTTCATGGGCGGGACCCCGCTGGGGGCCCCGCTCGTGGGCTGGGTCGGGGAGACGTTCGGCGCTCGCTGGACGCTGATCCTGGGCGGGTCCCTGACCATGCTCGGGGTGGGGTTGGCCAGCGCGCTCTACCTGCGTGCCGGCAGCCGGCGAGAGGCGCGCGACGCCGTTTTGACCCCGGTTTGAGCGCGGAGTAGCCTCAATCCTTGTGTCTGGGAGCACCAGGCACATCATGCCTGCGCTGATGACGCCCCGGTCTCACCCGGCGGCGAGAGCGCAGCACCACGGCACAGAGCAAGCAACACCACCGTGCCCGGCAGAGCGCTGGGTACTGAGAGACGAACAGAAGGGGAACCACACCGGTGCCCACCATCAACCAGCTGGTCCGCAAGGGCCGCCAGGACAAGGTGTCGAAGAACAAGACGCCCGCCCTGAAGGGCTCGCCGCAGCGCCGAGGCGTCTGCACGCGGGTCTACACCACGACTCCCAAGAAGCCGAACTCCGCCCTGCGCAAGGTCGCCCGCGTGCGCCTGTCCAGCGGCGTCGAGGTCACGGCGTACATCCCGGGCGTCGGCCACAACCTCCAGGAGCACTCCATCGTGCTCGTCCGCGGCGGCCGGGTGAAGGACCTCCCCGGCGTTCGCTACAAGATCATCCGCGGTGCGCTCGACACCCAGGGCGTCAAGAACCGCAAGCAGGCCCGCAGCCGCTACGGCGCGAAGAAGGAGAAGAGCTAATGCCTCGCAAGGGCCCGGCCCCCAAGCGGCCGCTCGACGTCGACCCGGTCTACGGCTCGCAAGTCGTCACCCAGCTCGTCTCCAAGGTCCTCAAGGACGGCAAGAAGCAGGTCGCGCAGCGCATCGTCTACACGGCGCTCGAGGGCTGCCGTGAGAAGACCGGCTCGGACCCCGTCGTGACCCTCAAGCGCGCGCTCGACAACGTGAAGCCCGCGATCGAGGTCAAGTCCCGCCGCGTCGGCGGCGCGACCTACCAGGTCCCGATCGAGGTCAAGCCCAACCGCTCGACCACGCTCGCCCTGCGCTGGCTCGTCGGCTACGCCGCGGACCGTCGCGAGAAGACGATGTCCGAGCGCCTGATGAACGAGATCCTCGACGCGTCCAACGGCCTTGGTGCCGC
The DNA here is from genome assembly GCA_963791275.1 of uncultured Actinomycetota bacterium. Taxonomy (GTDB): domain Bacteria; phylum Actinomycetota; class Actinomycetes; order Propionibacteriales; family Nocardioidaceae; genus Nocardioides. Next base: position 20,961 of record CAWBRP010000013.1, read on the forward strand.
GGTGAAGAAGCGCGAGGACACCCACAAGATGGCCGAGTCCAACAAGGCCTTCGCCCACTACCGCTGGTGACGTAGCGCGAGGCCGCCCGACCCGGGCGGCCGCGCGCCCCACCACCCACATCTACTTCCGAGGGACTGAGACCCACAGTGGCCGTCGACATCACCACGGACCTGAACAAGGTCCGCAACATCGGCATCATGGCGCACATCGATGCCGGCAAGACCACCACGACCGAGCGCATCCTCTTCTACACCGGCATCTCCTACAAGATCGGTGAGGTCCACGACGGCGCTGCCGTCATGGACTGGATGGAGCAGGAGCAGGAGCGCGGCATCACGATCACGTCCGCCGCGACCACCTGCTGGTGGAAGGACCACCAGATCAACATCATCGACACCCCCGGGCACGTCGACTTCACCGCCGAGGTCGAGCGCTCGCTGCGCGTCCTCGACGGCGCCGTCGCGGTCTTCGACGGGGTGGCCGGCGTGGAGCCGCAGACGATGACGGTGTGGCGTCAGGCCAACAAGTACTCCGTCCCCCGCATGTGCTTCGTCAACAAGCTCGACCGCACCGGTGCGGACTTCTTCCGGTGCGTCGACATGATGGTCGAGCGCCTCAACTCCACCCCGCTGGTGCTCCAGCTCCCGATCGGTGCGGAGTCGGACTTCCTCGGTGTCGTCGACCTCGTGGGCATGCGTGCGCTGACCTGGCACGGCGAGACCACGATGGGTGAGGACTACACCGTCGAGGAGATCCCGGCCGACCTCGCCGAGCAGGCCGCGGAGTACCGCGAGAAGCTGCTCGAGACGCTGGCCGAGGCCGACGACGAGATCATGGAGAAGTACCTCGAGGAGGGCACCTTCTCCGTCGAGGAGCTCGAGGCCGCGATCCGTCGGGCCACCCTGGCCGACAAGATCAACCCGGTCCTGTGCGGCACGGCGTTCAAGAACAAGGGCGTGCAGCCCCTCCTCGACGCGGTCGTGAAGTACCTGCCCTCGCCGCTCGACATCGACGCCATCATCGGCCACAAGCCGGGCCACGAGGACGAGAAGATCGAGCGTCAGCCCGCGGACACCGAGCCGTTCTCCGGCCTGGCCTACAAGATCGCCTCGGACCCGCACCTCGGCAAGCTGATCTACGTCCGCGTCTACTCGGGCAAGCTCGAGGCGGGGACCAGCGTGCTCAACTCGGTCAACGGCCGCAAGGAGCGGATCGGCAAGGTCTACCAGATGCACGCCAACAAGCGTGAGGAGATCGCGTCGGTCGGCGCCGGCCAGATCGTGGCCGTCATGGGTCTCAAGGACACCAAGACCGGCCACACCCTGTGCGACCCCCAGAACCCCGTCGTGCTGGAGTCCATGAGCTTCCCGGCGCCGGTGATCGAGGTCGCGATCGAGCCCAAGACCAAGGGTGACCAGGAGAAGCTCGGCACCGCGATCCAGCGGCTCTCCGACGAGGACCCCACCTTCACGGTGAAGACCGACGAGGAGACCGGCCAGACGATCATCGCCGGCATGGGCGAGCTCCACCTGGAGATCCTCGTCGACCGGATGCGGCGCGAGTTCCGCGTCGAGGCGACCGTCGGCAAGCCGCAGGTGGCCTACCGCGAGACCGTGCGTGGCACCGTCAGCAACCACTCCTACACCCACAAGAAGCAGACCGGTGGTTCGGGTCAGTTCGCCAAGGTGCTCATCAGCCTGGAGCCGAGCATCGACCCCGAGACCGGGCAGGGCGCGGGCTACGAGTTCGTCAACAACGTCAGCGGTGGTCGCATCCCGCGGGAGTACATCCCCTCGGTCGACCAGGGCGGTCAGGACGCCATGGAGTTCGGCGTGCTCGCCGGCTACCCCATGGTGGACGTGAAGTTCTCGCTGGAGGACGGCGCCTACCACGACGTCGACTCCTCGGAGCTGGCGTTCAAGATCGCCGGCAACCAGGCCTTCAAGGAGGCCGCGCGCAAGGCCAAGCCGGTCCTGCTCGAGCCGATGTTCGCCGTCGAGGTCATCACCCCTGAGACCTTCCTGGGCGACGTGATCGGCGACATCAACTCCCGCCGCGGTCAGATCCAGAGCATGGAGGAGCGCCATGGCGACCACGTCGTCAACGCGCTTGTGCCGCTGTCGGAGATGTTCGGGTACGTTGGCGACCTGCGGTCGAAGACCTCCGGTCAGGCGTCCTACTCGATGGAGTTCGACTCGTACGCCGAGGTTCCGAACAGCATCGCCGAGGAGATCATCAAGAAGGTCCGCGGCGAATAGAACCGCCCGGATCGTCGGCACAGCAGCACCTTTCATCCACCACGAGTCAAGTACCAACAACAGGAGGAGCCCACAGTGGCTAAGGCGAAGTTCGAGCGGACCAAGCCGCACGTCAACATCGGCACGATCGGTCACATCGACCACGGCAAGACGACGCTGACCGCGGCGATCACCAAGGTGTTGCACGACAAGTACCCGACCCTCAACGCGGCTTCGGCGTTCGACGAGATCGACAAGGCCCCCGAGGAGCGTCAGCGCGGGATCACCATCTCGATCGCGCACGTCGAGTACCAGACGGAGGCGCGGCACTACGCGCACGTCGACTGCCCGGGTCACGCGGACTACATCAAGAACATGATCACCGGCGCGGCCCAGATGGACGGCGCGATCCTCGTGGTCGCCGCCACCGACGGCCCGATGCCGCAGACGCGTGAGCACGTGCTGCTCGCCCGCCAGGTGGGCGTGCCCGCCCTGGTCGTGGCGCTCAACAAGTGCGACATGGTCGACGACGAGGAGCTCATCGAGCTCGTCGAGATGGAGGTGCGCGAGCTCCTCTCCGAGTACGAGTTCGACGGCGACAACATCCCCGTCGTGCGCGTGGCCGCCTTCCCGGCGCTCCAGGGCGACGAGAAGTGGGGCGAGTCGATCATGGAGCTCATGGCTGCCGTCGACGAGTCCATCCCGACCCCGGCGCGTGAGACCGACAAGCCGTTCCTCATGCCCGTCGAGGACGTCTTCACGATCACCGGTCGCGGCACCGTCATCACCGGTCGCATCGAGCGCGGCATCGTGAAGGTCAACGAGGAGGTCGAGATCATCGGCATCCGCGAGAAGTCGCAGAAGTCGACCGTCACGGGTGTCGAGATGTTCCGCAAGCTGCTCGACGAGGGCCAGGCCGGCGAGAACGTCGGGCTGCTGCTCCGCGGCACCAAGCGCGAGGACGTCGAGCGCGGCATGGTCGTCGTGAAGCCCGGCACCCACACCCCGCACACCAACTTCGACGCCTCGGTCTACATCCTGTCGAAGGAGGAGGGTGGCCGTCACACGCCGTTCTTCAACAACTACCGCCCGCAGTTCTACTTCCGCACCACGGACGTGACCGGCGTGGTGACCCTCCCCGAGGGCACCGAGATGGTCATGCCGGGCGACAACACCGAGATGGCCGTCGAGCTGATCCAGCCGATCGCCATGGACGAGGGTCTGCGCTTCGCGATCCGCGAGGGCGGCCGCACCGTCGGCGCCGGTCGGGTCACCAAGATCACGAAATGACCTGAGCCTCGCGGGCCTCGCTCGTCGAGACCTCGTGTGACACCTGAACGGCCCCGGACCTCACGGTCCGGGGCCGTTCTGCGTGCGAGGATGACCGTATGAGCGAGCAGCCGCCGAACCCGCCCTACGGAGAAGCCCAGGACCCCGACGGTCAGGGTGGCCAGGGCGGAGCGCCGAACCCGTACGCCCAGGGCGCGCCGCCGCCCTACCCCGGGCAGGGTGCGTACGCCGTACCGCAGGACCACCCGCAGTCGACGACCGTGCTCATCCTCGGCATCGTGTCCCTCGTGGTGTGCCAGATCCTCGGCCCGTTCGCCTGGGTCATGGGCAACCGCGTGGTCCGGGAGATCGACGCGGCGGGCGGGGCCCTCGGTGGCCGCAGCACCGCCAACGCCGGCCGGATCTGCGGCATCATCTCCACGGTGCTGCTGGGCCTCTCGCTGCTGTTGCTGGTGATCGTCGTGGTCGTGGCGGTGGCCGCCAGCACGTCGAACACGTGACCGACGGGCCGGACTCCCGCTCGTCGAGCCCAGCCCGCCCCGATCGCGGACGGACCGCCGATGGCCGGCCCACGCGGGAGGTGCTCAGCTACTCCCGCCGCGGCAACAGGTTCACCCCGTCGCAGGCGCAGGCGTGGGCGGCCCACGCGGACGACTGGGTGATCCCGGTCGAGGAGGTCGACGAGCCCGGGTTCTCCCTGGCCGCACGGTTCGGGCGGACCGCCCCGCTCGTCGTGGAGGTCGGGTCCGGGGTGGGTGAGGCCACCGGGGTGCTGGCCGCGGCGCGCCCCGACCACGACGTGCTCGCCCTCGAGGTGTGGCTGCCGGGCGTCGCCGCGTCCCTGGCCGAGGTGGCCGAGGCGGGCGCCACGAACGTGCGGTTCTGTGCCGTCGACGCGCTCTGGGCCGTCGAGCACCTGGTCCCCCCCGAGGGGCTGGCGGGGCTGTGGACCTTCTTCCCCGACCCCTGGCCCAAGACCCGGCACCACAAGCGCCGTCTGGTGCGGCCGAGCTTCGCCGCGCTGGTCTCCTCGCGGCTCCAACCCGGCGCCGAGTGGCGGCTGGCCACCGACTGGCCGCACTACGCCGAGCAGATGGCCGCCGTCCTCGACGCCGAACCCGGTCTGGTCGGGGGCGTCGTCGAGCGCTGGGCGGAGCGCCCGGTCACGAAGTTCGAGCGCAAGGGCGTCGAGGCCGGCCGGGCCATCACCGACCTGCGCTACGTGCGCCGCACCTCGTCCTCGACCGACCTGGCGACCTAGAGCGGCAGCCCGAGCTCGAGGCCGGCCACCTCGAGCGCCCACTCCACGCGGGCCCGCTCGGTGTCGAGATCGGCGCCCGGAGGCAGCACCAGCAACAGGTGGGTCAGGCCCAGCGCGGTGCACGCCTCGGCCAGCACCGCGTCGTACGCGAGGCGCAGTCCCTCGGTCTTGGCGAACCGCTGCCCGGCCGCCGGCTCGTGGTAGCGCCGGCCGAGCCGACGCGCCAGCAGGGCGAGGTCCTCGATGGGCCGGGTCGCGGGGACCGGGGGCCGGCGTCGTTCACGCCAGTCGTGCACGGCTGCGACGGGGCGGGCCCAGACCCGCCAGCCGAGGAGCGCACGCAGCAGGGCAGCCAGGATGGTCGCGACTGCGAGGGTCGCGAGCACCACCCTGATCAGGGCCACCCACATGTGTCGACGGTAGGTCGCCCCGTGCCGGGGCACAAGCGGAATCGGCGGAGTGGCCGAGGATCGATCGCACGTGGCGGTTCTGCCCGCGGCACGGCCGCCCGAGCGAGCCGAGGATCGCTGGGTGACCGCGTCCGTCGAGCCCGGGACGCGTCGACGTCCGAGGGTGCATCGGGCGTGGTTCGTCGCCGCCATCACCCTGGCGGCGCTGGTCGCGGCGGCCGGCTTCCGGTCCTCGACCGGCGCCCTGCTGGTGCCGCTGGAGGAGGAGTTCGGCTGGTCGCGGGCGACCACGTCCGGGAGCGGTCAGCCTCAACCTGGTGCTCTTCGGCCTGACCGCGCCGTTCGCCGCGGCGCTGATGGAGCTGATGGTCGGCGTCTTCTCCGCCGCCAGCTCCACCGGGCAGCTGGTGTTCCTGGGCGACTACTTCTCCGCCTGGCTGACCGCCGGCGGTCTCTGCCTGGCGGCGGCGGCGCCTGCCTGATGATCCCGCGGCTCGTTCGGCCAGCTCGATAGTCCGCCGCGAAAAGCGCCTCCGGGCCCCCGGTTGAGGCGCTTATTGCGGCGGACTATCCGCCCGGGGGGTCATCGCCGGGCGGTCAGCCGCTGTCGGAGCTGGTCCTCGCGCACCAGCCGTGCGTGGTCACGGTCGCGGCGCGCGGCGACGACGGCCGCGAGGAACGCCTCGGGTGAGGTGCCCGCCGGCGGCGGCGGCGCGACGTACGCCTTGGTCTCCTCGGCGAGGCGCAGCCCCAGGGTGTAGCGCGAGACCGGGTCGATCTGGTGGGCCCGGCCGAGGAACTGGCGCAGCGCGACCCCGAGGCCGACGGGCAGCGACGCGATGTCGGCCCCGGCCGCCCATCGGGCGAGCTCCGGCGGCATCGGTGTAGGCGGAGGGAGCTGGAGGCGCACCCGCTCGCGGACGACGTACGTGCCGGCGGCGTAGTCCCCGAGCCGCTTGCCGCGAGAGCTCAGCAGCGCCGAGAAGAACGCGGGCACGCCGAGAAGCAGGTAGATCTCGACGATCCCGACCAGCGCGCGGACGAATGCGTGCTGGAACGAGGTCGGTCCCGCGTCGTCGCGCACGGTGCGCAGGCCGAGCGACAGGTGGCCGAGTGACTTGCCCCGGCTGAGCGTCTCGGTGGTCGTCGGGAACACCAGGAAGACCGCCACCAGGGTGCCGATCCAGGCCACCCAGAGCAGCGCGGCGTCGGCCCGGGCCGCGACCACGAACAGCAGCAGCACGACGAGCACCAGCAGCGTGAGGGTGACCGCGATGTCGATCATGCCGGAGACCATCCGGACGCCCAGGCCGGCCGGGGGCAGGTCGAGCGCCACGGCCTCCCCGGTGACGAGGTCGTCGTCGGTGAGGGTCGCGAACTCGGGAGGCCGCGCGGTGGCGTCCGACATGGCCCCGAGGATACGGGCGACCGCTGCGTACAGTGGCGGCGTGGACCTGGACGCCTACGTGCACGCCCACCTCCACGAGTGGCGACGTCTCGAGGAGCTCACCAAGCGTCGGCGGCTCTCCGGCGACGAGAGCGACGAGTTCGTCGAGCGCTACCAGCAGGTCGCCACGCATCTCTCGGTGGTCCGGACGTCGGCTCCCGACGCGTCGCTGGTCGCCTACCTCTCCTCGATCCTCGCGAAGGCGCGCACCCGCTCGTCGGGGACGCGGACGACCTCGTGGCGCGGCGTCGCCCGCTTCTTCACCGAGCGGTTCCCGGCTGCGCTCTACCGGCTGCGCTACTGGTGGCTGGGCACCCTCGCCGCCAACGTGCTGGTCGCGGGCGTGATGGTCTGGTGGCTGCTCGGGCACCCCGAGGTGGAGCAGAGCCTGCTCTCGCCCGGGCAGGTCGACCAGCTCGTCAACCAGGACTTCGAGAACTACTACAGCGAGTACGCCGCCTCGCACTTCGCGCTCCAGGTCTGGGTCAACAACGCCTGGGTCGCCGCCCTGTGCCTCGCGCTGGGCATCCTGGGCGCGCCCGTCATCTACCTGCTGTTCACCAACATCTCGAACCTCGCGATCATCGGCTCGATCATGCTGCGCAGCAACCACGGCGGGCACTTCTTCGGGCTGATCCTGCCGCACGGGCTCCTCGAGCTGACCGCGGTCTTCGTCGCGGCCGGCGTCGGCCTGAAGCTGTTCTGGTCGTGGGTCGAGCCCGGCGCGCTGTCGCGCACCAAGTCGGTCGCGCGTGAGGGGCGCACGGCCGGCACCGTCGCGCTCGGGCTGGTCGCGGTGCTGTTCGTCAGCGGCGTGATCGAGGCCTTCGTGACGCCGTCGTCGCTGCCCACCGCCGCGCGGGTCGGGATCGGCATCCTCGCCGAGCTGTGCTTCTTCGCCTACGTGTTCGTGCTCGGCCGCGCGGCCTTCCTGCGCGGCCACACCGGCGACATCGACGCCTCGCTGCTCGAGGACGAGGTCGCGTCCTCCGCCTGAACCGATCGGCCTCGGGCGGCCCGGTTCGCCCGGAGCGGTGAGCTGGCCACCGAAGTGTCGGGCGAAACGGTGGCTGACTCACCGCCGGCCCGCCGGCCGCCGGCCCGCCCGGCCCGCCGGCCCGCCGGCACGTCAGAGCAGGCCGCGCGCCTTGAGCATCAGGTAGTGGTCGGCCAGCGCGGGTGGGAGCCGCTCGGCGTCGGTGTCGACGATGTCGACGCCCAGGGCCCTCAGCAGGTCGCCGGTGCGACGCCGCCCTCGGAGCACCTGCTCGGCCGCCGCCGCGTCGTACACCTCGTCCACCGTGCCGCGGGTGGCGGCGAGCACGGCCAGGGCGGGGTCGTTCACCGACGCGAGCACGACCCGGTGGTGCCGGGTGAGCGACGGGCAGGACCGGCAGCAGTCCCTGCTCGACCGCCGCCGGCTCGAGCGGGGTGAGCAGGACGACGAGCGCGCGTTGCCGGCCCAGGGCGCTCACCGCCGCGGTCAGGGCGCCCCAGTCCGCCTCGGCGATCACCGGCTGCAACCCGGCCATCGTGTCCTGGAGCCGCGCGGCGACGTCGCGGGCGCCGGACGAGCGCAGCCGGGCGCGCACCCGGCGGTCACCGGCCACGAAGTCGACCCGGTCGCCGGCGCGGGCGGCCAGCGCGGCGAGGAGCAGGGCCGCGTCCATCGCCGAGTCGAGCCGCGGCACGTCCTCGACCCGACCGGCGGACGTGCGTGAGGTGTCGAGCACGAGCACCACGCGGCGGTCGCGCTCGGGCTGCCAGGTCCGGACCACGACGTTGCGGTTGCGGGCACTGGCCCGCCAGTCGATGGAGCGGACGTCGTCGCCGCGGACGTACTCCCGCAGCGAGTCGAACTCCGTGCCCTGACCGCGGATCCGCACCGCCGCCCGTCCGTCGAGCTCGCGGAGCCGGAGCAGCCGCGACGGCAGGTGCTTGCGCGAGTCGAACGGCGGCAACGAACGCAGCGAGCCTGGCACGGCGCGGGTGCGCTGCCGGGCGGCGAGGCCCAGCGGACCCCACCAGCGGACCGTGACGCCGGTGGCCGGCAGGTCCCCGCGGCGCACCGGCAGCAGGTCGGTCTCGAGCAGCGTCCGGTCACCTGGAGTGAGCCGCACCCGGTGCCGGTTGCCCGTGGCGCCTGCGGAGGGTTGCCAGGAGTCGCGGACGACGCCCCGGACGGTACGCCGGGACTCGTTCGCGGCGACCAGGGTCGTCGTGGCCGCGTGGCCGGTCCGCACCGGCGGCAGCGGCCGGCGCTCGAAGGTCACCGACTCCGGGCGCGGTGCCAGCCACCAGTCCAGGCCGACCGTCGCGACGACGACCAGGAACCAGAGCCACGTGGTGCCCAGGGTCGGTCGCAGCACCACGGCCACGAGACCCAGGAGGAGGAGCAGCGGCACCCGGCCGGAGATCGCCATCGTCGACCCGTCAGCGGGGGACCGCGACGGAGCCGAGCGCGGAGGCCAGGACCTGCGCGACGTCGACGCCCTCGAGCTCGGCCTCGGGTCGCAACCCGAGCCGGTGCACGAGCGTGGCGTGGGCCAGCGCCTTGACGTCGTCGGGCGTCACGAAGTCGCGACCGTTGAGCCACGCCCAGGCCCGGGCGGCCCGCAGGAGGGCGGTCGCGCCGCGCGGGCTCACCCCCAGGCTGAGCGAGGGCGACTCCCGGGTGGCCCGGGCGATGTCGACGATGTAGCCCGCGACCTCCGGCGACACCTGGACCGCGCGGCAGGCGGCCTGCCCGGCGGCGATGTCGGCGGGACCGGCCACCGGACGCACCCCCGCGTCGGCGAGCCGTCGCGGGTCGAAGCCCGTCGCGTGCCGGCGCAGGATCTCCAGCTCGTCGGTGCGCGGCGGGATGGGTAGCACGACCTTGAGCAGGAACCGGTCCAGCTGCGCCTCGGGCAGTGGGTACGTCCCTTCGTACTCGACCGGGTTCTGGGTGGCCGCCACCAGGAACGGCCGGGGCAGCTCGCGCGAGACGCCGTCCACCGAGACGGTGCCCTCCTCCATGGCCTCCAGCAGGGCCGACTGGGTCTTCGGCGGCGTCCGGTTGATCTCGTCGGCCAGGAGCAGGTTGGTGAAGATCGGGCCCTCGCGGAAGGTCAGCTCGCCCTGGGTGCTGTCGATGACCATCGAGCCCGTGATGTCGCCGGGCATCAGGTCCGGGGTGAACTGCACCCGGCGGGTCTGGACGTCCAGCGCGCCGCCGAGGGTGCGCACGAGCAGGGTCTTGGCCACGCCGGGGACACCCTCCATGAGGACGTGGCCGCCGCACAACAGCGCGACCAGCAGCCCGGACACGGCGGCGTCCTGCCCGACGACGGCCTTCGCGACCTCGGTCCGGACCGCGGCGAGGCGGTCGCGGACGGCGTCGTGGGCCCCGGCGTCCGGGGGCGTGCTCTCATCGGTCATGGGCGGCGAACCTCTCTGTCCAGCTCGGCCAGCGCGGTGGCCAGCATGATCAGGTCGTGGTCGGTGCCCGGAGGCGGTGCCGCCGGGTGGAGCAGGCCGCCGATCTCGGCCACCGGTCTGTCGAGGTGCCGCGCCACGTCGCGCACCAGGTCCTCGGGAGAGGCCCCGGCGGGGAGACGCAGGTGCTCGCCGAGAGCGGTGCGCCCCGCCGCGCGCAGGGCCGCGGCCGCATGGGCGCGATCGTCAGCCTTGCGGTACAGCCGCCCCCGGCTCCGGGTCGTCTCGATCGCCTTGACGACCACCGGCAGCGGCTCGGTCACCAGCGGCCCCAGGCGCCGACCGCGCCAGAGCAGCACGGCCAGCATCGCGAGGGCGGCCAGCCACAGGCCGGGTCGCAACCAGTCCGGCAGCAACGTGCCGAGCGAGACCGCCTCGGTCGAGTCGAGGTCGGCGTAGTCGGGGACGTACCACACCAGGCGGTCGCGCTGGCCCAGGAGGCGGAGCGCGACGGCGGCGTTGTCCGCGCGCAGGATCGTGTCGTTGCGCAGGACCTCGTCGGCACCGAGCAGCACGAGGCCCACGTCGGGCTGCGCCAGCAGCGCACCGCCCTCCCCGAAGAAGCAGCCGGTGGAGGCGGGGTACTCGACGCCCCGGTCCACGGAGATGTCGAGACCGTCGAACAATCGCACCAGGTCTGCGCCGGTGCACTCCGCCGCCCGGTCGACCGGGCCGGGGACGACGGTCCCGACACCGGAGCCGATCTCGCCGGTCAGGTCCGGTCCCGGACCGGCGAGCACGACGAGGGACTCCGCGGTGGCGTCGCGCAGTCGCTGGCGGGTGCTGGGACCGGTGTTCTCGGTGCTGGTGACGAGCACCGTGGTCGAACCGTCCGGCCGGGCCTCCTCGAGGGCAGCGGCCGACCGGACGACCTCGACGTCGACGCCTTCGCGGTCCAGCACCCGCGCCAGGGCGCGGGCGCCCTCCGGGCCGGGGTTGCCCGGGTCGAGGTAGCCCGTGGTGCGGACCCCGCCCCCGAGGGCGACCACCACCAGCACGCCGAGCACCAGGCCACCCGCGATCAGGAGCGTCGAACGGTGCCGGGTCAGCGGACCCGCCGGGCGGGCCGGCGCCGCGCCACTCATCGGACCCCCAGCAGGGCGTCGTCGAGGTCGAGGACGGCTCTCGCCTGGTCCGCCGTGGCCGACCGGTCGCCGTACCGCACCCGGTCGAAGACGTCGGCGGCGACCGAGGTCCGGGCCGCGAGCGGCGGGAACGCCTCGCCCAGCGCCATCCCGAGCTCGTGGGCGGTGGCGCCGGGCACACCCTCGACCCGGCCACGCTCGATCTGGCGCAGCGCCAGGGCGCGGAACCCGTCGACCACGGCGTCCTGGTGCCGGCCTTCCCGGAAGGCGGCGTCCGCCCGGGCCCGCAGCTCGGCGGCGCTCAACCCGTCGTCGGCGAGCGCGGGCGAGCCGGCGCCGCGCCCACGCGGGGTGAACCGGGCTCGGGAGAGCAGCCAGCCGAGTGCCACGACGAGCACGACCAGCACGACCATCGCCGCGAGGGTGGCCAGCGGCGGGGACCCGGCGGCGACGTCGAGGCCACGGGAGACCTGCTCGCGCAGCCACCCGACGAGGCGGTTGAGGAGGGCCTGGTCGTTGTACTCCGGGCGGAGCAGCTCACGCCGCAGCCACGAGCGGCCCTGGTCGCCGGTCGGGCTCAGCGGCGGGTCGGACAGCAATCTGGGGGCGACGATCATGAGCGGGTGATCCCCGCCTGGGACATCAGCTCCACGTCGTACGCCTCCTTGCGGATGCGCTGGTCGAAGTACTGCACGGTGGCGACCGCCGACGTGAAGGGTGCCACGAACGCCGCGGTGATCACCGACGACAGCGCCTGGGTGACCACGAGGATGAGCACCCCGTAGCGCGACGTCGCGCCCAGGGCGGCGCCGACCTGGCCGGCGATCGAGAACGGCAGCGCCAAGACGGTGCCCACCGCCTGCGCGAGCATCAGCGTGAGCAGGGCGATCCCGAACGTCCGCCAGAACGCCTTGCTGGTCAGTCGGTAGCCGCGCCCGATGGCTCCGGTCACGCCGACCGGCTCGAGCATCAGCGCGGGGACCGGCAGGTAGTAGACACGGATCCAGAACCAGAACAGCCCGGCCAGGAAGAGGGGGCCCGTCACCACGCCGAACACCACCAGGGACAGGGCGTCACCCAGGGCGATGACCGGGAGCCAGAGGGCGGCGTACGCCGCCAGCAGCAGCACCGACATCACCAGGAGGAGGAGGGTGAGCCAGATCAGGCGCCAACGCTTGCCCCGGGTCCGCGCCCAGGCCTCGGTCAGGCCGAGGCGTTGGCCGATCGCCGCGGCGGCGACGACGTGGGCGATCATCCCCGTGACCAGCACCAGCCCGATGGACTGGAGGAAGATCCCGAGGAGCAGGGAGCCGAAGGATCCGATCAGGCCGGCCGTCTCCGTGGCGGTGAAGTCGGTCGCCTCCGGGTCCAGGGTCAGGTCGAGGCCGAAGGTGAGGATCGTGGTGAGCAGCACCGGGATCGCCATCGCGACCGCGGTGACCAGGACGGCGGATCCGACGGTGGCCTTGGGGTTGAACCGGATGATCTTGAGGGCGGCGTCGTAGATGTCGCCGAGGTTCAGGGGGCGCAGGGGGATCGCGCCCGGCTTGTGCGCCGCGCCGAGGAAGGGCCCCGGGTACGGGCCGACCGCTCCCGGTGCGCGAGCCGGGAGTGGGTAGAGAGGGGGCGCCGCGGCCGGCGCCGGGTCGGGCGGACCGAGGCCCCCCGCGCCGGGAGGCGGGAAGGACTGGTTCCCGGACATTCCGCTTCCCCCTCGGCCGTGGCTGCGCGTGGCGGCCATCTTGTCAGGTGGCCCGGGAACCGCCGCCGATGCTCCTCGGCGGAACGATTTGGCCAGGCGCGGGGTCTCTGACAAACTATCCAGGTTGCTCCGGCGGGTTGCCGGGGTGCGCCGCACCTTGACTGCTGAATCGTGGTTCCTTCAAAGGCTCAGTCGTCGGCGTGCGTCCGCACTCGATCTGACACATGTCAGAGGGGACCCGTTCAGTCCGACGAACCCGTCGGGTGCCACCAACAAGACGATGCAGACCCTGTCGCAGGGGGCCGCGTCGTGTGCCTCCGGGCCACGACACGCCCGACCTCGGGGGTGGGCGGTCCGGGGGGTGGGAAGCAGGGCGGGACGGCCTCACCCGAGGCCGCTCGAGACAGAACTGCACGCGGGCCCTCCGGGGCGCACAGCTGAGAAGGACGAGAGAGCACATGGCGGGACAGAAGATCCGCATCAGGCTCAAGGCCTACGACCACGAGGTGATCGACACCTCGGCGCGCAAGATCGTCGACACGGTCACGCGCACGGGTGCGAAGGTCGCCGGCCCGGTGCCGTTGCCGACGGAGAAGAACGTCTACTGCGTCATCCGCTCGCCCCACAAGTACAAGGACTCCCGCGAGCACTTCGAGATGCGTACCCACAAGCGTCTCATCGACATCATCGACCCCACGCCCAAGACCGTCGACTCGCTCATGCGGCTCGACCTGCCTGCCGGCGTCGACATCGAGATCAAGCTCTAGGTCAAGGGGAGACTGACATGACAACTCTTGAGCGCAACGTGAAGGGGCTGCTGGGCACCAAGCTCGGCATGACCCAGCTCTGGGACGAGAACAACCGGGTCGTCCCGGTGACCGTCGTCGCGGCGACCACCAACGTGGTCACCCAGATCCGCAAGCCCGAGGTCGATGGCTACAACGCCATCCAGGTCGGGTTCGGCGAGATCGAGGCGCGCAAGGTCAACAAGCCCGACGCCGGCCAGTTCGAGAAGGCCGGGGTCACCCCGCGCCGTCACCTGGTCGAGATCCGCACCGCCGACGCCACGTCGTACACGGTTGGCCAGGAGCTGAGCGCCGACCTCTTCGCCGCCGGCGAGGAGATCGACGTCACCGGCACCAGCAAGGGCAAGGGCTTCGCCGGTGTGATGAAGCGTCACGGCTTCCACGGCGTCGGTGCCTCCCACGGTGCCCACCGCAACCACCGCAAGCCCGGCTCGATCGGCGCCTGCGCCACGCCCGGCCGGGTGTTCAAGGGCACCCGGATGGCCGGTCGCATGGGTGGCGACACCGTCACCACCCAGAACGTCACCGTCCACGCCATCGACGTCGAGAAGGGCTTGATCCTCATCAAGGGCGCCGTCCCCGGCCCCAAGGGTGGGCTCATCGTCCTCCGCTCGGCCGCGAAGAAGAACCAGGAGGCCAGCCGATGAGCGCCAAGACCGTCAAGGTCGCCCTGCCGGCCGAGATCTTCGACGCCCCCGTGAACATCCCGCTGATGCACCAGGTCGTCGTGGCCCAACAGGCCGCCGCCCGCCAGGGCACCGCTGCCACCAAGACCCGCGGCGACGTCCGCGGTGGTGGCCGCAAGCCCTACAAGCAGAAGGGCACCGGCCGCGCCCGTCAGGGCTCGACCCGGGCACCGCAGTTCGCCGGCGGCGGCGTGGTCCACGGACCGCACCCGCGTAGCTACGACCAGCGCACCCCCAAGAAGATGAAGGCCGCCGCTCTGCGGGGCGCCCTCTCCGACCGGGCCCGCAACGACCGCGTGCACGTGGTCGAGTCGCTGGTGAGCGGTGACGTGCCGTCGACCAAGAACGCCCTCGCCGCGCTGCTCGGTCTCACCGACCGCAGCAAGTTCCTCGTGGTGCTCGAGCGCACCGACTCCGTCACCTGGCTCTCGCTGCGCAACGCGCAGCAGGTGCACATCGTGGCCGTCGACCAGCTCAACACCTACGACGTCCTGGCCTGCGACGACCTCGTCTTCACCAAGGGTGCCTACGACGCGTTCGTCGCCAGTGCGCCCAAGGGCAGCAAGGGCGAGAGCGAGGTCGCGGCCGTGTCCACCGAGGTGAAGGCGTTCGCCGACACCACGACGGTCACGACCGATGCCCCCGAGAAGACCGACGAGACCGACGCCGTGGAGCTGCCCGCGGGCGCCAAGGCCCCGCTCAAGAGCGGCAAGAACCCCAAGGGGTACGAGGTCAAGGGCAACGCCGACTCGGGCCTGTACCACGAGCCCGACGGCCAGTGGTACGCCGCCACCGAGGCGGAGTTCTGGTTCAAGTCCGCCGAGGACGCCGAGGCCGCCGGCTTCCGCCGTGCCGGCAGCAAGGAGGACGACAAGTGAGCACCCTGCACAAGGACCACCGCGACGTCCTGATCGCGCCGGTCGTGTCGGAGAAGAGCTACGGCCTCCTCGACGCCAACAAGTACACCTTCACCGTGCGTCCCGACGCCAACAAGACCGAGATCAAGATCGCGGTCGAGAAGGTGTTCGACGTCAAGGTGACCTCGGTCAACACGATCAACCGCAAGGGCAAGACGCGCCGTACCCGCAACGGGCTCGGCAAGCGCAAGGACACCAAGCGCGCCATCGTCAGCCTCGCCGAGGGCCACCGCATCGACATCTTCGGAGGTCCGGTCTCCTGACCGGGCGCCTTAGGACTTAGGACTCAGACATGGCTATCCGCAAGTACAAGCCGACCACCCCGGGCCGTCGTGGCTCGTCGGTTGCCGACTTCGTCGAGATCACCCGGACCACGCCCGAGAAGTCGCTGACGCGTCCGCTGCCCAAGAAGGGCGGCCGCAACAACCAGGGCCGGATCACCACCCGGCACCAGGGCGGCGGCCACAAGCGGGCCTACCGCATCATCGACTTCCGTCGCTACGACAAGGACGGCGTACCCGCCACGGTCGCGCACATCGAGTACGACCCGAACCGCACGGCTCGGATCGCGCTGCTGCACTACGCCGACGGCGAGAAGCGCTACATCGTCGCGCCGAAGGACCTGCGCCAGGGCACCCCGCTCGAGTCGGGCGCCAACGCCGACATCAAGCCCGGCAACAACCTGCCCCTGCGCAACATCCCCGTCGGTACGACCATCCACTGCATCGAGCTGCGGCCCGGTGGCGGTGCGAAGATCGCCCGCTCCGCCGGCAACAGTGCCCAGCTCGTCGCCAAGGAGGGCTCGCGCGCCACGCTGCGTCTCCCCTCGGGCGAGATGCGGTTCGTCGACGTCCGCTGCCGCGCCACCATCGGCGAGGTCGGCAACGCCGAGCAGTCCAACATCAACTGGGGCAAGGCCGGCCGGATGCGGTGGAAGGGCAAGCGCCCGACTGTCCGCGGTGTCGTCATGAACCCGGTCGACCACCCCCACGGTGGTGGTGAGGGCAAGACGTCCGGTGGACGTCACCCCGTGTCCCCCTGGGGCAAGCCCGAGGGCCGGACGCGCAAGCGCAAGGCCTCCGACTCCCAGATCATCCGTCGCCGCAAGTCCGGCAAGGGTAGGAAGTAAACGACATGCCTCGCAGCCTGAAGAAGGGCCCCTTCGTCGACGGCCACCTGATGAAGAAGGTGGACGCGGAGAACGACAAGGGCAGCCACAACGTGATCAAGACCTGGTCGCGCCGCTCGATGATCGTGCCGGCCATGATCGGCCACACCATCGCGGTGCACGACGGTCGCAAGCACGTTCCCGTGTTCGTGACCGACTCGATGGTCGGCCACAAGCTCGGGGAGTTCGCTCCTACCCGCACCTACCGCGGGCACGTGAAGGAAGACCGGAAGGGACGTCGTCGATGAGTGTCACCGAGCGCCGGCGCACGAGCGCCCGCCGCGAGACCCTGCTGGGCGACCAGCCGGGTGCCTTCGCGAGTGCCCGCTTCGTGCGGATCACCCCGATGAAGGCCCGTCGCGTCGTCGACATGGTCCGCGGGATGCCCGTCGACGAGGCCCTGTCGCTGCTGCAGTTCGCCCCGCAGGCCGCCTCCGAGACCGTCTACAAGGTCCTGGAGAGTGCCGTCGCCAACGCCGAGGGGACCGAGGACCTCACCCGCGGTGAGCTCGTGGTCTCCGTGGCCATGGTCGACGAGGGCCCCACCATGAAGCGCTGGCGCCCGCGCGCCCAGGGTCGTGCCACGCGGATCAACAAGCGCACGAGCCACATCACCCTTGCCGTCCAGCCCGCCTCGGTGGTCGCGGAAAGCAAGCTCGCCAAGAAGTCTTATGCCAAGAAGGGACGGGCCGTCTGATGGGCCAGAAGATCAACCCGAACGGCTTCCGCCTCGGCATCTCCACCGACCACAAGAGCCGCTGGTACGCCGACAAGCTCTACAAGGCGTACGTCGGTGAGGATGTCGCCATCCGCAAGCTGCTCGGCAAGGGCATGGAGCGGGCCGGCATCTCCAAGGTCGAGATCGAGCGCACCCGGGACCGGGTCCGTGTGGACATCCACACGGCGCGTCCGGGCATCGTCATCGGTCGCCGTGGCGCCGAGGCCGACCGCATCCGTGGTGAGCTCGAGAAGCTCACCGGCAAGCAGGTCCAGCTGAACATCCTCGAGGTCAAGAACCCCGAGATCGACGCCCAGCTCGTCGCGCAGGGGGTGGCCGAGCAGCTCTCCGGCCGCGTCCAGTTCCGGCGCGCCATGCGCAAGGCGATGCAGACCTCGATGCGCTCGGGTGCCAAGGGCATCCGGATCCAGTGCTCGGGTCGCCTCAACGGCGCCGAGATGTCGCGCACCGAGTTCTACCGCGAGGGCCGCGTGCCCCTGCACACCCTGCGTGCCGACATCGACTACGGCTTCTACGAGGCCAAGACGACCTTCGGCCGGATCGGCGTGAAGGTCTGGATCTACAAGGGCGAGGTCGCGGGCACCCGCGCCGAGCGTCAGGCCCAGGCCGCGGCTCGCGCCGGTGCGCCCGGTCGTGGCGGCGCCCGTCCCGCCCGTGGCGGCGAGCGTCCCAGCCGGGGCACCCGTCCGTCGCGTGACGAGGCTCCCGCCGCCGCCGAGCCGGTTGCTGCCGTCGCGGCTCCGGCCGGCGACGCCGCCCCGAGCACCGGACAGGAGGCCTGAGCCATGTTGATGCCCCGTCGGATCAAGCACCGCAAGCAGCACCACCCCAACCGCAGCGGTGCGGCCAAGGGTGGCACGAAGCTCGCCTTCGGTGACTTCGGCATCCAGGCGATCGAGGGTCACTACGTGACGAACCGCCAGATCGAGTCCGCGCGTATCGCCATGACCCGCCACATCAAGCGCGGCGGCAAGGTGTGGATCAACATCTACCCCGACCGTCCGCTCACCAAGAAGCCCGCCGAGACCCGCATGGGTTCCGGCAAGGGCTCGCCGGAGTGGTGGATCGCCAACGTCAAGCCCGGACGCGTGATGTTCGAGCTGTCCGGTGTCGACGAGACCACGGCCCGTGAGGCCATGCGTCGCGCGATGCACAAGCTCCCGATGAAGTGCCGCTTCATCACCCGCGAGGCAGGTGAGTTCTGATGGCCGACAAGATGACCGCGCACGAGCTCGACGACATGAACCCCGTCGACCTCGAGGCCAAGCTCCGTGAGTCCAAGGAAGAGCTGTTCAACCTGCGCTTCCAGGCGGCGACCGGCCAGCTCGAGAGCCACGGCCGACTGCGGACCGTGAAGAAGGACATCGCCCGGATCTACACGGTGGTGCGTGAGCGCGAGCTCGGCATCCGTGCGACCCCCGGTGCGACCAGTGACAAGCAGGAAGGTGCTGACGCATGAGCGAGCAGACCAGTGAGCCCACGGTGCGGGGTGCGCGCAAGACCCGTGAGGGCATCGTCGTCAGCGACAAGATGGACAAGACCGTGGTCGTGTCCGTCGAGGATCGCGTCAAGCACGCGCTCTACGGCAAGGTGCTGCGCAAGACCTCGCGCCTGAAGGCGCACGACGAGCAGAACGACTGCGGCATCGGCGACCGCGTGCTGGTCATGGAGACCCGCCCGCTCTCGGCCACCAAGCGGTGGCGTGTCGTCGAGATCCTCGAGCGGGCCAAGTAACCCATCACAGAGTTCCCCCAGGCTCGGCGCACGCTGAGAACCGGGGCGACAAGGAGAGACAGAAATGATTCAGCAGGAGTCGCGACTCAAGGTCGCCGACAACACCGGTGCCAAGGAGATCTTGTGCATCCGCGTGCTCGGTGGCTCCGGTCGTCGCTACGCCGGCATCGGCGACATCATCGTCGCCACCGTCAAGGATGCGATCCCCGGTGGCAACGTCAAGAAGGGTGACGTCGTCAAGGCCGTGATCGTGCGCACCGTCAAGGAGCGCCGTCGCGCCGACGGTTCGTACATCCGCTTCGACGAGAACGCCGCGGTCATCCTCAAGACCGACGGCGAGCCGCGCGGCACGCGCATCTTCGGCCCCGTGGGTCGCGAGCTGCGGGAGAAGCGCTTCATGAAGATCATCTCGCTCGCCCCGGAGGTGCTGTAGTCCATGGGTAAGAACAGCGTGAACATCAAGAAGGGCGACACCGTCAAGGTGATCGCGGGCAAGGACAAGGGCGCCGAGGGCAAGGTGATCCAGGTTCTCCGCGAGGCCGAGCGGGTCATCGTCGAGGGCGTGAACCGCGTGAAGCGGCACACCAAGGTCGTCAACCAGGGCGGCCGCGCCGGCACCACCGGCGGCATCATCACCACCGAGGCCCCGATCCACATCTCCAACGTGATGCTGGTCGAGGGCAAGGGCGTGACCCGGGTGGGCTACAAGCGCGAAGAGGTGCTCAAGCGCCGGCCGGACGGATCGACGTACGCCGCGCACCGCAGCGTCCGCATCTCCCGCAAGACCGGGAAGGAGATCTGAGATGACCGACACGACCGTCGAGAACGACACCACCCAGACACAGACGGAGAAGACTCCGCCGCGTCTGAAGACCCGCTACCGCGAGGAGATCCTCCCCGCGCTCCGCACCGAGTTCGACATCCCCAACGTCATGCAGGTCCCCGGTCTGGTGAAGATCGTGGTCAACATGGGTGTGGGCGAGGCCGCTCGTGACTCCAAGCTCATCGAGGGCGCCATCAAGGACCTCACCGCGATCACCGGCCAGAAGCCGTCGGTCACCAAGGCCCGCAAGTCCATCGCGCAGTTCAAGCTCCGCGAGGGCATGCCGATCGGCGCCCACGTCACGCTGCGCGGCGACCGGATGTGGGAGTTCCTGGACCGGCTGCTGTCGCTCGCGCTCCCGCGCATCCGTGACTTCCGTGGCCTCTCGCCGCGCCAGTTCGACGGCCGTGGCAACTACACGTTCGGTCTGACCGAGCAGGTCATGTTCCACGAGATCGACCAGGACCGCACGGATCGGCAGCGCGGCATGGACATCACGGTCGTCACGACCGCGACCAACGATGACGAGGGTCGCGCGCTGCTCAAGCAGCTCGGCTTCCCGTTCAAGGAGAACTGACATGGCGAAGACTGCTCTGAGGGTCAAGGCGGCCCGCAAGCCGAAGTTCGCGGTGCGCGGCTACACCCGTTGCCAGCGCTGCGGTCGGCCCAAGTCCGTCTACCGCAAGTTCGGCCTGTGCCGGATCTGCCTGCGCGAGATGGCTCACCGCGGAGAGCTGCCCGGCGTGACCAAGTCCTCCTGGTGAGGCTCGACCACCGGCTCGAGCGGCTCGACCACCGAAGGACTGCGACCACCAACCGCTGAAGGTCCCGCCACCGCGGGAAACCACAGAAGAGAGAGAAACCACCGACCATGACGATGACTGACCCGATCGCAGACATGCTGACGCGTCTGCGCAACGCCAACCAGGCGTACCACGACGAGGTGACCATGCCTTACAGCAAGCTGAAGGCTGGCGTCGCCGAGATCCTCAAGCAGGAGGGCTACATCACGTCGTACGACGTGGCGGAGCCGGCCGAGGGTGTCGTGGGCAAGACCCTGACCATCACGCTGAAGTACGGCCGCACCCGGGAGCGCTCGATCGCCGGCATCCGCCGCATCAGCAAGCCCGGTCTGCGCGTCTACGCGAAGAGCACCGGCCTGCCCCGCGTGCTCGGCGGCCTGGGCGTCGCGATCATCTCGACCAGCCAGGGCCTGCTGACCGACCGCCAGGCCAACCAGAAGGGCGTGGGTGGGGAAGTCCTCGCCTACGTCTGGTAACGACGAGACCGAAGGAGACAAGAGAATGTCGCGCATTGGCAAGCTCCCGATCACGGTCCCGTCCGGGGTCGACGTCGCGATCGACGGCGCACACGTGACCGTCAAGGGCCCCAAGGGCACTCTGGCGCACACCGTCGCCGCCCCGATCACCATCGAGAAGTCCGACGAGGGCGTCCTCGAGATCAGGCGTCCCGACGACCACCGAATCAGCAAGTCCCTGCACGGGCTGAGCCGGACCCTGGTCAACAACATGGTCGTGGGCGTCACCGAGGGCTACGAGAAGAAGCTCGAGATCGTCGGCGTGGGCTACCGCGTCCTGCCGAAGGGTCCGACCCAGCTGGAGTTCCAGCTCGGGTACTCCCACTCGATCACCTTCGACGCCCCGGAGGGCATCACGTTCACGACGGACGGGCCGACGCGCCTGGCCGTCATCGGGATCGACAAGCAGCTGGTCGGCGAGACCGCTGCCAAGATCCGCAAGCTCCGGAAGCCCGAGCCCTACAAGGGCAAGGGCGTCCGCTACGCCGGCGAGCACATCCGCCGCAAGGTCGGAAAGGCTGGTAAGTGACATGGGTATCTCCCTGAAGCACAACAAGCACATGGCGGGACGCGTCGCGTCGCGCCTGCGCCGTCAGGTGCGAGGCCGCAAGAAGATCGCCGGCACTGCCGCGCGACCGCGACTCGTGGTCACGAGGTCCGCCAAGCACATCTCCGTCCAGGTCGTCGACGACCTGGTCGGCAAGACGCTGGTGTCCGCCTCGAGCATGGAGGCCGACGTCCGCAGCCTGAGCGGCGACAAGACGGCCAAGGCCGTCAAGGTCGGCGAGCTGGTGGCGGAGCGCGCCAAGGGCAAGGGCGTCGACACGGTCGTCTTCGACCGCGCCGGCAACAAGTACCACGGTCGGATCGCGGCCCTTGCTGATGCTGCCCGCGAGGGCGGCCTGACCTTCTGATGACCAGCGTTTTTCGAAAGACAGAGGAGAAAGTCTCATGAGCGGAGCCCAGCGCGGACAGCGCGGAGGCGAGCGCGCCGGAGGCGACCGTCGCGGAGGACGTGACGACCGCCGGGGTGGCGCCGAGAAGACCGCCTACATCGAGCGCGTCGTCGCCATCAACCGCGTCGCCAAGGTCGTCAAGGGTGGTCGTCGCTTCAGCTTCACCGCCCTGGTGATCGTGGGCGACGGCGACGGCATGGTCGGCGTCGGCTACGGCAAGGCCAAGGAGGTGCCCGCGGCGATCGCCAAGGGTGTCGAGGAGGCCAAGAAGTCCTTCTTCCGGGTTCCCCGGGTCCAGGGCACCATCCCGCACCCCGTCCAGGGTGAGAAGGCCGCCGGCGTCGTGCTCCTGCGTCCCGCCGCTCCCGGTACCGGCGTCATCGCCGGTGGCCCGGTGCGCGCGGTGCTCGAGTGCGCCGGCATCCACGACGTCCTCAGCAAGTCGCTGGGGTCGTCCAACCAGATCAACATCGTCCACGCGACCGTCGAGGCGCTGCGGATGCTGGAGGAGCCCGAGCACGTCGCGGCCCGTCGCGGACTGCGCGTCGAGGACGTCGCTCCCCGCAAGCTGCTCCAGGCCAAGGCCGAGGGCATCGCCGCGGCCGCTGCGGGAGGTGCGTCCTGATGGCGCAGCTCAAGGTCCAGCAGAAGAAGTCCACGATCGGCTGCAAGGCCAACCAGCGCGAGACCCTGCGGTCGCTCGGTCTCAAGCGCATCGGTGACGTGGTCGTCAAGGAGGACCGCCCGGAGATCCGCGGCATGGTCCAGACCGTCCGTCACCTGGTGACGGTCGAGGAGGTCGACTGACATGACTATCAAGCTGCACCACCTGCGTCCGGCCCCCGGCGCCAAGACTGCCAAGACCCGCGTGGGTCGCGGTGAGGGCTCCAAGGGCAAGACGGCGGGCCGAGGCACCAAGGGCACCAAGGCGCGCAACCAGGTTCCGGCTGCCTTCGAGGGTGGCCAGATGCCGATCCACATGCGCCTGCCCAAGCTGAAGGGGTTCAAGAACCCCTTCAAGGTGCCGTTCCAGGTCGTCAACCTCGACCGGATCTCCGAGCTCTTCCCCGAGGGCGGCGCGGTCTCCGTCGACGACCTCGTGGCCAAGGGCGCCGTGCGCAAGAACGAGCCGGTCAAGGTCCTCGGGCAGGGCGACATCTCGGTGGCCGTCCAGCTCACCGTGGACGCGTTCTCGGGCTCTGCCAAGGAGAAGATCGAGGCTGCCGGCGGCTCCGTCGCGGTCCGCTGACCGCGTCCGGACGCCCGCCGCAGCGGTTCGCCTCGGGGCGAGTCGCTAGTCTCGGAGGTCGAGCCGGTCGGGCGGCGTTCCACGCCGCCCTGGCCGGGTCGACCATCACCCGCCCCAGAAAGAGGATCTCGTGCTAAGCGCGTTCGCCAACGCTTTCCGGACGCCGGACCTGCGACGCAAGTTGCTGTTCGTGCTGTTCATCATCGCGATCTTCCGGCTGGGGTCGCAGGTCCCCGCCCCCGGCGTCAACGTCGCGAACGTGCAGACCTGCCTCAACCAGCTCAACGACTCGGGGCTGTACAGCCTGATCAACCTGTTCTCCGGCGGTGCGCTGCTCCAGCTGACCATCTTCGCGCTCGGGATCATGCCGTACATCACCGCGAGCATCATCTTGCAGCTGCTCGTCGTCGTGATCCCCCGGCTCGAGACCCTCAAGAAGGAGGGTCAGGCGGGCCAGACGAAGATCACGCAGTACACCCGCTACCTCACCCTGGGCCTCGCGCTGCTCCAGGCCACCGGCATCGTGGCCCTGGCCCGCTCCGGGCAGCTCCTCCAGGGCTGCGACCGGGCGCTGCTGCTACGACGACGGCACCGCGACGTTCCTGGTCATGGTCGTCACCATGACCGCCGGCACCGCGGTCATCATGTGGCTCGGCGAGCTCATCACCGACCGTGGCATCGGCAACGGCATGTCGATCCTGATCTTCACCCAGGTCGTCGCGACCTTCCCCGCTTCGCTGTGGCAGGTCCAGAAGGGCCAGGGCCCGTGGGTCTTCGGCCTGGTGCTGGTCATCGGCCTGGTGATCGTCGCCGCAGTCATCTTCGTCGAACAGGCGCAGCGCCGGATCCCCGTGCAGTACGCCCGGCGGATGGTCGGGCGCAAGATGTTCGGCGGCTCCTCGACGTACATCCCGCTCAAGGTCAACCAGGCCGGGATCATCCCCGTCATCTTCGCCTCGTCGCTGCTCTACCTGCCGGCGATGCTGGTGCAGTTCAACCCGACGAGCGACTCGCCGGTCATCCGCTTCCTCAACAACTACATGGTCGGCGGAGACCACTGGCTCTACATGGCGGTCTACGTCGTGCTGATCATCTTCTTCACGTACTTCTACGTCTCGATCACCTTCAACCCGCAAGAGGTCGCGGACAACATGAAGAAGTACGGCGGCTTCATCCCCGGGATCCGGGCGGGCAAGCCGACCGAGGACTACCTGTCCTACGTCCTGTCCCGCATCACGCTGCCCGGTGCTCTCTACCTCGCAACGATCTCGTTGATCCCGTTGATCGCGTTCGCGTTGATCAACGCCAACCAGAACTTCCCGTTCGGCGGTACCTCCATCCTGATCATGGTGGGCGTCGCACTGGACACGGTGAAGCAGATCGAGAGCCAGCTCCAGCAGCGCAACTACGAAGGATTCTTGCGATAAATGCGCCTGCTCATCATGGGCCCGCCCGGCGCGGGCAAGGGCACCCAGGCCCAGCACATCGCCTCCCGCTTCACGATCCCCGCGATCTCCACCGGTGACATCTTCCGGGCCAACGTGTCCGCGGGAACTCCGCTGGGCATCGAGGCGAAGCGGTACATGGACGCGGGTGAGTACGTTCCCGACGAGGTCACCAACCTGATGGTGCGCGACCGCATCGACCAACCCGACGCCGACCGCGGCTTCCTGCTGGACGGGTATCCCCGCACCGTCTCCCAGGTCGAGGAGCTCGACGGGATGATCAAGTTCACCGGTCACCGGCTGGACGCGGTCGTGGTGCTCACGGTCGACGCCGACGAGATCGTCCAGCGACTGCTGCAGCGGGCCGAGCTCGAGGGCCGTGCCGACGACACCGAGGACGTCATCCGCCGGCGCCAGGAGCTCTACACCGAGCAGACCGCGCCGCTGATCGAGATCTACCGCGATCGCGGGCTCCTGGTCGAGGTCGACGGCATGGGCGAGGTCGACGAGGTCACCGAGCGCACCCTGGCTGCCCTCGCGACCATCACCGAGAGCTGAGCCCGGTGGGTCTTCTGGACCGTGGCCTGGAGATCAAGAAGCCCGACGAGATCGACGCCATGCGGCGCGCCGGGTTGGTGGTCGGGCGCACCCTCGAGGTGCTGCGCGGCGCCGTGCGGCCGGGGATCTCCACGCGGCGAGCTCGACGCGATCGCCGAGGACAACATCCGCTCGGCGGGCGCGACGCCGTCGTTCCTGGGCTACCACGGCTTCCCGGGGTCGATCTGCACCTCGGTCAACGACGAGGTGGTGCACGGCATCCCGGCCGGCCGGGTGCTGGCCGAGGGCGACGTGATCTCGCTGGACTGCGGCGCCATCGTGGACGGGTGGCACGGCGATGCCGCGATCACGGTGCCGGTGGGCACCGTGCCCGACGAGGTGACGGACCTGATGCGCGGTGACCGAGGAGGCCCTGTGGCGCGGCATCGCGGCGGCCAGGCTGGGCGGCCGGGTCACCGACATCTCGCACGCGGTCGAGTCCCACGTCCGCGCCAACGGCTCCTACGGCATCCTCGAGGACTACGTCGGGCACGGGATCGGCTCCGCGATGCACATGCCGCCCAACGTGCCCAACGACGGCCGACCCGGGCGGGGGCCGCGTCTCGTGCCGGGACTGGCGCTCGCCGTCGAGCCGATGGTCACCCTCGGCGATCCCGAGAGCGACGTCCTCGACGACGACTGGACGGTGGTGACCACCGACGGCTCGTGGGCCGCGCACTTCGAGCACACGTTCACGCTCACCACCGACGGTGCGTGGGTGCTCACCGCTCTCGACGGTGGTGAGGCGGCGCTGACCGCGCTCGGGGTCCCCTTCGGGGGCCGGTAGGTTAAGCCCCAGCCCCGGCACCGCTCGACCCTGACGAAGGATCTCTGCGTGGACGTTCAACCCTGGCTCTGGTGGACGACCGTCCTGGTGACCACGGCCCTGCTCCTGTTCGACGTCTTCATCATCGGGCGCCGGCCGCACATCCCGACGATGCGGGAGTCGGCCACCCACCTCGCGGGCTACATCGGGCTCGCGGTGCTCTTCGGGTTCGCGGTCTGGTGGCACTTCGGCGCCCAGTACGGCGGTGAGTTCTTCGCGGGCTGGTTGACCGAGTACTCACTGCTCGGTCGACAACCTGTTCATCTTCATCATCATCATGGGCAAGCTGGCCGTGCCCGCGGCAGTACCAGCAGACCGCGCTGTTGATCGGCATCGTGATCGCGCTGGTCCTGCGCGGGGCCTTCATCGCCGTCGGGGCGGCGGCGATCGAGCAGTTCAGCTGGGTCTTCTACCTCTTCGGTGCCTTCTTGATCCTCACCGCGGTCAACCTCTTCCGCGAGGCCGGCGACGACGACGAGGACGGCGGCTACGAGGAGCCGCGGGTGGTTCGCTACGTGAAGCGGCACTTCCCGGTCTCCGAGGACTGGAACGGCGTCAAGCTGTTCGTGAAGATCGACGGCAAGCGGCTGCTCACCCCGATGTTCATCGTGGTCCTGTCGCTCGGCATGACCGACCTGCTCTTCGCGCTCGACTCGATCCCGGCGATCTACGGGCTCACCAGCGAGCCCTACCTGGTGTTCACGGCCAACGTGTTCGCACTGATGGGTCTGCGGCAGCTCTACTTCCTGATCGGCGACCTGCTCAAGCGGCTGGTCTACCTGTCCTACGGTCTCTCGTTCCTGCTGCTGTTCATCGGCGTCAAGCTGGTCTTCCACGCCATGCACGAGAACGAGGTGCCGTTCATCAACGGCGGCGAGCCCGTCGAGTGGGCCCCGGAGATCCCGATCTGGGTGTCCCTGCTGGTCATCGTCGGCACCCTGGTCATCACCGCCGTGGCGAGCCTGCTCAAGGACCGGTCCGACCGCAGGAAGGCCGAGAGCACCGCCGAGTGAGGAGGGCGGGCCTCGCCTCTCAGCAGGTCGGCTGGATCTCGCGCACCCGGTCCACGTCGGCCTGGGTGATCGGCAGGTCGTAGACGACGGCGACCCTCAGGTAGGCCACGAGGTAGTCGCACCAGAACGCGCGACGCGGGGGCAGCCACTCCGCCGGTGTGCTGTCCTCCTTGGCCTGGTTGGCCCGCGCACCGACGGCGAGCAGCTCGAGGTCGACGTCGTTGGCGAACGCGATGCGGCGCCGGCGGGGCCACGCCCAGGCGCCCTCGTGCCAGGCCCGGGCCAACGGATAGATGTGGTCGATCTGGATGTCGTAGCCGTCCGCGCGCCAGGTCAACCGATCCCCGGTGTACGGGTCGCGCAGCCGCGCCTGGTAGATCCGGCACGTCGACCCCCAGCGCAGCTCGATGTCCGTCATCTGCTCCAGGAGCACGTCCTGACGGGTGTCGCAGCCGTTGTGTCCGAAGCGGGTGGCGTTCTTGTCGGTCCACTCCCGGCCGAAGACGCAGCCGCCGGGATCGCAGTACCGGTCGTAGCCCGGGTGGTAGCCGGGCGCCGGGACCACGGTCACGCGCTCGAGGAGGCGCTGGAGCCGCTCACCGCGATCGGGCTCGGGCCGACGACGGCGCCGGGACGAGCGCCAGCAGGGCCGTCACGAGGAGAACGGCGACGCCGAGTCGCCTGCTCACGGAGCCACGCAGCGCTGGGCCCACTCCGAGGCGAAGGTCCCGCGGATCAGCCGGACCTGGAGGCAGACCTCGCCGTCCTCCCCGACGATCCGGACCGAGGTGTGCGACGTACGCCGGCGCTCGCCGGTCTCGGGCCGCTGCCACTCCCAGGAGTCGCCCGGCTGGACCGCGTCGTTGCTCACCCACGTGAAGACAACACCTCGTCCGGCGTCGTCGCCCGTCGATGATCGGGACACCGGTCGGCGCCTCGGGAGCCACGCCCTGCGGCGTGCTCGGACTGCTGCTCGGCCGGACCTGCGGGTCCGAGGGTTCGCCGCCGGTGACGAGCAGGGCCGTGACCACCGCGACCATGGCCACCACCGCAGCGGCGGTCCAGGCCACGACCGAGCGACGCAACGGCGGGCGCCGGGCGCCGGTCTCCTCGGCTCCCGGGGGGTCGGCACTGCGCGGCGCGGGCGGATGGACCGCCCGGGGCCCGACGCGGACACCACGCTCACGGGCTTGACCTGGGTCAGGTCCGGGTCCGGCTCGCCGCCCGAGGTGCGGACTACCGGGCTCGGGACGCGGTCCCCCTCGACCGCGATGACGGTGCGCGGGTAGCCGGCGGCCGCTTCGAGGCGTTGCAGCGACCGCGCCAGGTCGATCGCGCTCGGCGGCCGGTGCGCGGGCTGCTTGGCCATCGTCTGCTGCAAGAGACGGTCCAGGGCCGGGGGGACGTCGGGCCGCTGGGTGGCCGGAGGCGCCGCGTGCAGGATCCGCGCGGTGAGCGCGCGGGTCGAGTTGTCACCGCCGGGGATGGAGTAGGGAGACCGGCCCACCAGCAGGTGCCAGATGGTGGCGCCGAGGGAGTACACGTCGGAGGCGATCGACCCGTTCGAGCGGCCGTCCAGCATCTCCGGCGGCGACCACGGGTAGGAGATCCGGACCTCGTCGTCCCCCGCCACCTCCTGCAACCGCCCGGCGATGCCGAAGTCGGTGAGGGCCGGCTCGTGGTAGCTGGTCACCAGCACGTTGCTGGGCTTGATGTCGCGGTGCACGGTGCCGGCCCGGTGCGCGGTCTCGATGGCGCTGGCGAGCTTGATGCCGGTGCTGATCGCGTCGGCCACCGCCAGGGGGCTGGACCGGACGCGCACCCCGAGGTCGGGTGGCGGGCAGTAGCGCATCACCAGGAACGGCCGGTTGTCCGCGGTCACCCCGGCGGTCAGCACCGGCACGATGTTGGGATGGTCGCCGAGCCGGGCCATCGCGTTGGCCTCGGACGTGAACAAGGCGCGCTCGCGGTCGTTGAGCGCCACGTCCTGGCGGACCACCTTGACCGCCACCCGCTGCTGGGGCCACTCCTGCTCGTAGCAGTAGACGTCGGCGAACCCGCCGCTGCCGAGGTGCTCGACGAAGGTGTAGCCGGGGATGACGGGTGCGCTCACACGGTCCTCATCCGACGACCTCGAGGGTGACCGGGTAGACGTCGGCCAGGTCGAGGGTGTGGCGGTGCTCGAGCACGTAGGGCTCGTGCGCCCGGATCTGCTCGGGCTCGCGGCCCGGGACGTGCAGTCGGGTGCCGCCCTGCGAGCCGAGGTCGCGCGCCAGCACCAGCCAGCCGTCGAGCTCGATCTGCAGGTGCATCCGGGACAGGTACGTCGAGTCGGCGGGCAGGTGGACCAGGTGCGGGTACGGCTCGCCGCCGGGCACCGCCAGCGGCTTGCGGCCCAGGACCACACCGCGGTCCAGCGGGACCACCTCCCCGGTGGGGAGCCCGAGGAGGCCGAGGCGCGGCCGCCGTACCCGGCGAGGTTCCTGGTCCGGCACGGGCAGGTGGCAGACCCGGCAGTCGGGGACGTAGGCGGCGGTCACGTGGCCGGCCGGGCAGGTGACCGCCAGGACCGTCTCGCTGGTCGGGTGTCGCAGGTGTCCCGAGACGGTGCGCGCGGTGCGCCCGTCCGGCTCGTCGTCGGCCCGTGCGGGCGTGGTGCGGAACGTCGTGTGACCGTCGTGGTCGGAGTCCGTCGGCACCCGCGCCGGCTCGAAGGCCGGCGGTGCGTCCGGCTTCGGGACCCAGGCCGCCGGAGCCACCCCGCCGATCGGGTCGTCGGTGGCCGGGGTCCGGGGCGCGGAGTCGAGCGCCCGTGCCAGCCCCGTCGGGTCCGGGGCCCGGTCGGGAGCGCTCGCCGCCAGGATGTGCGCGGGGACGCCGTCGATGAGGGGCCGGCCGGGACGGCCCGGCACCTCCGCCGCGTGCCGCGGCGGCACCCGCGGCGCCGCGACCTCCTTGACCCGGGCGGAGCCGGCGGCCACGACGCCGCCCACGATCCGGCGCGGGTCGGCGAGGTCCGGGACGCCGAGAGAGAGGACGCGCGCGTCGCCGTCCTGCACGAGCCGGCCCTCGCCCCGGGTCGCCGAGCCGAGCGCTCCCGGGGTCAGGTCCAGCAGCGCCAGCGAGGGCAGACCCTCGGGGTAGTGCTTCTCCAGCGTGTCGAGCACGGTGTCGACCACGGGGCCGGGGTCGGCGAGAGCGACCCACAGCTGCTCGCCCAGCGCCGGTCCGGGGGCGGCGGCCAGCAGCAGCCAGTGGCGGCCGGTTCCGAGCAGCACGCCGTCGCCCGGGGTGTACCAGGTCTCGATGACCATGCTGCTCCCTCCCGAGTCCCCACACCGTGGCATGGTTTGCAGGCAACCACCGGGGGTAATTGTTGCTGGTCCCCCGGACCACGGTCAGCGGGATCGACAATTGCGAGCTCGGCGGACTCGTCTCCCTCCGGATTTGGCCGGGTTCGGGCGGCGTGCCTACCCTCGCTGAGGCATCGGAACTCGGGGTGAGCATGCGACGGCGAGGCGGACTGGTCGGACGGCATCGCGCCGCCATCGCCGCCAACCTCGCGCTCCTCGTGACCGTCGGAGCCGTCGTGGCGTACGCCGTGTCCGCCGACGGCTACCCGAGCCATCGCACCGACCTCAACGACGGCGGCATCTGGGTGACCAGCAACGCCGACGGGATCTTCGGCCGCATCAACAAGCCCATCGGGCAGGCCGACGGTGCGCTGTTCGCCGACCAGGACGACAACCTCGACATCGTGCAGCAGGACGCCGCGGTGGTCGGCGTCAACCTGACCCAGCACCTGCTCACGTCGATCGACCCCTCGACCGTGCAGCCGGTCGAGGGCGAAGAGGCGACGATCCCCACCGGCGCCCGGGTCGTGATGGCCGGCAACACGCTCGCCGTGCTCGACCCGTCCGACGGCCGGGTCTGGGCGCAGCGGATCGACAGCCACGCCGGGCTGCCGTCCGTCACGGCGCTCGCCGACGCCGCCGAGCCGCTCGGGGAGGTCGGCGGGACGGCCGCCCTGACCGTGACGACGAGCGGGGCGGTGCTGGCCTCCTCGGCCGAGACCGACCGCCTGGTGCGGTGGCGCGCGACGGGCGCCGACTTCGCCGAGGCCGAGGAGCTCCCCCTCGAGCTCGACCTGGGCGCGTCGCCCTCCCTCACCGCGGTGGGGGAGCGGCCTGTGGTGCTCGACGGCGACACCGGCAGCCTGGTCGTGGTCGACGGGGGCAGCGCCGCGCTGCCACCCGGCAGCGTCTTGCAGCAGCCCGGTCCGGCCGCCGGCTCGGTGGTGGTGGCGACCCGCACCGAGCTCCTGGACGTCGATCTCGGCACCGGCGACGCGACCGCGCTCGCCGCCGACCTGAGCGGGCGACCCACGGCTCCGGTCCGCCTCGGCGCCTGCCGCTACGGCGCGTGGTCCGGGGGCCGCGGCGCCGTCGTCACCGTCTGCCGCGGCGCCGAGCCGCAGACCGGGCACCTCGTCTCCGACGCCACCGACCTGGTGTTCCGGGTCAACCGTGGCCAGATCCTGCTCAACGACCGCGACAGCGGCGCCGTGTGGGACCTCGACTCGGACTCCCCGGCCCGTATCGACGACTGGGATGCGTTCCTTCCTGACCAGGTCGAGCAGGACGACAGCGAGAACGAGCAGGAGGACCAGGACGCCGGTGACCGGCAGCCCCCCAAGGCCAAACCGGACGACTTCGGCGCCCGTCCCGGTCGGATCACCGTGCTGCACCCGCTGGACAACGACACCGCACCCTCCGGTCGGATCCTGGCGATCCGCTCGGTGACCGGGACCTCCGGTCCCGGGACTCTCTCCATCGGTCCCGACGGCCAGACCGTCCAGATCACGCTGCCGCCCGACGCGGTCGGCCCCACCACCTTCGACTACGTCATCGACGACGGGCGCGAGGACGTCTCCGACCAGGCCTCGGTCAGCGTCCGGCCGCGTGACATCCCCGCCAACGGCGCGCCCACCCTCCGGTCCGGCTACCACCAGCGCGACTGGGTGGTCGCCTCCGGGGGGACCCTCGACGTCCCGGTCCTCCCGGACTGGCGCGACCCCCGCGACGGCGACCCGCTGGCGCTCGTGTCCGCGACCGCCGTGGACGGGGTCAGGAGCGGAGCGGTCGCCCGGACCACTGCTGCCGGTCGGATCCGGTTGACCGCGCCCGTCGAGGCCGGCGTCGTCACCGTGGAGTACGCCGTCGGCGACGGCATCGGCGAGCCCGTCACCGAGAAGCTCGACTTCCGGGTCCAGGACCAGGACGACACCCAGTCGATCGCCGCGGTCGCCGAGCCGGACATCGTCTCCGGTGAGGCCGGCAAGCCCATCACCATCAGGCCGCTCGGCAACGACCTCCCGGGGACCGATCCCCTGACGCCGGAGGCCACGCTCGAGCTCGCGGGCAAGATCGCCGCTGTGGGTGGCGCAGACGTGCGGACCGACCTGGTGGAGGGGACGATCACCTTCCGCTCTCGAACGCCGCGCACCTACCTCCTCGACTACGACGCGGCGTACGGCGGCGCCCCCATCGCTCCCGGCCGGATCCGCGTCGACGTCCGCGAGCCCGCCCGGCCCGCGCGAGACCCGGTCGCAATGCCGGACCAGGTCACCCTGTTCGGCCAGGCCCCGACCATGGTCGACGTGCTCGCCAACGACGTCGACCCGGCCGGCGGCATGCTCGTGGTCCAGCGGGCGGAGCCGCGGACGGCCAACCAGGTCGACGTCGCCGTCGTACAGGGCCGGTGGGTCCGGGTCTCGGCGCGGCAGGGAACGCTCGCCCCCAACCCGCAGATCATCCGCTACACCGTCAGCAACGGGACCGGGCCCGGCGTCGAGGGGGAGATCACCGTCTCCCAGCGCGACCCCGTCGACGACAACACCCCGGTCACCCAGGTCGACCGGGTCACGGTGCGCGCCGGCACCGCCATCACCGTGCCGGTTCTCGACAACGACTTCAGCCCGTCCGGCGACCTGCTCCGGCTGGTCAGCCACGTGCAGGGCGAGGGGTCCGGGCAGCTCAAGGTCACGGCCACGGACGGGACCCGATCCGCGGGCGACGTCGGTGCCGGCTTCGTCGCCGGCCGCCTGGTGCGCTTCGTGGCGCCGAGGACCGTCGACGACGTCACCGACCTGGCGGTCCGCTACCTCGCCACGAACGAGGCCGGCCAGACCTCACCGGGGCGCGTCGAGATCACCGTCGTCCCCGCGGCGCGTCGCAACCAGGCACCCGAGCCGCCGCCGCTCGAGGGTCGCACCGTCGCCGGTGACACCGTGAAGCTGCGGCTGCCCGGCGTGGGTGTCGATCCCGACGGCGACGCGGTGACCCTCCTCGGCCTCGGCTCTGCCCCGCGGCTCGGCCGGATCGTGACGTACGGCGCCAACTCGCTCGAGTACCAGGCCTACCCGGGCAGCGGCGGGACCGACGAGTTCCAGTACCGCGTCGTCGACGCGTTCGGCGAGCCGGCCGTCGGCACCGCGCGGGTGGCCGTCGTGCCGGCCGGTCTGCCGCAGCCGCCCTTGGCGGTCGCCGACACCGTCACCGTCGCCCCCGGCCGCCGGACCAGCGTGGACGTGATGGCCAACGACCTGGTCGGGGGTGGGGACCGGGTGACGATCGCGCTCCCCGACCCGCCGCCCGGGGTGCGCCTGCAGTCCGAGACCGGCCCGGTGGTCATCGACGCGCCGACGCGCGCCGACGGTCGCAACGTGGACGTGGTCTACCGACTGAGCAACGGCCTCGACACCTCGCAGGCCACGGTCACGCTGCGCACCGCGAAGGACGTCGACCTCCCACCGATCGTCTACGACGCGTTCGGCACGGCCGAGGACGCCGACACCGTGACCGTCGACGTGCTCGAGACGGCCTACGACCCCGACGGCGCCGCCGAGGACCTGACCGTCACCGACGTCTTCGTCCCCGCGGGCACACCGCCGGCCGAGGTGGTGGACGGCCGGATCACCGTGGCCCGCGGCGACCAGCCCAGCGTCGTCCCCTTCCGCGTCGAGGACGCCGACGGAGGTGCCGCCACCGGCTCCCTCTACGTGCCGGCGCGCGGCCGGAACCTTCCCTACGTCCGCGACGGCGCGCTCATCGAGCTCGCGCCCGGGGAGTCGGTGCGCGCCCGGTTGTCCGACTACGTCGTCAACCCCGCGGGCGGACCGGTGACGATCAGCCTGCCCGACCGCGTCGCCGCCTCACCCGACGAGGGACTCGCGGTCGTCGCCGCCGGCAAGAGCGCGGTCACCGTCCGCGCCGCCAGCGGGTACGCCGGTCCCGGCGCCGCGGTCGTCGAGGTCACCACCGGGGCCACCGCTGCCGGTGACGGGCAGGTCTCGATGCTGACCATCCCGGTGCAGGTGGGGCAGACCCGACCGATCCTCACGTGCCCGTCCGAGCCCATCGAGGTCCCCCAGGGCGAGTCGGTCGAGGTTCCGGTGTCCGCGCACTGCCACGTCTGGACCTCCGACCCCGACGAGGCGGCGGGGCTCGCCTTCGACGCCGACTGGGACGAGCGGGTCGACGGCCTGACCGCCCGGTCGGACGGCGGGGTCATCGTGGTGACGGCGTCCGCCGGTGCCCGGCGGGACACCCGCGGGGTCCTCGCGGTCACCGCCGGCGGCAGCGAGCCCGGGCTGCTCCGGTTCGTGGTCACCGGCGGACCGCCGCCGTCGCTGTCACCGATCAGGGTCTCCGACATGAGGTCCGGTCAGAGCCGGGTCCTGGACCTGGCGCCGTACCTGCGTCCCGGCGTCGGCGATCCGGAGCCGACGGTGCTCGAGGCCCGCCAGCTCACCGGACTCGACGTCGACATCGACATCGTGTCGGCCACCGAGGTCCGGATCACGACCGGAGCCGACGTCGCGGGCAGCGCGGAGTTCCAGGTCGTGATGAGTGACGTGGCGCGCGCGGACGCCGGTCCCGAGCGTCGCGTCGAGGGCCGCATCTCCCTCGACGTGCTCGACGTGCCGGACGCGCCCAGCGCGCCGGTGCCCGGCAGCTCCGTGGTCAGCCAACAGGTGTCGCTCACCTGGGCCGAACCGCCCGCCAACGGCGCCACCGATCGACTACTACGAGGTCCGGGCGTCGGGCGGCCCCACCCGCCGCTGCGCCGCCACCTCCTGCGAGATCGGCGGGCTGACCAACGGCCGCGCCTACACCTTCCAGGTGCGGGCGCACAACGCCGTCGGCTTCTCGGGGTGGAGCGGCTCCTCCCGCTCGGCGACACCGGACGAGAAGCCCGGTCTGGTCGGGCCGATCCGCAACACCCGGGTCGCCGACCGGACCCTCGTGATCGCCTGGACCCCGCCGCCCGCCACGACCTCCACCATCGACTACTACGTCGTGACCTACGGCGGGACCAGCCGCAAGACCTCGCGTCCCGAGGCGACCATCACCGGGCTGGACAACAACCTCAAGTACGCCTTCAAGGTGTACGCCGTGAACGACGTCGGCCGCGGGCCGGTCCGCACGTCCCGGACCTTCCAGTCCCAGGGCCCGGTCGGCATCCCCGGGGCGCCGACCGTGGTCGACACGCCCACGTCGAGCTCCGCGGCGACGGTCACGATCAGCTGGCCGCCGGTGCCGCCCAACGGTCCCGGGCCGGTCAACTACCGCGTGCTGCGCAACGGCGAGCCGGTGCCGGGCTGCGACACCCAGCTGACCTCCTGCGCGATCGCGAACGTCGCCTACGACGGCGGTCGCAACGAGTTCCGGGTGGGGGCCAGCGTGGGTCGCGAGCTGCCGCAGTTCGGTCCCACCAAGGACTGGTACGCCGTCGGTCAGCCCGACCCGTGGGGCGCGTGGACCGTCGAGCCCACCGGTTCCGACGCCGAGGCCCGCCTGCAGTTCTCCGTCCCGCAGTCGCGCGGCAACGCCTCCACGGTGGCGATCCTGGTGGACGGCAGCGTCGTCGAGGAGTTCGAGGCTCGGGGTGGTCGGGACGAGCGGGTCAGCGTCGGGAGCAACGACGGCCCGCACGCCGTCGTCCTGCGGGTGTGCAACGAGTTCGGCCGGTGCTCGGACTCGGCGCCCCAGGACGGTCCAGACCTACGGACCCCTGCGCAACGAGCACATCCTCTCCATCCAGCCCGAGCAGAACGGCTACGACCGTCCGCTGGGCGGTCACGGTGGACACCAACGGTGACCCGGCAGACGTGCGGGTGCAGGGCAGCACGGGGCGGGACATCACCCTCGCCGCGACGGGCGTCGACGTGCAGACCGTCTACACCGGGTGGCGTCGACCTGGGGCCGGCCACCACCGAGGTGGTCTCCGTGACGCTGGGCGACTCGACGTCCGAACCGTGGCTTCACCTCGAGGTCGGCCTCGACGCGCACCCCCGACCCCAACCCCCGCGGTGCAGATCAGCCGGGGTGCCGCCTGCGGCCCCCCGTGCCAGCCGAGCCCCTCCGATCCCCAGTGCGTGAACAACTGCGCCTTCCTGGTGGTGACCTGGTCCGACTTCTACCCCTTCAGCCACCTGCACGTTCGACAGCAACTTCGGCACGGCTCGGCGACGTCAGCCTCAACTCGCCCCAGGGCTCCCTGCAGACCGACCGCTACTTCGGGGACCTCGTGCGTCCCAACGGAGACGTGGAGCCCGTCGGTCTGGGTCAACGTGCAGTGCCGGTCGGGGCCGGCCAACCCCTTCTCCGAGATGAACTGGTAGTCCGCAGATCTCGCTGCGACCCGCCCTCCGCCCCTTCAGAAAGCGACCCGATGACGATCTCGACCGAACAGGCCGACTGGTTCAAGCACGCCTTCGACCAGCTGACCGACAACATGGAGAAGGCCGTCCTCGGCAAGCGGCACGTCATCCGGCTGACCCTGACCTGCCTGCTCTCCGAGGGGCACCTCCTGGTCGAGGACTTCCCCGGCACCGGCAAGACGATGCTGGCCCGGGCGCTCGCCAACACCGTCGCGGGCAGCCACGCACGCATCCAGTTCACCCCCGACCTGCTGCCCTCCGACGTCACCGGGGTGACCGTCTACGACCAGCACAAGGGCACCTTCGAGTTCCACCCCGGCCCGATCTTCCACACGATCGTGCTGGCCGACGAGATCAACCGCGCGTCGCCCAAGACCCAGTCGGCGCTGCTGGAGGTGATGGAGGAGGGGCGGGTCACCGTCGACGGCGTCCCCCACGGGGTCGGCCGGCCGTTCATGGTGATCGCCACCCAGAACCCCATCGAGCAGGCCGGCACCTACCGGCTCCCCGAGGCGCAGCTCGACCGGTTCCTGATGAAGACCTCGGTCGGGCTACCCCGACCGCGCCGCCACCGTGGAGCTCCTGGTCAACGCCAAGGTGCGCGACCGGGCCGCCCTGGTCGAGCCGGTGATCACCGCGGAGGCGGTGGCGCAGATGAGCGCGCTGGCCGACGAGGTGTACGTCGACCCGGCGGTCGTCGGCTACGTCGCCGAGCTGGCCGAGGAGTCGCGGCGGCAGCCGCACGTGAAGCTCGGGCTCTCCGCGCGCGGCTGCCTGGCCTTCATCCGGGTCGCCAAGACCTGGGCGGCCGCCGACGGCCGCGACTGCGTCGTGCCCGACGACATCAAGGAGCTCGCCGAGCCGGTCCTGTGCCACCGGCTGCTGCTGGACGCCGAGGCGCAGTTCAGCGGCGTCACCATCGACAGCGTGATCGGCCGGCTGCTGGACTCCGTGGCACCGCCCACCGACCGGGTGCACTGACGGGCCGGGCGATGGGACGCGTGCGGGGTCTGCTGGGGACCGTCAACCCGGTCGGGTGGGTGGTCCTGGGTCTGGGTGTGGTGGC
Source organism: uncultured Actinomycetota bacterium (assembly GCA_963791275.1). GTDB lineage: Bacteria > Actinomycetota > Actinomycetes > Propionibacteriales > Nocardioidaceae > Nocardioides. The sequence goes on from CAWBRP010000013.1 coordinate 58,938, forward strand.
CACGCGTCGTCGCCGTGCTCACCCACTGGCGCGAGCTGGCCGTGCTCGCGGCGGCCTGTGGGCTGCTCCTGCTGGTCGCCCTCCCGTTCCTGCTGGGCCGCACCCGGGTGCGGGTCGTGGTCACCCTCGAGCCGCAGCGGGTGAGCGCCGGGGAGTCGGTCGCGGCCGGGGTCGACGTGACCAACACCGCGGGCCACCGGCTCCTGCCGACCCTGCTGGAGCTGCCGGTGGGCGAGGCCACGCACCGCTACGGCATCCCGCTGCTGGCGCCCGGCGCCACCCACGCGGAGTCCTTCACGGTGCGCACCGAGCGCCGCGGCGTGATCGCCGTCGGTCCGGCGACCACCCGGCGCGGTGACCCGCTGTCCCTGTTCTCCCGCGACGTCACCTGGACCGACCTCGCCGAGATCCTGGTCCGCCCGCCGATGGTCCCGCTGGACTCGCTCGGCGCCGGGCTGCTCCGCGACCTCGAGGGCGTCCCGACCGACGCCGTGTCCCAGAGCGACCTCGCCTTCCACGCGCTTGCGCGAGTACGTCCCCGGTGACGACCTGCAGACACATCCACTGGCGGTCGTCGGCAAAGGCGATGGCGTCGGCGGGCGAGAGCCAGCTGCTGGTCCGCCAGTACCTCGACACACGCCGCAGCCATGTCGCGATCGTGGTCGACGACGCGGCGCCCGCCTGGGCCGACGGGGAGGACTTCGAGATCGCGATGTCCCTGGCCGCCTCCCTCGCCGTCCGTGCGGTCCTCGACGGCTTCGAGACGTCGTTCGTCTGCGGCGAGCACGCCGCCTCCGGCACGGACGGCAACCGTGCGCTGGACGCCATCTGCCGCTCTGAGCTCGGCCCGCCCGGGCCCCGCACGGGCCTGGTGCCGGCGGCCCGGCGGGCCGCCGCGGTCGCGCCCGACACCAGCCTGCTGTTCCTGGTCAGCGGCGCCGCTACCGGCTTCGACACCTTCCGCCGCGCGGCGGCGTCGTTCCCGCCCGAGGTGCGCCGCTTCGCCGTGCTGGTCGACCCGTCCCGTCCCAGCCGGGTGGTCGAGGCCGCCGGGCTGCCGGTGCTGAGCGTGGCGGCCTCGGACCACCTCGCCGGGCTGTTGCGCTGGAGCGTCCGGTGACGACGCCGATCACGAGACCGACCCGCGACGAGACGGTCGACGCGGGCTTCCTGCTCGCGCTGTGCACGGCGGTGCTGCTGGGGCTGGCCCCGACGTACACCGGTTCCGGCTTCGTCGTGGTCGGGTTCGCCGGGGTGCTCGTCGGGCTGGTCCTGGTCCACGTGACCAGCAGGCTCCGCTGGCCCCTGGTCGCACCCGTCCTCCTGGCGGTGGCGGCGTTCTTCCTGCTCGGTGGAGCGCTCTGCCTGCGCGCCGACGGTGCCGTCGCCCCGACTCCGCACACCCTGGGACTCCTCGCCGACCAGCTGCTGTTCGGTTGGAAGGACCTGCTCACCACGCTCCCGCCCGTCGACGGCGACGGCCCGCTGCTGGTTCTCCCGTGGGCCCTGGGCCTGGCCGCGGGCACCGGCGGCGCACTGCTCGCCCGGGTCCGGTCCGGGCCGGTGTGGCTGCGGGCGCCGCTCCCGCTGCTCGCCCCGCTGCTGCTGCTCGCCGCGGTCATCCTGCTGGGGGTGCGTGCGCCGTCCTCGCTCTGGACCCAGGGCGCCGCGGTGGCCGCCCTCGGGATGACCTGGCTGGTGCTGCGCGCGCACCGGGCCGGCGGCCCGGTGGTCGGTGGCAGCGGTCGCTCGACCCGGATCGTCTCGGGCGCGGTGCTGCTCGGCGCCGCGGCCGTGGCCGCGCAGCCGGTCGGTACCTGGGCCGTCGGCGGCGACGAGGCCGACGTCTCCCGGGTGGTGCTCCGCACCTACGTCGAGCCGCCCTTCGACGTCGGGCAGTACCCCTCTCCGCTCGCGTCGCTTCCGCCGGTACGTCGAGATGCCGCAGCCCGACGCCGCCAACCTCTACGACCGGGTGCTGTTCACCACCGAGGGCGCGCCGGTCGGGACGCGGGTCCGGATCGCCACCCTGGACGACTACGACGGCGTGGTCTGGGGCGCCGTCCAACGACGCCTTCCCGGGCAGCACCGACGACACCTTCCAGCGGGTCGGCTCGACGATCGACAACCCGACCGAGGGCCGTCCGGTCGACGTCCGGGTGACGCTGGGGGAGGGCTACTCCGGCGTCTGGCTGCCCACCGTCGGGGCGCTCCAGTCGGTCTCCTTCGGCACCCACGAGGACCTGTTCGCCGACAGCTTCCGCTACAACCTGGCCAGCGGCACCGGGATCGTCCCCCCGGGGTTGGCCCCGGGGGACCAGTACACCTTCACCGCGGTCATGCCCGCCCGACGAGGTGACCGCCGCCTCGGAGCCGTCCGGCCAGACCGGGACCGCGGCCGACGCGGCGGGCGTTCCTCGACACCGCGGCGGCCCAGTGGACCGAAGGCGTCACCGAACCCATGGCGCGGGTCTTCGCCATCGCCGACCACCTACGCACCAAGGGGAAGTACTCCGACGGCGTGGTGGCGCGGGAGCGGATCTACCGCCCCGGGCACTTCGTGAGCCGACTCGACACCGGGTTCGTCAACGCGCCGCTGATGGTCGGCAACGACGAGCAGTACGCCGCGGTGATGGCACTGATGGCCAACAAGGTCGGGGTGCCGGCCCGGGTCGTCCTCGGCGCCGTCGTCCCGCCCGGCGGCGAGGTGACGGGAGCGGACGTCTCCGCCTGGGTCGAGCTGAGGGTCGACGACGGGTCCTGGCGGGTGCTGCCCACCGAGGCGTTCATGGACACCGACCGGCCCGCGGACCAGCAGAACCGGACCGAGGAGCAGCGCACGGGGCTGGTCATCCCACCGCCGGCGCAGGTGCCGCCGCCGTCGACGATCGACGAGCAGACCGATGCCGAGATCACCGCCCGCAAGGTGCAGCGAGCGGCGGACCAGCGGTCCGGGACCGGGCGACCGGCCTGGGTCGGGATGGTCCTCGTGTACGGCGCGGGGCCGCTGCTGGCGGTCCTGGTCGTGGCCGGCGGCATTCTCGGCGCCAAGTGGCTGCGCCGCAGTCGGCGCCGGTCGGCCAGGCTGGTCTCGGGGCGGATCGCCGGGGCCTGGCGCGAGCTGGTCGACCACGCCCGGGACCTCGGGCGCCCGGTCCCGGTCCGCGGCCACACCCGACGCGAGCAGTCGCTGCTCATCGACTCGGCCGCGGCGACCGGACTGGCCCGCCGCGCCGACGCCCGGGTCTTCGGGCCGGCGGAACCGGACGTGAGCGAGGCCGAGAGCTACTGGCGCGCGGTCGACGCGGAGCGGCGTACCCTGTCCGCGGGCGCGAGCCGCAGCCGGAGGCTGCGCGCCGCGCTGAGCCCGGGCACCTTCTGGCGCCGGTGAGCGCCCTCGCCGAATTAGGGATTGTGGGCCGCTCCGCCTAGAATCAAGGGTCGGCCCAACGTGGGCCTCTTTCGTGGTGCCTCGCGGCTGCCCGGATCACACCTCGTCTCGCGCTCAGCGGTCGTGGCGTGCGCCCGGGTCAGGGGCTCGGCGAGGGGGCCCGACGAGGTCCACTGCTCGCCGTCAGGCGGGCGGAGGTTCCCGGACCGACGGAAGACGACGTTCCCGATCAGATTGTGGAGGACATGCCCAAGAAGGAAGGCGTGATCGAGCTCGAGGGCACCATCACGGAGGCCCTGCCGAATGCGATGTTCCGTGTGGAGCTGAGCAACGGTCACAAGGTGCTCGCTCACATCAGCGGCAAGATGCGCCAGCACTACATCCGGATCCTCCCCGAGGACCGTGTGGTGGTGGAGCTCTCGCCCTACGACCTGACCCGCGGGCGCATCGTCTACCGCTACAAGTGACCGAAGCGCGCGAGCGCGTCGGCCCGGACCCGCAGGGGACCGTGACCAGGCGCTCGAGCTGCGAGGGAACCGAACAGCAAGTAAGTCCCCAGCCGCACCACTCGAAAGGGCCCTCATCGTGAAGGTCAACCCCAGCGTCAAGGCCATCTGTGACAAGTGCAAGGTGATTCGTCGCCACGGCCGCGTCATGGTGATCTGCGAGAACCCGCGTCACAAGCAGCGTCAAGGCTGCTCGAAGTCCGACCGCCACCGAACCGCACAACTGAAACACCCACAACGTGATCGCTAGCGCAGGACTCCTCAGGGGACCTGCGTGAAACCACCTCCGGAGCAGTGGCCGGAGCCCTCCCGAGGCGGGAGGGACGCGACACGACAGAAACCACCGCGACGTACAGGGGGACGAGAGTCCTCCGGGAAAGGCCACACATGGCACGCCTCGTCGGTGTCGACCTCCCGCGCGACAAGCGCATCGAGATCGCACTCACCTACATCTACGGCATCGGCCGTACCCGCGCCCAGCAGCTGCTCGAGGTCACCGGGGTCAACCCCGACCTCCGCGTGCACCAGCTGGGTGACGAAGAGCTGGTCAAGCTCCGGGACGCCATCGATGGCTCCGACCTCAAGATCGAGGGTGACCTCCGCCGCGAGGTCCAGGCCGACATCCGGCGCAAGATCGAGATCGGCAGCTACCAGGGGCGCCGGCACCGCATGGGCCTTCCGGTCCGCGGCCAGCGCACCAAGACCAACGCGCGGACCCGCAAGGGCCCCAAGCGCACCGTCGCCGGCAAGAAGAAGGCGAAGTGATCTGACCCCGGTCGGATCCTCGTCCCTCGACTCACAGACCAGCTACTTCAGGAGATAACGAATGCCTCCCAAGGCTCGCGCGGCCGGCGCCAAGAAGGTCCGCCGCAAGGAGAAGAAGAACATCGCTCAGGGCGAAGCCCACATCAAGAGCACGTTCAACAACACCATCGTCACCATCACCGACCCCACGGGCGCGGTGATCTCGTGGGCCTCTGCCGGCACCGTCGGCTTCAAGGGCTCGCGCAAGTCCACGCCGTACGCCGCGCAGATGGCCGCCGAGGCCGCGGGTCGCCGGGCGATGGAGCACGGGATGAAGAAGATCGACGTCTTCGTGAAGGGCCCGGGCTCGGGCCGCGAGACCGCGATCCGCTCGCTGGGTGCCATCGGCCTCGAGGTCGGCACCATCCAGGACGTCACGCCCACGCCCCACAACGGATGCCGGCCGCCCAAGCGCCGCCGCGTCTGACCGACCACGAGACCTCAGGAGACTTTGAAATGGCCCGTTACACCGGCCCCATGACCAAGAAGTCGCGCCGTCTCGGTGTCGACCTCGTCGGTGGCGACCAGGCGTACGAGCGTCGCCCCTACCCTCCCGGCCAGCACGGCCGCGGCCGCATCAAGGAGAGCGAGTACCTCCTCCAGCTGCGCGAGAAGCAGAAGGCGCGCTACACCTACGGCGTCCTCGAGAAGCAGTTCCACAACTACTACACCGAGGCCAACCGGCGCACCGGCAAGACCGGTGACAACCTGCTGCAGCTGCTCGAGTGCCGCCTCGACAACGTCGTCTACCGGGCCGGCTTCGCCCGCAGCCGCCGCCACGCGCGTCAGCTCGTCGGCCACGGCCACTTCCTGGTCAACGGCCACAAGGTGGACATCCCGTCCTTCCAGGTGACCGCCCACGACATCATCGACGTCCGCGAGAAGAGCCTCGAGACGACCCCGTTCATCGTGGCTCGCGAGACCCACGGCGAGCGGATCGTCCCGGCTTGGCTCGAGGCCATCCCGACCCGGATGCGCGTCCTGGTCCACCAGCTCCCGGTCCGGGCCCAGATCGACATCCCGGTCCAGGAGCAGCTCATCGTCGAGTACTACTCGAAGAAGTAGTCGTCCCTCTCCACCAATCTCGCCAGCAGTCTGGGCCGTCAAATAGCGGTCGGCCCGGGAAGGAATGAAGAAGTGCTCATCGCACAGCGTCCCACCCTGTCGGAAGAGTCCGTCGACGAGTTCCGTTCGCGGTTCGTCATCGAGCCGCTGGAGCCGGGTTTCGGCTACACGCTCGGCAACTCGCTCCGGCGTACCCTGCTGTCCTCCATCCCCGGCGCCTCGGTGACGAGCATCCGGGTGGACAGCGTCCTCCACGAGTTCTCGACCATCGAGGGCGTCAAGGAGGACGTCACCGAGGTGATCCTCAACCTCAAGGCCCTCGTCGTCTCCTCGGAGCACGACGAGCCGGTCACCATGTACCTCCGCAAGTCCGGTGCCGGTGACGTCACGGCCGCCGACATCGCGCCGCCCGCCGGTGTCGAGGTCCACAACCCCGAGCTCAAGATCGCCACGCTGTCCGACAAGGGCAAGCTGGAGATGGAGCTGGTCGTCGAGCGTGGCCGCGGCTACGTCTCCTCGGTCCAGAACAAGGGTGCCGACAACGAGATCGGCCGGATGCCGGTCGACTCGATCTACAGCCCCGTGCTGAAGGTGACCTACAAGGTCGAGGCGACCCGTGTCGAGCAGCGCACCGACTTCGACAAGCTGGTCATCGACGTCGAGACCAAGCCGTCGATCCGTCCCCGCGACGCGATCGCCTCGGCCGGCAAGACGCTGGTCGAGCTCTTCGGCCTGGCCCGTGAGCTCAACGTCGAGGCCGAGGGCATCGACATCGGCCCGTCGCCCGTCGACGAGCAGCTCGCCGCCGACCTCGCCCTCCCGGTCGAGGACCTGCAGCTGACGGTCCGGTCCTACAACTGCCTCAAGCGCGAGGGCATCCACACCGTGGGTGAGCTCATCTCGCGCTCGGAGCAGGACCTGCTGGACATTCGCAACTTCGGCGCCAAGTCGATCGACGAGGTCAAGGCCAAGCTGGTCGAGATGGGCCTGTCCCTCAAGGACAGCGCGCCCGGCTTCGACCCGCACGCCGCCCTCGCGGCGTACGGCGACGACGACGACGACGCGTTCGTCGAGGACGAGCAGTACTGAGCGGTCCTCACCCGAGGCCAACCATCTATCCCGGTACCTGACACGGCCGGGGAGAAACGAGAGAGACCATGCCTACTCCCAAGAAGGGCCCCCGCCTCGGCGGTAGCCCCGCGCACCAGCGGCTGATCGTCGCGAACCTGGCCACCGCCCTGTTCGAGCACGGTCGGATCACCACCACCGAGGCCCGGGCCAGGTTCCTGCGTCCGGTGGCGGAGAAGCTGATCACCAAGGCCAAGAAGGCGCACCTGGGTGAGAACCCGTTGCACAACCGTCGCGAGGTCCTCAAGACCATCCGCGACAAGTCGGTCGTGCACACGCTCTTCACCGAGATCGCCCCCACCTTCGCCGAGCGTCCGGGTGGCTACACCCGGATCACCAAGCTCAACCCCCGCAAGGGCGACAACGCCCCCATGGCGGTCATCGAGCTGGTGACCGAGGCCTACGCGCCGAAGGCGACGACCGCGAAGAAGTCGACTCCGGCCAAGAAGGCTGCCCCCGCCCCGGCGGAGGAGCCCGAGACCGAGGACAGCACGGACGAGGTGACCGACCCGGTCGAGTCCGCCGCCGAGGCGGTCGGCATCGCGCCGTTCACCGAGGTCCCCGAGGCCGACGAGGAGGTCTTCGAGGAGACCGAGGGCGGGGTGGCCGGCAAGTACGACGGCTCGCACGTCCCGCTCGAGGACGCCGCCGAGGCGCCCGAGGGCTTCCCGATCAAGGGCAACGAGGACTCGATGAAGTACCACACGCCCGACGGGCAGTGGTTCGAGCAGACCATTGCGGAGGTCTGGTTCGACTCCGAGGAGTCGGCGCAGGCCGCCGGTTTCACCAAGGCCGGCGAGTAGCCGCTCGCATCGCCCGTCGTCGGCCCGCCACCCCCCTGGGGTGGCGGGCCGACGTGCGAAGCGGCGAGAATCCACGCATGGACGACGCGAGCCCGCCCGGTCGCACTCGTGGTGGGTGAGGCCCTGGTGGACGTCGTCGTGCACCCGGACGGCACCCGCACCGCCTATCCCGGAGGCTCGGCGGCCAACGTCGCCGTCGCGCTCGCCCGGCTGGACCGGCCCGCCTGGTTCTCGACCTGCTTCGCCGACGACGAGTTCGGGCGGCTGATCCGCGCCCAGCTCGACCGCGCCGGCGTCCACCTGGCCAGCGACCCGGCGGTCGTCGAGAGGACGTCCTCGGCGAACGCGACGATCGGCACCGACGGAGCGGCCTCGTACGTGTTCGACCTGGACTGGCGCCTCGGACCCCTGGCCCTTGACCCCGCCGTCACGCCGGTTGTCGTGCACACCAGCTCCCTGGGCGCCGTGCTGCCTCCCGGCGCCGACGACGTCGTCGTCGCGCTGGAGGGACTGCGCCCCGCGGCGATCGTGAGCTACGACGTGAACGCCCGCCCGGTCGTGACGGGCACCGGACCGGAGGTCGTGGCGCGGGTGGAGCGGATCGCCGCGCTCGCGGACGTGGTCAAGGCCTCCGACGAGGACGTCGAGGCGCTGTGGCCGGACCGCACCCTGGTCGAGTCCGCCCGGCACCTGCTCTCGTTCGGGCCGGCGATCGTGGTGGTCACCCGAGGACCCGAGGGCGCCCTGTGGGTGTCCCCGGCGGCCGAGGGGGTGGTGGCCGCCGTGCCGGTGGTCGTCGCGGACACCATCGGCGCGGGGGACACCTTCGGCGCGGCCCTGATCGACGGGCTGTGGGACCTCGGACTGCTCGGTGCCGAGCACCGCGAGGAGCTCGGCTCGCTGGCGGCCGAGACCTGGAGCGAAGTGCTCGCCTGGGCCGCGAGCGTGGCCGCCGTCACCGTCTCCCGTCCCGGCGCGGACCCGCCGTACCGTCACGAGCTGGGGTGACGAACCGCCACCGGCGTCAGGCGGTCCAGAAGGGGTCGCGGCCGATGAAGCCGAGCATCCGGGTCTGCGCGTCGGCGTCGGCGGGGACCGGCACCCGGGCGCCGTACTGCCCGGACTGACGCATCACGTCCTCGATCGGCTCCATGCCGGCCACCAGCTCGGCGCAGAAGTCCGCGTCGAGGGTCGGGTCCTGGCCGGTGGCGCGGGCCAGGTCCCAGCTGTGCATGAACACGTCGGCGGTGTAGAAGCGGTCGACCGCCGTGGGCAGCGGCAGCGTGCCGGTGTGGCGGTGGGAGAAGACCAGCGTCGAGGCGGCCGGGTCGTCGAGAACGGCCTGGACCCCGTCGGCGTGGACCCGCCAGGCACCGACCGGGTCCTCGTCGGCGGACGGGCCCTCGGGGAGCCGGACGTCCGACCCCATCGCCAAGAAGCCGGGGAACCAGCTGACCAGGTGGTCGACGACGTCCCTGGCCGCCCACCCCGGCACCGGCGACGGCGCTCCCCAGTCCTGGGTCCCGAGGACCAGGGTGGAGAAGTCTCCGGCGAGCGCCCGGTGCCGGGCGGCGGGATCAGACGGAACCATCGGCCAACATCTTGTCGAGCTTGGCGTAGCCGTCGTTCACGCCGACCTCCATGCCGCTGGCGAGCCAAGCGTCGCGGCCCGCGAAGCTGTCGCACAGCGACTCCGCGACCAGCCGGGTCCGGCCGTCGCCGAGGTCCTCGAAGCGCAGGGTCTCCAGCGACACGTCGTCGGGCTGACCCTCCCAGGTGAAGGTCTGCACGATCCTCTCCGGGCTGACGGTGTGGAAGCAGCCCCGGAAGGCGTACTCCTGACCGTCGTTCTGGCCCAGGAAGCGCCAGGAGCCGCCGCTGCGGGCGTCCCAGTGGTCGATCTGCGTGGTCGTGCCGTGGGGGCCGACCCACCGCGCGTAGAGGTCCGGGTCGGCGTGCGCCCGGAACACCTGCTCGGGCGTGGCCGCGAACTCGCGGGTGATGCGGATCATCGGCAGGTCCGGCACGGCCTCGATGGTGGCCTCGGTCCGCTGCGTGGTGGTCATGATGCGGTTCCTTCCTCGGGTAGGTCGCGCCCGCGGTCGGACGCCTCGTCGTTGAGCTCGGCGAGCAGGTCGTCGAGGCGCTGGTAGCGCGCCTCGGCCTGCTGGCGGTAGCGCTCGATCCACGTGGTCATCAGGTCGAACACCTCCGCCTCGAGGTGCACCGGCCGCCGCTGGGCCTGCTTGCTGCGGCTGACCAGGCCGGCCTCCTCGAGCACCTTGAGGTGCTTGGAGACCGCCTGCACGCTCACGTCGTACGGCGCGGCGAGGTCGCCGACGGTCGCGTCGGCGACCGTGAGCCGGGTGACCATGTCGCGACGGGTCGGGTCGGCCAGGGCGGCGAAGACCCTCGAGAGCTGGTCAGACAATGCGGTACACCTTTTTCAACTAATTGGTTGAATAACCGTACCCAGTCGCCTCCCAACTTGTCAACCGTTTGGTTGCAGAAGGCCGGAGCCGTGTCTAGACCGCCTCGATGAAACCCCGCCGAACCGCCACCATGGGGTCTCGTGACATGGCGTGGGGGATGCGAATGAGAGCGCCGAGGTGATCCGCCGCCTGCTGGTGCGGCCCTTCCGTCCGCTGCTCGAGATCCCCTTCATCCGCCGGGTCGCCTTCCACGGCCGGCGGATCAGCGAGGAGATGGACGTCCACTTCTTCCGGACCCTGAGCATCTCGGTCCTCGTGATCGTGGTGGTCTCCTCCATCGTGGTGTCGCTCGCCGAAGCGGACAAACGGGAGTTCGGCGAGGTGGGCAACACGGTCTACTGGGCTGTCACCACCGTGATCGGCTCGGGCGACTCCAGCTACGTCGACACCCCGGGCGGGTTCGTCATCGGGTGGCTGCTCGCGTTCTTCGGGGTGGCGATCGTCGCCGCCCTCACCGCCGCGGTCGTCGGCTTCGTCATCGACTTCTTGCTCAAGGAAGGTCAGGGGATGGGTGCATCGGGCTTTCAGGACCACATCGTCGTGTGCGGCTGGAACTCGACGGCCAGGGAGCTCGTCGACGAGCTCCGGGGCGACGAGTTCCCGGCGAAGGTGGTGCTGCTGCACACGGCCGAGCACAACCCGGCCGGCTCCGGCGTGTACTACGTGCGGGGGGACGCCACCAGCGGGGACGACCTCGAGCGCGCCGGCACGCGCGAGGCCGCGTCGGCGATCGTGTTCCCGCTCGACGCCACGGACGAGGCGGACATGCGCTCGATCCTGGTCATCCTCGCCATCGAGAGCATCACGCCCGACGTCCGCACCGTCGTCGAGGTGAACAACCCCAAGCACGTCGCCCACTTCAAGCGCGCGAAGGCCAACGAGATCCTGGTGACCTCACGACTGGCCTCGCGGCTGCTGGCCCGCTCGGCGCTCTACCCCGGCATGGCCGGGCTGGTGACGGACATCGTCTCGGGGGGCGAGGGCTCCGAGCTGTACCACGTCGAGGTCCCGGAGGCCTACCTCGACCTCACCATCGACCAGCTCTCCGCCGCGCTGCGCGCCGACCACAACGCCACCCTGCTGGCCGTCACCCGGGACGGCGTGAGCATGACCAACCCGTCCTCGGACTTCCGGTTGCTCGCCGGCGACGACGCGGTCGTGCTCGCCGAGAGCCTGGGTGACCTCGTGCCGATCGAGGCCGCGGGCGGCGTGACCTACGAGACCCGCTAGGACCGCTGGGCGGGGGATCAGCCCAACCAGGCGTGCACGAGGGGCACCACGCTGGCGCCCTCTCCACTAGCCGCCGCCACCCGCTTCATCGACCCGCCGCGGATGTCGCCCACCGCGAACACACCCGGGACGGCCGTCTCCAGCGCTCCCGGCGGCAGGCCACCGGCCCAGCGCTCCTTGGGGACGTCCCGGCCGGTCAGCACGAATCCCCGGTCGTCGCGGTCGATGTCGGAGGGCAGCCAGTCGCAGTGCGGCTCGGCGCCGAGCAGCAGGAAGAGGCCCTCGGCGTTGCGCCGGGTGACCTCGCCGGTCGTGGCGTCGCGGATCTCGAGCCACTGCAGGCGCCCGTCCCCGCCGCCGTGGACGATCTCGGCGGACGGCTGCACCGTGATCCGCGCGTTGTACTCGATCTCGCCGACCAGGTAGCGAGACATCGTCTCGGCCAGGGTCGGGCGGCGCACCAGGATGGTCACCGACTTCGCGAACCGGGCCAGGTGGATGGCCGCCTGGCCGGCCGAGTTGCCCCCACCGACCACCACCACGTCGTACCCCTCCATCTCGCGCGCGGCGGTCATCGCGCTGCCGTAGAACACTCCGCTGCCGGTGAGCGCCTCGACGCTCTCGACCCGCAGCTTGCGATAGGACACCCCCGTGGCGACCACGACCGCACGAGCGCGCAGGTCGCCACCGTCGGTGTGCACGACATGAGGTCGGTCCGCGTCGCCGGGGGTGAGGGAGGTGACCTCCCAGCCGGTGAAGAAGCGGGTGCCGAAGCGGATCGCCTGGTTGCGGGCGCGCTGCGCCAGGCGCATGCCGGAGATGCCGCGCGGGAAGCCGAGGTAGTTGCGGATCATCGACGAGGTGCCGGCCTGCCCGCCGATCGCCTCGGCCTCGACGACCACCGTGGTCAGGCCCTCCGAGGCGCCGTAGACCGCCGCGGCCAGACCCGCGGGTCCGGCGCCCACGATGCACAGGTCCGCCACCGACTCCACGTCGATGTCCTCGGGCCGGCCGTAGATCGCTGCCGCGACCTCACGCACGCTCGCCGGTGCCTCCACACCGCGGTACGGCGAGTCGACGAGCGGGAAGCGGCCCGCGGGTCCGTCGTACTGCGCCAGGATCTCGCGGCCGACCTCGGAGTCGGGGTCATGAAGGCGGTTGGGCATGCCCATCCGGTCGAGGAAGTCCCGGATCGCCAGGGTCAGCGAGTCCTGGACGGGGGAGACCACCCGCACCGTCTCGACCTCGGGTGCGGCGACCGTCGAGCCCCAGTCGGAGAGCAGGTCGGTGACCGCGCTGTGGAACTCCTCGTCGCGCACCCCGCGAGGCATCAGGAGGTAGGCGTCGAACTTGCCCTTGGCGAGTCCCACGCGCAGCCCCGCGGCCTCGGTGAGGAAGCGGTCCCAGTGCGCGACGACCAACCGCTTGGCCGTCGGCACGTCCTGGCGCCAGGCCTGGAAGGCCGCGAGCGGGGACACCTCGCCGAGCGCGGAGTCCGCGACCAGCATCGCGACCTGGCCGCCCGTGGCCTGGATCTCGTGGGCCAGGTCGCCGGCCGCGCTCGCGTCGGTCAGGGCATGGAGGTCGTAGTCGCGGGCGTAGCGGCCGAACTCGTCGAGCAGGAAGTCGGCGTGCTCGGGGGAGACCAGGATGATGGCGGGCTGCACCGTGCCAGTATCCGCGATCGGCAAGACTGGTCCCGTGCGCATCCGGATCGACCTCTCCTACGACGGGAGCGGTTTCAGCGGTTGGGCCGTCCAGCCGGGGCTGCGCACGGTCCAAGGCGATCTCGAACGAGCGCTCGCGACGGTGTTGCGCCTGCCCGAGGTGCGCGTGGTGTGCGCGGGCCGGACCGACACCGGTGTCCACGCCCGCGGCCAGGTGGTGCACACCGACGTGCCCGAGGGGGTTGCCGTGGGTCCGCTGCTGCGCCGCCTCAACGGTGTCCTGGGCGCCGACCTGCGGGTCCGCCGGGTCGTCGTCGCCCCGGAGGGCTTCGACGCGCGCTTCTCGGCGCGTTGGCGGCGGTACGCCTATCGGGTCGCCGACGACTCGGCGCTCATCGATCCGCTGACGCGCGGCCACGTGCTCGCCTGGCCGCGGCCGCTCGACCTGGACGCGATGAACGACGCCGCGGCAGGACTGCTCGGCCTGCACGACTTCGCGGCCTTCTGCAAGCGCCGCGACGGCGCCACCACCCGCCGGACCCTCCTCGACCTGGCGTGGTCCCGCGACGCCGCGGGCGTCGCGGTCGCGGCGGTGCGCGCGGATGCGTTCTGCCACAGCATGGTGCGCTCCCTGGTCGGCTGCCTGTTCGCGGTGGGCGAGGACCGGCGGAAGCCACCGTGGGTCGCGGAGGTGCTGGCGGCCGGTGCGCGCAACCCGGCGGTCTGGGTGGCGCCGGCGCACGGGCTGACCCTGGAGGAGGTCTGCTACCCCGCGGACGAGGCGCTCGCCGAGCAGGCCGTGCGGACCAGGCGGCGCCGCGATGGCTGAGGGGGAGCACTACTTCACCGCCGACCCGTCGGTGCCGTTCCGCCGGGAGCCCTTCACCTGCCAGGTGTGGGGTCGCCGGCTCGACCTGGTGAGTGGATCCGGGGTGTACAGCCGCGGTCGGCTGGACATGGGGACCGCCGTGCTGCTGCGGGAGACCGTGCCCCCCGGGCCCGGCCGGATCCTCGACCTCGGCTGCGGCTACGGGGTGATCGGGCTGGCCGTCGCGGCCGCCGTGCCCGACGCGGTGGTGACGGGGGTCGACGTCAACGAGCGCGCGCTGCTGCTGGCCAACGAGAATGCCGCGGCCCTGGGTGTCACAGACCGTTTCACCGCGCTTCTCCCGGCCGCGGTGCCCGACGGGGCGACGTACGACGAGGTCTGGTCCAACCCGCCGATCCGGATCGGCAAGGAGGCGCTGCACACCCTCCTGTTGACCTGGCTGCCGCGGCTGACGCCGGACGGGCGCGCGGTGATGGTGGTCGGCAAGCACCTGGGCGCGGACTCGCTCCAGCGGTGGTTGGGTGACGAAGGCTTCCCCACCACCCGGCTCGGCGGCGCCAAGGGGTTCCGCGTGCTGGAGTCGAGGAGAGGTTGACCATGGACGTCGCGGACGAGCCGCCCGTCGCGGCGCTGCTGGCCCGGGCCGAGAACGACCCCAACATCCGCGGACTGGTGCTCTCGGGCTCGGGCGCGCGGCAGATGCGGACCGAGCACTCCGACCTCGACGTGTACGTCGTGCTCGAGGACGCCACCGGGCAGGAAACCACCAAGACCCCGGAGATCGACACCATCATCGTCTCGCTGGCCGAGCTCAGGGAGGTGTCGCCACCGCCCGACGACGGCGGCGGCTGGTGGTTCCGCTACTCGTTCGCCGATGCCCAGGTGCTGCTGGACCGCACCGGCGGCGAGCTTGCGCACCTCCTGCACGCCCAGGCGACGCTGACCGACGACGAGGTCGCGGCCACCCTGGACGGGTATCTCGACGGCTACCTCAACTTCTACTACCGGTCCCTCAAGTCCGACCGGGAGGGCAGGCTGCTCGAGCGCCGCCTCGACGCGGTCGAGTCGGTGTCGTGGCTCCTGTGGACCGTCTTCGCCCTGCACGGTCGGGTGCGCCCCTACAACAAGTACCTCCGGCACGAGCTCGCGGTCCGGCCACTGCCGGCGCCGTGGGCGGGACTGCTGGCCGACCTCGCCCTCCTGATGGACGACGGCGACGTGGCCGCCCAACGCCGGCTGTTCCACCTCGTCGCCGCGGGTGCCCGGCAGCGCGGCAAGGGAGACGTCGTGGACGGGTGGGGTGCCGAGCTCGCCCTCATGCGAGGCAGGATGGCGCCATGACCTATGAAGCCGCGGGGACGCGCTACGACACCGACCACGCCGGAGCGATGGACTACCGCTTCACCGGCCGGAGCGGACTGAAGCTCCCGGTGCTCTCGCTGGGGTTGTGGCAGAACTTCGGCGACGACCGGTCCCAGGACAACCAGCGGGCCATCCTGCGCCGGGCCTTCGACCGGGGAGTGACCCACTTCGACCTGGCCAACAACTACGGCCCGCCGTACGGCCGGGCCGAGGAGAACTTCGGTCGCTTCCTGGCCGGCGACTTCAAGCCCTACCGCGACGAGCTCATCATCTCGACCAAGGCCGGCTACGACATGTGGCCCGGCCCGTACGGCCAGGGCGGCGGCTCACGGAAGTACGTCCTGTCCTCGCTCGACCAGTCGCTCTCTCGATTGGGGCTGGACTACGTCGACATCTTCTACAGCCACCGCTTCGACCCGGAGACGCCGGTCGAGGAGACCATGACGGCGCTCGACCATGCGGTCCGGCAGGGCAAGGCGCTGTACGCCGGCATCTCGTCGTACTCCGCGGAGAAGACCCGCGAGGCGGCCGGCATCGCCCGTGACCTCGGCACGCCGTTGCTCATCCACCAGCCCTCCTACTCCATGCTCAACCGCTGGATCGAGGAGGACCTCCTCGACGAGCTGGAGGCCCAGGGGATGGGCTGCATCGTGTTCAGCGCGCTGGCCCAGGGCGTGCTCACCGACCGCTACCTCGACGGCGTCCCCGAGGACTCGCGCGCGGCCCGTGCCGCGTCGACGATCGGCGCGGACCACCTGAGCGAGAAGACGCTCAGGCACGTGCGCCGGCTCAACGAGATCGCCCAGGCGCGCGGCCAGAAGCTCGCCCAGCTCGCGCTGCAGTGGGCGCTGCGCGACGCCCGGGTGACCTCCGCGGTCATCGGTGCTTCCTCGGTCGAGCAGCTCGACACGAACCTCGACGCCATCAGCGGGCCGCCGATCAGCCCCGAGGAGCTCGCCATCATCGATGCCGACGCCGTCGAGGCGGACGTGAACCTCTGGGCCCGGTCGACCGAGAGCTAGCAGCAGGTCAGCCGTTGCCGCCCGCGCGGAACTGGACCCAGGCGTCGCTCATCCGGTCGGCCTGGCCCGGGGTGAAGTGATCCATGCAGAAGTCCTCGGTGTAGTCCATGAAGTTGTGGATCGGGTCCGTCCCAGGCTCTGTGCAGCTGTCCCGCTCCTCGCAGTAGAACTGCGGCGAAGCCTCGCGAGGAGTGTCGGCGACGCCGTCACCGCTGGCCGAGCAGGCGCCGGCGAAGGTGTGCTCGAGCATCAGCCAGTGGCCGACCTCGTGGGTGAGGGTGTCGCCCTCGTTGTAAGGCTCCACCGTCCCCCCG
Organism: uncultured Actinomycetota bacterium; assembly: GCA_963791275.1. Classification (GTDB taxonomy): domain Bacteria; phylum Actinomycetota; class Actinomycetes; order Propionibacteriales; family Nocardioidaceae; genus Nocardioides. Next base: position 75,551 of record CAWBRP010000013.1, read on the forward strand.
GGCATCGACTCGTCGAGGATCACCACGCCGTCGATGTAGTCACGACCGTTGTTGTAGCCCTTCGGGAAGTAGGCCCAGCCCAGCAGACCGCCACCGATGTCCGCCGCGTAGACGTTCAGCGTCGTCGAGTCACCCTCGTGGAGGGCGGTCTTCATGTCCCTCTCGACCTTGCCGGGCGCGACGCCCGCCCAGACCGGGTTGGTGACGAAGTTGACGTCGGCGGCGGCGAGGTCGAAGCGGAACGGGGTGTCCGAGGCCAGCGGCGCCGACGATGCGTCGCCGGCGTAGGCCACGTTGAGCACGTCGACCTGGTCCTCGACCATGGTCTGCAGCCGGGCTCGCTGGGCCGGCGTCGGGTCGGTCGCCGAGATCACGTGGAACACGGTCCGGATGTGGACTGATCCGTTCGCGAGGCGCCGGGAGTCCTTGATGACGCCGTACTTCTTGGCCTCGTTCTTCGGGTACAGCGCCGGCTCTGCGGCCGTCGTCCCAGCCTTGACCCGGGCGGCGCTGGAGTCCGCGCAGGCCACCGACCCGGAGCCGTCCACGACCGCCGCGGACGCGAGTGGGGTGGCGGTGGTGACGGCGGCGAACACGGCGACGCCGGCCAGGACGGCGAGGCGGCGGGATCGGACGGAACGCATGAGAACCTCCAGAGAGCGGACGGGAACCCTGAAACTAACCCGGATTCCGGCGTACGTCACCCCAAGATTTCCGGTGCCGTGGCCTGTGCTCCGGAATGGAGGTGCGGGCGCCGCCTCCGAACCGGGACAATCGGGCGCGTGGGACATGTGGACGTTGCCGGTGTGCGCTACGAGCTTCCCGACGGCCGGGTGCTGCTCGACGACGTGTCGTTCCGGGTCGGCGAGGGCGCCAAGGTCGCGCTGGTGGGGGCGAACGGCGCCGGCAAGACGACGCTGCTGCGCATCATCACCGGGGACCTGGTCCCGCACGTCGGCGCGGTCACCCGCAGTGGGGGACTCGGCATCATGCGCCAGATGGTCGACGCCGGGCTCGGCCCCGAGCCCACGGTCGCCGACCTGCTGCTGAGCGTCTCCCCGCCACGCATCCGGGCCGCCGCCGCCGAGGTGGACCGGCTCGAGCGAGCGTTGATGGAGACCGACGACGAGAAGACCCAGATGGCCTACGCCACTGCGCTGGCGGAGTTCGCGGACGCGGGTGGCTACGACGTCGAGGTCACGTGGGACGTGTGCTGCGTGGCCTCGCTCTCGGTGCCCTACGACCGCGCCAAGTACCGCGAGCTGACGACCCTCAGCGGCGGCGAGCAGAAGCGGCTGGTCCTGGAGTTCCTGCTGCGCGGGCCCGACCAGGTGCTCCTGCTCGACGAGCCCGACAACTTCCTCGACGTGCCCGGCAAGATCTGGCTCGAGGGCCGGATCCGCGAGTCCGACAAGACGATCCTGTTCATCAGCCATGACCGGGAGCTGCTCGACAACACCGCCACCCGGGTCGTCACCGTCGAGCTGGGAGCCGCCGGCAACACCGTGTGGACCCACCCGGGCGGCTTCGCGTCGTACCACCAGGCCCGCAAGGACCGGTTCGAGCGCTTCGAGGAGCTGCGGCGCCGCTGGGACGAGGAGCACGCGAAGCTCAAGCAGCTGGTGCTGCACTACAAGATCAAGGCGGAGTACAACGACGGGATGGCCTCGCAGTACCGCGCCGCCCAGACCCGGCTGCGCAAGTTCGTGGAGGCCGGCCCGCCGACCGAGCAGCCCCGCGAGCAGCAGGTGACGATGCGGCTGACCGGTGGCCGCACCGGCAAGCGGGCGGTGGTCTGCGAGGACCTCGAGCTGACCGGCCTGATGCGCCCCTTCGACCTCGAGGTCTGGTACGGCGAGCGCGTGGCCGTGCTCGGCTCCAACGGCTCGGGCAAGTCACACTTCCTGCGGCTGCTGGCCCGGGGCGGGAGCGATCCCGACATCGAGCACCAGCCGGTGGGCGACGTCGAGATCAAACCGGTGGACCACGTCGGCAAGGCCAAGCTCGGGGCGCGGGTGCGACCGGGCTGGTTCGTCCAGACCCACGAGCACCCCGAGCTGCGTGGCCGCACCCTCCTGGAGATCCTGCACCGGGGTGACGGCGCCCCCGGGGGCCGCGGCGGCATGGGTCGCGAAGCGGCGTCGCGGGTGCTCGACCGCTACGAGCTCGCCCACGCGGGGGAGCAGCGGTTCGAGTCGCTCTCGGGTGGCCAGCAGGCCCGGTTCCAGATCCTGCTGCTCGAGCTGTCGGGCGCGACCCTCCTCCTGCTCGACGAGCCGACCGACAACCTCGACGTGCAGTCCGCGGAGGCGTTGGAGGACGGCTTGGCCGCCTTCGAGGGCACGGTGCTCGCGGTGACCCACGACCGGTGGTTCGCGCGCGGCTTCGACCGGTTCCTGGTCTACGGCGCAGACGGCGAGGTCTACGAGTCCGACGGTCCCGTGTGGGACGAGGGCCGCGTCCAGCGGACCCGCTGAACGCTCACCAGGTCCGCAGCATGATCGCCCGCTGCGGACCGAGGGGGGCGAGTCGGTGGAAGCCGGCCTGCTCGAACGCGGCGACGGTGCCGCCGAAGAGCTCGTCCGGGGTCACGTGCTCGGCGGCCTCGACGTCGAGCGGGTACCCCTCGACACTCGAGGCTCCGTGCTCGCGGGCGAAGTTCACGGCGGCGGCCAACAGGGTCTCGACCAGCCCTGTCCCCCGCGCCTCCTCCCGGACGACGAAGCAGGTCACCGACCAGCGGTCGGCGACCTGGTCGTCCGAGGGTCGGACCTCCGCGAAGAAGGGCGAGCCGGCGATCCGCACCAGGTGCTCCAGCGGAGCCACGGAGCACCAGCCCACGGCGTCGTCCCCGTCGTAGGCCACCAGCCCCGGGCGGAGCCCGGTCTCGACGAGACCCTTGAGGTCGGCCCGGTTGTCCTCGACGGGCCGCGCGTCCCAGTCGTCGCGCGGCACCCGGAACACCTGGCACCAGCAGGCCTCCGGGTCACCGGGGGTCTGCATCACCCGCACCACGTCGGGCCAGGCGTCGGCCGACGCGGGGCGCACCACGATCGACATCCTCCGATCGTGGTGCACCCGCCCGACGCCGTCCAGGGGTCACTCGGCGTCGGAGTCCAAGGTGAGCTGGGCGGTCTGCGTGTCGCCGTTGCGGACGAAGGTCACGGTGACCTGGTCGCCCGGGCGGTACGAGCGGACGGTCGCGATCAGCGAGTCGGCACCCGTGATCTGCAGGTCGTCGATCTTGGTGACGACGTCGCCGGCCTCCAGGCCCGCCGCCTCGGCGGCGGAACCGGCCGTGACGTCGCCGATCGCGGCGCCCTCGACCTGGGTCTGGGCGTCGGCGTTGCCGACGGAGATCCCCAGCTTCGCGTGCGTGGGCGTCTCGCCAGCGGTCATCTGGTCGACGATGGGGAGCACCTCGTTGATCGGGATCGCGAAGCCGAGACCGATCGAGCCGGCCTGGCCGTCGGCCGAAGCCGTCGAGCGGATCGAGGAGTTGATGCCGACCACGGCGCCGTTCAGGTCGACCAGGGGACCGCCGCTGTTGCCGGGGTTGATCGCCGCGTCGGTCTGGATCGCGGGGTACGTCGTGGCGTTGCCCGCCGCGTCGGTGCTGACGTTGACCGGACGGTTGAGCGCGCTCACGATGCCGGAGGTCACCGTGGCGTCGAGGCCGAACGGCGACCCGACGGCCACCACGTCCTGGCCGACGGCCAGGCTCGAGGAGTCGCCGATGGTCGCGGGGGTCAGGCCGGAGACGTCCTCGGCCTGGATCACCGCGGTGTCTGTCAGGGGGTCGGTGCCGAGGACGTGCGCCGGAGCCGTCGTCCCGTCCTCGAAGGAGACCCGCATCGTGCCGCCGTCGCCGGCAACCTCCACGACGTGGTTGTTGGTCAGGATCCGGCCGTCCTCGCTGAGGATGATGCCGGAGCCGGAGCCCGAGCCCTGGGCGCCGGACACCAGGATCTGCACCACCGACGGGAGCACCTTCGAGGCGACCGCCTCCACCGAGCCGTCTGCTGCTCGGTCGGGGGCATGGGAGACGGTGCGGTTCGTCGATGCGTTGGTCGTGACCGTCGCCGGGTCGTCCTGCGCCGCCGTCCAGAGTGCGGCACCACCGATGCCCGCGGCGCCACCGACGAACAGCGAGGTCGCGACCACGCCGACCGCGAAGGCGGTCCCACGCGGCCGTCGCTGGACCGGAGGAGCCGGCGGCGGCGGGGGCGGGGGCCAGGAGGCGTGCGGCTGGTGCGGTGCGGGAGCGGTGGGCATCTGGGTCATGCGTCCACGATCCCGGGCCTCGCTGTGAGGATGCTGAATCCCTGCTGGGCGGGGCATGAAGGTTCTGGCGCCGGTGGACCCCGCGTTGCCCGGGGTTCGCGCCGTCACTAGTGTGACCTGGGTCACCCCCCTCGAAGCTACCCGGGAGCTTTCGTGCGCACAGACGTCGCCGTCCCTCGCCGTCCCCTCATCGCCCTGCTCGCCGCGGTCCTGGCCTGCACCGCGCTCACGCAGCAGGGCGGGCGGCAGCCCGCGGCGGCCGAGCCCGCGGCTGCGCCGGCCTCGGTCACGCTGGTCGGCTCGCTCCAGAGTGAGCTCGGTTGCCCATCCGACTGGTCCCCGGACTGTGCGGCGACCCACCTGAGCCCCGGCAGCGACGGCGTCTGGTCGGGCACCTTCCAGGTCCCGGCCGGCAGCCACGAGCTCAAGGTCGCGATCGACGACAGCTGGGACGAGTCCTACGGCGCCGAGGGCGGGGGGAACCTGCCGTTGGTGCTGGCCGGGGCCGCCCGGATCGTCTTCACCTACGACCAGTCCACGCACCGGATCGGTGTCCAGCCCGCCGACCTCGGTGGCACCGAGGTCACTGCCGAGGACCGTGCCCTGGCGGGCGACAGCCTGCGCGCCCCGCTCACCCGGGAGCGCTTCTACTTCGTGATGGCCGACCGGTTCGCCAACGGAGACCGGGCCAACGACCGAGGTGGGATCCCCGGTGACCGGTTGGCACACGGCTTCGACCCCACCGACAAGGGGTTCTTCCACGGAGGTGACGTCGCCGGGCTGAGCAAGAAGCTCGACTACATCGACGGGCTCGGCACCACCGCGATCTGGCTCACGCCGAGCTTCGAGAACCGCCCGGTCCAGGGCTCGGGCGCCGCGGCCTCGGCGGGCTACCACGGCTACTGGGTCACCGACTTCACCCGGATCGATCCGCACTTCGGCACCAACGCCGAGCTCACGTCGTTCATCGAGCGGGCCCACGCCCGGGGCATCAAGGTCTTCTTCGACATCATCACCAACCACACCGCCGACGTCATCGACTACGCCGAGGGCGCGTACACCTACATCGACAAGGCCACCGAGCCCTACCGCGACGCGACGGGTACTCCGTTCGACGACCGGGACCACCTCACCGGACCGTTCCCGGCGATGGACCCGGCCACGTCGTTCCCACGCACCCCCGTCTTCCGCACGGAGGCCGACCGCACGGTCAAGGTGCCGGCGTGGCTCAACGACCCGACGAACTACCACAACCGCGGCGACAGCACCTACGCCGGCGAGAGCTCGACGTACGGCGACTTCGGCGGCCTCGACGACCTGTTCACCGAGCAGCCCGACGTGGTCGAGGGCATGACCGACATCTACAAGTCCTGGGTCGACTTCGGGATCGACGGGTTTCGCATCGACACCGTGAAGCACGTCAACCTGGAGTTCTGGCAGCAGTTCGCCCCGGCAATCCGTGAGCACGCCGCCGCCATCGGCAACGACGACTTCTTCGCGTTCGGCGAGGTCTTCGACGGCAACCCTTCCTACCTGTCGACCTTCACCACCGAGGGCCGTCTCGACGCCACCCTCGACTTCGGCTTCCAGGGCGCCGGTCTCGACTTCGCCAAGGGCCTGCCGACCACCCGGCTGCGCAGCTTCTATGCCTCCGACGACCTCTACACCGACACCGACTCCAACGCCTACTCGCTCCCGACCTTCCTGGGCAACCACGACATGGGACGCATCGGCGGCTTCCTCGACGACACGTTCTCGGGCGACGAGCTGTTGCGCCGCGACGAGCTCGCCCACGCGCTGATGTACCTCACCCGTGGCCAGCCGGTCGTCTACTACGGCGACGAGCAGGGCTTCACCGGCGACGGGGGCGACAAGGACGCGCGCCAGGACATGTTCGCCAGCTCGGTGGCGTCGTACAACGACGACGACCTGATCGGCACCTCGGCGACGACGGCGACCGACAGCTACCGGCGTGGGCACCCGCTCTACCGAACCATCGCCTCACTGGCCGAGCTGCGCGAGAAGCACCCGGCGCTGGCCGACGGTGCCCAGGTGCACCGCTACGCCAGCAACGGCGCCGGCGTCTACGCGTTCAGCCGGATCGCGGCCGGGGAGAACCGGGAGTACGTCGTCGCCGTCAACAACGCGACGACCGCCAAGACGGTGTCCTTCGCGACGTTCGTGGAGAACGGCGAGCTCCGCCAGCTGTGGCCCGGCACCCACGCCAGACTGCGCGCCGACGACGAGGCCCGGGTCACCGTCACCGTGCCGCCGCTGTCCGCGGTCGTCTACCGGGCAGCGGACAGGTTGCCCGCGCGGTCCGACGCGCCGGCCGTGCTGTTCGACAACCTGAGTGCGGGCGGGGTGGTCGGGCCGGTGGGGGAGCGCGCCGAGGTGGCGGCGGCGGTGCCGGCCGGCGGGTTCAACCAGGTCTCCTTCGCGTGGCGGCCCGTCGGCGGGGACTCCTGGCAGCGGCTCGGCACGGACGACAACGCGCCGTACCGCGTCTTCCACGACCTCGGCGACCTGCCCCGCCACACGATGCTGGAGTACCGCGCCGTCCTGCGCGACAGCAGCGGCAACCTGTCGGCGACCTCGACCTGGGTGACCGTCGGGGATCCGGCTGCCGGCGAGCCCGGCGGTCCCGGCGGCCCGGTCACGCAGCCGGCCAACGTGTCGATGCCCGGCTCCCACAACTCCGAGATCGGCTGCCCGGGCGACTGGCAGCCCGAGTGCGACCAGGCCCAGATGACGCTCGACGCCAACAGCCTGGTGTGGACCAAGAAGGTCACGCTGCCCGAGGGTGACTACGAGTACAAGGCCGCGATCAACAAGTCGTGGGACGAGAACTACGGCAAGGGCGCCGCGTTGAACGGGCCCAACATCCCGCTCGGCCTCGCCACCGGACGGGACGTGACGTTCTACTACGACCACGCCAGCCACTGGGCGACCACCGACGCCGAGGGGCCGATCGTCACCGCTCCGGGCAGCTTCCAGAGCGAGCTCGGGTGCTCGGCCGACTGGCAGCCGGACTGCATGCGGTCGTGGCTGAAGGACCCCGACGGCGACGGCACCTACACTCTCACCGCGTCGCTCCCGGCGGGCAGCTACGAGACCAAGGTCGCCCACGGACTGAGCTGGGACGAGAACTACGGAGCGGGAGGTGCCCCCGGTGGCGGCAACATCGCGTTCTCGATGCCGGGCGGGGTCGACGCGCTGTTCAGCTACGACCTGGCCACGCACGTGCTGACCGTGTCCACGCGCGCGGCAGGGGCCACCCCGGACCTGACCCAGGCGAAGGCGCAGTGGCTGCGGCGCGGCGTGGTCGCCTGGGACGTGCCCGACGCCGCCGCGCGCCACTACCGCCTGCACTGGTCGGGCGCCGGCGACCTGGCTGTTGACGCCGAGGACGTGACCGGCGGCTCCTCGGTCCCGCTCACCTACGACCCGGCGGGGCTGCCGCCGGACGTGCTGGCCGACTTCCCGCACCTGGCCGGCTACGAGGCGTTCCGGCTGCGCCCCCAGGACCTCGACAAGGTGCCGCAGATCCTGCAGGGCCAGCTCGCCGTGGCGTCGTACGACCCGAGCGGTGCGCTGTTCGACGCGACCGGCGTGCAGGTGCCCGGTGTGCTCGACGACGTCTACGCCGCCGCTGCGTCCCGGACCCTCGGGGTCTCGTGGAGCAAGGGCAAGCCGACGGTCACCGTCTGGGCACCGACGGCCCAGGACGTCGACCTGCGGGTCTGGCCCACCAAGGGTGCCGCCCGCAGCGTCTCGATGCAGCGGCACGCCGACGGGACCTGGTCGGTGTCCGGGCCGCCGTCGTGGTCCGGAGCAAGCTACCTCTTCGACGTACGGGTGTGGTCCCCGAGCGCCGGTGCCCTGGTCCGCAACGAGGTCACCGATCCCTACTCCGTCGCCCTGACGACCAACTCGCAACGCTCGCTCATGGCGGACCTCGACGACGACTCGCTCGAGCCGGCCGGCTGGGCCTCCCTGCGCGCCCCGGCGATCGCCAAGCCCGAGGACCGGACCGTCTACGAGCTGCACGTCCGCGACTTCTCGATCGGGGACGCGAGCGTGCCGGCCGCCGAGCGAGGCACCTACCTGGCGTTCACGCGTGCCGGCTCCGCGGGGATGCGGCACCTGCGGCGACTGGCCGACGCGGGGCTCAACACGGTGCACCTGCTGCCGGCGTTCGACATCGCCACCATCGAGGAGCGCCGCGCGGCGCAGGCGACCCCGGCCTGCGACCTCGCCGTCCTACGCCACCCGACTCCGAGCAGCAGCAGGACTGCGTCGACGGGGTGCGCGCGCGCGACGGCTTCAACTGGGGCTACGACCCGTTGCACTACACCGCGCCCGAGGGCTCGTACGCGACCGACCCCGAAGGGCCCCGGCGCACGCTGGAGTTCCGACGGATGGTGCAGGCGCTCAACGGGGCCGGGCTCCAGGTGGTCATGGACGTGGTCTACAACCACACGGCGGCCGCCGGGCAGGACGCCAAGTCCGTGCTGGACCGGATCGTGCCCGGCTACTACCACCGGCTCAACGCCCGCGGCGGTGTCGAGAACTCGACGTGCTGCGCCAACACCGCGACCGAGCACGCGATGATGGAGAAGCTGATGATCGACTCCGTGCTGACCTGGGCGCGGGACTACAAGGTCAACGGCTTCAGGTTCGACCTGATGGGCCACCACTCCAAGCAGAACATGCTCAACCTGCGGGCCGCGCTCGACGACCTCACGGTGGCGAAGGACGGCGTGGACGGCCGGTCGATCTACCTGTACGGCGAGGGCTGGAACTTCGGCGAGGTCGCCGACGACGCCCGCTTCGTGCAGGCCACCCAGGCCAACCTGGCCGGGACCGGCATCGGCTCGTTCTCCGACCGGCTGCGCGACGCCGTCCGGGGCGGTGGTCCTTTCGACGAGGACCCGCGGGTGCAGGGCTTCGGCTCGGGGCTCTACACCGACCCCAACGACTCCCCGGCCAACGGCACCGCGGCGGAGCAGCTGGCCGACCTGCGCCACGCCGAGGACCTCGTCAAGCTCGGGCTGGCCGGCAACCTCGCCGACTTCGAGTTCCTCAGCTCCACCGGGGAGACCGTGGCCGGCAGCGACGTCGACTACAACGGGCAGCCGGCCGGGTACGCCGCCGACCCGAGCGAGGTCGTGACGTACGTCGACGCGCACGACAACGAGACCCTCTTCGACGCGCTCACGCTCAAGCTGCCGACGGACACCACGATGACCGATCGCGTGCGCATGAACACGCTGTCGCTCTCGACCGTGGCGCTCTCCCAGGGTGTGGTGTTCTGGCACGCGGGCACCGACCTGCTCCGCTCCAAGTCGCTGGACCGCAACTCCTACGACTCCGGCGACTGGTTCAACCGGGTCGACTGGACCGGCCAGCACAACACCTTCGGCTCCGGGCTGCCGCTCGAGCAGGACAACGGCGCCAAGTGGCCCTACCTCAAGCCGCTCCTCGCCGACGCGGCGCTGAAGCCGGATGCCGCCGCGATGACGGCGGCGACGGCGGGCGCCGCCGACCTGCTGGCGATCCGTGCCTCCTCGGATCTGTTCCGGCTCGGCAGCCTGGCAGCGATCCAGGACAAGGTGTCGTTCCTCCCGGCCGATCCCGGGGTCGTTGCGATGCTGATCGACGACACCGCGGGTGCTGACGCGGACCCGGCCCTGGACGGGGTGCTGGTGGTCTTCAACGCGACTCCGGGCCAGGTCACGACCACGGGCACGGGCGTCGGCTGGACGCTCCACGAGGTGCAGGCCTCGGGCTCCGACGCGGTCGTGAAGCAGTCGGTCGCCGCCGCGGACTCGGTGACGGTGCCCGCTCGGACCACGGCGGTGTTCACGCGCTGACGGTTCCTCGACCATCGCGCTGGCCAGGTGGGACGATCGGGGCATGACGACCCCCCGGCTCCTCGCGCTCGGCGCGGCAACCCTGTTGGCGGTCGCGGTGCTGGGTGCGCCGCCCGCGTTCGCCGAGGTGTTCAACGGCGACGGCGACCCCAACACGATCGTCGCCACCAACGTGGACGACACCGTCCGCGGGTACGGCGGCGCCGACGTGATCACCGCCCGCAAGGGCAACGACGTGGTCAAGGGCGGCGCGGGCGACGACCGGATCGACGCCGGGCAGGGCGCCGACCAGGTCTGGGGCGGAGGCGGCAACGACGTCCTCGACATCGGCACGGCCGACGACGGGGAGGACCGGGCCTACGGACAGGCGGGGGACGACACCGTCTACCTGCGCTTCACCGACGACGCCTGGGGCGGCCGGGGCAACGACAGCTTCGAGGCCGTCTACGCCGCCCTGGGCATGGAGATCGACTGCGGGGCCGGCCTCGACCGGGTGGTCTTCAACCAGCCCAGCCCCAAGGTGAGGCTGGTCGGCTGCGAGAAGGTCACCGTCATCTCGGCCGGCTAGGCCCCGAGCAGCACCGCAGCGTCGCCCGGGCGGACCCGGCCACCGGTCACGACCCGGGCACAGAACCCTCGGAGCCGCAGCTCCTTGCCCTCCGCCGAGTTCACGAACGCGGCCGCCTCCTCGCCGAACCGGGCGACGAACTTCTTGCAGCCGTTGTGCGGCTTGGTCGTCACCTCGATGACGGCGGAGTCGCCGAGGGCGATGCGGCTGCCCGTCGGCAGGTTCGTCGGGGAGATGTCCAGGTCGAGGTAGAGCTGGTCACCCGCGCCGGCCTGTTGCTGCGGGGTACCCCCGAGCAGGCCGATCATCCGGGCGCTCATCACGTTGAGCTGAGCGTCGAGGTGCCGGCCCTCCTCGACCGCCCGCCGGGTCGCTCGCGAGAACCAGTTGTCGCCCTCGAGGCCCGCGGCCACGTCCAGCACGCCCTCGGCGAGCACCTCGCGCTCCGCGTTCCGGGGTCGGCGCACGACCAGGGTGAGGGTGCCCCGGCGGGCGGGGGCGGCGCGGAGGAAGTCGAGATGGGTGGCCAGGTCGTCGGCGGTGCGGTGGTTCACGGGTCCAGTCTGGTGGCACGTGGACCGAGCACGACGAGGATTCCCACATGGTCAGACGGGAACAGGCGCGGGTCGTCCGGCGAGGCGCGGTCGGCCACCAGCCTCGCGCGCTCCACCACCAGATCGGCCGAGCACAGGACATGGTCGATCTGCACGGGGTCGAACGACCCGACGGCGAGCGGGGTCGGGAAGGTCGCGAGGCCGTCCGGGAGCGCGCTCGCCAGGGAGTCCCGGGCCGCCGCCAGGGTGCTGCTGGCCGGTGTGGCGTTGAGGTCACCGAGGAGGACGCAGGAGCCCAGCGCCCCGCGGTCCCGCAACCAGGCGAGGATGGCGCGCACCTGTGGCTCGCGCACCGACTCGTCGTCGAACGGCTGGTGGTGCAGGTGCGTGTTGACCACGTGGAGCGGTCGGCCGTCGTGCGTCACCTCGATCCGGTGGGCGACGCGGCCGCCGGGGCCGGGCAGCGCGAGGACCTCGTGCCCGGTCACGGGTACGCGGCTCAGCAGGGACACCGCCTCGCGGTTGGCGTCGCCCCACTTCGGGGCGCGGTGCACGGCGTACCCCCCGAGAGCCTCGGCGAGCAGCACGTCCTGGTCGATCGGCAGCGCGACCTCCTGGAGGCCGATGACGTCGGCGTCGGCCTCGGCGAGCGCGGCCACGACCAGCGGCAGCCGCTCGGGCCAACGGTCGAGGTCCTGCCGGAGGTTCAGGGTCACCAGGCGCATCGCGCTCACCCTAGGACGCGCCTTGTGGGTGCCTGTGACCTGGACCACAATCCCTCCATGACCGCACCCTCCCCGACCTTCGTCGACGATCGCCTCGCCCACTGGGCGGCGACCACCCCGGACGGGGAGGCGATGAGCTACCAGGGCCGCACCTGGACCTGGGCGGAGTGGGACGAGCGGGTGCGCCGGGCCGCGGGTGGGCTGCACGGGCTCGGGGATCGGGCGCGGTGACGTCGTGGCGTTCCTGGACAAGAACCACCCGGCCTGCGTGGAGATCTCCCTGGCCGCGGGCTCGGTCGGGGCCGCCCACGCGATCGTCAACTGGCGCTCGGCCGGCGACGAGGTGGACTTCGCCGTCAACGACTCCGGCGCCCGGGTGCTGTTCGTCGGGACCGAGCTGATGCCGACCGTCGAGGCCATCCGCGACCGGCTGACCCGGGTCGAGCGGATCATCGAGGTGACTCCCGACGGCGGCGCCGGGTGACGAGTACGAGGCGTGGCTGGCGGCCTCCGAGCCGCGACCGCGCGGCGCCGACGTCAGCCCCGACGACGTCTGCCTGGTGATGTACTCGTCCGGCACCACCGGCCGACCCAAGGGCGTGATGCTCACCCACACCAACATGGTCGAGCACACCGTCAACTCCCACGACGGCTGGACCTTCGAGCCCGGCGACAAGAGCATGGTCTCGATGCCGCTCTTCCACGTCGGCGGCTCGTCGTACGTCCTCTTCGGGCTCCACGACGGCATCGCGTCGATCATGACGCGGGAGCCGGACGCCGCCTCGCTGGCCGGCGCGATCATGGCCGGTGCCAACCGGACGTTCCTGGTGCCGGCCGTGCTGGCGCAGGTGCTCCAGTCGGGCGACGACGCCGTGAAGCTGTTCGGTCGGCTGCGTACCTACACGTACGGCGCCTCGCCGATGCCGCCGCCGCTGCTCCGCGCCGCCATGGCGGCGTGGCCGGACACCGACTTCATGCAGGTCTACGGGCTGACCGAGGTGGCCGGCGTGGCCACGCACCTGCTTCCCGAGGCGCATCGCGACAGCGAGCACCCCGAGCGCCTGCTCTCGGCCGGGCAACCGGTGCCGGGCGTCGAGGTGCGGATCGTCGACCCGGGCACCCTGGAGGACCTCCCGGTCGGCGAGAACGGGGAGATCTGGCTGCGCACCAAGCAGCTCATGAAGGGCTTCCTCGGCCGGGAGAAGGAGACGGCCGAGGTGGTCACCGAGGACGGCTGGTTCCGCACCGGCGACCTCGGGCGGGTCGACGACGAGGGCTTCGTCTTCGTCGAGGACCGGATCAAGGACATGATCATCAGCGGTGGGGAGAACATCTACTCGCCCGAGATCGAGCGGGTGCTCGCGGAGCACCCCGCCGTCATGGAGGTCGCGATCATCGGCGTCCCCGACGACCGGTGGGGTGAGACGGTCAAGGCCGTGGTCTCCCTCAGGCCCGGCGCCACGGCCACGCGAGGCCGAGCTGATCGCCTTCTGCCGCGAGCACCTGGCGGGCTTCAAGTGCCCGACCTCCGTGGACGTGCTCGACGCCCTGCCGCGCAACCCCACGGGCAAGATCCTCAAGCGCGACCTGCGCAAGCCCTACTGGGCCGGCCGGGACTCCACCATCGTGTGACCGCGCCGGCGGGGATAGTCCGTCACGTATCGGTCGCCTGCGACCTCGGACGGGAACCGATGCGTGACGGACTATCGGGGGCGGTTGGGTCGGCGGGGGGCGACGAACAGGGCGGCGAGGACGACGACGGCCATCGCGGCGAAGGCGACGCCGAACGAGTAGGTGGCCGCGAGCGCACCCACGACGACCGAGCCGGTGGCGGTGCCGGCGTCGAACCCGATGTTCCAGGCCGCGCTGGCGGTGGGGATGGCGGGCGCGGGGACCCGGGCGAAGGCGATCACGAGGGTGAGGTTCTGCAGGGCGCCGTACGGCACGCCCACGACGAGGGCGCCGATCAGTAGCAGCCACGGGGCTTCCGCCGCGATCGCGACGACGCACAGGGTGACGCCGGCGGCGCACACGACGAGCAGGGGAGCCACGAACCGCTCGGCGCCGTGCCGGTCGGCGAGCAGCCCCACCAGCCACCGGGACAGGGCCGAGACCAGCGCCAGCGCCAGCAGGGCCGCCGCGGCCCAGAGCCCGCCGAGACCCACCTGCGGCGCGAAGGTCATCAGCGCGCCGCCGGCCATCGTCACCGCGAAGAGCACGAGCGTCGGTCGCAGCACCAGGTGCAGGGTGTGCCGGTCGGGGACGGTGGACTCCGGATCGGCGTCGGTGGCCGCGGCCGAGCGCGAACCGTCGACCTGGCGGCCGAGGGAGAGCGCCCAGGGCAGACCCAGCAGCGGCAGCGTGGCCGCGGCGAACGCCCAGCCGTAGCCGAACCGGTCGGCGAGCGCCACGCTGCCGGGCATCAGCAGCAGCATCGGGGCCGCGACGGCGAGGCCGTAGACCCCGACCGCCTCGCCGCGACGCGCCGGGGCCACCAGGTGGGCGACCGCCGAGCTGCCGACGACGGTCAGGATGCCGAAGCCGATGCCCCGCACGGCCGAGCAGAGAAGGACCGGCCCGAGGGCGTCGGACAGGGCGTACGCCGGCGCGGCCAGCCCCATGAACAGCAGGCTGGCCACGACCGTGGGTCCGGTGCCGAACGTGCGGAGCATCCGCGGCACGAAGAACTGGGTGACCACGGTGGCGGCCAGCAGCACGCCGTTGACCAGACCGGCCCCGGCCTCGGAGCCGCCGCCGTGGACCACCCAGGCGGGCGCGACCGCGATGAGTGCGGCGTACCCGCTGAAGCCGGTGAGGGAGACGGCGACCAGCGCCGGCATGCCTGCGGTGGCGAGGATCGACGTGCGGTCTCGTGGGTTGCCGATGCCGGTCATCTCACTGCGTCTCGACCCGCGGTCACGGCTTCGCGGGCTCAGCCGTGCGCTCGCTCGACCTGCGCCCGGTCGTCACAGCGGTGGCGCTGAGCGAAGCCCACGCTCCACCGCTCCGACGCGGGCACAAACTCGAGAGTCCGGTCGCCGGTGTAGATCTGCTTGGGCCGGGCGATCTTCTGCTCCTTGTCCTGCACCAGCTCGAGCCACTGGGCGAGCCAGCCGGGCGTGCGCCCGATGGCGAAGAGCACCGTGAACATCTCGGGCGGGAACTGGAAGGCCTCGTAGATCAGCCCGGAGTAGAAGTCGACGTTGGGGTAGAGCTTGCGCTTGACGAAGTACTCGTCCTCGAGCGCGATCTTCTCGAGCTCCTGGGCGATCTTGAGGAGGGGGTTGACCCCGGTGACCTCGAAGACGTCGTCGCAGGCCTTCTTGATGATCGTGGCCCGCGGGTCGTAGTTCTTGTAGACGCGGTGGCCGAAGCCCATCAGCCGCTCGTTGCCGTTCTTCACGCCCTCGATGAACGCGGGGATGTTCTCCATCGAGCCGATCCGGCGCAGCATCCGCAGGACCGCCTCGTTGGCGCCGCCGTGCAGCGGGCCGTAGAGCGCGGCGACGCCGGCGGCGACCGCGGAGTAGGGGTCGACCTGCGACGAGCCGACGGAGCGGACGGCGTTGGTCGAGCAGTTCTGCTCGTGGTCGGCGTGCAGGATGAAGAGCACGTCGAGCGCCTTGACGAGCCGCTCGTCGGCCTCGAACTTCTGCTCGCTCATCTTGAACAGCATCGAGAGGAAGTTGGCGGTGTAGCCGAGCTCGTTGTCGGGGTAGACGTAGGGCTTGCCCTGCGCGTGCCGGAAGGCCCAGGCCCCGAGGGTCGGCATCTTCGCGATCATCCGGACCATCTGGATGTGCCGGATGTCGGCATCGTCGATGTTCCGGGCGTCCGGGTAGAAGGTCGACAGCGCGCCGACCGAGGCCATCAGCATGCCCATCGGGTGCGCGTCGTACCGGAAGCCCTGCATGAAGCCCTTGACGTTCTCGTGCACGAACGTGTGGTACGTGATCTCGTGGACCCAGGAGTCGTACTGCTCCTTGGTCGGCAGCTCGCCGTGGATCAGCAGGTAGGCGACCTCGAGGAAGTTGGACTTCTCGGCCAGCTGCTCGATGGGGTAGCCGCGGTACTCGAGGATCCCCTTCTCGCCGTCGATGTAGGTCACGGAACTGCGGCACGACGCGGTGTTCACGAAGCCGGGGTCGTAGACGGCCAGTCCCGGCTGCTCGTCGTCGACCCGGATCTTGCCGATGTCGCCGGCGCGGATGGTGCCGTCGAGGATCGGTACGTCGTACTCCTGTCCGGTGCGGTTGTCCCGGACGGTGAGAGAGTCAGTCACCCCCACAACTTAGACCGGCCCCCCGCACCCCGGCCAACCGGGCATCCGCTGCCCGGACGCCTAGGACCTCGCGCATGTCGGGTACCGGGCGGATGTCGATGACGCCGAGCACGGGAAGGTTCGATGGCTGCTCTCAGACTGCGCAAGCTGGTCGTGCTCACGCTCACGGCGCTCTCGCTGGGGCCTGCCGGGGCGGCGGTGGGCGAGACCTCGGCCCCCGCGCACCGGATCGAGATCGTCTCGGTCAGTCAGCGGGGGAAACCTGCGGACGGTCACGCCCTGGATCCGACCCTGAGCCGGGACGGGCGCTGGGTCGCCTTCAACGCCTACGCCGCCAACCTGGACCGCCGGGTACGCGACGGCCGCAACCAGGTCTACCTCCGCGACAACCGGACCGGACGGATGCGGCTGGCGGTGCTGCGCCCCGGTGGCCGGCCGGCCAAGGACGCCGAGGCGCCCTCGCTGTCTCCCAGTGGCCGGTTCCTCGCCTTCTGCAGCAAGGACCCGCGGCTCGTCCGGCCGGACTCGTTCGACCCCGACGCCGGGCTGCCGCACCCCGACCAGGACGTCTTCGTCCTCGACCTGAGCACCGGCGAGCTGCGGCGTGCCTCGACCGACCACGCGGGGCGCGAGGCGGACGGCTACTCCTGCAACCCCCAGGTCGCCGACACCGGGGACGTGGTGTTCTCCTCGCGCGCGACCGACCTCGTCGTCGGGGACACCGACCAGGTCCCCGACGTGTACCTCTACGACTGGTCCTCGGAGCGCGTCCGGCTCCTGACAAAGGCGGAGATCGGCGACCAGGCGTTCCGCATCTCCGGCGACGGCAGCGTCGTGGTGGCCGTCACCACCGACGCGCTGGTGGATCGCGACGACAACGGCTACACCGACGTCTACGCCTTCCGGCGGTCGGGCAAGCGCCTCGCGGGCACCTGGGAGCCCGTCTTGTTCCGCGCGGACGGAGCGGCGACGCGCACGGGCTGCAGCTTCCCAGGGCCTCAGCGTCAGCCGCACCGGTCGTTACGTCACGGGCGCCTGCGCCGACGGTGGGATCGCTGACCCCGCAGTCCCCGACAAGGACGTGCACCTGTGGCTGGCCGACCGGCGGGAGAACGCCGTCACCTTGGTCAACCCGACGACCTCCACGGACTCCGAGGTGGCGGCCGTGGCGGTCTCCGACGACGGCCGCTCGGTCGTGTACGGCGCCGCCGACCTCGGCTTCGGCGGACTCTCACCCGACGCCGACGGCGAGGGTGATGTATTTGCCTGGCGGCGCGGCCACGGCGTGACTAGCCTGACGCCGGGAAGGCGGGCCTGGTGGTCGTCGTACGGTCTGGACCTGAGCGGCGACGGGCGCACCGTCGCGTTCACGTCCTCGAGTCCCTACCTCGCCGGGCGGGACCCAGAGGGCGACCCTATGCTCGAGGTGTTCGCGACCAGGTTGCCGTGATTTGCCGCTCACCGAGCCGCGCGCGTAACCTGTGCAGTCGCGTCTCCTGCCGCGCCCCGACCCTCCGGTCGAGGTGCAGACCCGGACGAAGATGAGCCGGGCAGTGTTCGTCAGAAGCCGTGGCTCCACCATCCGGGGCGGCACTCCGCACCGGATCCCCACGAACGAGAAGGCAGACCCGTGCGCACGTACAGCCCGAAGCCTGCGGACATCACGCGCCAGTGGCACGTCATCGACGCCACCGACGTCGTCCTCGGACGGCTGGCGGTCTCCACCGCCACCCTCCTCCGCGGCAAGCACAAGCCGATCTACGCCCCGCACATGGACACTGGTGACTTCGTCATCATCGTCAACGCGGAGAAGGTCGCCCTGTCCGGCAGCAAGAAGACCACCAAGATGTCCTACCGCCACTCCGGCTACCCGGGCGGCCTCACGGCCACCCCGATCGGTGAGGTGCTCGAGAAGGACGCCCGCAAGGCCATCGAGTCCGCGGTCTGGGGCATGCTCCCCAAGAACCGCCTCGGCCGCCAGATCCTGAAGAAGCTCAAGGTCTACTCCGGCCCCACTCACCCGCACGAGGCCCAGCAGGCCACCCCGTTCGAGATCTCGCAGATCTCCCAGTAGTCGACGAAGGATCATCACCGTGTCTGAGAACAGCACCGAGAACACCGCGGTCGAGGAGACCTACGAGGCCGACGAGTCGGGCGTTGCCTACTCGTCCGAGACCACGCCGTCCGCCGACTCCGAGCTCCGCCCCGCGACGATCGCTCCGGCGGCCGCCACCGGCCGTCGCAAGCAGGCCGTCGCCCGCGTGCGGCTGATCCCCGGGACCGGCCAGTGGCGGGTCAACGGGCGCACCCTGGACTCCTACTTCCCGAACAAGCTGCACCAGCAGGTCGTCAACGAGCCCTTCGTGGCGACGCACCTCGAGGGCCGCTTCGACGTCATCGCGCGCATCCACGGCGGCGGCATCACCGGCCAGGCCGGCGCGCTGCGCCTTGGCGTGGCCCGGGGCCTCAACGAGATCGACACCGAGGCCAACCGCGCGGTGCTCAAGAAGGCTGGGCTGCTGACCCGCGACTCGCGCGTCATCGAGCGCAAGAAGGCCGGTCTGAAGAAGGCCCGGAAGGCTCCTCAGTACAGCAAGCGCTGATCGCCGCATGACGGGCGTGGGGCGGCTGTTCGGCACCGACGGTGTGCGGGGGCTCGCCAACGAGTCCCTGACCGCCGAGCTGGCGCTGAACCTGGCCGTGTCGGCGGCTCACGTGCTCGCCGACCGCGGCGACCTGGGTCCCCCGATCGGCCAGGGCGGCCATCGTCCCTTCGCCGTCGTGGGCCGCGACCCGCGGATCTCCGGGCAGTTCCTGGAGGCCGCGGTCGTGGCCGGCCTGGCGTCGGCCGGCGTCGACGTCGTGCTGCTTGGCGTCCTGCCGACTCCCGGCGTCGCCTTCCTCACCGACAAGCTCGGTGCCGACCTCGGCGTGATGATCTCGGCATCGCACAACGCGATGCCGGACAACGGGATCAAGTTCCTGGCCCGGGGCGGCCGCAAGCTCGACGACGCTGTCGAGGTCGCGATTGAGCGCCAGCTGCATGAGACGTGGACGCGTCCCACCGGCGGCGCCGTGGGGACGGTTCGTCCCCACCCGACCGCGGTCGGGGAGTACGCCGCCCACCTGGTGCGGTCGATCGACCACCCGCTCGTGGGCCTGAAGGTCGTGATCGACTGCGCCGAGGGCGCGGCCTCGGCCGTCGGCCCCAAGGCGCTCACCGGCGCCGGCGCCGAGGTGGTCGCGATCCACGCGAGTCCCGACGGCACCAACATCAACGACGGGTGCGGCTCGACCCACCTCGAGCCGCTGCGCCGGGCCGTCCGCGAGCACGGCGCCGACGTGGGCTTCGCGCTCGACGGCGACGCGGACCGCTGCCTGGCCGTGGACGCCGACGGCGAGGTCGTCGACGGCGACCAGATCCTGGCCGTGCTCGCGCTCGCCATGAAGGAGCAGGGTCGGCTGGCCAAGGACACCGTGGTCGCCACTGTGATGAGCAACCTCGGCTTCGTCCAGGCCATGCGCGCCCACGACGTGGGGGTCCGGCAGACCAAGGTCGGCGACCGCTACGTCCTCGAGGCGATGGTCGTGTCGGGCTACACGCTCGGCGGCGAGCAGTCGGGCCACGTGATCATGAGCAACCACGCCACCACCGGTGACGGCCTGCTGACCGCGCTGCACGTGCTGGAGCGGATGGTCACCACTGGCCGCAGCCTGGCGGACCTGGCCAGCGTGATGACCCGTCTGCCGCAGGTGCTGGTCAACGTGCCCGGGGTCGACAAGGCCCGCACCGACGAGGACGCCGTCCTCGCCGCCGCCCTGGCGGAGGAGGAGGCCGAGCTCGGTGGTCGCGGCCGGATCCTGCTGCGCCCGTCCGGCACAGAGCCCTTGGTGCGCGTCATGGTCGAGGCGCCCACCGCCGCCGAGGCCCGGTCGATCGCGGACCGGCTCGCCGCCGTCGTCCGCACCCGGTTGGCCCTGTAGTCCCGTAGGTCATCCCGTCGCGCCGAGGTCGGTCGAGTCCCCCGGGGTCGTCGAGGACCTGCTGGAGCTGCAGAAGCTGTTCGACTAAGGCGGTTCTGAGGTAGTCGCCGGTACCTCAGTCGCACTCCTGCCGGGCGAGATGGAGGAGTTCGCCCGATGTCGGGGGCGCTACCTCAGGACGAACGTAGGAGTCATGAACCCCTACTTCGCCCAGACCATCGCCCGCCAGCGGCAGGAGGAGATCGCCCGCAACGCGCGGTTCGCCTACCAGGCCACCCGACCCGAGCGCCCCTCGCGTGTCCCGCGAGTCAGCTGGCAGATCGTCCGACACCTGCCCGTCGCTCACACCTCGTGATCGGCGGAGGTTGCTAGAGCTTGCGCAGGCGGACGTAGCGCACCGAGTGGTCGCGGTCCTTGCGGAGCACCAGGCTGGCCCTGGAGCGCGTGGGCAGGATGTTCTCGCGCAGGTTGGGACCGTTGATGGTGTCCCACAGCCGCTCCGCCTCGGCGACCGCCTCGTCGGGGGTGAGCCGGGCGTACTTCGCGAAGTACGACGCCGGGTCCAAGAAGGCCGTCTCGCGCAGCCGCAGGAACCGCTCGACGTACCACTCCCGGATCGTGCTGGTCCGCGCGTCGACGTACACGCTGAAGTCGAAGAAGTCGCTCACCGCGAGCCCGGTGCGGCCGTCCGCACGCGCGCGGGCGGGCTGGAGGACGTTGAGGCCCTCGATGATCACGATGTCGGGTCGCTTGACGAGCACGCGCTCGCCGGGGGTCACGTCGTAGACGAGGTGGGAGTACGTCGGCGCCTCGACCTCGTCGCGGCCCGACTTGATGTCGACCACGAAGCGGGTGAGCGCGCGCCGGTCGTAGGACTCCGGGAAGCCCTTGCGGTGCAGGATCCCCCGGCGCTCGAGCTCGCGGTTGGGGAGCAGGAACCCGTCGGTGGTCACCAGCGCGACGTGGGGATGCTCGGGCCAGTGCGCGAGGAGCTGCTGGAGCACCCGGGCGGTGGTCGACTTGCCCACGGCGACCGAGCCGGCGATGCCGATCACGAACGGGGTGCGCGGCGGGTGCTCGTGCTGGAGGAACTCCTCCTGCTGGCGGTGCAGCTCTCCCGCTGACTCGACGTAGAGGCTCAGCAGGCGCGAGAGCGGCAGGTAGACCTGACGCACCTCGTCGAGGTCGAGGTGGGTGCCGAGTCCCTGGATCCGCTCGATCTCGGCGGGGGACAGCGGCGTCTCCACGGCCGGAGCCAGCTCCGCCCAGGCCTGCCGGTCGAGCTCGACGTACGGCGAGGCCTCGCGATGCGCCTCCTCGGCGGAGGGCTCCCGGCTCGCCATGCGGCGCATTCTTGCAGCAGGCCCCCGGCACTAGACTCGCGACCATGTGCGGAATCGTCGGCTACGTGGGTGACAAGCAGGCGCAGGCCGTCGTCATCGAGGGACTGCGACGTCTGGAGTACCGCGGCTACGACTCCGCCGGCATCGCGCTGGTCGACCGCGGCACCATCGCCAGCGACAAGCGGGCCGGCAAGCTCGCCAACCTCGAGAAGGCGATCGTCGAGCACCCCCTGCCGGCCTCGACGACCGGCATCGGGCACACCCGCTGGGCGACCCACGGGGCGCCCAACGACGTCAACGCCCACCCGCACCTCGGCCGCACCCAGCGGGTGGCGCTCGTGCACAACGGCATCATCGAGAACTTCGCCCCGCTCCGCGCCGAGCTCGAGGCCGACGGGCACGACATGCTCTCCGAGACCGACACCGAGGTCGCCGCGCACCTGCTCGAGCGCGAGCTCGCCGGGGGTGTCGACCTCACGGTGGCCATGCAGGCCACCTGCCGTCGCCTCGAGGGCGCCTTCACGCTGGTGGCCGTCGACGCCGAGGACCCCGACCGGGTGGTGGCGGCCCGCCGCAACTCCCCGCTGGTCGTCGGGCTCGGCGACGGCGAGAACTTCCTCGGCTCCGACGTGGCCGCGTTCATCGAGCACACCCGCGACGCGCTCGAGCTCGGCCAGGACCAGGTCGTGACCATCACCCGCGAGGGCGTGAGCGTGTCCGGCTTCGACGGGTCACCGGCGGAGGGCACGCCGTACCACGTCGACTGGGACCTGTCGGCCGCCGAGAAGGACGGCCACGACTGGTTCATGCGCAAGGAGATCTACGAGCAGCCGCACGCGGTCGCCGACTCCCTGCTGGGCCGCCGCACGCCGTCCGGAGCCCTGCAGCTCGACGAGATGCGCCTCTCCGACCAGGAGGTGCGCGACATCGACAAGATCATCATCATCGCCGCGGGGACGTCGTTCTACGCCGGCATGGTCGCGAAGTACGCCATCGAGCACTGGTGCCGGATCCCCGTCGAGGTCGAGCTGAGCTCGGAGTTCCGCTACCGCGACCCGATCCTCGACTACTCCACGCTGGTGGTCGCGATCAGCCAGTCCGGCGAGACCGCCGACACGCTCCAGGCGATCCGGCACGCGCGCGACCAGAAGTCCAAGGTGCTCGCGATCTGCAACACCAACGGCTCGACGATCCCGCGCGAGTCCGACGCGGTCATCTACACGCACGCCGGGCCCGAGATCGGCGTGGCCTCCACCAAGGGCTTCTTGACCCAGCTGGTGGCCTGCTACCTGCTGGCGCTCTACCTCGCGCAGGTGAAGGGCACCATCTTCGGCGACGACATCGAGCGCTGGCTCGACCGGCTCGACGAGATGCCGGCGCACATCCAGTCGGTCCTCGACGGCGACGAGGCGATCTACGCGCTCGCCCGCGAGCACGTCAACGCGCGGTCGGTGCTGTTCCTCGGCCGGCACGCGGGCTACCCGGTCGCGCTCGAGGGAGCCCTCAAGCTCAAGGAGCTGGCCTACATCCATGCCGAGGGGTTCGCCGCGGGCGAGCTCAAGCACGGGCCGATCGCCCTGATCGAGGACGGCCTGCCGGTCCTCTGCGTGGTGCCGCCCCGGGGCCGCGACCAGCTCCACGACAAGATGATCAGCGGCATCCAGGAGGTCCGCGCCCGGGGCGCCCGCACGATCTGCCTGGCCGAGGAGGGCGACGACGCGATCACGCCGTACGCCGACGTGCTGATCACGCTGCCGCACGTCCCGGTGCTGCTCCAGCCGCTGGTGGCGGTCGTCCCGCTCCAGCTGTTCGCGTGCGAGCTCGCGACCGCCCTGGGCCACGACGTGGACCAGCCGCGCAACCTGGCCAAGTCCGTCACCGTCGAGTAATGGCCGTCGTGGGCGTCGGCATCGACGTCGTGGAGATCACCCGGTTCGAGGACTCCCTGGCCCGGACGCCGGGGCTGCGTGAGCGGCTCTTCACGCCCGCGGAGGCGGTCCGGTCGCCGGCGTCCCTGGCGGCGCGGTTCGCGGCCAAGGAGGCGATCGCCAAGGCGCTCGGCGCCCCCGTCGGGCTGGCGTGGCACGACGCGGAGGTGGTCTCCGAGGACTCCGGCCGCCCGCTGCTCGAGCTGCGGGGAACCGTCCTGGCCCGCGCCGACGCCCTCGGCGTCACCTCCGTCCACCTGTCGCTGTCCCACGACGCCGGCATCGCCTCCGCCGTCGTCGTCCTCGAAGGTTGGAGCGAGCCGGCGGCCCCGACGGCCCCCTGACGGCGTATTCGCAGGTCGAGGGGCCGCCTAGGTTGGCGGGTGTCGTCGCGACGGCGACCCCCTGCTCTCGGGCCGGGTGAACTCACCAGGAGGACTCAGATGGGCGTAGCGGACGACAACACCACGACCGACACGAGCGGCGGCGCGTCGAGCAGCGACAGCTCGGAGGTCCAGGACATCCTGGCCGCATCGCGCGCCGAGCACGAGACCGACGGCTCGGGAGGTGCGTCCACCAGCGAGAGCCCCGCGGTGCAGGACATCCTGGCGGCCACCGAGGCCGACAAGCAGGAGGACAAGGCGGCAGAGCAGGCGGAGCGCCGTGAGGCCCGCCAGGAGGAGAAGCAGGAGCAGCGCGAGCACGATCGCGCCCGCGAGGAACGCCAGGAGGCGCGGGCCGAGCGCCGTGAGGAGCAGGAGGAGGCCCGCGAGGCCAAGGCGGAGGACCGCAAGGCGAACCAGCAGGAGACCTACACGGTCAAGTCTGGTGACACCCTGGGTGAGATTGCCGCACGGTACGGCGTGAACTACATGGACATCGCCCGCGCGAACAACGTCGAGAACCCCGACCTGATCTTCCCGGGCCAGGTGTTCAAGATCCCGCAGCACTGACCGGCCGTCCGGCCGCGCCGGTCCTCCAGCAGCGAGCCTCAGTAGGTTGTGGTCATGCTGCGTGCGCACTCCATCGAGCAGGTCCGCAGGGCGGAGGAGGCGCTGCTCGCGGAACTGCCCGAGGACGCGCTGATGCTGCGGGCCGCGCACGGGCTGGCGTACGCCGTGCTCGACTGGCTGGGTCGCGGGTACGGCGCGCGGGTGCTGCTGCTGGTCGGGCGCCGGCAACAACGGTGGCGACGCCTTGCACGCGGGAGCGGTCCTGGCCCGCCGTGGGGCCGGGGTCGAGGCCGTCCTGCTCGCGCCCGACCGGGTCCACGCCACCGGCCTGGCCGCGTTCCGCGGCGCGGGTGGGCGGGTGGTGACCGCGGCCGAGGCGACGACCCCGGATGTCGTGGTCGACGGGATCGTCGGCATCGGGGCGAGCGGCGGGCTCCGGGACGAGGCCGTTGCCGCGCTGGCGCAGGTGCCCGACGTCCCCGTCGTCGCCGTGGACGTGCCCGTCGGGCGTGGACGTGGACACCGGGGAGGTCCCGGGCGCGCACGTGACCGCTGCGCTCACCGTCACCTTCGGCACCCACAAGGTCGCGCACCTCGTCGACCCCGCCGCCGCCGCGTGCGGCGTGGTCCACCTCGTCGACCTCGGGCTCGCCCTGCCCGCGGCGCCGGTCGAGGCGCTGCAGGCGGCCGACGTGGCGGCCCTGGTCCACCCGCCCGAGGCCCACGCACAGAAGTACTCCCGGGGCGTCGTCGGCGTGCGCACCGGCTCCGCCCGCTACCCCGGCGCCGCGGTGCTCTCGGTCGCCGGCGCGGGGTGCGGGCTCGCCGGCATGGTCCGGTACGACGGCGGCGCGGCCGCGGCGGTGCTCGCCGCTCGCCCCGAGACGGTCAGCGGCGCCGGCCGGGTGCAGGCGTGGGTGGTCGGCTCCGGGGGCGGCGACGAGGCGGAGGCGGCGCTGGCCTCCTCGATCGGCGACGGGGTGCCGGTGGTCGTCGACGCGGACGCCTTGGCCGCCGTGACGGGGCCCGTCGGCGTGCCGGCGGTGCTGACCCCGCACGCCGGCGAGCTCGCCCGGATGCTCGGCACCGAGCGTGCGGCCGTCGAGGCGGCTCCGCTGACACACGCGCGCGAGGCCGCCGTGCGCTTCGACGCCGTGGTGCTGCTCAAGGGACGGCGGACGATCGTCGCCGAGCCCGGCGGGCGGGTCCGCGTGAACACCACCGGGGTCTCCTGGCTCGCCACCGCCGGCGCCGGTGACGTGCTCGCTGGTCTGGTCGGCGCCCTGCTGGCGAGCGGACTGGAACCGCTGGACGCGGCGTCGGCGGCCGCCTGGCTCCATGGCGCCGCCGCGACGCTGGCCGCCGCCGGCGGACCACTGCGGGCGGCGGACGTCGCCGCCGCCCTGCCCGCCGCCGTCCGGAGCCTGCGTCCGGTCGGGCACTCCTGCTGAGAGGATCGTGCCCGTGACCGCCCCGACGCCCGCGCGTGCCGAGATCGTCGTCGACCTCGACGCCATCCGGCACAACGTGGGCGTGCTGGCCGACCTCGTGGCACCGGCGCTGATGATGACCGTCGTCAAGGCCGACGGCTACGGGCACGGCATGGTCGAGAGCGGCCGGGCGGCGCGCGAGGGGGAGCCGCCTGGCTCGGCGTGGCCACCCTCGACGAGGCCCTGGGGCTGCGGACCGCCGGTGACGCCGGCCGGCTGCTGGCGTGGCTCACGGTCCCGGGTGAGGACTACGGTCCCGCCTTGGCCGCGGACGTCGACGTCACGGCGTACACCGTCGCGGAGCTGGACGAGATCGCCGCCGCTGCTCGCGGCCTGGACCTGGTCGCGCGCGTCCAGCTCAAGGCGGACACCGGGCTCTCCCGCGGCGGCGCGGTGATGGCCGACTGGGGCGGGCTGGTCGCCCACGCGGCCGACCTCGAGGCGTCCGGCGCGCTGCGCGTCACCGGCATCTGGTCGCACTTCGCGACCAGCGACGAGCAGGAGCACCCGGCGAACGACGCGCAGGAGGCGGAGTTCGTCCGCGCCCTGGCGATGGCGGAGACGGCCGGGCTGCGGCCCGAGGTGCGGCACCTCGCCAACTCCGCCGCGGCCATCCTGCGTCCGTCGTCGCGCTTCGACCTGGTCCGCTGCGGCATCGCGTCGTACGGCCTCGACCCCGCGCCCGGCCACACCCCGGACCTCGGTCTCCGGCCGGCGATGACGGCGCGGGCCCGGCTCGCCCTGACCAAGCCGATCGCCGCCGGCGCCGGTGTCTCCTACGGACACACCTGGGTCGCCGACCGGGACACGACCGTCGGGCTCGTCCCGGCCGGGTACGGCGACGGGGTGCCGCGGCACGCCGGCAACCGTGCCGAGGTGTGGGCGGCCGGTGGCCGGCGGTCGGTCCGCGGCCGCATCTGCATGGACCAGTTCGTCGTCGACCTCGGCGGCGACCTCCCGGCGCCCGGCGGCGAGGTGCTGCTGTTCGGGTCCGGCAGCGAGGGCGAACCCACCGCCCAGGACTGGGCCGAGGCCTGCGACACCATCAGCTACGAGATCGTCACCCGGATCGGCAGCGGCCGGATGCCCCGGCGGCACGTGGGAGTCCGGGAGGACACCCGATGAGGGCTCGCGGCCGGATCCTGGGGGTCGCCGCCGGCGCCGCCGGGCTGGCCGCCGCGGGTGTCACCGCACGCCTGGTGCAGCGCGGTCGGGAGATCGCGCACCGCGACATCGGCGACCGGGTCGAGTTCGGCAGCCTGCGCGCGGAGCCGATCACGGTGGTGGCCGACGACGGGGTCCCGCTGCACGCCGAGGTGGACGAGCCGCACCCCACGCTGACCAGGACCGCCGCCGAGCGCCGGCGTACCGAACTGACGCCGACACTCGTCTTCATCCACGGCTACGCCCTCAGCCTCGACTGCTGGCACTTCCAACGTGCGGGCTACCGCGGCCAGGTCCGGGCGGTGTTCTACGACCAGCGCTCGCACGGCCGCTCGGGGCGCTCGCCCGAGGGCCACTCGACGATCGAGCAGCTCGGCAGCGACCTGGCGCGGGTGATCCACGACCTCACCGGTGACTGCGCCGGTGGTGCTGATCGGCCACTCGATGGGCGGCATGACCATCTTGTCCCTCGCCGAGCAGCACCCCGAGCTCTTCGGCACCAAGGTCGTCGGCACGGCGTTGATCTCGACGACGGCCGGCGGCCTGGACATCGGCCGGATCCTGTTCCCGATCCTGCCGGCGGGCATCGGCCCCGGCATCGTCACCCGGGTGGTGACCACGCTGTCGTCGGGGCTCGCGCCTCGTCGACCGGGTCCGCGGGCTGGGCCGGGACGTCGCGACCGTCATCACCGACACGTACGCGTTCGGCACCGATGTGCCGGCCTCCTACGTCGACTTCGTCTACCGGATGCTCGACGAGACGCCGTTCAGCGTGGTCGCGGACTTCTTCCAGGCCTTCGCGGGGCTCGACAAGTGGACGCACCTCGAACCGCTCTCGCGGGTGCCGACCGCGGTCATCTGCGGCACGGAGGACAAGATCACCGGCATCGGCCACAGCCGCAAGCTGCACGCGAACATCCACGGCTCCGACCTGCTCGAGTGCGCGGGTGCCGGTCACATGGTGATCATGGAGAGCCACGACGAGGTCAACACCGGCCTCGACGCGCTGCTCGCCCGGGTCGGGCACCCGTGACCCTGCACGTGCGTCGGGTCGGGCCCGAGGCGGCCGAGGACGTGCTGGCGGTGGTGCGCTCGGCCTTCGGCGCCCGGCCCGCCCTCGACCCGCCGGCGGACGCGCTGGGCGAGACGGCCACCTCGATCGCGGCGGCGCTGGCCGGCCACGGCGGCCTGCTCGCCGAGGACGACGACGAACCGGTCGGCGCGCTCGTGCTCGACCCGGACGGCGACACGTTGTTCCTGCGCCGCTTCGGCGTGGTGCCCTACGCCCGACACCACGGGGTGGCCGCGGCGCTGCTCGGGCGGCGCTCGAGGCCGCGGTCGGCTTCCGGCGCGTGGCCGTGCTGGCCCGCGAGGAGCTGCCCGCGACGGTCCGCTTCTGGCACCACGAGGGCTTCACCGACATCGCGCACGACCCGCCCTACGTCCGGCTCGAGCGGCCCGGCCCCACGGCGTACGACGTCCCCGACGCGGACGCCATGCGCGCCCTCGGCCGCCGCCTGGCCTCGTCGCTCGGGCCCGGTGACCTGGTGGTCCTCGCCGGCGGGCTCGGCGCGGGCAAGACGACCTTCACCCAGGGACTCGGCGCGGGGCTGGGGGTGCGCGGGGCGATCACCTCGCCGACGTTCGTGATCGCGCGCGTCCATCCCTCGGCGGCGGACGGCCCGGCGCTCGTGCACGCCGACGCCTACCGGCTCGGCGGCATCGACGAGCTCGACGACCTCGACCTGGACGCGTCGCTCGACGAGGCGGTGACCGTGGTCGAGTGGGGGAGCGGGCTGACCGAGGGTCTGGCCCCGTCCCGCCTCGAGATCCGCATCGGCCGCGCCAGCGGCGGGGACCCTCTGGACCCGGACGGGCCGGATCCACGGCGGGTGCTGGTGGCCCCGGTCGGACCGCGCTGGCTGGAGGCGGCGGCCGTGGGAGGCTGACCTGCGTGTTCACGATCGCGCACCTCACCGACACGCATTTCGGCAACCGACCCGGGGTCGCGGATCGCAACCGGCGCGTCGTCGAGGCGGTGGTCCGGCTGGCGCCGGACGTCGTCATCGTGACCGGGGACGTGGCCGACCACGGCACCGCCGAGGAGTACGCCGAGGCCCGCGAGGTGCTGGGTGCGCTGCCCGGCCCCGTGCTGTGGTGTCCCGGCAACCACGACGTCCGCGAGGCGTTCGCCAGTGCGGTCTTCGGGACGCCGTCCACGGAGCCGCTGGACTTCGTCCTCGACGTGGGCGGGTTCCGGTTCCTGATGCTGGACTCGCTGGTGCCCGCCCGTGACGGCCGCCGGGTCGACCACGGCGAGCTCGGCGCCGCGACCCTGGCCTGGCTCGACGCCGAGCTCGGTGACTCCGCGCAGCCCAGCTTCGTGTGCCTCCACCACCCGCCGGTGCCGATGGGCATCGACTGGATCGACGCGATCATGCTGCGCGACGGGCACCGACTCGAAGAGGTCCTGGCCCGGCACCCGCACGTTGTCGGCACCCTCGTGGGCCACTTCCACACCGCGTGCGCCAGCACCTTCGCGGGGCGGCCCCTGCTGATCGGCGGCGGTGTCTCCTCCGTCGTCCCGCTCGCCACCGAGGGCCGGCCCCGGATCTGGGAGGACGCGCCGCCGTCGTTCGCCATCCACCTGGTCACCGACGACCTCCGCCTGATCACCCACTGGCGGTCCCTGCCGGAGGTCGATGGGTAGGGTCGCGCACGTGCTGCTCGCCTTCGACACGGCCACCCCGCTGGTGACGGTGGCGCTGCACGACGGCGCGGACGTGGTGGCAGAAGGGTCCTCCGACCTGCCGATGAAGCACGGCGAGCAGCTCGCGCCGCTGATCGAGCGCGTGCTCGCCGAGGCGGGGGCCACCCGCCAGGACCTCTCCGCGATCGCGGTCGGCGTCGGTCCCGGCCCGTTCACGGGGCTGCGGGTGGGCCTGGTGACCGCACGCACGCTCGGCTACGTCCTCGCGATCCCGGTGCACGGGGTGTGCTCGCTCGACGTCATCGCGGTCGAGGCGGTCGGGACCGGCGCGGTCGCCGGCGACTTCGTGGTCGCCACCGACGCCCGGCGCAAGGAGGTCTACCTCGCGTCGTACGACGGGTCGGGGCGCCGCCGGTCCGGCCCGGTCGTGGTGCGTCCCGACGACGCGGCCACCGACCTGCCGGTGGCGGGGGAAGGGGCCCGGCTGTACCCCGACGCCTTCCCGCACCCGGTGCAGCCGAACCGGCCGAGCGCCGGCTGGCTGGCCCGCACCCTGGTCGGCGAGCGGGCCGCAGTGCTCGCACCCGACCCCCTCTACCTGCGCCGTCCCGACGCGGCCGAGCCTCGACCACCGAGTCTCGACACGCTCGCTCCGCTCGCTGCTCGACCACCGATAGCCCCGTGATCCGGCGCGCGGGGCCCGACGACGTGCCGGCGGTGGCCGCCCTGGAGGAGACGAACCTCGGCGCCGACGCGTGGCCGTTCGGCTTCGTGGCCGCCGGGGTCGCCGGCGAAGTGCCGACGACGACCTGGTGGGTCGCCGAGCAGGAGGGAGCGGTCGTCGGCCACGCGGTCGTCAGCATCGTGGCCGAGGTCGCCGAGCTCCAGCGGATCTCGGTCGCCTCGGGCCACCGGCGTGCCGGGCTGGCCGGTTCCCTGCTGCGGAGTGTCGAGGACCAGGCGGCGGCCGTGGGCGCCGAGCGGGTGCTGCTGGAGGTCCGGGCGGACAACACCAGCGCCCAGGCGTTCTACGCCGCGCACGGCTACCGGGAGATCGCCCGGCGGACGCGCTACTACGCGGACGGCGCCGCCGCCGTGGTCCTCGAGCGCGACCTCTCGCGCTGACCACGGCGGCGACGCCGCTGTTGCCACCCGCCCGGTGGGGAAGTGATCAGGGCAGGTAGTACGTCGGGTTCGGGACCTGGAACCTGTGCTCGGCGTTGCCGCCGGTCAGGTCCCTGGGCTGGTCGCCGACGTTCCAGAGGATGCGCAGGTTGCGGTCGGACTTGATCTTCGCCCGCGTCGCCGCCTTGTCGGTGGACGTGTAGAAGTTCTCCTTGCCGAAGGCGTAGTCGTAGAGCTTGTTGACGTTCTTGCGCGTCTGGCTGGCCTCGCTGGCCGGCCGCTCGGTGATCGCGATGACCACGCAGCCGCCCTTCTTGGCCTTGCGGACCATCTTCGCCATCGCCGGCACGGCCGGGTACTTCTTCTTCTCGACCCAGGTCGCGCGCAGCGCCGGGTCGCCGGCGAAGCCGCTGCCCGCGTCCAGCAGGTTGTAGGACCACAGCAGCGTGTCGTCGACGTCGAAGACCACGGAGGGGTTCTTGCCCTTCTTGGCCTTCACCTTCTGGCACTGCGTCTTGATCTTGTCCGCGGTCTTCTTGGTCTTGGTCTTCATCTCGGACACGAACGCCGACTTCTTGGCGTTGGCGATGCCGTTGACCGCGTTGTAGTAGCTGCGGATGGTCGCCTTGACCGAGTCGACGTTGGGGATCGACTCGCCGCCCACGGTCTTCCCCGACGAGCCGTCGGGCTGCATCGTGAACTGCGTCTTGGCGCCAGCGCCGGCTCGCTCACGCCGGGCAGGTTCGGGCTCGGGAGGTAGTACGTCGGGTTGGGCAGCTTGAGCGTCTTGTCGGCGAACCCGCCCTGCAGGTCCGACCACTGGTCACCGACGTTGAGCACGATGTCGTACTTCTTGCCCCCGGGCGCGTTGAGGTCGGCCTCGATGTGCTTGCGGGTGCCGGCCTTGTACTCCACCGTCGTGCACTTCGTCGTCGCGCAGGTGATGTACGACGGCTGGGTGCTGCCGGGCTTGCCGGTCCACTTGGTGAAGTAGTTGTCGGCCGTGAAGGCCGTGTAGCCGACCTTCGTCAGGTTGCCCAAGGACGCGGCCTTCTGGTCGTCGCTGCGGCCGGTGAGGCCGAAGATCGCGAAGCCCTTGGCGGCGGCGGCGTTGACGAAGGACACCATGCCCGGCGTGGCCGGGAAGCGCTGCTCCTGCACGTACACGTTCTGGAGCGTGGGGTCGAAGTCGAACCCCATCGCCGCGTCCTCCATGTCGTAGGTCCACAGCGTGGTGTCGTCGGTGTCGAGCACGATCGCGGGCACCTTGCCGGCCGCCGTGACGGTCGTGTAGGCGCTGTCGAGGTACGCCGCCTGGGCGTCCTCGATCGTCTTGAGCTCGCTGATGTAGGGGGACGCCGTCTTGTCCGCGACACCGTTGGTGGCGTTGTAGTACGCCCGGACGGTGGCCTTGACGGAGTCGAGGTTGGGGATCGTCTTGCCCTTGGCGGCGACGCCGCTGGAGCCGTCGGCCTTCATCGTGAACGACGTGTGGGGGGCGATGCCGGCCTCCTCCACGGCGCCGGAGGACGCGGTGGCGGTGACCCCCAGGAGAAGGGTGGTCGCCGCGGTGAGCGCGACGGAGGCTCGGAGTCTGCGAGATGGCTGCACGGGTAGGTGCCTTTCGTAGCGGACCGATGGGTGGATACAGGGTGCGACGTACCCACCCGCCACTTTGTTCACACCGATCTGCCTCTCGCGCACACTTTCGTTGGTCGAGCAGGTCGCGCCGCGACGTTCCTCTTGTTGGTCGAGCAGGTCGCGCAGCGACCGTGTCGAGACCCTCGCCCGCCGAGGGTGTGGTCTCGACAAGCTCGACCACCGGAAAGTGCGCCGCCCTCGTGGTCGAGCAGGTCGCGCAGCGACCGTGTCGAGACCCTCGCCCGCCGAGGGTGTGGTCTCGAAGCTCGCCACCGGAAAGTGCGCCGCCCCTCGGTGGTCGAGCAGGTCGCGCAGCGACCGTGTCGAGACCCTCGCCCGCCGAGGGTGTGGTCTCGACAAGCTCGACCACCGGAAAGTGCGCCGCCCCTCGGTGGTCGAGCCTGTCGAGACCACAGCCACCGCCCATCCACCGACTGAGAGGATGAGCGCGTGGACGACGGACCGTTGGTGCTCGGCATCGAGACCTCGTGCGACGAGACCGGCGTGGGCATCGTCCGGGGCCGCACCCTGCTGGCGGACGCGGTGGCCAGCAGCGTCGACGAGCACGCCCGCTTCGGCGGCGTGGTGCCCGAGGTGGCCAGCCGGGCGCACCTGGAGGCGATGGTGCCCACGCTGGAGCGCGCGGCGCAGACCGCCGGCATCCGCCTCGACGACGTGGACGCGATCGCGGTCACCAGCGGGCCCGGCCTCGTCGGGGCCCTGCTGGTGGGGGTGGCCGCGGCGAAGGCCTTGGCCCTCGGCCTCGGCAAGCCGATCTACGGCGTCAACCACCTGGCGGCGCACGTCGCCGTCGACCAGCTCGAGCACGGCCCGCTGCCGGAGCCCTGCCTGGCCCTCCTGGTCTCGGGGGGCCACTCCTCGCTGCTGCGCGTGGAGGACGTGACCGTCGGCGTCGAGCCGCTGGGCTCCACCATCGACGACGCGGCGGGGGAGGCCTTCGACAAGGTGGCCAGGCTGCTCGGCCTGCCGTTCCCGGGCGGCCCGCACATCGACCGGGTGGCCCGCGACGGCAACGCGGTGTCCATCGACTTCCCGCGCGGTCTCACGGCTCGGCGCGACCTGGAGCGGCACCGCTTCGACTTCTCCTTCTCCGGACTCAAGACCTCGGTGGCCCGCTGGGTCGAGGCCCGCGAGCGGACCGGCGAGCCGGTCCCGGTCGCCGACGTGGCCGCCGCCTTCCAGGAGGCCGTCTGCGACGTGCTGACCCGCAAGGCCGTCGACGCCGCGCTCAGCCAGGGCATCGACGACATCCTGATCGGCGGTGGGGTGGCCGCCAACAGCCGACTGCGGGCGATGGCCGAGTCGCGCGCCGCCGACGCCGGCATCCGGGTCCGGGTGCCGCGCCCCGGTCTGTGCACCGACAACGGCGCGATGGTCGCCGCCCTCGGTGCCGAGCTGGTCGCGCGCGAGCGCACGCCCTCGTCCCTCGATCTCCCGGCGGACTCGTCCCAGCCGGTCACCCTGGTCGTGGCCTAGGACTGCAGGAAGAACGGCCGCTCGAACTGGTCGGCCGCACGAGGCGGTACGGCGTACTCCATCGTGCCGTCCAGGCCGATCCGCACGACGGACCACTTGCCGTCGGCGTAGGTGACGGCGAGCGCGTGGGAGTCGTCCTCCCAGGCGAGCTGGAGGGCAGTGGTCTGGTGCTGCTCGTCGCTGCGCAGGTCGGCCAGGACCGTCCCGTCGCCGGCGTCGAGGATCGCGACCTGGCCGTCGCCGAAGCCGTCCCCGATCGAGCCCACGCCCAGGAGGTGCTCACCCGAGGGGGAGAACGCGACGAGGCGGTTCGCGCAGGTGTCCCACACCGTCGACAGCGTCGCCGGGTCGCGGACCGCCGAGCAGGTCGTCAGGTCGTCCTTGACCTCGGTGATGCCGGCGTAGGCGCCGTCCGACCACGCGGTCAGCTGCCGCAGCCCCTCGTCGTACCGGTCGGAGAAGCCGTGCGACGTCGAGGCCCAGGTGCCGGCCTGCTCGCCGCTGGTGTTGACGAACACGGTGCACCCGGCGTCGGTCGTCCGGCCCTCCTTGCAGTCCTCGCTGGTGACGGCGACGGCGTCGTAGGCACCGGGTGCCGAGATGGCCGGCATCTCATAGGTCTCGTCGCCGTCGCGCTGGACGACGCGGACCCCGCCCTCGGGCTCGGCCCAGGCGACCACCTCTCCCTCGGGCGAGGTCGCCAGGTCGCCGTCCAGGTCGTAGACCTGAGCGGTGCTCATGCCGCTGGCGGGGATCCACTGGGCGTAGGCGAGCCCCTCGTCGTCGCGGGTCGCGACCACCCAGCCCGAGCCCATCGGCGCGAAGCCGTCGGCAGAGGGCGGCAGCACGCCGGCGACCACGGAGCCGTCGGCGCGGTGCACGTCGCGGCCGTCGCTCCACTCGATGGCCGGGGCGGGACCGGTCGGGAGGTCGGACACGTCGAAGGGCAGGGTGCCGGCCGGGTCGGGGGCGGTGGCGGGGTCGGTCGACGCCGTCGGCGTGGCCGTGGGGGAGTCGGTCGGCGTCGCGGACGTGGTCGTGGAGGCGATCGGACCCGGGGCCGAGTCGTCGCTGCCGAGGCCGCCAGAGGCGACGATCGCGGTCGGCACGAGGATCACGGCCGCGGCGGCCAGGCCGGCGCCGGCAGCGATCCGCCGGCGGCGGCGGACGGTGCCCGCGGCGCTCTGCACGTCGTCGAGGCCGAGGGGGGCGTCGTTCATCTGGTCGACCTTCCCGTGGAGTGCGCGGCTGAGTGCCCGCTCGTCGTCGTTCATGCCGGTCATCGGGGCTCCTCCCCGGGGTCGCGGGTGGGATCGAGGGAGCGCGGGGCACGCTCGCGGAGCGCGGCCAGGGCTCGGCTGCACTGGGACTTGACGGTGCCGACCGAGATGCCGAGCACGTCGGCGGTCTCCGCCTCGCTCAGCTCCTCGTAGTAGCGGAGCACGACGACCGCCCGCTGCTTCTTGGGCAGCGTCTGGACGAAGGACCACAAGGCGTCGCCGGTGCCGTCGTCGTGGCGGTCGGTGTGCGGCGCCTGCTCGGGCACCTCGTCGACCGCGTGCTCGCGGCGCTTCCACGCCCGGCGCCACAGCGAGTTGTTCTCGTTGACCATGATCCGGCGGACGTAGGCGTCCACCGACTCCCGGTCCCGCACCCGGTCCCAGGCGAGGTAGAGCTTGGCCAGCGAGACCTGCAGCAGGTCCTCGGCGTCGGCGCGCTGACCGGTCAGGAGGTACGCCGTGCGGAGCAGGGCCGGCTGGCGCGCGGCGAGGTACGCCGAGAAGTCGGCGTCGCGCTCCGCGCGGGTAGTCGTCGCGACCAATCCGGGAACCCCCGTCCTGGTAGCCGGGTCGGCAATGGCGTGCACTCGAAATCTCCCATCCTCGTCAGGTGGATGACGCGAAGGGAGCAGGGCGGGTTGCAGTTTTCTGAGGTCTAGCGGTTCTTGAGCACGTAGGTGCGACAACCCGACTGGATGGTGGTGACCGACCGGAACTCCTCGTCGGCCGGCGACGAGCAGCGCGTCTCGAGGTCCACGCGGAGCTCGTTGGCCCCCGGCGGCAGCACCCACGGCGGCGGCACCATGTCGCCGGGGAGGAACCTGCTGGACTGGCCCGGGCTCGGTGGTGCCGGCCCCGGCGCGGGCGGCGGGAGTCCACCGCCCGACAGGGCCGCGGCCGCGACGAGCACCGCGGCCGCCGCTCCGCAGGCCAGGAGCGCGGCCGTCCGGAACCGGCGGGTGCGTCGGCCGCGGGAGACGGCCATCACCTGGGAGTAGGTCAGCGGGACCACGCGGAGGCCTGCGGCGCGGGCCTCCAGCGTGGCGCGCAGCAGTGCCTCGGTCTCGACCCGAGGCAGGTGGAGCAGGCCTCCGAGGTCCTCGAGGGCGGCGTCCGCGCGACCCGACGCCACGGCCACCGCGAGCCCCAGGAGCGCCGCGGTGGCGCTCTCGTCGAGGCCACCGTGGAAGCCGAGCACCAGCACCGAGCGCTCGGCAGGCCCCAGCGTGGACAGGTAGTCCCAGACGACGCGTTGCCGCGGATCGGTGCCGCCGTCGTCGGAGTGGGCGAGGACCAGGTCGGAACCGGTCGCCGGCCCGCCGGCCAGCAGGGCTCGCAGGGCGGCGGTGTCGAGGTCGTCCGGGCCCGTCGGCTCGGTGGCGAGAGCGGCGGCAAGGGCGTCGCGGACCCGCAGCCGGGCGGCCGGGACGTCTCCGGTGAGCAGGTAGGCGGTCCGCTGGAGCGTGACCTCTCGCGAGGCGGACCACGTCCGGAACGTGGTCGCGAGGTCCTCCGCCCGGGCCGTCATCACCCCATCTTGGCGCGGATGCCCTGACGCCGCACCCGGTCGTCGGCTCAGCGCATCGCGAACCGGTAGGCGGAGCTGCCGGCGGTGTCACCGGGCAGCGGGCGGGTCGCCTCCGTCACGGTCCCGCCGAGGTCGGCGCGGAGGAGCGCACTCTGGCCCTGCGCGGTGGCCAGCATCAGGACGTGGGTGTCGTCCTCCCAGCGCACGTCGAGGATCCCGGTGCCGTCGGCGGCGGTGTGGATGGCGGCGACCGGCCGACCGCTGGTGGCGTCGAGCACGGCGTACTCGATCGCGCCGCGCGTGGTGGTGTCGGCCACGACGTACCTCCCGTCGGGGCTGAACCCCAGCGGTCGCCAGCGGCGGGACTTCCAGCGAGCGGCGCCGGACCTGGCGTCGACGACGACGCCGGCGCCGTCGGTCGCAGTGCCGGCCACATCACCCGTCGTCGGGTCGACCGCCCAGGCGAGCGCGACCCCGGGGATGCGCTCGGGGGGCGAGCCGAGGTCCGTGGTCCAGGCGCCGCCGACCCGGGGTTCGTTGAAGACGACGCGGTCCCCCCGGAGACCCACGAGCGCGATCGGCTCGTCGACCTCCTGCCGGTCCGCGCCGCGATGGATGACGCTGCGGGTGCCCAGCAGCTCCACCCAGGCGAACGCCCGGCGGTCCGCGCTGAGCACGGGATCGCCGCTGGTGGCCCACTTCCCGATCTGCCGTCCGTCCTCGTCGATCCGGCGCAGGGTGTCGTAGACGTCGAAGTAGAGGTCGGTCACCCAGAGGTCGCCGTGGAACGGCGTCGCCGAGCGCGGGTGGGCCACCGGCAGCAGCCGCTGCATGCCGGGGGCGAGGTAGATGTCGCGGAGGAGGATCGGCACGGCCGGCGACGCGTCGTCGGGAAAGGACCCGAGGGGTCCGAGCGGCACGACGGGTGCCTCGGTCGAGGACGGCCGCTCCGGTGCCGCCGGTGGGGGATCGAGGACGGCCACGCCGACGGCGAGGACGACGGCGACCGCGGCGACCAGCCCGACCGTGGCGCGTCGCCGGCGCCTGGTCCGGAGGGCGTGGGAGGCCGCCTCGATCTCGTCGGGGTGGCACCCGAGGTACGACGCCGCCTCGCCGCGGTCGTGCAGCGTCCGGGCCAGCAGGGCGGCGGGGTCGCCGGGCCAGGGCCTCTCCGGGTGCCGGCTGCGCTCCTTGTCGAGGTGTACTCGGAGCGCCGTGGCGACCGCCGCCTCGTCCAGGCGCACGCCCTGCGTGGAGAGCCGCACCAGGTCTGCGGTCTCGCGCTCGTCGAGGTCCTGGTGGAGGCGCAGCACCACCACGGCACGGGTCCGGCCCGGGAGCGACCGGACCAACGCCCACGCGGCGGCGTCACCGTCGGCGTACCCGCCGGGCGGGACCGCCGGCGGCTCGTCGGCCCCAGCGCGGCCCCAGGTGCGGCGGTGCTCGTCGAGGAGCAGGGTCCGGGCCCGGTCGTCGGCGTCCAGCGGGTCCAGACCGCTCCACTCCAGCCGGAGCCGGGCCAGCGCAGGAAGCGCCAGGTCTCGCCCGGCCACCTCGTCCCCGGTGAGCAGGGTCGCGGTCCGGTGCAGGGCCGGTTCCCGGGCGGCCAGCCAGGAGCCGAAGTCGGAGCCGATGGCGGTCGGTCTCCGCGTACCTCCCTGCATGGCCTCTCCCTGCTCGCGGGCTGGCCCTATCGTTGCACCGCAACCCACAGCCCACGGAGGAGTACTGCATGCAGCAGGTCAAGGCGGTGATCGCCCGCGCGAAGGGCGCACCGGTGTCCCTGGAGACCATCAACGTCCCGGACCCGGGCCCGGGCGAGGCCGTCGTGGTGGTCCAGGCGTGCGGGGTCTGCCACACCGACCTGCACTACCGGGAGGGCGGCATCAACGACGACTTCCCGTTCCTGCTCGGTCACGAGGCCGCCGGTGTGGTCGAGTCGGTCGGTCCGGACGTCGTGGGCCTCGAGCCCGGCGACTTCGTGGTGCTGAACTGGCGTGCCGTCTGCGGCGACTGCCGGGCCTGCAACCGCGGCGAGCCGTGGTACTGCTTCAACACGCACAACGCGACCCAGAAGATGACCCTCGAGGACGGCACGGAGCTGTCGCCGGCGCTCGGCATCGGAGCCTTCGCCGAGAAGACCCTGGTCGCCGCCGGCCAGTGCACCAAGGTGGACCCGTCCGCCCGGGCCGCCGCGGTGGGCCTGCTCGGCTGTGGCGTGATGGCCGGCCTCGGGGCCGCGCTCAACACCGGCAACGTCTCGCGCGGCATGTCCGTCGCCGTGATCGGCTGCGGCGGCGTCGGCATGGCCGCGATCGCCGGCTCGGTGCTGGCCGGGGCCTCGAAGATCATCGCCGTCGACATCGACGACCGGAAGCTGACCCGGGCCGGCTCGATGGGGGCCACGGACGTCGTGAACTCCACGGCCGCCGACCCGGTGGCCGCCATCCAGGCCCTCACCGACGGCCACGGCGCGGACGTGGTCATCGACGCGGTCGGCCGCCCGGAGACCTGGAAGCAGGCGTTCTACGCCCGCGACCTGGCCGGCACCGTCGTGCTGGTGGGCGTGCCGACGCCGGACATGAAGATCCCGGACATCCCGCTGATCGACGTCTTCGGCCGCGGCGGCGCCCTCAAGTCGAGCTGGTACGGCGACTGCCTGCCCAGCCGGGACTTCCCGATGCTCGTCGACCTGTACCGGCAGGGGCGCCTCGACCTCGACGCGTTCGTGACCGAGGAGATCGGGCTCGGAGACGTCGAGGCGGCGTTCGAGGCGATGCACCACGGCGACGTGCTTCGCTCCGTGGTGATCTTCGGGTGAGCGCCCGCGTCGACCACGTCGTCACCAGCGGCACCTTCAGCCTCGACGGCGAGACCCACCCGGTGGACAACAACGTCTGGGTGGTGGGCGACGACGCGGAGTGCATGGTCATCGACGCCCCCCACGACGTCGAGGCCATCCTCGCGCTCGTCGGCGAGCGCCGGCTGAAGGCGATCGTCTGCACGCACGCCCACGACGACCACGTGCGGGTGGCACCGGAGCTGCGGGAGCGGGCCGGGGCACCGATCCTGCTGCACCCGGACGACCGGCCGCTCTGGGAGCTCACCCACCCGGACCTGCTCTGGGACGTCGACCTGTCCGACGGGCAGGTGCTCGAGGTGGGCGGCACCACGCTCACCGTGCTGCACACGCCCGGGCACGCGCCCGGTGCCGTCTGCCTCTACGCCGAGGACCTCGGCTGCGTCTTCACCGGCGACACCCTGTTCCAGGGCGGTCCCGGTGCCACCGGACGGTCCTTTAGCGACCGCGACGTGATCGTGGCCTCCATCGAGTCCCGGTTGCTGTCGCTACCGGACGCGACCGTCGTGCACACCGGCCACGGCGACGACACCACCATCGGGGCCGAACGCTTCTAGTCCGAGGATCTGACCGGCGGTCCGGTGATGGGCGAGGATGACGCCCATGGGACGGTTCGGCTCGACCGCGGTCGCGCTGCTGGCGACCCTGCTCGTCGCGTCCGGCTGCACCCAGGAGCCCCCTGAGCGCGGCGCCATCACGCCGATGTCGGAGCGGGAGCCGAGCCCCGCGCCCGCGGCGTCGCCGACTCCGGGGCCGGCCGAGAGCCTCGGGCTGCGCACCGGCTGGGGGCCGACCCTCGACGAGCTCGACCGGGCCGCGCGCCTCGTCGGCGAGCTCCGCCTGCCGGAGCTGGCGGGCCAGGTGATCGTCGCCGACTGGCGCGGGACCGGGGCGCCGACCGAGATGGTCCGACGCCTGCACCTGGGCGGGGTGATCGCCTTCGCCGACAACGTCGCGTCGACGCGCCAGATCCGGAGCGTCAACGCCCGGCTGCGCGGGACCGCGCATCGCCCGTGGCCGCTCTTCCTCGCCGTCGACCAGGAGGGCGGCATCGTCCAGCGGGTGCGTGGTGCCGCCACCGGCTTCCCGGCCTTCATGTCCGCGGGAGCCGCGGACGACCTCCGCCTCACCCGGACCGCGGCGCGCGCCAGCGGCGCCGAGCTCAGGGGTCTCGGGTTCACCCTCGACTTCGCTCCGGACGCCGACGTGACGTCCGGACCCGCGGACCCGACCATCGGATCCCGTTCGGTCGGGTCGGACCCCGACCTGGTCGCCGAGCACGTGGTGGCCGCGGCGCAGGGCTACCTCGACGCCGGGGTGCTGCCGGTCCTCAAGCACTTCCCCGGCCACGGGTCCGTGCCGGCGGACAGCCACGTGGGCCTGCCGGTCCAGACCCGGACCCTGCGCGTCCTGCGCCGGATCGACCTGGAGCCGTTCCGTGCGGGGGTCGCCGCGGGCCTCCCGGCCGTCATGGTCGGTCACCTCGACGTCCGGGCCGTCGACCCGCGGGTCCCCTCGTCGCTGTCCCGGAAGGTCGTCACCGGCCTGCTGCGCCACGACCTGGGCTTCGACGGGCTCGTCGTCACCGACTCCCTGGAGATGGGCGCGGTGAGCCGGCGCGGGCCGGCGCGGGTCGCGGTGCAGGCACTCCGGGCCGGGAACGACGTGGCCTTGATGCCGGCCGACCCGGCGGCTGCCAGGGCCGGCCTCGTCCAAGCGGTGCGCTCCGGTGCGCTCCCACGCGAGCGGCTCGAGCAGGCCGCCGCCCGCCAGGTCGCGCTGCTGCTCCACCAGCGCGGCGATGCCGGAGCCGCCCCCGGGAGCGGACGCGCGGCCTCGCGGGCGCTCTCCGCCGCGGCGGTCACCGTCGTCGCCGGACCGTGCCGCGGCACCCTCCTCCGCGCCCGACCGGTGCCGTTCGGAGACCCGGCCGCGGTCGCTGCGTTCCGCACCGCCGCCGTCGCGGCCGGCATGGCCGTCGGTCGCGTGGAGTACCGCAAGCCGCCGAAGCCCGAGGGCCGGAAGAAGCTCCGCCGGTGGCGTCGTCTCACGCCGACGCCGGTGTTCCACGGCGTGCCGGTCGGGTTCGCCGGCTTCGGCGACCCGGCTCCGGCGGGCGCCGAGGTGCTCGTCGCCACGGACACGCCCTACGTGCTGGGTCGCTCGACGGCGCCGGTGCGGATCGCGACGTACGGCGCCACGGCCGGCGCGATGGGCGCCTTGGTCGCGGTGCTGCGGGGCGACGAGCGGGCGCCGGGGCGGCTGCCCGTGGAATTCGCAGGAGTTCCGCGTCGCGGCTGCTGAACTCGTCGCCCAGTCACCTTGCGGTGACCGATCCAACCCGCATGAAGACCTACCCGTCGG
Source organism: uncultured Actinomycetota bacterium (assembly GCA_963791275.1). Classification (GTDB taxonomy): domain Bacteria; phylum Actinomycetota; class Actinomycetes; order Propionibacteriales; family Nocardioidaceae; genus Nocardioides. The sequence continues at coordinate 117,707 of CAWBRP010000013.1, forward strand.
TCACAACGGCTTCACGAGCAGGGCGACCCCGGCTCCTGACCTCCGGGTCAGGACCAGGGTCGCCTCGTTCGCACCGGACAGCGCGAGGCGACGGCGAAGGGCGGCGGGGTCGATCTCGACCCCACGCTTCTTGACGGTCAACCGGCCGATGTCGCGCGCTCGCAGTGCGGCCTTCAGCTGTTTCTCCCGGTACGGCAGCTCCTCGACGATGCGGTAAGCGCGCGCGAAAGGTGACCGGAACCCCATGTCCGACGTCACGTACGCGATGTGCGGGTCGGGGAGGCCGCCCTGCACCCCGGCGGCCACTGCGGTCACGAGTCCCGCTCGGATCACGGCTCCGTCGGGCTCGTAGAGGTACGCACCGAGGTCGCGTACCGGCCGCGGTTGGCCGTCGTACGGGTCGTCCTCCTCGGTGAGGGTGGCCAGGCCGCCGACCCCGATCACCGTCGCCCGGCGCCGGCACGTCGCCAGGCCCGGCGACCACAAGGCGGCCTCCTTGACCTCGCCCGCCACGCTCACCCACTCCGCCTCCGCGTCGTCGGGCACCAAGGAGTGCGGGATGCCGGGAGCGACCTTGACGACCGCCGGTGGGGTGCCGGCGCCGAGGAGGCCGGCGACGAACGGCCACGGTGGCGTCCAGCCGTCCGCGTCGAAGACCCGTCCGCGAGCCGAGCGGCGGGCCGGGTCGGCGAAGGCCACCCCGAAGCCCGCGAGGTCGAGCGACGTCGCGTCCGCGACCCGGACGGCGCCGCCCAGGCCGAGGGCGGCGAGGTTGGCCGTGGCGATCGCGACGCGGACCGGGTCCGCGTCGATGCCGGCCGTGGTGAGCCCGGCCCGCGCGAACGCCACCAGGTCACCGCCGATGCCGCAGCCCAGGTCGATCACGGAGCCGACGTCGGCGGCTACCAACCGGGCCGCCCGGTGCTCGGCGACCCGGTCGCGGGTCGCCTGCTCGAGGCCGTCGGGGGTGAAGTACATGCGCAACGCGTGCTCCCCGAACTTCGGCACCGCCCGCACGCGCAGCTGCACCTGGGTGAGCGCGGCGGCCCGGCGGTCGGCGTCGGCCGTCGCGCTGCCGCGAAGGGCGGTCGCGGCGCCGACGGGGTCGCCGTCGTGGTCCGCGTACGCCGTCGCGGCCGCCTCGAGCAGGCGCTGGCCGTCGTCGGTGAGCAGCCAGCCGAACGTCTCGAGCTCCACGCGGGGCATCCTGTCAGCCGGCGTTGGGGAGGGTCGCCTCCCGGACCCGCCTAGCACTCGGTCGGGGTGAGTGCTAACGTCTCAGTTGGCACTCTCGACCCGAGTGTGCCAGCGCTTGCGACCGGCGAACGATCCCCGCGACGGCGTCCGTCACCCGCAGGCTCAAACGTCCGGGAACGATCGCCGTTCCCGAAGTCTGACTAGTGGAAAGTAGAGGTTGATCAGAAGTGTCGGTCAACATCAAGCCCCTCGAGGACCGCCTCGTCGTCAAGCCGCTCGACGCCGAGCAGACCACGGCCTCCGGCCTGGTCATCCCGGACACCGCCAAGGAGAAGCCCCAGGAGGGCGAGGTCCTGGCGGTCGGTCCGGGTCGCATCGACGACAACGGCAACCGGGTCCCGCTCGACGTCGCCATCGGCGACAAGGTGATCTACAGCAAGTACGGCGGCACCGAGGTCAAGTACGCCGGCGAGGATTACCTCATCCTCTCGGCGCGCGACGTCCTCGCCGTCGTTTCCTGATTTCTGCGATAGTCCGCCGCGGAAAGCGCCACACCCGCCCACCCGCGGGACGCTTTTCGCGGCGGACTATCGCTCTTTTGACTAGCAAGGAGCAGTAGTGCCCAAGATTTTGGAGTTCGACGAGTCCGCCCGCAGGGCCCTCGAGAGGGGCGTCGACGCCCTCGCCAACGCCGTCAAGGTGACGCTCGGCCCCAAGGGCCGCTACGTGGTGCTCGACAAGAAGTGGGGCGCGCCGACCATCACCAACGACGGCGTGACCGTCGCGCGTGAGATCGAGCTCGACGACCCCTTCGAGAACCTCGGCGCCCAGCTGACGAAGGAGGTCGCCACCAAGACCAACGACGTCGCGGGTGACGGCACCACCACCGCCACCGTGCTCGCCCAGGCGATGGTCCACGAGGGACTCCGCGCGGTCGCCGCCGGCGTCAACCCGATGGGCCTCAAGCGCGGCATGGACGCCGCTGCCGAGGCGGTCAGTGACGCCCTGCGCGAGGCCTCCCGCGAGGTCGAGTCCCGCGAGGACATGGCCTCGGTCGCCACCATCTCCAGCCGGGACGCCGTCATCGGCGACCTGCTGGCGCAGGCCTTCGACAAGGTCGGCAAGGACGGCGTGATCACCGTCGAGGAGTCCAACACCATGGGCACCGAGCTGGAGTTCACCGAGGGGATGCAGTTCGACAAGGGCTACATCTCGGCGTACTTCGTCTCCGACCCGGAGAGCATGGAGGCCGTCCTCGACGACGCCTACGTGCTGCTCCACCAGGGCAAGATCTCCTCGGTGGCCGACCTGCTGCCGATCCTGGAGAAGGTCATCGCCGCGGGCAAGCCGCTCTTCATCCTCGCCGAGGACGTCGACGGCGAGGCGCTGTCGACGCTGGTGGTCAACAAGATCCGCGGCACGTTCAACGCCGTCGCGGTCAAGGCCCCGGCCTTCGGTGACCGCCGCAAGGCGATGATGCAGGACATCGCCACCCTCACCGGTGGCCAGATCGTCTCGCCCGAGGTCGGGCTCCGTCTCGACCAGGTCGGCCTCGACGTGCTGGGCACCGCCCGCCGCATCGTGGTCACCAAGGACAACACCACCATCGTCGAGGGTGGTGGCGACAAGGCCGAGGTCGAGGGCCGCGTCAACCAGATCAAGGCCGAGATCGAGAACACCGACTCCGACTGGGACCGCGAGAAGCTCCAGGAGCGCCTCGCCAAGCTCGCCGGCGGTGTCTGCGTGATCAAGGTCGGCGCCGCCACCGAGGTGGAGCTGAAGGAGAAGAAGCACCGCATCGAGGACGCCGTCTCCGCGACCCGTGCGGCGATCGAGGAGGGCATCGTCCCCGGTGGTGGCAGCGCGCTGATCCACGCCGCCGCGGTCCTCGACGGCGACCTGGGCCTCGAGGGCGACGCCGCCGTCGGTGTCCGGATCGTGCGCAAGTCGCTCGACCAGCCGCTGCGCTGGATCGCCGAGAACGGCGGCGTCAACGGCTTCGTCGTGGTCGCCAAGGTCCGCGAGGGCGGTGCTGGCACCGGCTACAACGCGGCCACCGGCGAGTACGGCGACCTGGTCGCCCAGGGTGTCCTCGACCCGGTCAAGGTCACCCGCTCCGCACTGGTCAACGCCACCTCGATCGCGGCGATGCTGCTGACGACCGAGACGCTGATCGTGGAGAAGCCCGAGGACGAGGAGCCCGTTGCCGCGGGCGCCGGCCACGGGCACGGCCACGGCCACTGATCGACAGCTCCACCCGCCGAGCCGGCGTGTCTGCGCAGCCGCGCAGCACGTCGGCTCGCGGCGTTGAGAGGCCGTTCCCTCAGCCGGACGTCACCCACGCACTGAAGAGGTGGGGCCCCGGCACCCAGTCGTGCCGCCCCAGCTCGTCGGAGGCCTCGAGGCTGACCCGCACCTGGTCCGGCCGACCGAGGCAGCGCCGCGGCACCGAGAACCGGTAGGTCTTCGTCTTGAAGCTCGCCTCGGCGGTGCGCACGGTGCAGCGGGTGGCGCCCTGCAGGTCGCCGAAGTCCTCGGTGCTGCTGACCGACACCCTGGGGAGCACCTCGAAGGTGGACGTGACGACGAACTCCGGACCCGGATCCGTGGCGTCGGTGTCCACCCAGAGGTCGTAGAAGTGCGCGAAGTCGTCCTTCGTGGCGACCCGGATCTTCACCTTGAGGCTGCCCTCGGTGTGGCCGATCCGGACCCGGGTCACGTCGCTCGACCCGTCCTTGGTGGGGTCCTTCACCACGCGGACGTCGCCGAGCGCGGGCGCGCTCGCGCCGACGACCAGGGCGGTGACGGCCGCGAGGGCTGCGATCACGGTGCTTCGGGGCATGGCGGGCTCTCCTCCGGTAGGACTCACCCAAGGTAGAGCCCCGAGGGGCGCCGCTGATACGCCTGGGCGGTCAGTAGAATCGGTGAATGGAGATCCCCGAGAAGTTCGCGGCGCTGGGACTGACGTACGACGACGTGCTGCTGTTGCCGGGAGAGTCCGAGCTCGCGCCCGACGAGATCGACACGACCACCCGGCTGACCCGCGAGATCACCCTCAAGGTGCCGTTGGTCAGCGCGGCCATGGACACCGTCACGGAGTCCCGGATGGCGATCGCGATGGCCCGCCAGGGCGGGCTCGGAGTGCTGCACCGCAACCTCTCGATCGAGGACCAGGCCTACCAGGTCGACCTGGTCAAGCGCACCCAGACCGGCATCATCTCCAACCCGGTGACCATCGGCCCCGACGCGACGCTCGAGGACCTCGACCGGATCTGCGGCGAGTACCGCGTCTCCGGGCTCCCCGTCGTCGACACCGACAACCGGCTGATGGGCATCATCACCAACCGCGACCTGCGCTTCACCCCGGTCGCCGAGTGGGCCACCACCAAGGTCGACGAGGTGATGACGCCCACGCCGCTCATCACCGGTGACGTCGGGATCTCCCGCGAGGACGCGACCACGCTGCTGCGCAAGCACAAGCGCGAGCGGCTGCCCCTGGTCGACCCCGACGGCCGGCTCGGCGGGCTGATCACCGTGAAGGACTTCGTGAAGTCCGAGCAGTTCCCAAACGCCTCCCAGGACGCCCACGGGCGGCTGCTGGTGGGCGCCGCGATCGGCTACTTCGGCGACGCCTGGGAGCGGGCCACCACGCTGGTGGACGCCGGCGTCGACGTCCTGGTCGCCGACACCGCCCACGGGCACGTGCGGATGCTGCTCGACATGGTCCACAGGCTGAAGACCGACCCGGCGACCCGGCACGTCCAGGTCATCGGCGGCAACGTCGCGACCCGCGCCGGCGCCCAGGCCTTCGTGGACGCGGGTGCCGACGCGGTGAAGGTGGGCATCGGTCCCGGGGCCATCTGCACCACCAGGGTCGTCACCGGGGTCGGGGTCCCGCAGGTGACCGCGGTGTACGACGCGGCGCTGGCCTGTCGGCCCGCCGGCGTACCGGTCATCGCCGACGGAGGGCTGAAGTACTCCGGCGAGATCGCCAAGGCCCTGGTCGCCGGTGCCGACACGGTGATGCTCGGCGCGCTCCTGGCCGGCTGCGAGGAGACCCCTGGCGAGCTGCTGTTCATCAACGGCAAGCAATTCAAGTCGTTCCGCGGCATGGGATCGATGGCGGCCATGTCCAGCCGGGGCAAGAAGTCCTACTCCAAGGACCGCTACTTCCAGGCCGAGGTCACCAGCGACGACCAGATCATCCCCGAGGGGATCGAGGGCCAGGTCGCCTACCGCGGGCCGCTCGCCGCCGTCGCCCACCAGCTCGTCGGTGGCCTCCACCAGTCGATGTTCTACGTGGGCGCCCGCAACGTGGCGGACCTGCAGCAGAACGGCCAGTTCATCCGGATCACCTCGGCGTCGCTCAAGGAGAGCCACCCGCACGACGTGCAGATGACGGTCGAGGCGCCCAACTACTCCGGTCGCTGAGCGCGGACCCGAGCATCGGTAGCCTGCACCGGTGACCGAGATCGAGATCGGCCGGGCCAAGCGCGCGCGGCATGCCTACTCCTTCGACGACGTGGCCATCGTGCCGTCGCGACGCACCCGCGACCCGGAGGAGGTCAGCCTCGCCTGGCAGATCGACGCCTACCGCTTCGACCTGCCCATCCTGGCCGCACCGATGGACTCGGTGATGTCGCCGGAGACCGCCATCGCGCTCGGCCGGTTCGGCGGCCTCGGGGTGCTGAACCTCGAAGGCCTCTGGACGCGCTACGACGACCCCACCGAGCTGCTCGACGAGGTCGCGGCACTCCAGGGCACCGACGCCACCCGGAGGATGCAGGAGATCTACGCCGAGCCGATCAAGGCGGAGCTGATCAGCGCGCGCCTGCGGCACATCCGGGACGCCGGCGTGACCGTGGCCGGCAGCCTGTCGCCCCAGCGCACCAAGGAGTTCGCCAAGTGCGTCGTCGACGCGGGCGTCGACATGTTCGTGATCCGGGGGACCACGGTGTCCGCCGAGCACGTGTCGAGCCAGGCCGAGCCGCTGAACCTCAAGGAGTTCATCTACGAGCTCGACGTCCCCGTGATCGTGGGCGGCTGCGCCACACACCAGGCCGCGCTGCACCTGATGCGGACCGGAGCGGCGGGTGTCCTGGTCGGCTTCGGTGGGGGCGCCGCGCACACCACCCGCAAGGTGCTCGGCATCGCGGTGCCGATGGCCAGCGCGGTGGCCGACGTCGCCGCGGCCCGTCGGGACTACCTCGACGAGTCGGGCGGGCGCTACGTGCACGTGATCGCGGACGGCTCCATCGGCCGGTCGGGCGACATCGCCAAGGCGATCGCCTGCGGGGCCGACGCGGTGATGGTCGGCTCGCCGTTCGCGCGGGCCACGGATGCGCCGGGGCGCGGCTTCCACTGGGGTGGCGAGGCGCACCATCACGCCCTGCCCCGGGGCGAGCGGGTGGAGTTCACCACCGTCGGCACCTTCGAGCAGATCCTCTTCGGCCCCTCCCGGGTCGCCGACGGCACGATGAACCTGGTCGGCGCGCTCAAGCGGTCGCTCGCCACCACCGGCTACACCGAGCTCAAGGAGTTCCAGCGGGTCGAGGTCGTCGTCGAGTAGGGCCCCACCGCCGACCGGGCAGTTCTGTCGCCGGCGACCGCTCCGACCGGGCGATCGTGCCGCTCAGAAGTGCCCGGTCACCTCGGATCTGCTGAGCTGAAGTGCCCGGTCAGCACCTCAGAGGCGGGCCAGCACACCTTCGAGGCCGGACGCGACGTACTCCTCACCGAGGAAGTCCACGCCGGCGAGCACCTCCCACCACGGGCCGAAGCGGTGCCACAGCCGGCCGCGAGCGACCTGCTCGTCTGTGGGGGAGTACGCCGCCACCAGGGCGTCGGCGAACGCCGCAGGGGTGCCGCTCAGGGTCCAGGCCAGGTCGAGACCGGGGTCGCCGGTGCGGGCGTCGGTCCAGTCGATCACCCCGCTGACCCGTCCGTCGGCGACCAGCAGGTGCTCGGGCCCGAGGTCGGCGTGCACCAGGCAGACCGGGGTCCGGGTCTCGATGTCGTCCAGCAGGGCGGCACCGGCCGCGCGGCGGTCCGGCGGCAGCAGCGGGATCACCCGCTCACGCATGCCGGCCACGCCCTGCAGCAGCTCGGCGCGGGTGTCCTTCGCGTCCGGCAGGCCGGTGTCTGCGACCTCCCCGAGGGGGGTGTCGTGGAGGACCCGCAGGAACCGGCCGACCGCCGTGCCGTCGGCCGCCGTCAGCGCGGTCGGCTCGCAGGGCTCACCCGGGACCAACACGTGCCGCACCAGCAGCGGGTCTGCCTCCAGGACGATCGGCACCGGCACGGCGAGGCCAAGGCGGGGCGCGAGCCGAGGCAGCAGTCGGGTCTCGGCGAGCAGGTGCGCGGCCACCTCCGGGCGGCGCGGCCGCCGGTCCAGCCACCGGCCCTCGACGACCGTGGCCTCGCTGTCCCAGCCCTGGCCGGGCTCGACGCGGTCGGTGAGCCGGTCGCGCAGCCAGCCACCCAGCAGCGCGGCGGTGTCGGGCATCACGGCGGCCGTGGGGTCGGCCAGCAGCGCAGCCAACGCCTCCAGCGTCATCCACTCGCCCGACGCCACCTCCTCGGGCTGGAACCGCAAGGGCCCGTCCCAGACGGTCTCGTAGAGGAACGCGTGGTACGTCGTGGCGTCGTCGGCGTAGTCGCCCTCACCCAGCGGCACCAGCGCGGAGGTGACGCCGAGCTCCTCCTCGGCCTCCCGGCGCGCCGCCGCCAGGGGCTCCTCGCCGGCCAGCAGGACGCCACCGGCGGCGAAGTCGTACCGGCCCGGGTAGACGTCCTTGGTGTCGGTCCGACGGTGCACGTGCACCCGTCCCCACGGGTCCCGGACGACGACGGCGGTCGCGGCGTGGCGGAGGTTCTCGGCGCGCATCCGCGACCGCGGCGCCGAGCCCACCGGCCGCCCGCGGTCGTCGTACAACGCGACGATCTCGTCCATGCCGGCCATCCTGCCGGACCGGGCGGCGTCGCCCGCCAGGGTGGGCAAGGGAGAATGGCCGCATGCCACAGACCAGCGCGCTGAGCTCGGACGCCCGCGACCAGGCCCTGCGGGTGCTGGGCGCGACCTCGGCCGACGACGAGCTGGACGTCCTGGTGGTCGGCGGCGGGATCACCGGCACCGGCGTGGCCCTCGACGCGGTGACCCGCGGGCTGAGCACCGGCCTGGTCGAGCAGCGGGACCTGGCCAGCGGCACGAGCAGCCGCAGCAGCAAGCTCGTCCACGGCGGCCTGCGCTACCTCGAGATGTTCGACTTCGCGCTGGTCAAGGAGGCCCTCGAGGAGCGCGGCCTGCTGCTCACCCGGCTGGCTCCGCACCTGGTCCGGCCGGTGCCGTTCCTCTACCCGCTGCACCACACCTACGAGCGGCCGTACGTCGGCGCCGGGCTGGCGCTCTACGACGGCATGGCGATGGCCGGCAAGTACGACGCGGGGGTGCCCAAGCACAAGCACCTGTTCCGCAAGCAGGTCGCCCGGATCGCCCCGGACCTCAAGATCGACGGACTGCGCGGCGCGATCCGCTACTACGACTGCCAGGTCGACGACGCCCGACTGGTGATGACGCTGGCGCGCACCGCCGCTTTCCACGGGGCGCAGGTGGCGACCCGCACCCAGGTGATTGGCTTCCTCCGCGAGGGCGAGCGCGTGGTCGGCGCGCGGGTGCGCGACCTCGAGACGGGCCGCGAGCTCGAGATCCGGGCCCGGGTCGTCGTCAACGCCGCCGGTGTCTGGACCGACGACATCCAGGACCTGGTCGGGGGTCGCGGATCCCTCAACGTGCAGGCCAGCAAGGGCATCCACCTCGTGGTGCCGCGCGACCGGATCAGGTCCGAGGCGGGGTTCATCACCAAGACCGAGACCTCGGTGCTCTTCGTCATTCCTTGGGGGCGGCACTGGATCATCGGCACCACCGACACCCCGTGGAACCTCGACAAGGCGCACCCCGCGGCCAGCCGGGCCGACATCGACTACCTGCTCGGACACGTCAACACGATCCTCCGCGAGCCGCTCGACCACGACGACATCGAGGGCGTCTGGGCCGGGCTCCGACCGCTGGCGCGCGGCGAGTCCGAGCCCACCAGCCGGATCTCCCGCGAGCACACGGTCGTCGCGCCCGTGCCCGGCCTGGTGATGATCGCCGGCGGCAAGCTCACGACGTACCGCGTGATGGCGCGCGACGCCGTCGACGCGGCGGCCGCCTCGCTCACCTCCGCGGGCCATCCGGTGGTCCGCGACTCGATCACCGCGCGGATCCCGCTGGTCGGGGCGTCCGGCTTCGAGGCGCGCACCAACCAGCGTGCACTACTCGCGCGCCGGGCGGACCTGCACATCTCCCGGATCGACCACCTGCTCGAGCGGTACGGCAGCCTCGTCGACGAGGTGCTGGACCTCATCGGCGAGCGTCCCGACCTGGGCCTCCCGCTCGAGGGCGCCGACGACTACCTCGCCGTGGAGGTCGTGTACGCCGTGACGCACGAGGGCGCGCGTCACCTCGACGACGTGCTCACCCGCCGCACCCGGATCTCGATCGAGACCTTCGACCGCGGGGTCCACGTCGCGGCGCGGGCGGCCGCCCTGATGGCCGGTGAGCTCGGCTGGGACGACGCCCGGACCGCCGACGAGGTCGACCACTACCTGCGCCGGGTCGAGGCCGAACGACAGAGTCAGCTCAAGCTCACCGACCAGGAGGCCGACGAGGCGAGGGTCAGCGCGCCCGAGATCGTCTGACCACACTGTCCGTGTCGCAGTTGCGTCCGGACGGGTCGGCCGTGGATGCTGAGGGCATCCGAACCGGCCCAAAGAGAGCAGGCGTTCATGCGCACCGTAGCGGCAATCACGGCCATCGTTGTCGGCATCATCATGGCGATCGCCGGAGTCGTCACGTGGGTGGTCATCTCCTCCACGCTCGCCGACCAGAAGATCACCGTCGCCGACGACGCCAACTGCGCGGCCGGCGACGACGTCAACGGCCCGATCTCGGCGTTCTGCCAGGCCGACATCATCGACCACCACACGCTCGGCCATCACCGGTGGGAAGACCTACGCCGAGCTCGACCAGAAGGACCCGAACCGGGCGGTCGCGATGGACTCCGCGTTCCTGCAGGCCTCGCTGTTCACCTCGGTCGTCGCCTTCGGGGTCGCCGGCATGGCGTTCGTCCTCGGCATCGTGCTGACCCTGATCGGCTTCGCACTGCGCACTCCGGCCCGTCCTGCCACGGTTGCCTCGGCGGCACCGCCTGGTCACGCCGCGGCCTAGCCCGCCCGGGATGGCGACCTACATCAAGTCGGTGACCTTCGACTGCGCGAACGCGCTCGTGCTCGGCGAGTTCTGGGCCGCAGCCCTGGGCAGCGACCTCGACGAGGACTCCACGGCGGACAAGGCGTTCGTGGAGCCCGCCGGCTGGGGCGGTCCGACGCTGTGGTTCCAGCGCGTGCCGGAGCCCAAGACGGCGAAGAACCGCATGCACTTCGACCTGCGTGCGCCGGACTCGATCCCGGACGAGGTGGCCCGGCTGGAGGGGTTGGGTGCCACGGTGCTACGGACCGAGCCGCTCGTGGTGATGGCCGACCCCGAGGGCAACGAGTTCTGCGTCGAGTGAACCGTTTGACAGCAAGACACGTTGTGTAAAGCGTCTCAACCGCTAGTGACGTGGGCCACCCGGGCCTAGGCTCGGACCATGTCTGCGCACACACCGCCGCCCGAGGGCCCCCTGGGCTCGCTCTCCCAGGGTCCGCACGACCCCGAGCACGACCCGACGGCGTCGTACGCCCTCCACCGCGACTACGTTGCGGCCCTGACCGCCCGCGTCGTCGCCTCGTCAGGACGCACCGAGGAGGTGTTCTCGCCGCTCAACGGCCAGCCGTTGGCGCACGTCCCGCAGTCCACCGCGGGCGACGTGGCCGAGGCCTACGCGCGAGCCCGGCGGGCGCAGGCGTCGTGGGCGCAGACCCCGCTGGCCGAGCGCGCCGAGGTGCTGCTGCGGCTGCACGACCTGGTGCTGGACCGCCAGGAGGAGATCCTCGACCTGATCGTGTGGGAGTCGGGCAAGGCCCGCAAGCACGCCTTCGACGAGCCCCTGCACATCGCGCTGACCGCCCGCTACTACGGCCGGACCGCGGAGCGGCACCTCGACACCCGGCGGCTGATCGGGGTGGTGCCCGGCCTGACCCGGGTCGAGGTGAACCGGGTGCCGAAGGGCGTCGTCGGCATCATCTCGCCCTGGAACTACCCCTTCACGATGGCGTTGTGCGACGGCATCCCCGCCCTGCTCGCGGGCAACGCGGTGGTCGCCAAGCCGGACGCCCAGACCATGCTCTCCGCGCTGCTCGGTGCGGCGCTGCTCGAGGAGGCGGGGCTGCCGGCCGACCTGTGGCAGGTCGTCGCCGGACCGGGCCCGGAGCTCGGCCCGCCGATCATCGAGGGCGCGGACTACATCTGCTTCACGGGCTCGACCGCGACCGGCCGGATCATCGCGCAGCAGTGCGCCGCGCGGCTGATCGGCTGCTCGCTCGAGCTCGGCGGCAAGAACCCGATCCTGATCCTGCGCGACGCCGACATCGAGAAGGCTGCCGAGGGCGCCGTCCGCGCGGCGTTCTCCAACGCCGGGCAGCTGTGCGTGTCGATGGAGCGGATGTTCGTCGCCGACCAGGTGTACGACCGCTTCGTCGACCGGTTCGTGGCGCGCACCGAGGCGATGACGCTCGGGGCGACCCTCGAGTGGGGCAACGACATGGGCTCGCTGATCTCTCAGCAGCAGCTCGACACGGTCACCGCGCACGTCGAGGACGCCGTGGCCAAGGGCGCCCGGGTGCGGACCGGGGGCAAGGCCCGGCCCGACCTCGGGCCGTTCTTCTTCGAGCCGACCATCCTGGAGGGCGTCACGCCGGACATGACCTGCTTCGGTCACGAGACCTTCGGACCGGTCATCGCGCTCTACCGGTTCCACGACGAGGGAGAGGCCGTCGACCGCGCCAACGACGGGGAGTACGGCCTCAACGCCTCGATCTACAGCCAGGACGGCTCCCGGGCCCGGGCGATGGCGGCCAGCATCAAGTGCGGCACGGTCAACATCAACGAGGCGTTCGGCGCGACCTTCGGGAGCGTCGACTCACCGATGGGTGGCATGCGCCAGTCCGGGATGGGTCGCCGGCAGGGGAGCGAGGGCATCCACCGCTACACCGAGTCCCAGGCGGTGGCGACCCAGCGGCTGATCCGCTTCGCGCCGATGCTCGGGATGTCGGACCAGCTGTACGGCAAGGTGATGACGGCCAACCTGAGGTTGATGAAGAGGCTCGGTCGCCCGTGACCCACTACGACGTCCTGGTCATCGGCTCGGGCTTCGGTGGCTCGGTCACGGCCCTGCGTCTGACCGAGAAGGGCTACCGGGTCGGGGTGCTCGAGGCCGGGGCGCGGTTCGACGAGTCGTCGTACCCCGCGACCTCGTGGGACGCCCGCCGGTTCCTGTTCGCCCCCGAGGTCGGGTGCTACGGCATCCAGCGCATCGACGTCGTCAAGGACTGCGTGATCCTCGCCGGTGCCGGGGTCGGTGGCGGTTCGCTCGTCTACGCCAACACGCTCTACGAGCCGCTCGACCACTTCTACCGGGACCCCTCGTGGGCGCACATCACCGACTGGAAGGCCGAGCTGGCGCCGTACTACGACCAGGCGAAGCGGATGCTCGGCGTGGTCCAGAACCCCGTCAAGACCGCCAGCGACGACCTGATGGAGAAGGTCGCCGTCGAGATGGGGGTCGGGGACACCTTCCACCTGACGCCGGTCGGCGTGTTCTTCGGCGGCCCGGGTCAGGCGCCCGGCGAGACCGTGCCCGACCCGTACTTCGGCGGCGTCGGACCGGACCGCAAGGCCTGCATCAACTGCGGGGAGTGCATGACCGGCTGCCGGCACCACGCCAAGAACACCCTGGTCAAGAACTACCTCTACCTCGCCGAGCAGGCCGGTGCCGAGGTGCACCCGCTGACCACGGTGACGCGCGTGCGCCCCCGCGAGGAGGGCGGCTACCGGATCGACGCGCGGTGGACGAAGGCCAAGGTCACCCGGCACTCCGCGGTGAAGAGCTTCACCGCCGACCACGTCGTCTTCGCGGCGGCGTCGCTGGGCACCCAGAAGCTGCTGCACCGCCTCAAGGCCGAGGGTGACCTGCCGCTGCTCTCCGACCGGCTCGGTCACCTGGCGCGGACCAACTCCGAGTCCATCCTGGGGGCGATCGCGCCGGACCTGGCGGTCGACTACAGCCACGGGGTGGCGATCACGTCGTCGTTCCACCCCGACGAGCACACCCACGTCGAACCGGTGCGCTACGGCAAGGGCTCCAACGCCATGTCGCTGCTCCAGACCGTGCTGACCGACGGCGACGGGCCGCGGCCGCGCTGGCAGACCTGGCTGCGCGAGATGTGGCGGCAGAAGGGCCAGGTGCGGGCGCTCTACGACTTCAAGCACTGGTCCGAGCGGTCGGTGATCGCGCTGGTCATGCAGTCCCTGGACAACTCGATCACGACCTACCCGAAGAAGACCCGCCGCGGCTGGGTGATGACCTCGCGGCAGGGACACGGCAACCCCAACCCCACCTGGATCCCGTCGGCCAACGAGGTCGTGCGGCGGGTGGCGGCCCTGATGGGCGGCACCAGCGGGGGCTCGATCGGCGAACCCTTCAACCGGCCGATGACCGCGCACTTCATCGGGGGCTGCACGATCGGGGACTCCCCGGAGACGGGTGTGGTGGACCCCTACCAGCGCGTCTACGGCTACCCAGGCCTGCACGTCGCCGACGGCTCGGCGATCTCGGCCAACCTGGGCGTCAACCCCTCCCTCACGATCACCGCGCAGGCGGAGCGGGCGATGTCCCTGTGGCCCAACAAGGGCGAGCCGGACTCCCGCCCCCCACTGGGCGCGGCGTACCGGCCGGTGGCGCCGGTGGCCCCGCGCTCGCCGGTCGTCCCGGACTCGGCGCCGGGGGCCCTGCGGCTGCCCATCGTCGGCATCACCTGAGCCACGCCACGGGCTATCCGGACCGGGAAATCCGCTACCGGAGGGCCGTAACCAGCGGGCACCGGGGTCGTTGAGCGGGCGGAACGACCGTCGACTCCCTCGGCGGTCGGACCGACCCAGATCTCCTGCTGAGGGATCTGGGCCAGTCAGGGCTCGACCACTCTCCCTCCCCGGTCGGGCCCTGATTTGGCGCAACGGGCCGCATCGCGGCCTGCGGTGCGGGGGGCCGATGCTGGTCGGTCCTCCGCGCCGACGCGCCGGCCCGCACGACTAGACTCCCGACGTGGCGGAACACGATCTGGTCCTCGTCGTCGACTTCGGGGCGCAGTACGCCCAGCTCATCGCCCGACGGGTCCGCGAGGCCCGGGTCTACTCCGAGATCGTGCCCGCACACGATGCCGGTCGCGGAGATGCTCGCGCGCGATCCGAAGGCGATCATCCTCTCCGGCGGACCGTCGTCGGTCTACGAGGAGGGGGCACCGGGCATCGACCCGGAGATCTTCGGGGCCAGGGTCCCGGTCTTCGGCATGTGCTACGGCTTCCAGCTGATGGCGCGCGCGCTCGGCGGCAACGTCGCGCACACCGGCGCCCGGGAGTACGGCCGGACACAGGTCAGGGTCGGCGAGCCCGGCGTGCTCCTGGCCGACCTGCCGGCCGCGCACACCGTCTGGATGTCCCACGGCGACTCGGTGGCGGCCGCGCCGGCCGGCTTCGCGGTGCTGGCCTCCACCGACGCGACGCCCGTCGCGGCCTTCGAGGACCTCGACCGGCGGCTCGCCGGCGTCCAGTGGCACCCCGAGGTGCTGCACACCGAGCACGGCCAGCGGGTGCTCGAGCACTTCCTGCACCAGATCGCCGGCTGCCGTCAGACCTGGACGATGGTCAACATCGTCGAGGAGCAGGTCGAGCGGATCCGCGAGCAGATCGGCGAGGACGGGCGGGCCATCTGCGGCCTGTCCGGCGGCGTGGACTCCGCGGTCGCCGCGGCCGTCGTCCAGCGCGCCATCGGGGACCGGCTCACCTGCGTGTTCGTCGACCACGGGTTGCTGCGCAAGGGCGAGGCCGAGCAGGTCGAGCGGGACTTCGTCGCCGCCACCGGGGTGGCGCTGCACGTGGTGGACGCACAGAAGCAGTTCCTCGACGCGCTCGCCGGGGTCAGCGACCCCGAGGAGAAGCGCAAGATCATCGGCCGCGAGTTCATCCGCTCGTTCGAGGGCGCGGAGGCCGCCGTGCTCGGCGAGGCCGCCGCCGACGGCATCAAGGTCGCCTACCTCGTGCAGGGCACGCTCTACCCGGACGTCGTCGAGTCCGGTGGCGGCGCCGGAACCTCGACGATCAAGTCGCACCACAACGTCGGCGGCCTCCCCGACGACCTGGAGTTCGCGCTGGTCGAGCCGTTGCGGACGCTGTTCAAGGACGAGGTCCGGCTGGTCGGCGAGCAGCTCGGCCTCCCGGCCGACATCGTCTGGCGCCAACCGTTCCCCGGCCCCGGCCTCGGCATCCGCATCATCGGCTCCGTCACCGCCGAGCGCCTCGACATCCTGCGCGAGGCCGACGCGATCGCCCGCGAGGAGCTGACCCGCGCCGGCCTCGACCGGGACATCTGGCAGATGCCCGTGGTCCTGCTCGCCGACGTCCGCTCGGTCGGCGTCCAGGGCGACGGCCGCACCTACGGCCACCCGGTGGTGATCCGCCCGGTCACCTCCGAGGACGCCATGACCGCCGACTGGGCGCGGCTGCCGTACGACGTCCTCGAGCGCATCTCCACCCGGATCACCAACGAGGTCCGCGAGGTCAACCGGGTCACCCTCGACGTGACCTCGAAGCCCCCCGGGACCATCGAGTGGGAATGAGCCGCGCTGGTTGACCTGCGGTTTTGTGGCTCTCGATGTACCTGATTGCTCGCTCGCCATAGCTCGGGCGCAGGGACACGCGTACTCGTACATACTTGACGACCTGGACTCATCGACGCGCTCTCGGTGGCATCCGCTCGCGAGGTCGATGACCGCCTGGTCCGGCGTTCGGGCTGTTCGCCGGCGTACTGGTCCTGGCTCGCCGGTCAGCCGTCGTGCGGGGGCGGCGCGCTCAGGTCCTCGGCAACGGGCCCGTTCCCCACTACCTGACCGTCGCAGCGCTCAGGTAGTGAGGACAGCGGGCTGTTGCTCCCCGATCAGCTCGCGCAGTAGGCCGCGTCCAACAACCCGAGGAAGTCAGGCCCGAACGACTTGGGCAACGAGGACGGGTCCTCGTTGAGCATCAGGACGGTCTGGCGGCCGCCACTCGGCGAGGAGTAGACGTAGGTGAGGTATCCGGGGAAGTTGCCCCCGTGGCCCCAGGCCGCTCCGCACGGCGTGCGGAAGCGCTCGAGGCCGAGCCCGTACGCCGTGCCGGGCCCGTCCTCGCTCGACGCGTCGACCGTCGTCCGCATGGCGCCCAGGAGGCGGTGCGGCAGCAACCCGCCGGAGAGGAGGTGCCGGTAGAACCGGGCGACGTCCGGGGCGGTGGACACCGCTGACCCGGAGGCCCACGGGTAGGGGTAGAGCGGGGTGATGTCGGTCGGCTGGTCGCCCGAGAAGACGAAGTACCCGTGCGCCGAGGGTGCGGGCAACGTCCGCGACGGGGTGAACGTCGTGGCCGTGAGCCGCGCGTTGGCGAAGACGCGGTCGCGGAGCACGTCACCCAGCGGGCGCCCGGTCACGGCCTCGACCACCAGCCCCGCCAGCAGGTAATTGGTGTTCGAGTAGTGGTAGGCCGTGCCGGGGTCGCCGACGGGGACGTTGCTCAAGGCGATGCGGACCAGGCGGCGTGGTGACCAGACGTGCCCCAGGTGACCCTCCAGGTAAGGAGCGAGGACGCGGGGGTCCTCGTTGAAGTCGAAGACACCGCTGGTGTGGTTGAGAAGCTGGCGGATCGTGATGCGCGGCTGGCCGGCGAGAAGTCCCGGCAGGTAGCGGCTCGCGGGGTCGCCGAGGTGGACCCGGTGCTGCGCCACGAGCTGCAGGACAGCCGTCGACACGTAGGTCTTCGTCAGGCTGCCGATCCGGTAGCGGTCCTCTGGAACCATCGGCGTCCCGGAGGCGATGTCGGCAAGGCCGCTCTGGAGCGCGGTGACCTTGCCCTTGTCGTAGCGATAGAGCAGGGCGCCTGGAGCGCCGTCCGCGACCAGCTGGTCGAGCGCCTGCTGCAGCTCAGCGATGTCCGACGCGGCGGCCGGCGTGGTCATGGACCTGTCCGCCGCGACTGCGGAAGTGGTCGGCGCATTGAGGGCCAGGCCCGCCACCAGAGCGGCGACCGCCACGGCGGCTCGTCGCTTGGAGGTACCGAGCCTGACGAGGGCGTTGGGCGAGGAGAGATACGACATGAGGAGCCCTTTCGTGGGTCTGTCCGGGCCGGGACGGCCGTGGCTCCACTGTGGTCGCCGTCGCGGACCCTGGCATCGGTCCCAGGTCCCGACCTGTCTCCTCCTCCGGACGGAGGTGGCCGACGACCCACTCGCCTCAACCGACGCGGTTGTCGTCCACAGCCGCCGACGGGAATCCGCTGGGCCGGGGTGCCTGACTCGGGTTGGTCCTACAAGCACTCAGGGATCCACCGTGACGCGGCTCTCGGACGACAGAACGACGACCACCCCCGGCGCGATTCGCGCCGGGGGTGGTCTCGCCTTGCGGCGGGCCCTGCAAACGCCGTCCTCCCCCCATGAGCGGACGGGCTGCTGGCCGTTGGATCAGCCGTGGGGACTGATCGGTCGTGGCTCGTGTCAACCGAACGGGCGTCATGCCCATCCGATGTGTCGCCAGGTCCATCCGATGTCATGACGAGTGCCACCACGGTGCCACCAAGGACGTGATGATGGCTGCGCCGACCGTCGCCAGGAACCAGATCCTAGCCGCATTGACCAGTGCTCCGGACGTAAAGCCGCCATTCCGCGTCGCGGCTCATCGTGTCGAATCTCGGGCTCCGACCTCAACGTCATGACCAGAGGTTCCTGGTGCTTGCGTCGGTCTGACGGTAGGTGGCCTGCATCGGGTGCCAGTCGTAGCCGTCGAGGCTGTCGTACCGTGCGTGGGCGTAGCCCGTCCGGATCTGGGCGAGCCCGGTGTCTCGACCGCCGTCACGCACGTAGCGGAGCAGTCGACCGTAGTGGTCAACGTCGTCCACGGAGGCCGGGTTCACCAGCTGAACCTGGCCGTCGATCAGCCGGTCGAGGTTGCCCTTCGCGGCCCCGTAGTACGGGCGGCCTTGCTCGGGGGTGTCGATCCCGATGAGTCGGACGTACTGGCCGTTGGCGAGGCGGATCGTGTCGCCGTCAACGACGTATCCCAGCCGGGCCGTGCCGCTGGTCGTGCCGCCGGCTGCGGCGGCGGCTGTACGGCGCCTAGGCGGAGCGGGGTGGCCGCGGACGAGACGCGAGTGGGTCGAGGGTCGCGCTCGCGGTGACGGCGCGCTGCGGCGAGCGGGCGCACGAGGCTGGCGGTGGCGCATGCTGCGTGCCGTCCTCGGTGAGGTGTGGGCGCGATGCGGCGCGAGTCCTGCGACGCGAGGGCCGGCCACGCCGCTTCTTTACGAGCGAAACGCTAACAGTGTCTTGACGGATCGCCAATTCCTGGCACACTGCTCTGGTGAGCACGGAGCGGAAGTACCGCCGCCTCGACCCCGCGCAGCGCCGCGAACAGATGCTCGACGCGGCCAACGACCTGTTCGCCGAGCGCGGCTACGAAGAGGTCTCGGTCGAAGACATCGCGCGCGCGGCAGGTGTCACGCGCGGGCTGGTGCACCACTACTTCGGCGGACGCACGGAGGTCTACATCGCGCTGCTCGAACGGCTCGACGCCCTGCGCGAGGACGCACTTGCGGCGGCCCGAGGGACGCAGCGCCCGCGCACGGGTCGCGGACTCCGTCTCACGCTGGCTGGACTGGACCGAGGCGAACCGCCTGATCTATCTCGGCACCATCGCACCCGGTGAGGACATCGCCGACCACGAGGTGAGCGCGCCTGGAGCACTGCTCTGGTGAGTCCACTACCTCTCCGCCTACCTCGGCGAGTGCGCGCAGGGACAGTCGCTGCGCCATCGCGAGCTTGTCTGGGTGGTCGAGTCGCACGCTGACGGCGTACAGGTTGTTGCTGACGACGTCTCGGGGGAACGCGCCGCCGGCCTGCTCAGCGGTAGCTAGCGCGACGGCCGGCAGGTGGAAGTCGACGCGGCCGGTGCCGGTCCGGATGTAGACAGCCGCCCCGAATCGTCGTGGGCCGAGGGCGTAGACCTTGGTCTACCAGGTAGCTTCCAGGGGCTGGGAAGCCACTCGTCACTTGTACCCTCGAGGGTCGTGGGTAGTACTACGTGAGGAGATGAGTGGGAGTGAGCCGCTTCGACCCGCTCGACCCGGTCGGCATCGACGACCTGCTGACCGACGACGAGAAGGCGGTGCGTGCGTCGGTGCGCGCGCTGTGCGACACGATCGCCCCGGACGTGCCACGCTGGTTCGAGACCGGGGTGCTGGACGACCCGCGCGGGCTGGTCAAGCAGTTCGGCGAGCTCGGGCTGCTCGGGATGCACCTCGAGGGCTACGGCTGCGCGGGCATGAGCGCCGTGGACTACGGGCTCGCCTGCCTGGAGCTGGAGGCCTGCGACTCGGGCATCCGGAGCCTGGTGTCCGTGCAGGGGTCCCTGGCGATGACCGCGATCCACGGCTTCGGCAGCGAGGAGCAGAAGCAGGAGTGGCTGCCGCGGCTGGCCGCCGGCGAGGCGATCGGCTGCTTCGGGCTGACCGAGCCCGACCACGGCTCGGACCCGGCGTCGATGACGACCAGAGCACGCCGCGACGGGGACGACTGGGTGCTGGACGGCCGCAAGATGTGGATCACCAACGGCTCGATCGCCGACGTCGCAGTCGTCTGGGCCCAGGCGACGGAGGGAGACGAGACCGCCATCCGCGGCTTCGTGGTCCCGACCGACACCGCCGGCTTCAGCGCGCCCGAGATCAAGCACAAGATGTCGCTGCGCGCGTCGGTCACCAGCGAGCTCGTGCTCGACGACGTCCGGCTGCCTGCCGGTGCGGCGCTCCCCGACGTCCGGGGGCTCAAGGGCCCGCTGTCCTGCCTCAACGAGGCGCGCTACGGCATCGTCTGGGGTGCCCTGGGCGCCGCGCGCTCGTCGTACGACGCGGCCCTGCGCTACTCGATCGAGCGCACCCAGTTCGGCAAGCCGATCGCGGCCTTCCAGCTCACCCAGCAGAAGCTGGCCGAGATGAGCCTCGAGCTCGCCAAGGGCCAGCTGCTGGCGCTGCACCTCGGCCGTCGCAAGGACGCCGGCACCCTGCTGCCGGCGCAGGTGAGCCTCGGCAAGCTCAACAACGTCCGCGAGGCTCTCGAGATCTGCCGGACCGCGCGGACGATCCTGGGCGCCAACGGGATCTCGCTGGAGTACCCCGTGCTGCGGCACGCCAACAACCTCGAGTCGGTGCTCACCTATGAGGGCACCGTCGAGATGCACACGCTCGTGCTGGGACAGGCCCTGACGGGTCAGTCCGCCTTCGCGTGAGGCGTCGTTAGGGTGGGCGGCATGTCGCGCGCGCTGCACCACCTCGACCTCTGGGTGCGCGACCTCGCGGTCGCCCGCGGCGAGTGGGGCTGGCTGCTCGGCGAGCTCGGCTGGGGTGTCGACCTCGAGGACGACCAGGCCTCCAGCTGGCAGCACGACGACGGCACCTACTTCTTCCTCCAACGGGTCCCGGAGGACACCGGCGAGGAGCACGACCGGATGATCCCCGGGGTCAACCACCTCGCCCTGACCATCGAGACGCGGGCCGCGCTCGACCGGCTGCGCTCGGAGTCCTCCGAGCACGGCTGGCACGAGCTGTTCGCCGACCGCTACCCGCACGCCGGTGGCGACGAGCACACCGCGCTCTACGTCGAGAACTCCGAGGGCTTCGAGGTCGAGATCGTCGTGGGCGACTGATGGTCGAGGTCGACTCCCTCACCCGCCTCGCCGACCGGCACCTCGCGGAGGCGGACGCGGCGTTGCTGCGCGACTACCCGGGGGAGCGGTCGGGGCGTCAGCCCGTGCACACCGTCTACGTCCCCGCCGACCGGTTCCACGGTCGCATCGCGGGCGAGTACGGCGCGGCGGCGCTGGCCGTGCTCGACGAGCACGAGGAGACCTTCCGCGAGGTCACCGACGCCGACGACACGATGGTCGGCCGGGTGCGCGACAAGCTCATGGTCGATCCCGTGGAAGACCTCCGGGTGGACTTCGAGGACGGCTACGGCGTGCCGCTCCGACGAGGACGAGGACGCCCACGCGGCGAGCACCGTGGCGGGTCTCTGGTCGTCCATCGCCGCCGACCCCGGGCTCGACGGCTTCGGCATCCGGTTCAAGAGCCTGGAGGAGCCCACCCGCCGGCGCGGGATCCGCACCCTGGCGCTGGTCGTCGAGGGCCTCGAGGACCTCTTCGCGGTGGCCAACAACTTCGTGGTCACGCTGCCGAAGGTCACCTCGGTGGCCCAGGTCGAGGCGTTGGTCCTCGTGCTCGAGGCGCTGGAGCGCGCGATGCCCGGCGGCCCGGTCCGGCTCCGGTTCGAGATCCAGGTCGAGACCCCGCAGTCGATCCTCGGGCCGGACGGCACCGCGCTGGTGGCGCGCATGATCCACGCCGCCGAGGGGCGGTGCACCGGCCTTCACTACGGCACCTACGACTACTCGGCGTTCTGCGGCATCGCGGCCGGGGACCAGAGCCTCGAGCACCCCGCCGCCGACCACGCCAAGGCGGTCATGCAAGCGGCCGCGGCCGGCACCGGTGTGCGGCTCTCCGACGGCTCGACCAACATCCTGCCGGTCGGCGACCAGGTCCGGGCCGGCTGGGAGATCCACCACCGGCTGGTGACCCGGGCCCTGCACCGCGGGTTCTACCAGGGCTGGGACCTGCACCCGGCCCAGCTGCCGACCCGGTTCGCCGCCACGTTCCAGTTCTTCCGGGCCGGCGCGGCGGACGCCGGCGAACGGCTCGCGGCCTACGTCGCCAGCCGCACCGGCGCGATCGCCGACGAGCCCGCCACCGCCCGCGCGCTCGCCGACTACCTCCTGCGTGGTCTCGACTGCGGGGCCCTCGCCGCCGACGAGGTCGCCCTCGGCCGCGAGGACCTCGTGAGCCTGGCCCACCGACGAGAAGGAGGCTGACCGATGGGGATCGTGCTCGGAGCCAACCGGTACGGCAAGGCGGAGAGCCGCGTCGTGCGGGTCTACCGCGACACCGACCGCCACGAGATCCGTGACCTCAACGTGTCCACCTCGCTGCGCGGCGACTTCGCCGCCGCGCACGTCAGCGGCGACCAGAGCCAGGTGCTGCCGACCGACACCCAGAAGAACACCGCCTTCGCCTACGCGAAGAAGCACGGGGTCGCCTCGCCCGAGGACTACGCGCTCGCCCTCGGCCGGCGCCTGCTCGAGGCCTGCCCCGCGGCTGTCGAGGCCGTGGTCGGTGTCGAGGAGTACGCCTGGGACCGGGTCCCCGTCGGCGCCACCGGCCACGACCACGCCTTCGTGCGTCGCGGCACCGAGACGCGCACCGTCGAGGTGGCGGTGGGGGAGACGACCAGCGTCCGCTCCGGGCTCAGCGACCTGACCGTCCTCAAGACCACCGGCTCGGAGTTCAAGGGCTTCCTGGTGGACGAGTACACCACCCTCGCCGACACCGACGACCGGATCCTGGCGACCTCGCTGACCGCCTCGTGGACGTGTGGTCTCGACAAGCTCGACCACCGAGGGGAGGGAGTCGAGTGGGACGCGTCGTACGCCGCGGTCCGCCGTCTGCTGCTCGAGACCTTCGCGACGACGTACTCCCACGCCCTCCAGGAGACCCTGCACGCGATGGGCCGCGCGGTGCTCGAGGCGCACGACGACATCGCCGAGATCTCGTTCGTCGCACCCAACCGGCACCACTTCCCGGTCGACCTGGCGCCGTTCGGCCTGGAGAACAACGGCGAGGTGTTCATCGCCGCCGACCGGCCCTACGGGCTGATCGAGGCCACCGTCCGGCGCGACGGGTGACGGGGACCGTGCCGCTCCAGGAGTTCAACGCGCTGCCCACCGACGAGGCCCGGGCCCGGGCCGCCGCCTGCCTGGACGTGCCCCGCTGGGTGGAGGCGGTGGTGGGTGGACGGCCGTACGCCGACCGCGCCGACGCCCTGGCCCTCGCCGCCCGGGAGGGGGCGCACCTCGACGACGACGAGCTGGCCGCCGCCCTGGCGCGGCACCCGCGGATCGGCGAGCGCGCCCAGGTGGGGAGGCACGACTCCGCGCACTCGGCACACGAGCAGGCGGGAGTCGACCGCGACGACCGCGACGTCGCGGACCGCCTGGTCGAGGGCAACCGCGCGTACGAACAACGCTTCGACCGGGTCTTCCTGATCCGTGCCGCCGGTCGCGACGGCGGCGAGATCCTGGCCGAGCTCGAGCGGCGGCTCGGCAACGACGACGAGACCGAGCGGGCCGAGACGGTGGACCAGCTGGTCCAGATCGCCCTGCTGCGACTGGAACAGGTGGTCTGATGGCGACGCTGAGCACGCACATCCTCGACACGAGCCTCGGCCGGCCGGCGGTCGGCGTGCGGGTCACGCTGGAGTCCGACGCCGGCGTCACCATCGGCGAAGGCGCGACCGACGCGGACGGCCGGCTGCCCGTTGTCGGCTCCGAGCTCGGCACCGGTGACTACCGGCTGCGCTTCGACACAGCCGCCTACTTCGCGCAGATCGGGGTGGCCGGCTTCTACCCCGAGGTGGTGGTGGCCTTCACGGTCGCGGCAGACGAGCACTACCACGTGCCGCTGCTGCTGACCCCGCACGGCTACGCGACCTACCGTGGTTCCTGACGCGCTGGTCCGGGCCCGGCGGGCGGTCGTCGGTGGTCGCGAGACCGCGGTGACCGTGGTCGTCGCGGAGGGGCTGATCGCCGGCCTCGCGGCGTACGACGCTGACCTGGCTGCGCCGCTGGACGTCACCCTGGCCGACGACGAGGTGCTGCTGCCCGGCCTCGTCGACACGCACGTGCACGTCAACGAGCCGGGGCGCACCGACTGGGAGGGCTTCGCCAGCGCGACCCGGGCCGCGGCCGCGGGCGGCGTCACCACGATCGTGGACATGCCGCTCAACTGCATCCCGCCCACGACCACGCTTGGGGGACTCGCGGAGAAGCAACGGGTCGCGCGCGAGCAGGTCTTCGTCGACGTCGGGTTCTGGGGCGGCGCGGTCCCGGGCAACCTCGACGACCTGGCCGCGCTGCACGAGGCAGGCGTGTTCGGGTTCAAGTGCTTCCTGCTCGACTCGGGGGTGCCGGAGTTCCCGGCGCTCGACCCGGCCGGCCTGGACCTGGCGCTGCGCGAGGTCGCCCGCCTGAGCGCGCTGATGATCGTGCACGCCGAGGACGAGACCGAGATCGCGGCGGCGCCCGCCGCGGCCGGCCCGACGTACGCCCGGTTCCTGGGCTCCCGGCCCCAGCGCGCCGAGAAGGTCGCGATCGCGCAGGTGATCGCGGCAGCCGGGAGCACCGGAGCGCGCGCCCACATCGTGCACCTGTCGAGCGCCGACGCGCTGCCGGCGATCCGCGCGGCGCGCGCGGCGGGCGTCCGGCTGACCGTCGAGACCTGCCCGCACTACCTGTTCTTCACGGCGGAGGAGATCGAGGACGGGCACACCGAGCTCAAGTGCTGCCCGCCGATCCGCGAGTCCGGCAACCGCGACCTCCTGTGGGAGGCGTTGGCCGACGGCACCATCGATCTCGTGGTCACCGACCACTCGCCGTGCACGCCGGACCTCAAGCGCGCGGACACCGGCGACTTCGGTCTGGCATGGGGTGGCATCGCCTCGCTGGAGGTCGGGCTGGCAGCGGTGTGGACGGCGGCCCGGACCCGGGGACTGTCGCTGGTCGACGTGGTCCACTGGATGGCCGAGGCGCCCGCCGACCTGGTCGGGCTCTCCGGCAAGGGCCGGATCGCCGTGGGGGCGGCCGCGGACCTGTGCGCCTTCGCGCCCGAGGAGGAGCAGGTTGTCGACCCCGCGCGGCTGCACCACAAGAACCCCGTGACCGCCTACGCCGGGCGTACGCTCACCGGCACCGTTCGCCGCACCTGGCTGCGCGGTGCACCCGTCGACCTCGACGCGCCACCGCGGGGCCGGCTGCTCAGGAGGGGAGAGGGATGACCTACCACGTGCCCACCGGCGGCCTGCCCGGGCAGACCGCGCTGACCACCGACCGCGCGGTCTTCACCGAGGCGTACGCCGTGCTCCCGCGCGGCACCATGCGCGACATCACCGCCAGCCGGCTGCCGCACTGGGAGGGCACCCGGCTCTGGGTGCTGGCGCGACCGCTGTCCGGCTTCGCCGAGACCTTCAGCCAGTACCTCGTCGAGGTGGCGCCGGGTGGCGGGAGCGACCGGCCCGAGCCGGACCCGGGCGCGGAGGCGGTCCTCTTCGTGGTCGGCGGCGCGCTGCGGCTGACCCTCGACGGCGCGGAGCACGACCTGGCGGCCGGTTCCTACGCGTTCCTGCAACCCGGCGCCGTGTGGACGCTGCGCAACACCGGCGCCACGGAGGCGGTCTTCCACTGGATCCGCAAGCGCTACGCGGTCGTCGAGGGCCTGGAGCCGCCGGCCTCGTTCGTCACGACCGAGACGTCCGTCGAGCCGCACCCGATGCCCGACACTGATGGTGCATGGACGACCCAGCGCTTCGTCGACCCCGACGACGTGCGTCACGACATGCACGTCAACATCGTGAGCTTCCAGCCCGGCGGCGCGATCACCTTCCCCGAGACGCACGTGATGGAGCACGGGCTCTACGTGCTCGAGGGCAAGGCGGTCTACCTGCTCAACACCGACTGGGTCGAGGTCCAGGCCGGCGACTTCATGTGGCTGCGCGCGTTCTGCCCGCAGGCCTGCTACGCCGGCGGACCTGGACCGTTCCGCTACCTGCTCTACAAGGACGTCAACCGGCACGCCACGCTCTGGCAGCAGGGATAGATTTGGCCGATGAGAGGGCAGTCATGACGGGCATCACGGTCAACGGTCGGGAGCGCTCGCTCGCGGCCACCCCGGTGCACGAGTCGGCACTGGACTTCCTCCGTGGCCTGGGCCTCACCGGCGCGAAGGAGGGGTGCGCCGAGGGGGAGTGCGGCGCCTGCTCGGTCCTGGTCGCCCGCCCCGACGGCAGCGCGAGCCAGTGGACCGCCGTCAACGCCTGCCTGATCCCGGCGGTCACGCTCGACGGCCAGGAGGTGGTGACCGCCGAGGGTCTCGGGGAGCCGCACGCCCTGCACCCCGTCCAGCGCGAGATGGCCGCGCGCGGCGGGTCGCAGTGCGGGTACTGCACGCCGGGCTTCGTGTGCTCCATGGCGGCGGAGTACTACCGACGGGACCGGGTCGTCCCGACCGACCCGACCACCGATGGCTGGCCCCACGCGCTGAGCGGGAACCTGTGCCGGTGCACGGGCTACCGCCCGATCCTGGACGCGGCCCACGCCCTCGGGTCTCCCGCCGGCGACGACCCGCTCGCCGCCCGGCGCAGCGCGGCGGCCCCCGCGCCCGCGGCGACCAGGCTCGCCGACGGTGACGGCACGTTCCAGCGTCCGGCGGACCTCGACGCGACCCTCGGGCTGCTCGACGAGCACCCTGACGCCACCGTGCTCGCCGGTTCCACCGACCTCGGCGTCGAGGCCAACCTGCGCGGCGCGCGCCCGGCGTACGTCGTCGCCATCGACCGGCTTCCCGAGCTGCGGGGGGTCTCGACGAGCGCGACCACCGTGGAGATCGGCGCGGCCCTGACGTTGAGCGAGGTCGAGGCGGCGCTGGACGGCCGGGTGCCGCTGCTCGACCAGGTCTGGCCCCAGTTCGCCTCCCGGTTGATCCGCAACGGCGCGACGATCGGCGGCAACCTCGGCACCGCGTCGCCGATCGGTGACCTCGCGCCGGCCCTGCTGGCGCTCGATGCCGCGCTGGTCCTGGTGTCCCGCGCGGGTGAGCGCACCGTCCCGCTCGCGGACTACTTCACGGGCTACCGCGAGACCGTCCGGCGGCCCGGCGAGCTGATCCGGGCCGTCCGCCTGCCCGCTCAGCAGCCGGGGCTCACGGCCTTCCACAAGATCGCCAAGCGCCGGTACGACGACATCTCCAGCGTCGCGGTCGCCTTCGCGGTCGACGTGGCGGACGGCGTCGTCCGCACGGTCCGGATCGGGCTGGGCGGGGTCGCGGCCACGCCGATCCGCGCACGGGCCACCGAGGCCGTGCTGACCGGCCGGCCGTGGACCGAGGAGACGGTCGAGGCCGCGGCGGTCGTGCTCTCGGGTGAGGGCACCCCGATCGACGACCAACGCGCGAGTGCGGCGTACCGCTCGGCGATGCTCGGCAACGCGCTCCGGAAGCTGTGGGCCGAGTCGTGACCACGCTGTCCACCCGACCGCCGGGCGCCGTCGTCGGCGTCGAGATGGAGCACGAGAGCGCGGCGCTGCACGTCACCGGACGCGCCCTCTACACCGACGACCTGGTCGGCCGCACCCGCGACGCCCTGCACGCGCACCCGGTGCAGGCGCCGCACACCCACGCCCGGGTCGTCGCCCTCCGGGCGGACCCGGCGTACGACGTCCCCGGCGTCGTGCGGGTGCTCACGGCCGCCGACGTCCCCGGCATCAACGACGCCGGGGTGAAGCACGACGAGCCGCTGTTCCCCGACGAGGTGATGTACCACGGCCACGCCGTCGCGTGGGTGCTCGCCGAGACGCTCGAGGCGGCCCGGCGGGGCGCGGCGGCGGTCGAGGTCGACTACGAGCCGCTGCCGTCCCTCGTGACGGTGACCGAGGCGATCGAGGCCGGCAGCTTCCAGGGCGGCTCGCCGGTGCTGGAGCGCGGCGACGTCGACGCCGCGCTCGCCGGTGCCGCGCACGTCTTCGAGGGCGTCACCGAGATGGCCGGGCAGGAGCACTTCTACCTCGAGACGCACGCGTCGCTCGCGCTGGTCGACGAGGGCGGTCAGGTCTTCGTGCAGTGCAGCACCCAGCACCCGAGCGAGACCCAGGAGATCGTCGCGCACGTGCTCGGCCGGCCCAGCAACGAGGTGACCGTGCAGTGCCTGCGGATGGGCGGCGGCTTCGGGGGCAAGGAGATGCAGCCCCACGGGTTCGCCGCGATCGCCGCGCTCGGCAGCACCCTCACCGGGCGCCCGGTGCGGCTGCGGCTGACCCGCACCCAGGACCTCACCATGACCGGGAAGCGGCACGGCTTCCACGCCACGTGGCGCGCGGGGTTCGACGACGATGGCCGGCTGCTGGCGCTGGAGGGCACCCTCACCTCCGACGGGGGCTGGAGCCTCGACCTGTCGGAGCCGGTGCTCGCCCGGGCGCTCTGCCACGTGGACAACGCCTACTGGATCCCGAACGTCCGGGTGCACGGGCGGATCGCGAAGACCCACAAGACGTCCCAGACCGCCTTCCGTGGCTTCGGCGGCCCGCAGGGGATGCTGGTGGTCGAGGACGTCCTGGGCAGGTGCGCACCGCGCCTCGGGCTCGATCCGGCCGACCTGCGCCGGCGCAACTTCTACGTCGACGGCCAGGACACGCCGTACGGCCAACCGGTGCGGCACGCCCACCGGCTGGCCGCCGCGTGGGACCAGGTCGCCGCGACGGCCGACCTGGAGGCCCGGCGCGCCGAGATCGCCGTCTTCAACGCGGGCCACCCGCACCTCAAGCGGGGTCTGGCGGTGACGCCGGTGAAGTTCGGCATCTCCTTCAACTTCACCGCCTTCAACCAGGCCGGCGCGCTCGTGCACGTCTACAAGGACGGCTCGGTGCTGGTGAACCACGGCGGCACCGAGATGGGTCAGGGCCTGCACACCAAGATGCTCCAGGTCGCGGCGACGGCGCTCGGCGTCCCGCTGCACCGGGTCCGGCTCGCGCCGACGCGCACCGACAAGGTGCCCAACACCTCGGCCACGGCGGCCAGCGCCGGCGCCGACCTCAACGGCGGCGCGGTGAAGGACGCGTGTGAGCAGATCCTCGGACGGCTCGACACGTTCCGCGCCGGGCGCGAGGTCGCCTGGGACGACCTGGTGCGCGAGGCGTACTACGCGCGGGTGCAGCTGTGGGCGGCGGGCTTCTACCGCACCGAGGGGCTGCACTGGGACGCGAAGGCGATGCGCGGCTCGCCGTTCAAGTACTACGCCTACGGCGTCTGCGCGGCCGAGACGGAGGTCGACGGCTTCACCGGCGCCTACCGCACCCGCCGGGTGGACATCGTCCACGACGTCGGCGACTCGCTGTCGCCGCTGGTCGACCTGGGTCAGGTCGAGGGCGGCTTCGTCCAGGGGGCCGGGTGGCTGACGCTGGAGGACCTGCGCTGGGACGCCTCCGACGGCCCGCACCGCGGCCGGCTCACGACCCAGTCCGCGAGCACCTACAAGCTGCCCAGCCTCTCGGAGATGCCCGAGGACTTCCGGGTCGCCTTCCTCGACCACGCGCACGAGGACGGCGCGGTCTACGGCTCCAAGGCGGTGGGCGAGCCCCCGCTGATGCTGGCGCTCGCGGTCCGGGAGTCATTGCGCCAGGCCGCGGCGGCCTTCGGCCCCGCGGGCGTGAGCGTCGACCTCGCGTCGCCGGCCACGCCGGAGGCCGTCTGGTGGGCGCTCGAGCGAGCCCGTGCGAGCGCCCGGGAGCCCGTCGATGCCTGACCTGCACTGGCTGGACGCCGTCACCCTGCTGCGCCGCGAGCGCCGGCCGGGCGTGCTCGTGACCGTGGCCGAGGCCCGCGGCCACGCGCCGCGCGCCGCCGGGACCAAGATGGTCGTCGCCGAGACGGAGACGTGGGGAAGCATCGGCGGCGGCAACCTCGAGGAGACCGCGATCGCGCGGTCCCGCGGGTTGCTCGACGCGGCGGCGCGCGAGCCCGAGACGGTCGTCGTCTCGCTCAGCGACCGGGCGCCCGCGGACCACGGCCGCCAGTGCTGCGGCGGCGAGGTGACGGTGCTGCTGGAGCCCTTGGTCGTGGTGCCCTCGGTGGCGATCTTCGGGCTCGGGCACGTCGGCATGGAGCTGGCCCGGATCCTGAGCCGGCACGACCTCGAGCTGCACCTCGCCGACTCGCGGGCGTCGTACGTCGACCCGCGCGCGCTGGCCGTGCTCGACGGGCCCGCGGCGGTCCATGCGCACCACGCCCCGCTCCCGGAGGTGGTGCTCGGTGAGGTGCCGAGCGGGACCCACGTGCTCGTGATGACCCACGACCACGCGGAGGACTTCGCGCTGTGCGACGCGGCGCTGCGCTGCGGCCACCTGGCGAGCATCGGGCTGATCGGCTCGTCGGCCAAGTGGCGGCGCTTCGAGAAGGGCCTGCGCGTGGAGGGCCACCCGGACGAGGCGATCGCCCGCATCCGCTGCCCCATCGGCGCCGGCCCGGCCGGCAAGGAGCCCGCCACCATCGCCCTCGGCGTCGCCACCGAGCTGCTGCACGCCTTCCACGACGCCGTCGTCCCGCGCGGTCGATGATCGTCCGGGCGCGGGCCCTCGACACCCCTGACGACCCGCTGACCGGTGGGACGCTGCGCAGCGAGGAGGACGTCTCCTTCCTGCTCGCCGACGGCGTGATCGCGGAGCGCGGCGACCACGCCACGGTGCGCGCCGCCCACCCGGACGCGGAGGTGCTCGACCTGCGAGACGGCGTGCTGCTGCCCGGGCTGGTGGACACCCACGTGCACTACCCGCAGGTGCGCGCCATCGGCGCGCTCGGGATGCCCCTGCTGGAGTGGCTCGACAAGTGCGCGCTCCCCGAGGAGGCGCGCCTGGAGGAGCCGGCGTACGCCGCGGCGGTGGCCGAGGAGTTCGTCGCCGGCCTGGTGTCGGCCGGGACCACCACCGCCCTGGTGTTCGGCTCGCACTTCGCCTCCGCCGTGGAAACACTCTTCGCCCACGCCGAACGGGTCGGCCTCCGGGTCACCAGCGGCCTGGTGGTCAGCGACCGCAACCTGCCCCCGGCGCTGCTGACGACCCCGCAGCGGGCGTACGACGAGGCAGTGGCGCTCGCCGCCCGCTGGCACGGCCGGGGTCGGCTGCGGTACGCCGTCACCCCGCGGTTCTCCTACTCCGCCGGCGACGACGATGCTGGCCGCCTGCGGCGCGGTGCACGCCGAGGTCGAGGGGTCGTGGTTCACCTCCCACCTGAACGAGAGCGTCGCGGAGGTGGGCGAGGTCGCCCGGCTGTTCCCCGACAGCCGCCACTACGTCGACACCTACGACCGGCACGGCCTGGTCGGGACGCGGTCGGTGCTGGCTCACAACGTCCACCCCACCGACGACGAGCTCCGCGTGCTGGCGGAGCGCGGCGCCGCGGTGGCGCACTGTGCGACCAGCAACGCCGCCCTCGGCAGCGGGCTCTTCCCGCTCCTGCGCCACCGGGAGCACGGCGTCCGCGTCGCGCTCGGCTCGGACGTCGGCGCCGGCACCGGGTTCTCGCTGTTCAAGGAGGGGCTGCAGGCCTACTTCCACCAGCGGCTGCTCGGTCCCGAGGGGCCGCTCACGTCCACGGACCTGCTGCACCTCGCGACCGCGGCGGGTGCCGAGGCTCTCGGCCTCGCCGACGAGGTGGGCGACCTCTCGGTGGGCAAGCAGTTCGACGCGACCTGGGTGCGCCCGCTGGCCGACGACGCGCTCGACGTCTGCCTGCGGCACGCCTCCTCGCCCGAGGACGCGCTGGCCAAGATCTTCGCCCTCGGCCGCGACTCCGACGTCGCCGGGGTGTGGGTCGGCGGCCGCCGGATCAAGACCCTCTGACCTGCCCGCGCCCGGCGGTCAGCCCCGCTCGAGGGCCAGCACGGCCTGGTAGGCCGGCAGGGTCAGGAAGTCGACGAACTCCGCGCCGAGGGCGGACTCCACGAAGAGCGTCCGGGCGCGTCTGCCAGCGCGGGAGGTCAGCGGCGGCCACGTCCTGCACGAGGGCGGCGTACTCCTGCTCGACCACCTGCTCGACGGCGTCGCGGGTGATCACCGCCCCGGTGTCGAGGGTGGCGCCGTTCCAGACCCACTGCCACACCTGCGAGCGCGAGATCTCCGCGGTGGCCGCGTCCTCCATGAGGTTGCGGATGGCGGCCGCGCCGTTGCCCGACAGCCATGCGTGCAGGTAGGCGATGCCGATGCTGACGTTGTCCCGCAGCCCCTGGTCGGTGCGCGCGCCGGGCGTCCGGTCCACGGCGAGCAGGTCGGCCGCCGTGACGGAGACGTCGTCGCGCTGCCGGTCGGCCTGGTTGGGCCGGTCGCCCAGCACCTGCCCGAAGATCTCGGAGCACACCGGGACCAGGTCGGGGTGCGCGACCCACGACCCGTCGAAGCCGGCGGTCGCCTCGCGGGTCTTGTCCTCGCGCACCTTGGCGAACGCCCGCTCGTTGGCCTCCGGGTCGCGCCGGCTCGGGATGAACGCCGCCATCCCGCCGATCGCGAACGCCCCGCGCCGGTGGCAGGTGGCGACCAGCAGGTCGCTGTAGGCCTGCATCATCGGCGCGGTCATGGTGACCGCGCTGCGGTCGGGGAGGGTGTACGTCGGTCCGGCGTCGCGGAAGTTCTTGATGATGCTGAACAGGTAGTCCCAGCGCCCCGCGTTGAGCCCGGCGACGTGGTCACGGAGGGCGTGCAGGATCTCCTCCATCTCGAAGGCCGCGGTGATCGTCTCGATCAGGACCGTGGCCCGGACGCTCCCGTGCGGGACGCCCAGGGCGGCCTCTGCGTGGGTGAAGACGTCGTCCCACAGCTGCGCCTCGTGGTGGGACTCCAGCTTGGGCAGGTAGAAGTAGGGGCCGGTCCCGCGGCGCAGCAGCTCGTGGGCGTTGTGGAAGAAGTACAGGCCGAAGTCGACCAGGCCGGCGACGACCGGCCGCCCGTCGACAATCAGGTGCTCCTCGTCCAGGTGCCAGCCGCGCGGTCGCGGCACGATCACCGGGACCGCCTCGGGGTCACGCAGGGCGTAGTCCTTGCCCTCCGGCGAGGTGAACGCGATGGTGCGGCGCACCGCGTCGTACAGGTTGACCTGGCCACCCACGACGTTGACCCAGTGCGGGGTGTTGGCGTCCTCCAGGTCGGCGAGCCAGACCTTGGCCCCCGAGTTGAGGGCGTTGATCGCCATCTTCCGCTCGGTCGGCCCGGTGATCTCGACGCGGCGGTCGAGGAGGTCGTGCGGCACGGGTGCGACCCGCCAGTCGCCGTCGCGGATCGCGGCCGTCTCGGTCAGGAAGTCCAGCGTGCCTCCGTCGGCCAGGGCGTCCCGGCGGCGGCGTCGCGCGGCGAGGAGGTCGTCGCGGCGCGCGCCGAAGCGGCGCTGCAGGTCGGCGACGAAGGCGAGCGCGTCGGGGGTCAGGATCTCGGCCGACCGGTTGACCTCGGGCCCCTGCACGGCGATGTCGGACATGGCCCCAACCTAGCGTCGAAGCGGCCCCCGGTTCCCCGGCGGCGTGGCACGATGACGAGCGTGCAAAGGGTGACGCGGGTGACCCGGATCGGGCTCACCGCGCTGCTGGCCGGCCTCGCGCTCGCCGGCTGCCAGGAGCCCGCGGACCGCACGGTGATCTCGGTCCTGGCGACCGACGGCACGGCTTCCCTGACGCGCGATCCAGGACGCGCGGCCTTCCTCGAGCGCATCGACCAGCGCTGCCCCGCCTGCGTGGTGCGGATCCACAGCGACGGCGCCGGCCTGCCCGACCTCAGGGCCGCCCTCGCCGAGGGGGCCGACGTCGTGGTGGTCGAGGCGCTCACCGCCGACCAGGGCGAGCAGCTGGTCGCGGCCGCGGGCGCCGTACCCGTCGTGGCCCTCGACCGGTTCTTCGCCGGGGCCGACTTCTACGTCTCCTTCGACCGGTCCGCGGTGGGGACGGCGGTCGCCGAGGCCGTGGCCGGAGACCTGGACCGGTCGTCGACGGCGCTGCTCGTGAACGGATCGGCAGTGGACCGCGACTCCGACGCCGTCGAGGAGGGCCTGCGGGACGGCCTGGCCTCCGGTCGCGTCGAGGTGGCCGCCGAGCTGGACGCCGCCACCGGGACCTCCGAGGAGACCCGGGCCTGGGTGCAGCACCAGCTGGAGGCGCGCGGCGGCCGCGACGTGGGCGCCGTGGTCACGGTGAGCGACGAGCAGGCGCTCGGCGTCGTCGACGCGCTCCAGGACGCGCGCGTCCCGCGCCCGCGATGGCCGCTGGTCACCGGCGCCGGCGCGGACCTGGCCGCCGTACGACGGATCATCACCGGCGACCAGACCCTCACCGTGCACATGCCGGTCGTCCGCACTGCCCAGCGGGCCGCCGACGTGGCGCTCTCGCTGGCCTCCGAGAGCCCCGGCGACGACCTCGAGGGGGTCACCGAGGTCGACGGCGTCCCGGCGTACGTCTACAGCCCGGTCCTGGTCGACCTGGCCCACGTCACCGACGTCGTGGTCCGCGACGGCACCTTCACCACCGACGAGCTCTGCGCCGGGTCGGTCGCGGACGACTGCGCCCGGCTCGGCATCCGCTGACCCCGCCGAGTCGGCGCAGATGGTCTGCCGAGTCAGCGGGTCGCGACGGCGCCGTAGGTCGTGGTGCGTTCGCGGACGGGGCGACCGATGCCCTCGGCGATGGCGTGGAGCTCGGGGACGGTCTTGGCGGAGCCGTGCTCGGAGCCGGCCATCCGGGAGATGGTCTCCTCCATGAGGGTGCCGCCGAGGTCGTCAGCGCCGGCGGCGAGCATGGCGCGGGTGCCGTCGGTGCCGAGCTTGACCCAGGAGGTCTGGATGTGGGGGATGCGGCCGTGCAGCATGATCCGGGCCATGGCGTGGACGGCGAGGTTGTCGCGGTGGGTGGGTCCGGGGCGGGCGACGCCGGCGAGGTAGATGGGTGAGGAGTGGTGCACGAAGGGCAGTGGCACGAACTCGGTGAACCCGCCGGTCTGGTCCTGGATGCGCTTGAGGACGTTGAGGTGGGTGACCCAGTGCCGGGGGTTGTCGACGTGGCCGTACATCATCGTGGAGGACGACCGCAGCCCGACGCGGTGCGCGGTGGTGACGACGTCGACCCAGGTCTGGGTGGGGAGCTTGCCCTTGGTGAGGATCCAGCGGACCTCGTCGTCGAGGATCTCCGCGGCGGTGCCGGGGATGGTGCCGAGCCCGGACTCGCGGGCCTTGATCAAGAAGTCCTCGCACGGACAGGCCGGTGCGGGTGGCGCCGTTGATGATCTCCATCGGCGAGAAGGCGTGCACGTGCATCTCGGGCACCCGGGCCCTCACCGCGGCGGCGAGGTCGAAGTAGGCGGTGCCGGGCAGCTGGGGGTCGATGCCGCCCTGCATGCACACCTCGGTCGCCCCAAGCGCCCAGGCCTCCGCGGCCCGGTCGGCGACCTGGTCCAGGGACAGCGAGTAGGCGTCGGGGTCGGTACGGCGCTGCGCGAACGCGCAGAACCGGCACCCGACGTAGCAGACGTTGGTGAAGTTGATGTTCCGGTTCACCACGTAGGTGACCTCGTCGCCGACGGTCTCGCGGCGCAGGTCGTCGGCCAGCCGGACCACCTGCTCGAGCAGCGCCCCCTCCGCGGTCATCAGCGTGAACGCGTGCTCGTCCGACAGGTTCCCCGGATCCGCCTCCGCCGCCGCCAGCGCGGATAGTCCGTCACGATCGGCACCGGAACCGGCCGTCGGATGGCGCTGTTCGCGGCGGACTATCTCCCGGACCTCGTCCCAGTCGCCGTAGACGGTGTCGAAGTCGGCGCGGCGGTCGTGGGTGCGGCCGGTGGAGTCGACGCTGGTGTGGAGGTCGGTGCGACCGACCCCGGCACCGGACGTCGCGAACCCGCCGTCGGGTTCCTGCCAGGGCCGGCCCACGGGGCGGACGCCCGGGCGGGCCAGGCCGTCGGGACCCGACAGCGCGGCCACGTGCCCGGCGATCCTCGGGTCGAGCCACGGCTCACCGGTCCGCACGTACTCCGGGTGCACGGTCAGCCGGGCCGCCAACGTCATCCCCGCTGCCTCGGTGACCTCGCGGAGCCGGTCCAGCGAGGGCCAGGGCCGCTCGGGGTTGACGTGGTCGGGGGTCAGCGGCGACACGCCGCCCCAGTCGTCGACCCCGGCGTCCAGCAGCGCCCGGCACTCGGTGAGCTCGACCAGGTTGGGCGGGGCCTGCACCCGCGCCTTCGGCCCCAGCACCAGCCGGGTGACCGCGATCGCGGCTCGGTAGGAGGCCAGGTCGAGGTCGTCGGTGTGCCGCATCGCGGTGTCCGGCTTGGCCCGGAAGTTCTGCACGATCACCTCCTGCAGGTGACCGAACCGCCGTCCCACCGCGCGCAGGGCGAAGATCGTGTCCGCCCGCTCGGCGAGCGTCTCCCCGATCCCCACCAGCAGCCCCGAGGTGAACGGCACCGCCAGTCGACCCGCGTCCTCCAGCACCCGCAGCCGCACCTCCGGATCCTTGTCCGGTGAGCCGTGGTGCGCCAGACCCTTGGTCTCGAAGAGCCGCCGCGAGGTGGTCTCCAGCATCATCCCCATCGACGGCGCCACCGGCTTGAGCCGGTTCAGCTCCTCCCAGGACATCACTCCGGGATTCAGGTGCGGCAGGAGCCCGGTCTCCTCCAGCACCCGCACCGCCATCGCCCGCACGTAGGCCAACGTCGAGTCGTAGCCCTGCTCGTCCAACCACGCCCGCGCCTCGGGCCACCGGTCCTCCGGCCGGTCACCCAACGTGAACAACGCCTCCAGGCACCCCAACGCGGCACCCTCCGACGCGACCGCCACGATCTCGTCCGGCGACAGGTACGGCGCCTGTCCGGTCCGCTCCAGGTGACCCGGCGTGGTCACGAACGTGCAGTAGTGACACCGGTCCCGGCACAACCGGGTGACCGGCACGAACACCTTCGGCGAGTAGGTCACCACCCCCGGCCGGCCGGCCGCGACCAGGCCCGCGTCGCGGACCCGGGCCGCCGCCGCGCACAACCGGTCGAGCTCCGCACCCGTGGCACCGAGCAGCGACGTCGCCTCGGCCGGGTCCACACCCACCCCACGCTCGACCCGAGCCAGCGCCCGACGGACCTCGTGCGGGGTGGGAGGCATGCCCTCAGGCTACGACCATCTCCTCGTCGCTCTCCTCCAGGACCAGCTCGTCGTTGTCCCGGTCGAGGTTGCTCGGCCACCAGATCCGGCCGCCCAGGTCGAGGTTGATCGCCGTCACCAGCACCGAGCGCACGATCAGCGTGTCGAGCAGCACCCCGAGGGCGACCGCGACCCCGAGCTCGGCGAGGAACACCACCGGGATCGTGCCGAGCACCAGGAACGTCGCCGCGAGCACCAGGCCGGCCGAGGTGATCACCCCGCCGGTGGAGGTCAGCGCCACCAACGAGCCGCGGCGGGTCCCGCGGTGCATCGTCTCCTCGCGGACCCTGGTCATCAAGAAGATGTTGTAGTCGATGCCCAGGGCCACCAGGAACACGAACGCGAACAACGGGAACGACGGATCCGACCCGGCGAAGTCGAAGACGTACTTGAACAGCAGCGCCGAGATGCCGAGCGCCGCGCCGTAGGACAGCACCACGGTGGTGATCAGGATCAGGGGCGACAGCAGGGCACGCAGCAGCAGCATCAGGATCACGAAGACCACGATCAGGATGATCGGGATGATCACCTTGTTGTCGTGGTTCGAGGCGACCTTGGTGTCGAGGTAGAAGGCGGACCCGCCCCCGACCAGGGCGTCGGCGCCCTCCACGGCATGCACCGCGTCACGGGTCGCCTCGACGGTGGCGAAGGCCTCGGGGGACGACACGTCCCCGTCGATGGTGGCCTCGACGAAGGCCACGTCTCCGGCGGTGACCGGCTCCGTGGGGGTCTCGAGACCCTCGACCCCGGCCATCGCCTCGGCGACGGCAGCGCCCGAGTCGGCGTTGGCCACCACCATCACGGTGTTGGACTGGTCGAGCAGGCCATGGGCGACCAGAGCCTTCTGGCCGGTGATCGACTGGAACTCCTTGGTGTAGGAGTCCTCCGTCGAGAGACCCGAGGTGTTGAGCGCGAACAGGCCCAGGCAGGCGATGCCGAGCAGCAGGGACGTCACCATCCAGACCCGGCGGGGGCGCGGCGCGATGTAGCGACCGACCTTGGCCCAGAACCCGGACTTGGTCGGCTCGGGCGAGCCGAAGGCCGGCCGCTTGGGCCAGAAGATCCAGCGTCCGGTGATGACCA
Organism: uncultured Actinomycetota bacterium; assembly: GCA_963791275.1. GTDB lineage: Bacteria > Actinomycetota > Actinomycetes > Propionibacteriales > Nocardioidaceae > Nocardioides. The sequence continues at coordinate 156,117 of CAWBRP010000013.1, forward strand.
GCAGCGCGGGCAGCAGGGTGACCTGCACACAGAAGGTGACCGCGATGCCGATCGCCGCGACCGGGCCGAGGCCCGCGGTGGAGTTCATCTCGGCCACGAGCAGGCAGAGCATGCTCACGACCACGGTCGCCGCGCTGGCCAGGACGGCCGGGGCCGCCCGGTGCAGCGCGAACGCCATCGCCTCGTGCCGGTCCTCGTGCCGACGGAGCTCTTCTCGATAGCGCGCCACGAGCAACAGGGCGTAGTCGGTCCCCGCTCCGATGACGAGGATCGTCAAGATCGCCTGGCTCTGCCCGTTGACGGTGAGGTCGGCGTACTTCGCGAGGAAGTAGATGATGGCCTGCGAGGTGAAGAGCGCGACGCCGGCGCAGATGATCGGCAGGATCCACAGGATCGGGCTGCGGTAGGTGAACAGCAAGATGATGATGACCACGGCGAGGGTGGCGAAGAGCAGGTTCGTGTCGATGCCGGCGAACGCCTCGGCCGCGTCGGCGGCCTGACCACCGGCGCCGGCGATGTACACGTTGCCGCCGTCGAGGGTCGCGATGGCGCGCAGGTCGTCGGCCGCGTCGGGCAGCGCGTTCCAGCCGTCGGGGCCGAAGTTGAAGGTCACCAGCGTCTGCAGGGCCTGCCCGTCCTCGGACGGGAACGGGCCCTGGATCTCGCCGTCCACGCCGTTGACCGAGGCGAACTCCGCCGCGTCCTCGGTGGCGGCGGCGATGTCGGCCTCGGTCAGGCCGGAGTCACGCTCGTAGACGACGAGGGTCGGGATCGCGTTGGGGTCCTGGAACGGCCCGAGCTTCTCCAGCGCTTTCGTCGACTCGGCGCTCGAGGGCAGCCAGGAGGACGCTTCGTTGTTCTGGACGTCGGTGAGCTTGGCCGCGAAGGTGCTGGCCACCACGACGGTCACGAGCCAGAAGGCGAGGACGATCCACTTGGTGACGCGGCCGGTCAGGCTGCCGGCGATCTGACGGTGCATGGGAGGACTCCATCACTTGGGGGACGCCTCAGGCATCCGGATTTCCCCTGAGCAGACCTGTGGAGTCCCCGAGACTCATCGGCAGGTAGGCGTGGGTTCCTGGTGACCCAGCGTGTCACTCGGGACCGACACCGTGCGGTGTCGATCGAACAGTGGTCTAGACCTTTGAGGGGTTGAGGCGCCTACTGGTGCACCTGGTCGTGTCCCGGGCCGCCGTCCAGCTTGTCCTTGCCCGCGCCGCCGTAGAGCCGGTCGTCGCCCCCGCCCCCGGCCAGCCGGTCGCCGCCGGCGTACCCCCAGAGGGCGTCGGCGTCGCTGCCACCCTCGATCCGGTCCTTGCCGCTGCCCCCGACCAGGGCGTCCTTGCCCTGGCCGCCGCAGACCCGGTCCGCCCCGGCGCCGGCGTTGATCTCGTCCTTCCCCTTGCCGCCGACGATCACGTCGTCACCGTCTCCGCCGACCAGGACGTCGCTCGCCTTGCTGCCGTACGCCGTGGCGTAGCGACCCTGGCACGTCGGTGTCCGGTCGCCCTGGAAAGCCCACACCAGCCCGGTCTTGCCGGTGGCCACTCCGGTCACGACGATCCGGCCCGGCGCCTGGACCAGGGTCGCGGTGGGGCGGGTGTCGGCCTGGGGGTCGGACCAGCCCCCGTCGACGCCGAACGTGGCGTCGCGTCGGCCGTCCGGCTCGAGCCGCAGCAGCGCGGCCCGGGTGCCGGCGACGATCGGGACGATCACCTTGTCGTCGGCCTGGATCGACAGCTTGCCGCTGGTGCCGAGCGCGTAGTCGCGGGTCGTCGTGAAGGTGCCGTCGGCGCCGCCGCCGTGGGTGAAGCGGGTGATCAGCAGCGGGAAGCGGTGGTTCCCGTTCGTGGTGTGCTGCTCGTCGACGCCGGTGGCCACCACGACGCGGCCGTCGTTCTGCACGCCCACGGTCACGGCCTGGATCCCGGCGACCGTCCAGCCGAGCGGCGGTGTCGGACGGTAGGTCGCCCGCCCGCCCGCGCCGAAGTCGTCGTCGATGCCGCCGTTCGTGCGGAGCCGGAACACGTCGATGCTGCTGGCGCTGCGACCGGCGGCGACCACGGAACCGTCCGCCAGCGCCTGCAGCGAGTCGATCTGGCCGGTCCCGAGAGTCGTTCCCCCGGCCGAGCCGAACGTCGTGTCGACCGCGCCCGCGGCGGTGAGCCGGTAGACCGAGGGGCCGTTGGCCACCACGAGGCGGCCGTCGGGCTGGAGGGCGATGTCGAGGAACCTCGAGCCGTTGAAGTCCACCCGGCCGGTGCCCGCACCCCACGTGGGGTCGAGAGCCCCGGACCCGGTGAACCGCCAGACCCGGCTGAAGCCGGCGGCCTCCGCGAACGCGCTGACGTAGGTCACTCCGTGCCGGTCCACGGCGACGGCGGGGGCGATCCAGCCGGCGGGACCGCCGACCTGCACGTTGCCGTCGCCGGCGAAGGTCGGGTCGGCCACCCCGGTCGGCGTGAAGCGACGCACGTCGAGGGAGTCGGTGTCGCTCGGCCTGATCGAGACGGTGACGAACCGGTCGTCGGGGAGGCCGTCGAGGGCGACGACGCGCCAGCCGTTGCCGAGCGCGGCGCGGCCGGCGGCGGCGAAGGCCGGGTCGAGGTCGCCCGGAGCGGCCCCCGCGGCGATCGGCGTCACGGCAGTGAGGCCGGCGGCGAGCAGGGCGGCGCCGGTGAGGGCGGCCGACCAACGGCCCGGACGGAGGCGGTGGGGTGGGATAAATGTGCGCATGGGGACGCCTCCGGCGTTCGAGTGGGCCGTCCCGAGCCGACGGCCTCCGTGTGCTGGTTGTGACGCTAGCGAGCCGCGCGGAGTTCGCTGTTGTGCTCGGATCCCAACACGCGGGCGAAACGTTATCCCTCCGTGACTGCCATTCCGGCCCCGCTCGGCCTACGTTGACCAGACCCACCTGCCTCGTTCGCCCCGGCGTGCGGGACTTCACCAAGGAGAGTTCGTGTGAACAGATCCACCCGTTGGTCCGTGGCGTTCGGCGCCGGGATCCTCCTCTCGCTCGGTCTGCTGGCCCCGGTCGCCACCGCGACCGCGAGCCCGACCGCGCCGACTGCCCGAACCTTTGCGCCGACCCAGCACCGCCTGGTCGAGCCGTCCCCGGTCCGCGCCGCGGTCGAGCGGGCCATCAACCCGGGCGACTACGAGTGCGGTCCGACCGACCTCGACGTCTACATCGACGGCCTGATCGCCAACATGTCCGACGATGACTTCTTCTTCCTCATCGACCACCTCGACATGCTCGACATCCCGACGTACGACGCCCTGGTGTTCGCCCGGCCCGGTGACTCGTTCTACGACCTCACCGACCACGCGGCGCAGCTGAAGAACACGTTCCGCGACGTCAAGAAGTTCTGGGACATCCAGTCCTCCGACATCCAGCTGCACGCCATGCACGGCGCCTCGCTGCTGTACCCCGACAAGATCGCCCGGGCGATGTCGGTGCTCTACGATCTGCCTCCCAGCGCCTTCTCCGGCTACGCCGCCGAGGTCGCCGGCTACATGAACGACGCGGGCACCTTCTACGACAACCCGCTGTTCACGCTCAACGCGTTCGCGTTCAGCGCCGAGGGCGAGGCGCCGCCGTTCGACACTATCCCCGACAAGCTGGTCTTCGGTGACGGCGTCCTCGACGCGATGGACGCCCTGGGCCTCGGTGACGTCGGCCCCCGCGTCATCATGGGTCACGAGTTCGGTCACCACATCCAGTACGAGCAGAACCTGTTCGTCACCACGCCGCCGCTGCCCGGCCCCGAGGCCACCCGCCGCACGGAGCTGATGGCCGACTCGTTCGCCGGCTACTTCGGTGCCCACAAGAAGGGCCTGGCCCTCAATGCCAAGCGGGTCGTCGACGCGATCATGGCCTTCTACGTGGTCGGCGACTGCCAGTTCACCAGCAATGGCCACCACGGCACGCCCAACCAGCGCGAGCGGGCGGCCACGTGGGGCACCGAGGTGGCGATGGCCGCGAAGCCGAAGAGCTTCGTGCTCGGCTCGCTGGCGTTCGCCGGCATGTTCGACGAGAAGCTGCCGGAGTTCGTCGCTCCGGACGCCTGATCGACAGCGGCCGCAGCCTCGGCAGACGCCGGGGCTGCGGCCGTTCTCATTTCCGTGCGTTCAGCACGAAGATGAGCTCCTCGATGCCGTCGTCGGGCGCAGGCGCCTTCGCCTCCTGCACGCGATCGCGCCGAAAGCCACACTTGTCCAGGACGCGGATCGAGCCCACGTTGTGCGCCGCGACATGGGCGTAGAGCGGCCGGATCGACACCTCCTCCATCAACAGCGCGAGCGCCTGGGTCGCGACGCCGCGGCCCCACCACTCACGTCCGACCCAGTAGCCGAGCAGCTGCTGCCCGTTCTCCGGCCAGCTGCCGATGTGGCCCGCCACCATGCCGTCCGCGACGATGGTGCGCGCGACCAAGGCGTCGTCGCCGCGGACTTTCGCCCAGTGCGCCGCGAAACGATCCTTGTCGCGAGCGGGAAACGCCGCCATCTCCACCGCCTGCGGATCCGCCTGGTGGTCGAAGAACACCTCGAGATCCCGGTCTTCGACATTCCTGAGACGCACCGCGGGCGTCTCGTCGTGGACTTCGCTCATGTCCAGCCACTCCTCGTCTCGGTCCTTGCGTCGACAACCGTGAGTGAGCGGGCGGCGCCCGAGTCCGACTACCGCCAGGCCCCCGGCACGTCGACAGTCCTACTATTTCATCGACCACCGACAATGTGGTTCCTGCAACCTCCTGACCTGCCGCGATCCGCTCGGTCTTGCCGAGATGCGTGCGCCGATTCCCCTCGTCGCGGATGCGAACATGGCACGGTCAGTGGGGCGCGGGGGTCACATTCCCTTCAGGCTGGTCGATCGCCACGCCGGTGCCCAGGTCGACGACCACCTGCGACGTCTTAAGGCTCAGTCGAGGGTCGGTCCACCGGGCGGGCGATTCAGAACGAAAGCACTCACATGCCGATGACCGAGCATGTCTGTCGGGGTACGACCCGGCGGCCCGACGTCTTGCGGAGCCAGGGCACCCGAGGCGATCCGAAGCGTTTTTCGACGAACGGGCCCCCTGCTCGTCGTCGGTGCCGTGGATCACGAGGTCATTCCGAACCGATAGGCCTGGGCGCGCGTCGTACCGGCTGTGAAGAAGCTGCCTTGTGTCCTGTCTGCCCTGGCGCTAGCGGCCGCGCTCGTCGCGAGTGACGTCTCCTCGGCACAGGCCGAGATCCTCACCTGCCAGGGCCTGCCGGCGACGATCGTCGGCCCGACCGAGGGGCAGGCCACGACCGGCACGGAGGGTGACGACGTGATCGTGGCCCCGATGTACGGCAACAGCACCGTGTGGGCGCTGGGCGGCGACGACATCGTCTGCCTCGTCGGCGCCCCCAGCACCGTGAGTCGCGACCCGTTCGTCAGCGCCGACGCCGGCGCGGGGAACGACTCCGTGGTCAACGAGACGACCACGTCCATCGGTGGTTTCACCGTCACGCTCGGATCTGGGGCCGACTCCTACGTGGGTAACGGGTTCAACGAGACCGTCGCCGCCGCGTCGATGAGCGACGGCACCGTGTCGCCCGACACCGAAGTCGACGTGATCTCGACCGGTGGCGGCAACGACTGGATCCTGTCCGGGACATCCCTTCCTGGCTGGCCCAACCACGACGTCATCTCCACAGGCGCCGGGTTTGACGGCGTCACCTACGCCGGCCTGGCCGGTGGCTCGATCGACAACGGCGATGGGGCCGATTCGCTGTTGATCAACGGCGCCTGGACCGGAGAGCTCAGCATCGACAACACCACGCAGCGGGCGAGCCTGGGCGGCGGGACGGTGACCTGGACGAACGTCGAGGATTTCTTCGCCCGCGTGGCGCCGGGCAGCAGCCTCTCGTTCGCCGGCTCCAGCGGGGGCGAGCACCTCAATGTCTCCGGCACCGTCTTGGACCTGGCAGCGCCGTCGACGATCTCTATGGGAGGTGGTGACGACGGGCTCCGCCTCGAGAACTACCTGCCCACGAGCGTCGACACCGGAGCCGGCGATGACACGTTCAGCTTCTTGGCCTGCAAGGCCGCGACGATCAAGGTCAACGACGCTGCGCAGTGCACGACCGCTGCCGACCAACAGGTGCACACCGACCTCGCCGGCATCGAGTTCCTGTTCGCCCTCGCCACCGAGACCCTCGACGTGGTCGGCACCACCGGCCCGGACCGCCTGGAGCTCTCCGCCAAGCAGCGCGTCCGAGTGTCCACCGGCCTCGGGGACGACCTCGTGAAGGCGGGTGGGCGGACGGTGCTCATCAAGGGTGGCCGCGGTCGCGACCGCCTGTTGGGCGCCGCCCGGGGGGACGGTCTCACGATCTACGGGGGCAGGGGCGCCGACTTCGTCCGTGGCAGCGACGGCCGTGATCAGCTCTTTGGTGGCAAGGGCTCCGACACCGCCAACGGCAGGCAGAACGTCGACCGGTGCGTCGCCGAGACCAGGACCAACTGCGAGCGCCGTTGACGCGGGCCAATCGCCGAGCCTCGCGGCTCCAACCTGGCGCACTGGCTACTGAACGCGTAGCGCCCGCATCTGCCGCTGACGGTGCGGGGTCACGCCGATGGGGCGAAGGTTCAGCGGTTGGAACCCCTGCCCTCGGGGAACGATGGACGCTTGGGGCTGTTCTCACGTCACTCATCCGGGCCTGACCTTCGCGACCGGGACTATGTGCTCACCGGCTCCCCATTGATCGCTCAGGACGACCAGCTCGTGATCGTCGACGCCACCGTACGCGTGGCCGTGCGCCAGCCGACTGACGACGAGGATCTCGTGCTGGGGTACAACCCGGCAGAGGAGATCGCCATGCATGCGGTCTGTGTCGTGGTGCTGCGCCTGTTGGCTGACGGCGTGTCGTCCGACGAACTCCTGGTCGGGCGTGCGCGTGTGGCCGAGGCTCTCGAGCAAGGGCTCGCGTTCGCACCGGTCGGCGCGGGGGTCGAAGGCACGCGTGCTGAGCGTCGAGGTGCGTCCCTACGCCCACGATCTCGTGAGTGATCGGCACGAGTTCCGGGTCGTCGACGCCTGAAGGCGAAGCAGCCCGCGCCCGGTGCCCACCACCCGGTGTCGAGGTCCGAAACGAGCAGCGGCCCTAGAGCCCCAGGGACCGCCCGATGATCTCCTTCTGGATCTCGGTGGTGCCGCCGTAGATGGTCTGCACGCGGGAGTTCAGGTACGCCCGGGCGATGGGGTACTCCCGCATGTAGCCGTAGCCGCCGTGCAGCTGGAGGCCCTGGTCGACGACCTTCTTCTGCAGCTCGGTCGTCCACCACTTCGCCATCGACGCCGTCGACGCGTCGAGCTCGCCGCGGAGGTGTCGGGCGATGCAGTCATCGATGAAGACTCGCGCGATGTGCGCGTCGGTGGCCATCTCGGCGAGCACGAACCGGTTGTGCTGGAACCTGCCGATCGGCCGGCCGAAGGCCGTGCGGTCCTTGGCGTAGGCCAGCGTCGTCTCGAGGATGACCTCGCACGCCGTGGCCGCCGACACCGCGATCGAGAGCCGCTCCTGCGACAGGTTGGTCATCAGTTGGAGGAAGCCGGAGCCCTCCTCGCCGAGCAGGTTCGCCCGGGGCACGGGGACGTCGGTGAAGAAGAGCTCCGCGGTGTCCTGGGCGTGCTGGCCGATCTTGTCCAGGTTGCGCCCGCGCTCGAAGCCGTCCATCCCGCGCTCGACCACGAGCAGCGAGATCCCCTGGTGCCCCGCCTCGGGATCGGTGCGCGCCACCACGACGACCAGGTCGGCGAGGATGCCGTTGGAGATGAAGGTCTTCTGCCCGTTGAGGAGGTAGCAGCCCGTGTCCGGCTGGAACGTGGCCGTCGTCCGGATCCCCTGCAAGTCCGAGCCCGCGCCGGGCTCGGTCATCGCGATCGCCGCGATCAGCTCGCCGGCGCACAGCCCGGGGAACCAGCGCTGCTTCTGCTCATCCGTCGCCGCCGCGTGCAGGTAGGGCACGATCATGTCGTTGAAGAGGGAGTACGCCGCGCCGTAGACGCCCCGACGGGTCATCTCCTCGTTGAGGACCACGTTGAAGCGGAAGTCGTTCGTGCCGCCACCGCCGTACTCCTCGTCGAGCTGGAGGGCGAGCAGGCCCTGCGCCCCGGCCTTGCTCCACGCGTCCCGGTCGACGATGCCGTCGATCTCCCACTGCTCGTGCCGGGGCACGATCTCCTTGTCGAGAAAGGCGCCGACCGCGTCGCGGAAAGCCTCGTGCTCGGCCTCGAAGATGGCTCTCATGCGGACTCCCTGGCCTCGGTGTTGAGCGCGGCGAGCATCGAGGTGGGACCGATGTCCTCGAGCCGGTACCCGTCCGGGTACGTCGTGGGGCGGTGCCGGTACGGCGTCCGCCGCGGCGGGGCCCACCGGAGCAGCCGACCGCGCAGGCGCAGCCCGCCGCGGACCGCCCGGACGAACCAGGCCGGCTGGGCGGGCTGCCCGAGCGCGTGGCGCAGCGCCTCGTCCATCATCGCGACCGTCACCCGTGGGACCAGCGGCCCGAGCGGCCACGGGGCGGTCTGCCGTCCGACCCGGATGGTCGCCTCGGCGACCCGACGGCCGGCCGTGCTGGGCGCGAAGTGCTCGCGCTCGTAGTCGACGAGGAGCCGCAGGTAGCCGTCGTACGTGGTGGGCAGCCCTTTGAGCCCCATCAGCTCGCCGAACCGGGTGGTCAGCAGGGCGATCGCGGTGAGCTCGTGCGGGTCGAGCGGGCGCCAGCCGTACTCGTCGATCCAGCGCACCGGGCCGACGATGGTGGTGGCCAGCACGTAGTGGAACTCGTGCTCGGGGATGGCGTAGTGGCCGTGGATCCGGTTGAGCCGCCGGATCGCGGCGTGCCCACGGGACGACTCGATGCCGTCGATGACCGCCTCGTCGCCGACCAGCAGGGTGTCGTCGTAGCGCTTGACGCCGTGGTCCGCGAACTCCCGGGTCCGGTCGAGAAGCGCCGCGATCGAGGGCACACCATAGTCGCGCATGAACGCGATGCCGGTGCCTTGGGTGTAGTCCCAGGGGAACTCCTCGCGCGAGGTCAGCCGGACGATCTCCTCGAAGTCGGTGCTCGGGTCGAGCGACCGGATCCGCCGCAGGTTGGCGAACCGGCCGGGCCAGCAAGGTGTCATGCGACCCATTCCTTGACCTGGCGGATGGTGGCGGCGGGGTCGTCGGAGGCCGGGCTCAGCTGGAGGTTGGTCACCCCCGCCTCGCGGAAGGCGGCGATGCGCTCCTGGACGTACGACGCCGGCCCGACGAGGTTGCCCGCCTCGAGCCACTCGAGGGGCACCTTGGCCTCCGCGTCCCGCTTGTTGCCGCCGAGGTAGAGGTCCTGGATCTCCTTGGCCTCCTTCTCGAAGCCGTACTGGCAGGCCAGGTCGTTGTAGAAGTTCTTGCCCCGAGCACCCATGCCGCCGACGTAGAGGGCGTAGAGGGGGCGGGCGAAGTCGAGCAGCGCCTTGGTCTCCGGGCCCTCGCCGATCGCGACCATGCCGCCGGCCGAGATCTCCAGGGGGGCCAGTCCCTCCTGGCGTTTTGCCGTGCCGGCGGCGAGCGCGTCGCCCCAGACCTGGTGGGCGCGTTCGGGCATGAAGAGGAACGGCAGCCAGCCGTCGGCGTACTCCGCCGCGCCTTGCACGCTCTTGGGGCCGAGGGCCGCGATGTAGAGCGGGACGGTGTTGCGTTCGGGCCGGGTGAGGAGCTTCAGCGGCTTCCCGAGACCGGTGCCCTGCCCCGCCGGGAGGGGCAGGGTGAAGATGCCGTCGTGGGTCAGCGTCTCGCGGCGCAGGCCGCGGCGGATCAGGTCGATGACCTCCTTGGTGCGCCCGAGCGGCTTGTCGTAGGCCACCCCGTGGAAGCCCTCGATCACCTGGGGACCGGACGCGCCGAGGCCGATGATCGCGCGGCCGCCGCTCACGTTGTCCAGCCCGGCCGCGGTCTGGAGCAGGGCGCTCGGCGTCCGGGAGTAGACGTTGAGGATCGCCGACCCGATCTCGATGGTCTCGGTCTTGGCGGCCAGGTAACCCATCAGCGTGGGGGAGTCGAAGCCGTAGGCCTCGGCGACCCAGACCGTGTCCAGCCCCGCCTGCTCCAGGGCGGCCACCTGGTCGGCGGCCTCGCGCGGGTTGCCGGCGTACATCAAGGGCGTGGAGAGCTTCATGCCCGTCACTGTGACACCGGAACTGTCACGGTCGCAAGAGACAAACATGAAGACTTGTGCAACTCGTGTAGTCTTCAGGTCTTCGTCGACGGGCAGGTCATGAGCATTCCGCTGTACCAGGCCAAGGCCGAGTTCTTCAAGACGCTCGGGCACCCCGCCCGCATCCGCATCCTGGAGCTCCTGTCCGACCGCGACCATGCCGTGCACGAGCTGCTCGAGCAGATCGAGATCGAGCCGAGCAACCTGTCCCAGCAGCTCGCCGTCCTCCGTCGTACCTCGCTCGTGGTCTCCCACCGGCGCGCCGGCGAGGTGGTCTACTCCGTCAGCGTCCCCGAGGTCCGCGACCTGCTCCTGGCGGCCCGCAGCATCCTGTCCGGGATCATCGCGTCGCAGGGCGAGCTCGAGGCGGAGCTGACGCCCCGCACCCGCCGGTGAGCCTCCGCACCGACCCGGCGGCGCCGGGCGCCGGGCGCGTGTGGAGCCGGGTGCTCGCGCTGGCGCCCCGGCGCGCGGACTGGCAGCACGTCCGGCCGTCGAGCGACCTGACGGCGGGCCTGCTCGTCGGATTGGTCGCGCTGCCGCTCGCCCTCGGCTTCGGCGTCAGCTCGGGCCTGGGCGCAGGAGCCGGTCTGGTGACCGCCATCGTCGCCGGCGTGCTGGCGGCGATCTTCGGCGGCAGCCGGGTCCAGGTCAGCGGACCGACCGGCGCGATGACGGTCGTCCTCGTGCCGATCGTCGCCGCCCACGGCGCGGACGGCGTCCTCGTCGTGGGAATGATGGCGGGTCTGCTCCTGGTCGGGCTGGGGTACGCCGGCGCCGGGCGCTTCATCCGCTACGTGCCGATCCCGGTGGTCGAGGGCTTCACGGTCGGCATCGCGGTGATCATCGCGCTGCAACAGGTGCCCGCCGCGCTGGGCGTCGACGTGCAGGCGGACAAGGTGCTGGGTCTGGCGTTCGAGGCCGTCCAGGCCTGGTCCGACGCGCCCTCGTGGGCTCCGCTCGGCGTCACCGTCGGGGTCGTGGCTGTCGTCCTGCTCCTGGCGCGCGGCCGGCCCACGCTGCCCGGCTCGCTGGTGGCGGTGGTGCTCGTGACGGCCGGCAACGCCGTCCTCGACCTCGGCCTCGCCACCATCGGCCACATCCCCTCGGGCCTGCCGGTCCCGTCACTCCCGACCGTGCCGGTCGGTGACCTGGGCTCGCTGGTGCTCCCGGCGATCGCCGTGGCGGCCCTGGCCGCGCTGGAGAGCCTGCTCTCGGCCACCGTGGCCGACGGGATGAGCGTGGGTGGCCGGCACGACTCCGACCGTGAGCTCGTCGGCCAGGGGCTCGCGAACCTGGGCGCGCCGCTGTTCGGAGGGATCCCGGCCACCGCGGCCATCGCGCGCACGGCCGTGAACGTCCGCTCCGGTGCGTCGTCCCGGCTGGCCGCGGTCGTGCATGCTGTGGTGCTGCTGGCCGTCGTGCTGGTGGCGTCGCGCTGGGTCGCGGAGATCCCGCTGGTCGCGCTGGCCGGCGTGCTCATCGCGACCGCGGTGCAGATGGTCAAGGTCTCCAGCCTCGGCGCCCTGCTGCGCTCGACGCGCGGGGACGCCGCGGTGCTGGCCGTCACCGCGGTCGCGACGATCGTCTTCGACCTCGTCACGGCAGTCCTGATCGGCCTGGTGGTCGCGGGGTTCTTCGCCCTGCAGCAGACCGCGCGCTCCGCCCGCCTCGAGGAGATCCCGCTCGACGACAGCGACCACGACGGCGAGGAGCGATCGCTCCTCGACGAGCACATCGTGGCCTACCGGCTCGACGGCCCGCTGTTCTTCGCGGCCGCCCACGACTTCCTGCTAGAGCTCGCCGAGGTGAGCAACGTGCGCGTGGTGGTGCTCCGGATGTCCCGGGTCACCACCATCGACGCCACCGGCGCCAGCGTGCTGGCCGACACGATCCGTCGGCTCGAGGGTCGCGGGATCACCGTCTTGCTGTCGGGCGTCCAGCCGCTCCACGAGCAGGTGCTCCGTGAGCTCGGCGTGCAGGACCGCCTCGCTCACGACCGGCACCTGTTCGCCAGCACCCCCGAGGCCATCGCGCACGCGCGCGTGCATGCCTCGCGCGGGGAGCATCCTCCGGTGTAGCTCCGGCTGAGGTCCCGCCGGCCGGCGCGTCAGGCGCGGGGGGACTCACCGTTCCACGACCGCCACAGGGCCGCGTACGACCTGTCGGCGGCGACGAGCTCGTCGTGCGAGCCGAACTCCGAGATGACGCCGTCCTCGACCACCGCCACCCGGTCCGCGTCGTGGGCGGAGAACAGCCGGTGGGCGATGGCGATCACGGTGCGGCCCTCGAGGACCACCGCCAGCGAGCGCTCGAGGTGCCGGGCAGCACGCGGGTCGATGAGGGAGGTCGCCTCGTCGAGGACGAGTGTGTGCGGGTCGGCCAGCACCAGCCGGGCCAGCGCGAGCTGCTGGGCCTGGGCCGCGGTCAGCGCGCGGCCGCCCGAGCCTACGACGGTGTCGAGCCCCTCGGGCAGCAGGTCGACCCAGACGAGGGCGTCGACCGCGTCGAGGGCGGCGCGGATCGCGGCGTCACCGGAGTCCCCGCCAGGCGGGATCGCCAGGGCGAGGTTCTCCCGGATGGTGCCGACGAAGACGTGGTGCTCCTGGGTCACCAGGGCGACGTGGCCGCGCAGGTCGTCGAGCGGCAGCTCGACCAGGCCGACCCCGCCGACCGTCACCGCACCGGTGCGCGGCGGGTGGATGCCGGCCAGCAGCCGCCCGAGCGTGGACTTGCCCGCGCCGGACGGACCGACCATGGCGATCCGCTCGCCGACGCCGACATCGAGGTCCACGCCGTGCAGCACGTCGCGGCCCTCGACGTAGGAGAACCGGACGTCGGTCGCGTCGAGCTTCTCGTCGCGCGGCACCGCGCCGGACACCTCTCGGTCGTCGGGGACCTGGGCGACCCCGAGCAGCCGGGCGAGGGAGGCGGCGCCCATCTGGAGCTCGTCGAGGATCG